>JAFGIL010000052.1 GCA_016929635.1 Endomicrobiales bacterium
CTATTAAGGGCAATAAACTGATAGCAAAGAACATAGCAGATGTGCTGGAAAGGGAAGTATTCAAAAGATAGGGGAATATGAAAAAAGCGGGATTGATATTATTAGGGATAATTTTATCGGCGGCAGTGCTTGAGATAGGAATTAGGAGTGCCGGTTATGTCCTTGTTAAGGTTAGGGATTACAAGGACAGGGCCATGTCTAGCATGGCGAGTTATAAAGACAAGTATGTAATAATGTGTCTGGGCGAGTCAACGACGGAAGGCCAGTATCCGGGATGCCTTGAGCAGGAGCTGAATAAGAGAAATCTCGGCGTGGAGTTTAAAGTTATAGATGAAGGCAAGGGCGGGTGTACGACAAGTTATGTTCTTGCAAACCTGGAATACAATATAGAAAAATACAAACCCGACATGATAATTGCCATGATGGGTATAAACGATGGCAAAGACGAAGTTGTGTTTGAGAGCAGGGAGAATGCAGAAATAATAAAAAGCCTGAAGATTTATAAGCTGGCCTTCTTATTGGCGTCATACATTAAAAGTACCGCAGGATTTGGGAAAAAACATGATATAAAAGCAGTTAAAACTGATGATGCGGGCCTTCAAAAGAAAAAAAACATAGTGGAAGAAGTACAGAAAAAAATAGATATAGCTGAAAAGTACCAGGCAAAAGGAAGATATGAAGAGTCAGAGAAGATTTATAAAGGGATAATAGAGAAGTATCCTGATTACCAGTGGGGATACATCGGGCTGGGATTTGCTTATGACGAGCAGGGCAAGCAGAAAAAGGCAAAGGAATTTATCCTTAAGGGGTTCAGGCTGGCAGCGTATGATAAATGGGTTTACATTCTGGTAAATGACTACTTTAACAAAATAGAAAACAGCAATGAGTTAGCTAAAGAATACAATAAGCTGATGGAGACAAATCCCGGAAATGAATACATTTATGCCGGATTCGGGAAGTTTTGTATAGAGCAGGGATCAGACAGAAAGGCAGGGGAATTATTTAAGGAGGCCATGAGGATTAATCCCGGAAATGAATGGGTGTGTTCGGAATTGGGCAATTACTATCTTGAGAGAGGTTTAAATAAGCAGGCAGAGAAGTTATTTAATAAGGCGATAAAGATTAATCCCGGCAATGAGTTGATATATACAAAACTGAGCATATGTTATCTGAATCAGGACTTGAATGAAAAGGCAGATAAAAGCCTGAAAAAGGCAATTGCTATTAGTCCTAAAAATGAGTGGATATATATGGAAATGGGCAACTATTACACAAAACGGGGTTTGTATAAAAAAGCAGAGAGATTTTACAGAAAGGCGGCAGAGGTTATACCTGGTTATAGAGCGGCATATATGAAATTATGTAAATCTTATATAGAGCAAGGTTTGGATAGCCAGGCAGAAGAGGCATTAAAAAAAGCACTTGAAGTCAATCCTAAAGACGGGGCGTTATACCTGGAAGCAGGCAAGTGCTACATGGAGCAGGGCTTGAATAAGAAAGCAAAGGATTTATTAAGGCAGGCAATAAAAATTAATCCGGATAATGAATGGCCTTATATTCTGCTGGGCAGGATGTGCCGCAATAAAGGGGATAATAAAAAGGCAGAAGATCTGCTCAAGAAAGCTATTGCAATCAATCCTGAAAACGAATGGGCATATAAAGAATTAGCTATAGCATGCCGCAGGCAGGGATTGAACAAAGAAGCAGAACAGTTAATGAAAAAAGTAATTGAGCTCAATCCTGATAATGATATCGCGTATCTCGAATTGGCCAGGTTTTATCAAAACCGGGATTTATTTACAGAAGCAATGGAGTTAATGGAGAAAGCAATAGAAATGCATAGAAGCAAGACGCAGAAGCAAAGCGGCAGCAAAAAAAGTGTTACTTTATCGCTTAAAAAACTGGAAGGCCGGAAAACAGGATGGTACAGCCTGGCAGCAAAGTATAACTACAATAAATTAAAAGAAATAGTCCTGGATAAAAGAATAAAACTGGCATGCATGCAGTATCCTACTATGATCATAGATCCTTTAAAGGAGCTGCTGGAGCCCAATGAAGGAATAATATTTATGAGCAATAAGGAAATGTTCGAAGACGCGGTAAATAAAGAAGGGAGCGAGAGGTATTTTTATGATGTGTCTTCCGGGGACTTCGGCAATTTCACGATAAAGGGAAATAAGCTGATAGCAAAGAACATAGCAGACGTATTAGAGAAAGAAATATTTCAGAGATAGGAAACCATGAAAAAAGCAGGGCTTGTACTATTAGGAATATTATTATCCGTTGCAGTGCTTGAGGTGGGTTTGCGTGGCACGGCATATGTGATTTTAAAGGTAAAGGATTACAGAAACAGGATTATCCGCGGCGATGAAAATAAATACATTATATTATGTCTGGGCGAATCCACGACAGACAGGCAGTACCCCAAATATCTTGAACAGGAATTAAACAGCAGGGATATGGGAGTAAAGTTTAAGGTAATAGATGAAGGCAAGGCAGGATATCAGACAAACCATATTTTAATGAACCTTGAGGCCAATATAGAAAAGTACAGTCCTGATATGATAATAACCATGATGGGTGTAAATGATAGTAATGATGAAATTGTGTTTGAAATTGTAGAAGATAAAAATGTAATTAAAAACTTGAAGCTATACAAGTTATTTAAGCTTCTGGGATTACATATAAAAAGCACCCTGAGTATCGGGCGGTATGAAGGAAGGGAAAAAGCTATTTTAAAAAAACAAGATTTAACAGAAAGTGAATACGAAAACATAAAAAGACTAATGGACCTGGGCAATAAATATAAGGAGGAAAAGGAGTATTTAAAAGCCGAGAAAATCTACAAAGAAGTTATAAGCAGGCATCCCTGTTGTGAATGGGGTTATGTGGGATTGGGGTATACATACAAAGATCAGGGAAGGTTTGAGGAAGCAGAGGAATATTTTTTAAAAATATTGAAGCAATATTCGGATAATTTTTTATTATACACGGCAATTAATAATTATTATTTCGGGGAAAATAAGGAGAAAGAGCTGGAGAAGGAATATGATGACCTGATAAAGAATAATCCTGATAACCCGTCCGTTTATTTCGGCCTGGCTCATTTATACCAGATACTGGACATATATGAAAAGGCAAAAAAGTTTTATAAGAAAGGGATAGAAATACACAGAAGCTTATCAGGTAAAGAACATTCCGGCCTGGAATTAAACAGCGCGGAGATAGATTTAGTGCTGAAAAGAATACAAGGCAAAAGAGTGGCATATTACAGCCTTACAACAGGGTATAATTATAACAGGTTGAAAAATGCAGTATTGAGCAAAGGAATAAAGCTGGTGAGTATGCAATATCCCATGCGGAGCATAGAGCCGTTAAAGAAACTGCTGAAACCTTCCAACGGGATAATATTCGTGGAAAATAAAGAATCATTTGAGAATGCCGTTAACAGGGAAGGCAGTGAAATATATTTTGATGATATGTTTGCCAAAGACTTCGGGCATTGTACTGTTAAAGGGAATAAATTAATAGCAAAGAATATAGCAGATGTGCTGGAGAAAGAAGTATTTAAAGGGCATTAAATGAAGTATTTTTAGGGCTACTTGACAAAATTTATAAATTGTGCTATACTTTATACATAAGACATAGATGTCTTAGAAAAAGCAAAGATGCTCCTGACGTAAAACAGGAGTTTTTTATTTTACAACTTAATATTCAGGACGATCTCAAGGATTTTGAGATTGACGCAGGACAACGAAGCCCTTTTTAAGTAAAGATACTTAAAGGGGTTTTTTCTATTTAGAGGCACTGCAGCCTGTTAATCCCGCTTAGCGGGACTAACGGGCTTTTTTTATTTAAGGAGGAAAATAAAATGTTTAACAGATTAATAGAGTTCTTAAAGAGGAAGATGTTGTACGGATTGGGATTAGTTGCGCTTTTGACGGTAAGTGTTTTTGCGGATGAGCCGTCCGTAAAATCGAATGTTACGGCTATAGATACAGTGTGGACTTTAATCGCGGCATTTCTGGTGTTTTTCATGCAAGCAGGTTTCGCCATGGTTGAGTCCGGCTTTACAAGAGCGAAGAATGCCGCAAACATTATGATGAAGAACCTGATGGATTTCAGCGTAGGTTCTCTGGCATACTGGCTGATAGGTTTCGGGCTGATGTTCGGCGCGAGCAAGGCAGGTCTTTTCGGAACTGACAACTTCTTTTTCAGGAGTGCCGACCCGTCAACCAGCGAGGGCCTGTGGCAGTTTGCCTATTGGATGTTCCAAGTGGTATTTGCCGCTACGGCTGCAACCATAGTGTCGGGTGCAATGGCTGAAAGGACAAAGTTCAGCGCATACCTTTTTTACAGTGTGTTCATAACCGCTTTCATATATCCGGTGGTAGGCCACTGGATATGGGGCGGCGGCTGGCTTTCGTCAAAGGGAATAATAGACTTTGCAGGTTCTACTGTCGTGCATTCAGTAGGCGGCTGGGCTGCGCTGGCAGGCGCTTTGCTGTTAGGCCCGAGGCTTGGGAAGTACAACAAAGACGGAAGCTCAAACGCTATACCGGGACACAATATCCCGATAGCTGCCCTGGGCGTGTTCATATTATGGTTCGGCTGGTTTGGATTCAATACGGGCAGTACGACTTCCGGCACGAATCTGAGTATTGCGGTTATTGCCGTTACAACCAACCTTGCTGCAGCGTCCGGGTCTGTATTTGCCATGATAGTTACATGGATTAAATATGGTAAACCGGATACCAGCATGGCACTGAATGGCGCTCTTGCAGGCCTTGTGGGTATTACGGCCGGCTGTGCTTCGGTCTCAGCGTTAAGTGCGGTTATTATTGGAGGGCTTGCCGGAATTTTGGTTGTATTCAGTGTAGGGTTTATAGACAAGGTGCTGAAGATTGATGATCCTGTCGGAGCGGTGTCGGTTCATGGCGTTTGCGGAGCCTGGGGTACATTATCCGTAGGGTTATTTGCCGAAGCTAAGTACGGAGCAGCCAGCGGAGTCGGAGGTGTTAACGGGTTGTTCTTCGGCGGAGGACCGAGCCTGTTTATAACACAGTTAATAGGCGTACTGTCTGTCTTCTTCTGGGTGTTTTCGAGCGCTTTATTGGTATTTTTTGTAGCGAAGAAACTGATAGGGCTCAGAGCATCAGATGAAGAACAATTAAAAGGATTGGATATTTCCGAACACGGTATGGAATCTTATTCCGGATTCCAAATATTTACTACGGAATAAACTAAAAAAAGCCCGGCTCGGCAAGTGTCGAAGCCCGGCGAGGAGGATAATATGAAGTTAGTTGTTGCAATGATTCAGCCGCACAAACTGCCTGACGTTAAAAAGGAGCTCTACAACGCAGAGGTTTACAAGATGACTGTAAGCAATGCATTGGGATGCGGGCAGCAAAAAGGTTACAGCGAAACGTACAGGGGTGTCGTTCATGAAGTAAACCTGCTTAAAAAGATTCGCCTGGAGATAGCTGTTAATGAGGATTTCGTGAAACCTACAATTGATGCCATTATTAAAGGAGCCCGCACAGGCAGTATCGGTGACGGCAAAATTTTCGTAACAGATTTGCCGCGATGCATACGTATCCGTACAGGCGAGGAGGGTAATGAGGCAATAGGATAAATAATAGCGTTTAGCGAATAGCGGATAGTGTATAAGACATAATAAAAACTATATGCTAAACGCTCTACGCTCTATGCTAAAAAGGAGGTTTAAAAAATGAATATGACGACATCAGGGATTGATACATTGTGGGTGTTGATAGCTGCATCTATGGTTTTTATAATGCAGGCAGGGTTCGGGATGCTGGAAGCAGGACTGATCAGGACTAAGAATACGTGCAATATCCTAATGAACAACTTTCTGGATTTCTGCATGGCTTCGATGGGATTTTTCATGTTCGGTTATGCAATAATGTTTGGCGAAGGTACGGGATTTATCGGGCTTAAGGGATTTTTTCTGTCAGATGCTGTAGCCCACGGGAATATTCCTCTGTATGCAAACTGGTTTTTCCATGCAGTATTCTGCGGTGCGGCTGCAACAATTGTTGCAGGAGGCGTTGCTGAAAGAATGAAATTTAAGGCCTATCTGATTTACTCATTTATAATTTCGGCGAGTGTGTATCCTATCGTAGGTCATTGGATATGGGGCGGCGGATGGTTAGCAGGTATGGGATTCGGTGATTTTGCAGGCTCGACAGTCGTTCATGCAGTTGGCGGAACAGCTGCTCTTATCGGCACGCTTGTACTAGGTCCCAGGGAAGGTAAGTACAACAAAGATGGTTCTGCAAATGCAATAGAAGGTCACTCAATGGCACTGGCATCTTTAGGTACTTTGATACTTTGGTTTGCATGGTTTGGATTTAATCCGGGGTCCACTTTAAGCGTTGGCGACGGCAAGGCAATCGCACATGTAGCAATGACAACGAATATCGCTGCGGTTTCAGGGGCTTTAACAGCTATGTTTTTTGCATGGTCGAAGTTCGGGAAACCGGATCTTACAATGACAATGAACGGAGCTCTTGCAGGCCTTGTTGCAATTACGGCACCGTGTGCATTTGTGATGCCTCATGAGGCTATTCTCATTGGCATAGTTGCGGGAGTCATAGTAGTAGCAGGGACGTTATTTCTTGATAAGATTCATGTCGATGACCCTGTGGGTGCGGTCCCTGTACATATGATGAACGGCATATGGGGAACAATCGCAGTAGGTTTGTTCGGGAGAAAAGCTCTGGGGCTTGCAAATGACGGTTTATTCCAGGGCGGCGGGTTTTCCCAGCTTGGCGTGCAGGTTTTAGGGGTAGTCTCTGCTGTTGTTTTTGTGGCGATTTTCATGACTGTTGTGTTTAAAACAATCGATGGTTTTATCGGGCTTCGCGTTTCAAGGGATGATGAGCTTAAAGGGCTCGATATTACGCAGCACGGGATGGAATCATACGCAGGTTTTGAGGTGTTTACGACAAAGTAGGAGTAACGTTTAACGTAGAGCGTATAGAAAAACTATCCGCTCTATGTTATAATAAAGTAATGATATTAATAATCAAACATACACTATCGGAAGGACCCGGTTTAATCGGTGACTTCTTTGAAAGAAAAGGCTATTCTCTGAAAACAATTGAACTGGAAAAAGGGGAAAAGATTCCTTCCGGCATAGAAAACATTCAGGCAGTTGTAAGCATGGGCGGTCCGATGAATGTATATGATGAAGATAAATACCCTTTTCTTAAAGAGGAAGACACCTTCATCAGGGAAATTTTAAAAAATAATATACCTTTTATCGGGGTCTGCCTGGGGGCTCAGATTCTTGCTAAAGCATTGGGAGCAAAAGTCTTAAAAGCTGGGGAAAAAGAAATCGGATGGTATAAAGTCCCGTTAACGTGCAGGGGTATAATTGATCCTGTATTCGAAAATACCGATAACCTGCTGGATGTTTTTCAGTGGCATGAGGACAAATTCGAACTTCCGGAAAATGCAACTGTGCTGGCAGAAAATTCCTTGTGCTTCCAGGCATTTAAAGTAAATAAGAATGCATATGCTTTTCAATTTCATTTTGAAATAAAACCGGAAATGATTAAAAATTGGCTCGATGGCATTCCAGAGTTATCCAAAAGAGACGTTATAAAAATTATAAAAGACACATATGGGAAAAAAGAGGCATCCTGTCAGCTGGCATATACAATTCTTGAAAACTTTTCTAAATTCATATCTTAAACTGCCTTGCCCGGCCGCAATCGTAAAACCAGATTGACTTTTTTTTATTAGTTCTATATAATATATCACAATCTTTGAACATAATAAAACAATCCGGGAATCGGGTGACAACGGAGTTCCACTTTTTTTGCCGGGTTTAAGGTTTTTCAGATTCAAGCCGATTAGACCTACCGAGACAAAGGCGTCCGTGTCAATCATTTGATTCATCTGAACCACTAAGGAGGGCACAGATGCCTACAGCTACATTGGAATCCTCAAAGGCGGAGGGTAAAATGGAATACGTAGATAAAGTATTGGAAATAACGAAAAAAAGAAATCCCGGCGAGCCGGAATTTCACCAGGCAGTTGATGAAGTTCTAAACTCACTCAGGCCAGTCGTAAAGAAAAATCCAGAAATTGAACAGTTGAATTTATTAGAGCGTATCGTTGAGCCGGAACGGCAGATTATTTTCAGAGTTCCCTGGCAGGACGACAAGGGAAAGATGCAGGTTAACAGAGGCTTCAGGATACAGTTTAACTCTGCTCTCGGCCCTTACAAAGGCGGATTAAGATTCCATCCTTCAGTTTATATTGGAATCATTAAGTTTTTAGGTTTTGAGCAGATTTTCAAAAACTCACTCACGGGCCTTATGATGGGCGGCGCTAAAGGCGGTTCGGACTTCGACCCCAAAGGCAAATCGGACTCTGAAGTGATGAGATTCTGCCAGAGTTTTATGAATGAGTTGTACAGACATATCGGCGCTGATACGGACGTACCCGCGGGAGACATCGGAGTAGGCGGACGTGAAGTTGCTTATATGTTCGGCCAGTGGAAGAAGCTGACAAAATTATTCAACGGAGTACTTACGGGGAAAGGCCTTGATTTCGGAGGTTCTTTGGTAAGAACAGAAGCAACCGGATACGGATGCGTTTATTTTTGCGACGAAATGCTCAAAGACAGAAAAGAGTCTTTTAAAGGCAAGACAGTTGTGGTTTCCGGTTCAGGTAATGTGGCAATATATGCACATCAGAAAGCCACTGCGCTGGGTGCAAAAGTAGTTGCCATGTCTGACTCCAATGGATATATATATGACAAGAACGGTATTAATTTAAATACAATCAAACGTCTTAAAGAAGTTGAGCGCAAGAGAATTAAAGAGTATGTAAACGAGCATAAATCTGCGGAGTATCAAGAAGGATGTAACGGCATTTGGCAGATAAAATGCGACGTGGCACTCCCGAGTGCTACACAGAATGAGCTTGACGGGAATGCGGCAAAGACGCTTGTTAAAAACGGCTGCATAGCAGTAGCTGAAGGTGCTAACATGCCCTGCACTCCGGAAGCAGTGAAAGTATTCCTGGATAACAAGGTTTCTTTTGGCCCGGGCAAGGCAGCAAACGCAGGCGGAGTTGCGACCTCAGGATTAGAAATGTCACAGAACTCTCAAAGATTGCCGTGGACTTTTGAAGAGACCGACAAAAAGCTGAATACAATCATGGTTAACATTCACAAGTCGGCTAAAGAGGCTTCCGAAGAGTACGGAATGCCTGGAAATCTGGTTGCAGGTTCAAACATAGCAGGATTTATGAAAGTTGCTCGTGCAATGATAGCTCAGGGATTAGTATAGTTAGGAATTAGCAATATAAATAATCCCCCTTATTCTCCCTTTAAAACGGAGGATAAAGGGGGATTTCGATTTTTATAATTAATTGATTTTACAATAATAAATTGACAAAAAGCAATTATTATGATATAAAAATAAAAATTATTATAAAACAGGCTATTATAGGAATTTTATGGTAGAATTTATTGATAAATATTTATCGGATAACGAGTGGCTAATTGCAGATCATGAATACTCTTCAGAACTGCAGAATGTCAGGGAAACGCAGTTCGCTTTAGGTAACGGTTACGTAGGCAGCCGCGGTATATTGGAAGAAAAACCCGAGGGAAGCATGCCGGGAACTTTTTTTGCCGGTATTTATGATTTTACCGGAGCAGAAGTAGAGGAGCTTGTAAACGCGCCTGAACCTTTTCATTTCAAAGTCATGGCTCCCGAAGGTGAAAAGCTGGGAGCTGCCGCAATGAACATAGTAAAGCACAGCAGGTGGCTTGATATGCAAAAGGGATTGCTTGCAAGGAAAACCGTTTATTCAAGCGTTAATCACGGTAAATTTGATTATCAGTCTCTACGGTTCATCAGCATGAGTAACCCCAATATTGCGGTAATCCGGGTATATATCACGCCTCTGGATAAAAAGACAGAGTTTACCATAAGGTCGTTTGTAGATACTTCCGTATTTAATAAAGGCCTCGTTACCGAAGGCGACAAAAAACATTTTCATATCGAGGAATACGAGAAGAAGGGAAACAACAACTATCTTAGAGTAGAAACTCTGGAGAAAGAAATACCCATATCTTACGCTACAAGGATTGTAGTCAGGAAGGGAAGAAAAAAGCATGTTGAGTCCCATAGGGTTTTTAAAATACTCCTTAGAAAAAATGAAACAGCCTGCATAACAAAATACATCTCTTTCATTGCGCAAAGGAATAAGCTCCAAAAAGACATAAAGAAGGAAACTCTGAAGCTGTTAAAAAATGCAACCACTAACGGATTTGATAAATTGTTGGAATCGCATGCTTCGGCCTGGAAAAAGATATGGCAAAATTCTGACATTAAGATCAAAGGCGACAATGATGCCTTAAAGGCGCTCAGGTTCAACATATATCATCTTGTTATTTCTTCGCCGCATACGGATTTAGACGTAGGCATAGGTGCAAAAGGTCTTGTGGGCGAGGGATACAGGGGCCATGTTTTCTGGGATTCGGAGATTTTTGACCTCCCGTTCTTTATTTATACGAATCCTGTCATAGCAAAGAACCTCCTTATGTACCGTTGCAGGCGTATTGACAAGGCCAGGGAAATCGCGCGAAAGAAAGGTTTTATGGGCGCAATGTTTCCGTGGGAATCAGCCGATAAGGGAGTTGAGGTAACCCCTTCCTGGTATAAGGACATCAAAGGAAAAATAAAACAGGTTTTAACAGGCCATTTGGAACACCACATAACCGCAGATATTGCTTTCGGGATGTACCACTATTTTCAGGCTACAAATGATATCAGGTTTTTTCTTAAATACGGCCTTGAGATAATCCTTAGCGCCGCACAATTCTGGGCAAGCAGGGTAAAGTACAACAAGAAAATGAAAAAATACGAAATACTTGACGTGATATCTCCGGATGAGTTTCATGAACATGTCAATAACAGTGCTTTTACAAATATAATTGCATCGTGGAACTTGAAAATAGCAGTGACTTTAGTGAAGACATTAAGAAGAAAATTTCCCAAACAGATTCATGCCCTGCTTGATAGATTGAAAGTTGACGAAAAAGCAATGAGGCAGTGGTTTAAAATAGGTTCAGGGATTTTTATTCCTGTTTCCAAAAGGACGGGTATAATCGAGTCATTTCAGGGTTATTTCAAAAGGAAAAATGTCAGCATCAAAGAGTCAGACCACCGCTTTCTACCTATTATGCCCAAAGGCATTACGAATGATAATATACAGAGCACCCAGCTTATTAAACAGGCAGATATAATTATGCTTTTTCATGTCCTGCCCGAGATGTTTTCATATAACCAGAAGAAAATAAATTTTTATTTTTATGAGACTAAAACCATGCATCAGTCATCCCTGAGTGCTGCTATACACGGCATTATTGCTTCTGAGTTCAGTAATTTGAACAAAGCGTATAAGTATTTTTTATTGTCTCTTAACGCGGATCTGCATGATGTTTACGGGAATACTAAAAACGGCATACATGCAGCTTCACTGGGCGGGACCTGGCAGGTCGTTTTTCACGGATTCTGCGGTATAAGGATTCTGGGAAATATTTTACATATAGATCCTCATCTTCCGGGCCATTGGAAGAATGTAAATCTGGTCTTCAGGCTTAAATCCCATAAAATTTCCGTGGAAATAAACCATAAGAAAGCATCTGTTAAACTTCACGCGGTTAAAAGGGAACACCTGAATATTGTAGTTTTTGGCAGGCAGGAAAGAATAGCCGCAAACAGGTTGTACACATTTATAAACAAATAGATTATTTAATCCAACACCAGTTGTTGGACTGGGGAAAGAAATGTCTAAAAAGAGAAGTATTTTACAGCTGCATTGGGGTTTTCCTCCTACAATCGGAGGGGTGGAAACTCATTTAACTATTTTGCTTCCGGGCCTTGTGCGGAAAGGATACAAAGTAGGCCTGATTACTAGTTCCGCGGAAAAGGCTAAGGCTTACGAGACTTATAATGGCGCATCTGTCTGGCGCTCTCCTTTGTTTGACCTTAACTGGCTCTCGAAAAGGGGATTTGAAGGATTAGAAGAGGAATTAAGGTCTTTATATGCAAAAGTTATCGACAAAATTAAACCCGATATCGTTCATTGCCATAATATGCATTACTTCAGCAGGCTGCATACCAGTATATTGGAAAATATGTGTCAGAAGAAGGGGATAGGGCTTGTTCTGACAGCACACAATATGTGGGATGACATAACGTGCCTGCGACTCACCCGTCTTGTAAAGTGGGACCATATTATTGCAGTAAGCCATTTCATAAAAAAGGAATTGATGGGCATAGGGATAGACCCGTTTAGAGTAACCGTTGTACATCACGGCGTTGATGAAAGTGTTTTTGCTCCCAAAAAACCTCCGTATAAAATTATAAAAAAACATCCGTATTTGAAAAATAAAAGAATAATTTTACATCCCTGCAGGATAGGAATGGCAAAAGGCTGTCATGTGTCCATTAAAGCCATGAGAGTAATAAAGAAGAAATATCCGAATGCCGTACTTGTTACGTCAGGCAGTAAAAATATAATCGACTGGGGCGGAACGCAGCAGCACGACATAGCATATTTTGTGAGTATGATAAAGGCTTTTAACCTGAAAAAAAATGTATACATAGATTTCTTTGCCTTGGATGAGATGCCCGAATTGTACAACTTGGCTAGTGTTTGCGTGTACCCTTCCATAGCACCTGAGCCTTTCGGCCTTACAATGCTTGAAGCGCTGGCTACGGAAAAGCCTATGATTGTTTCTAAAATGGGGGGCATGCCGGAGATAATCAGGGATAACATCAACGGATTTGTTGTACCTGTACATGACTATGATGTGCTGGCCACCAGAATAATGCAGCTTCTGGGGGATAAGGTTTTAAGCAGAAGGCTGGGCCAGACCGGAAAAGAGATTGTGCATACTCATTACTCAAAAGAAATAATGATAAAGGATACCATATACGTTTACGATAAAGTTTTAAAGTAGGAAAAACCGGGCTGCTTTTTTATTATCAAAAGTTTTATAAAAAAGCGGCCTGTGTTTTTTATGTGAATGACTAAAATGATAAAAGATGGAAAAATCAAAAGAATAAAGGAAGCTGATTTTAGGATTCCGTAATATAGCACAATCCCATGGTTTTAAGAATAGGTCATAGGGGCGCCTGTTTCTATGAACCTGAAAACACATTAATATCGTTTAAGAAAGCAATAGAGCTCGGCTGCGGTATGATAGAGTTCGACGTTCATCTTTGCGCTTCCGGCGAACTGGTGGTAATCCATGACGGCACTTTAAGGCGTACGACAAACGGCAAGGGGGTCGTTGCAAAGAAGACACTTGCACAGCTTAAGACTCTCGATGCAGGAAAAGGCGAAGAAATACCTACCCTTAAAGAAACAATAAATTTTATAAACAAAAGAGCAGTTTCAAATATCGAGTTGAAGGGAAGGCATACGGCTATACCTGCAGTACAGACAATAAAGAGGTACGTTAAGGCATTTGGCTGGAAGTATCATTCTTTTCTGGTTTCTTCATTTTCGGTCAAGACGTTAAAGGTTGTAAGAGTGCTTGATCCCAAAGTGCCTATAGGGTTGCTGATTTATAAGATAAATGATAACGTATTCAGGATTGCAAAAAAGTTAAAGGCCTATTCAATCCACCCCAAAAATACCTGCGTTACAAAATCCTTCATTCAAGAGGCGCACAAACAGGGTTATAAAGTTTTCGTATGGCCTGTGGAAAACCAGAAAGAGATAAACAAACTGGTTACATGGGGCGCAGACGGCATCTTTTCCGCCACACCTGATAAAGTTCCAAAACGCAAAAATCCGGAATTTAAATAAGCATCCTGCCCCTAAAAGATTTCTGGGTTATTCATTTTTTGATCAATCAATATATTTAAAAATATATTAAAAATACATAGC
>JAFGIL010000053.1 GCA_016929635.1 Endomicrobiales bacterium
GTCAAATAAATCCGATATCCTTTCAAACTGCGAGATGCTTCCAACCCCTATATATCTTCTCCATAAGGCTTTAAAATCATCTGAATGTTCTCTAAAATATTCGTATTCTTTATTTGATATTTTATTTGTGTAATAACTACTGTAGTATTTAAATAGACCGTCCAAAATAACCACTTCTTTTTCGGCCTGGCTCTTTGAGAGTTTTATATTTATTTTCTGCAGCAAAATATTTTCTTCACTTACGAGCTCTATAGGATTAACTTCCTGGCTTAACTTTACATATTCCAAAAACTCTTTCAGGTTAGGAAACTTTGTTTCTATTTTTAAATCAAATTCATGAATAATTCTATCAATATACAAATACACATCATCTGGCTCTGAATACTTTTTGAGACTATCATCCAGGGACTTATATACTTTATACGGCAATTTTTCCTTCAATACTTCTATTAAACCATACAGCTCCCGGTTTATTTTATTATGGTTTAAATTTTTTCGGAGCCGCACCATTTTAAGATATAGCGAAATGTTGCGGTAATTTTCCAAATTTATATCCAGTTTTTCTGTATAACCGTTCAATTTTCTATAGAATCCTCCTGCCTCAACTCCGCCGTTCCTGTAAGAGCTAACCAGTTTCTCAAAGCCTTTATGTTTTGAATCATAATATCTATCCTTTAAATCATCGACTTCTTTTTGCATATTATAAAGGATTAATTCTATCCATGGTGATTCATTTAAAATACTGTCTAGCCTTATTATATTTTCTTTATATATTCTTTCATCTTCAAGACCTGCCAGTAACCCGGGTTTACCCGAAGATATCGAATAATGCTCCGCACCGGTCAGTTTTCCCTGGTTTATCAATAAATCAACCAGTTTCTGCTTAAATTCTTTGTCTTTGATAGACGCAAGCCATGACGTATCCACTTCCCCGATTGCGCCTTCAACAAAAACCTTCTTTAAGCCGTATTTTTCATCTAAAATGGCAATCGCTTTCGAAATATTCAATTGCACTTCCGGATGACAGTGTAAATCCTGAATGTTTATTACCACCTTATCTGATTCGGCAAAGTACTTTGCATCTGTTATATGCCCGATACTGTAAGGCAGGAAAAAATCCCCCCCAATTTCTTCAAGCTTCATGTTTTCTTCTATTTTATTAACTGCTGCCTGCAGGCTTTGAGCCAGCACAAAAGTGAAAAGAAAACAGCTCAGTGTTATAAATGCTACAATTTTTTTGAAATTGAGAGTTAAAACGTATCTTAAAATCCTTCTAGTAACACGACTAAAACGCCATATCAACCTATTTAAAACAAATCTACTCATTAAATGTCCTCCCGCAGTATCTCTCTAGTATACACCTTGATTATATGAATTATGCAGCGCTTTGGATACCTAACGCAGCCTGTAGATTTCCAACAGCCCCATTGCCTGCTTCTTCAAGAAGTTTTTCTAAAATTTCCCTGTCTGAATAAATATCCAGCACTCTCAATATTACCGAAAATTCAAGCGTATTTGGTATTGAATCTCCTATTTGTGATTTAATCTGGCTTATACTGCCTCTTAATATATTAACATCCCTCAAGCTGACGAAATGATCAATCTCATTTACAGCTTCCAGCGGGGGTATCTTTGCCTTTGAAACCAGTCTTTGTATCACAGGACTGTCATCTATACCTAATAAATGTGCAGAGTAAATAATATTTATAACAAAATCCCGCTCTTTATCTAAATTAACATCCATTACATCCGCTTCCGTAAACCTGTCAATACTGTTTCTGGCTGTCACCAGCATCTCCCCGAATACAATTGAATCATTAAACTCCGCGAATGGGGTATTTCCCGTTCTTGTAACGTACTCTTTAAGCAGCATTTTTTCCATTAGTCCCTGTATAGTTCCGCGTATTCCGTCCCTGTCTCCACGAGCCGCATACTTCTTAATCTGGATTTTAACAGTACGGCTTAAATCTTTACTGGTATCACATAACTTTATTGCTTCATTAAACAGATTTGCTTCCTCTTTTAATGCAGCAAGCATGTTAACAGCTTTCCACAATCCTTCATTAAAAGGAGGGATAAGCTCATCATTAAAATTATGCACTGCACGCCTTGCCTGCTCTTTAGAGTCATAAGAATGAGCCCTTCTTAATCTTGCTATTATTCCTCCAATAGTTATTATTCCATCTTTTGTAATTTCACTAATAACATCTCCTGTGCAAACAAGGCCGGGTGCTCTTTTTAGTTCGTCCAAACTCAATTCCTGTTCCGGAACAAGCTCCGGCTCGAATAAATCCTTATTTTCGAAGCTAATGAGCTTTCCTCCTCTCCATGTAATAGGTATCCCCAACTCTCTAAACAAACCCACCCGCTGGCAATTGCAAGGCAAAGCTGCTCTCAGCTCAACAGTAGGGTTAATTGAAATTGCCCTGTTTCTGATACGTTTGATTACTTCCTCTACTTTTTTATCGCTTAAATCTTTAATCTCTGTCATATCAAGAGTAATACCCCTAACCAAATGCTTCTTATTTTCTTTTAACCCTGCAAGAAACTCGACCTGCTTTATAAACTTCTCCAGCATATCGGAATTCTCAACTATTCTATCTGTAACCGCAATTTCTCCGTAAACGTCTATTTTTCTCCTGTTTGCTTTCTTTATATACTCACTGTCATATAAATCAACCCCGGAAATCACAATGCTGTCAAATTCACATTTTTCCTTTGCAAGTTCGTATCTAAGCCCCGCGGAATCCGTCTTATATCTGAAAGGATACGGCCTGGCAAAAGACTCTGCCTGGCTTATCTCGATCGCCGCCCCCATAACAGCTGCTTTCTCTTCAAGGCCGGGCATTTCATCTATGGATATAAAAGCTGTACGTTCAAAGATTTCAGGATAAGCTGAATCTTCTACATCCAGCCTTTTTCCTTCCTTTACGATTATAATATCAGCAGCAATCCTAGATACGGGGAATATCCTTTCCCAGCCGGACAAGCGTTTCAGCTCATCCCTGACTTTCGGGTTGTTATATATATCTTCCATTAACTGAAACACGGCCCTTTTCATATCTATTGTATCCAACCATTCTCTTCTGTGGCTGATTCCGTCTCCAATGACAATCTGCAGTACGCGGCCATCTTCTGCCATTCTAGCATAAACAGGAAGGTGTTTCATCTTACCATTAATAAGTGTCGGGATATTAACAGGCAGCTTTTTCATTCTACCTGTAATTTTATCATTCCATACAGAAATGTCCAGGTTTATTGTATTATATCTATCGGATAAATCAGCTAACTCGGAAGTGTCCTGATCTCCCAGGGATATAATTGTTTTTCCTACAATATTTCTTTCTTCATAGGACATGCCTTCCAGCTCTGTTTTGTCTATACCGGGAACCCCTGAGACAACCCCCTTTGAGATATCCTGGCCGTGGACCAGGCTTGTTATATTAAACCTGCTAATAAATCTTACTATACTTTTGAATATATTCTCACGCGGTTTTCCGAGATCGCTGTAACCATCACTGTCTTTTGTAAATCCAAACATACTTTTTATTAAATTCATTATTGCTCTTCTTAAGCTGAAAAGTCCGGTGCCCATTACTACTGTTACCTCATACTCTCCGATTTCCCTCCATAAAAACACGCCCTGCGAAGGATCTTCTATTTCTTCATCCCTTATTTTCATCTTAACAACACCTTGAGGCAGATTTTTATCATTAACAACTTTTATCTTATACCTGATTCCCAGATAATCATAATCAAATCTAAAATCTTCCCATTCGTCAGGAACAAACGGATCAATGAACATGATGTTACCTTCTTTGAATTTAACACCCAATATTTCTTCAATGACTATTCTGTATATCCAGCTGGAGCTTCCTGTATACATGGTCCATCCAACCTGGCCTTTCCTGTCATAGCCCTGGCTTCTTAAAAACCTTATTAATTCAACTGCCTGGCCCCATCTGAGAGTAAAGATATATTTGAGAATACGGGGATAAATCATCTCAGGAAATTTTCCTCCGTAAATATCCGCAGGTGTTCCATATGGTTCGCCCTGATATTGAGGGTTTTCTGCGTGATCCATCGGAGAAAAACATTTCATCAGTCCCGGCAATTTTTTTGCCAAGCTTTTATATGAAAAGGTCTTAAAGAAAAGAGTAAAACTGGCCAATATATACCTGAAAACATTTGAAAAACTTAAGGGCTTTGATTTTATTCCTTTAAGAGTATTTTCAAGTTCCTTTCTGTCTTTTACTAATTCACCTTTTATATCGCGGAGAACCTGAACAAAAGCAGCAAGCAGCCATGTGGCTCCGTGTGTATACTGCGCGGCATTCTCCCTTATTCCTAACGGATACTTGGCAAGAGACCCTCCCCATTTTTCTTTATTAAGTATCCTGTTAAAAAGGAGTATCATCATATATTTGGGTTTATATAAATGTTTTATCCCGTATAACACGGATTTTCTAGCTTTTGCCGGATCAGCAGCACCGGACATTTTTGCCCATCCCTGCACTATTGAATCACAGAAATCTATAGGCTCTCCTTCATCTGAAAATCCCCTTATATAGTATCTTCCGTTCCATGCATATTTATCAATATTCGCTTTTAATTTTTCTGCTTCAAAACGATATTGTTCTGCTGTTTCCCTGTAGTACTTTATATAATTCTCTATATCTCCGCGTTTTAATCCCATTTTTATCAATTGCTGCATTTTCTCTTTATCCGAGAGTGCTTCTTCCATCTTTTTTGCAAGCATATCCGACATGTTTGCAAATTTAATCAGATTATCATACAGGAAAAATGCAAGCCATACGCTCTCGCCCCTGCCTTTGTGCCCCAGGCGGTCAAGGCCGTCATTCCAGTCGCCTTTGCCAATTAAAGGCAGCCCGTGTTCTCCCATATGTTCCGTTATAACTAAATCAATCGATTTTTTTGCATGGTCGTATACGGACGCCTTACGGTCAGTATATTCCGGAAGATCTGCCCAATCCAGATTCCCCGGAGGTATGGTAAACTGTTTTATAAACGGCGTTTCCTGGAAAAGTAATCCCCAATCCCCTGTAACATTAACGTGTTCAAAGGTAATATAAGGCAGCCACAAAAGATTATCGGATATTGTGGACAACTGACCATAGTTATTATGTTCATGCCACCAATGGTGAACAGCCCCGTTTTCAAACTGGTGCCTTGTTAGCTCCAAAATGTGTTTACGTGTCTTTTCCCATGCGGTTCTGTTCCCGCTGTGCAGCATTCCAAGAAAAGACTGAGCCTGATCTCTGAAGCCAAAACCGCCGCTTGCCTGATATAATGCAGCACGTGCCCAGGTATGAACTACTAATATCTGGTACGGCAGCCAGAAATTCACGAATGCATTCAATTTCTTATTTGGCGTATTTATTCTTATTCCTCCAAATAAAAGATGCTTGAGACTTTCCATTCTCTCTTTAAATGCTTCTTCAACATTCTTTTCAGTCTCATATTTCTTCAATATTTTTCGTGCTTCTCCTAGGCGCACATCTTCGGGTTTATCCACATCATATATGCTACCATAGATATAAGTAAAACTGTCCTCTTTTGCTTCATTATCCAAGTCTATTTCCAGCTTTAATCCCGTGAAATCATCATTGTTCCCGAGGCTTCTCCTTGTACCTTTAATATAACAAGCCTGTAGCAAAGCCCTGTTACGCCTGACAATATTTTCATAATCCGTTTCCTCCACATCTGTTACTAATAGTTCTTGAATCTGAGGTTTTACAACAAGATTAAGTGTGTTAACTTGAGCTAATGCAGGCAAATCATGAATCCTCATGACTTCATTTAATGTATCACATATCTCTTCATCTATTATATACTCCAGGTTTTCTTCGATTGCTGCAGGCGTAAGACCTTCAGCTTCTTTCATTGATATATCAAATAATCTCGAAAGGATTATATTATCTATTTTCCTGCGGCCAGGTTTTGCCAAATCATACCTTATGAACTGATAATCCAATTCTGTAAGGAAAAACGGCATAGCCACATAATCAGTAAACGTATCGTCTTCAACAGCTTCATTTCCTCTATTAACTACTTTATGGAATCCCAGCTGCCCATTATGTATAAATAAAGTATTGCTGTCTTTATCGAACTCCGTAATCGCTCTCTGGTCTCCATCCCATTTATTATAGCTTCTGATTGTAAATCTGGGGGCGGGGCCTTCACCGTGATACTTTACATCAAACTGCGCAAACGATAAAGGTTTTTCTTTATCAGTAAAACGTGTTAAGGTTACTGTAAATGACCCATCAATACTTCTAGCAATATATTTAATGTATCCCGGAGATACGCGAGTTTCGTATATAATATTTCTGGACGGCATTGGATGAGGTGTAGGCGAAAACTCATCAAGCAAGTTTTTCCCGTCATACATCTGTATCAGAAAACCCGACATCACACCTTCAGTCACAATGTTGGGATTGTACATGGTTTGCTTCAAAATACTGCTGCCGCCTTTGCTCCCTCCAAAAGAGAAAAATGAGCCGGCAACTGTAGCGACAAATCCCATAAGTCCGTTCGAATCAGGAAATGCCCACGGCTTTTTAGTTGCCCGCGGCTTTCTTACAATACATTCCCTTCCGTCATCTGTAAATCTGTATATTGGCGACAAAGGCCCATACGGATAAAGCGCTATCAGAATAGCTTCTTTTAATTTTTTTTCATCTTTACTTATTTTTCTTCTCTCCCATATAGAAAGCTTTTCCCTATCCTTGTAAACAACGCTCCTTATCAAATTTTCTATTTCTTTTCGCAACATTAAGCTGCCGTCTTCCTGAGTATCGTATAATTCTGCCAGGTTATACACCCCCCTCATAACTCTATCTGCCTCATCAGCCTTAATTGACAATGGCAGATATTGACTAAAAAATTTCCCTGCACCCTGTTTCCGTAAATTATCGATAGGCCCAAATAGCTCTTCAACCAACCATAAATCATCTTTTTCTACTATCTCTTCAAAAACTTCAAGGCATTTGCCCATTTTTAAGCCTTGCAGGGTATCTTCAACTCCGATCTGATCTAATTTAATGATTTCTTCCCCTATCATCCTTCTAAGGATTCTGGAAGTTATTCTATCCGACCTTTCCCCTTCTTTTTTTAGTCTATATTTGGCTTCCAAGGATCTTTTAAAAACATCAAAATCTTCCGGGAACCCTCTTAATGTCAGTCTCACAGACCTTGCGATTGATTTTACCAATCCGTGTGTTTTAATATCCGTAACAAAATCTTTTGCTGTCAGTTTTGAAACTCTTGAAGATGCCCTGGACTGCTCAATCACGTTTTTATATATCTGGTCAGGAACTAGGTAATGACTTCTTAACGGATCCTTAACCGCAGGCTTTTGTACGCCGTGTGTCCTGAACTTTTTTACCCTCTTTCTTATCTCTCCGATATTCTGCCCGGTGCCTGATAAAATCGTTACTGTTGCTGTCTTTCCTCTCTTAAGTTTAATCTCTTTTTTTATTGCAGCCGCAGGAGTTAAGGTGTACCCTTTTCTTTCTGATAATTCTAGTTGTGGATCTCTTGAACTTCTGAGCCTTCCGATAATACTTAACCTTTCCGTGTTCCATCCATCCAGCCATGAGCCGTTCTTTCCTCCAAAGCAGAAAAATCCGTATGGCTGGGTTTCCTGAACGTCTCCCTGTTCCGTTCTTTCACGGGCAATTATAATCCCGCCTTTCCTGTCAAACCAGCTAAACAATTTTAATATTCTTGCAAATATCGACCTTTCTAAAAACCACGTCCAGATATGCATTTCATGTTTTGGCCTGTTATTTTTGAAATTCTCAATATCTCCCATTATCCATTCCTGGTAAGCTATCACTTCAAGAGTTCTTGCACCTTTTTGATGTGTATGGTCAGTTATATCAACAGTCCACTGATCTAAGGGTTCCTCATGATCAACACATAGGTTGACCACAGCCTCTATCCATTCTCCATCATCAAACTTTTTTATACCGTTAAGATCTTTATTTATTCTATATATGAATCTTACATAACCATTTTCTCTGCGTACATCCTGAGGCTCTTCTACACCTAGAGGCCACATCTCGCCAGTTTTGGAATCCCTTAAATAAATTGCTTTATTGTGAGCAACTGCATTAGTTGAGCTGCTCCATGAGGAAGCTCCGACTGCTGACGGAAAAACAAGATGCTTGTTGTTTCCTATCATTATCAAATCATCAAAATCAACTTCTTCTTCTACTTCTTCAGGTTCAAAATACTCATCGGTACTTAAAAGTTCGTCCAAAGGCTCTGCGATAGGATTTTGTTTTTCATCTTTTAAGCCGTCTACGTAATCCTTAAACCAATCCGTAATCTTATCGTCTGCAAAATAATTTATCAATGATAAATATGCCATACCCGTATGATGCGCATAATAACGGCCTACTTTAAGATATGCCGTAAATGACCTCGATAAAGCTAATAATCCTATAAACAAGACCCCTGAAATAACTAATGAAAAAACAATAGGCAAAGAAGCAAAAGCTAACAAGATAACAAATAAGCTAGCTGAAATAAGTATTGATACAGCAAGAGGAAATGTCTTTTTTCTTGAAGCTAAACATGACTCATAAGGCCCGTACAAACCCGTAATGCCATGACGTTTAAGATTCCATAAATTGCGTACTATCGCACTGACTATTCTTTTCTCACCCATCTTTTTAGACATCATAATGGACATCAAGCTTGCATAAGGAGCACAGATATCTTTCCTTAAGAATTCGTCATTCTCTGCTGTCTTTTCACAACCAAAAGCAGCGTAACCGCCGGTGCCTATACTTGTTAAAAGAGACATTGACTCTGATATACCCCATATGCTTCCGGTCAGGAAGGAAAAGAGACTGCCAAATATCTTTTCAATAAAACGGCCTGCTTTTTTTCCGAGAATCGAAACCGCCAATCCGCCCATTTTTTCTTCCATCTGCGCTTTAATCAGCTCAACGTCTTTTCTACCTAAAGGTGTATTATCCGTGTTCATGAATATTCTTCTGGTCATATTCTCAAACATTGTCCCGAACCATGACCTGAGTATAAGGTTATTCAATGCATTTGGAGGAATGTGCCCCTGCTTTATTGCAACAACATAAGCTATCAAGGCTTCGCTTAAGGCTCTGTCATAAGTCGCTCTCAAATGATATAGCGATCTTTTTTCCCTCAATACATTGTATATCTCCTCTGCTTTGGTAGGGCTACAATAAGCCTTAAGATCATTTTGGAATTCTTCCAGAGTGCAGGATTCAAATTTACCCAGTATCTCGTAGTTGCCCGGATCAAGCCCTGACAAATATTTTTTCTCACACAATACATCAGCAAGCCTCTTTCTGCTATATATCCAGGGTATATCCTGCAAATAATCTTCTTTAACAATAACCCTGCAGCCCGTACGCATTAAATGATTCTTATTTTTTACCTTTTCAATCTGTTTAACAATCCTATTCCTTATTCTTTCATTCTTTTCTATTCTTGCTATTTCTTTCTGAAGATAATCTAAGTGATTATAAACATAATCTTTATTATTCCAGAAATCAGATTCTATTTTTAAAATAGTTGCCTTGATCCCTCTTCTTAACCTCTTTTTTTCTTGAATATCAACAGTAAGCTTACCTAATCTTCTGTTTATATCTTCTAAAAGGTCTTTTATGGCAAGAGGTTCGTCCCAGAATACGTCAAACCTCATTTTTTCAATCAAATCTTCCTGTATTTCCCTTACTATACCGGATGCTTCAGTGCTTAATTTATCCTCTCCTCCCTCCATATCATTAATACTGCTTATTAAAGACATTAAAGTCGCAACAAAATTTCCGTTATCCACCGCAGAAATAAACAACCCCTGAGTTTCAAAAGCCTTATGCCCCCCTTCTTTCCTCAGGTGGTACCAGTTATAAAGTTGCTCTATTTCATGCTCTTTTCCATCCATCCCGATAATCTTTGATTTATATCTTGGAAGCTTCTGTATCGAATCCAAAGCTTTCCTGATACGCATCAAGGCTTCTTCTTTTGTATAGAAATCCTTCTGCAATCGTTCCAATTTACATATAACTTCATATACTCCATCAAGCTTACTTTTAAATCTGTTTCTAGTTAAAACATCTCTTAATAAATCATAATCCGAATTTATTATCCTGTTTTCTTTATCCATAATATTATTTCTTTGTAAAATATCAACAATAACCTCAAAGTCCCTGGACCCAACTACATCTTCAAAACTCTCTTTTACCAGATTTCTCCATAATTCATAGTTTGCTGTAATCGATAAAAGGTATTTTCCTATATTTGTTGTTGATGTCCGGTAATCTATTTTTGTAACTATATGTCCTTCTGATGTTATATTATCGGGAGGCAGCCAGTTTGTGTCCTGATTCACCTGTTCCCTGTAAAATCTGTTTATCTTGATTGTTTCCTCTAAAGCTAGAGCGCGCTTCTGCTTTAAACTGCCAAACATAACAATCCAGGCTTTTTGTAACCTTTCTAAAATCAGAGTTGCCCTTCTTGCAAGAGCAGCCCATTCGCTTTTCAGCATTGTTTTAAACCACATCTGCTCTTTATTGAATTCATCAATATCCAGCTGGTATCTCACAAGATGCCCATATTCTTTAATTAAACGGTCTTCTTCAGGGTTTCTATAAATTGCCAGCATTAAATCTGATACATATGTTATAAATCTGTGATAGTTGAAGCTTGTACGGTTTGCATTGATCTCATCTTCCCTTATACCAAGCTCTTCTTTTAAAAACCTGGTAAAATCTTTCCCTTCTCTGATGTTTAATTTATTAATAGCAAGAAACTGGCGCAGATGATATTCAACCCGCGCGTCAATTTTAGGAAGCTTTTTCCCTTTAAACTTCTGGCTTCTTAAAAAGTCTTCTGTTACAGTAAATACAATCTGAGGCTTGGTCATTTCCCCTTCGGGTTTTAACATGAAGAAATCAAGATACCCTTCGTCTGTAGGCATTGAATGGGCTTTAAGAACACGCACCTCCACTGATACTACATCCTGTATAAGTTTATCTTTATCTTTTAAATCCTGTGAAGAGCATGGGAACAGTATTTCCAGTAAATCTTTCTGCTTTAATACAGAGTCTGACAAATACTCTATTTGTGCACCATATAATGATTTTGCAGTATTTGAATCCATTTCTAATTTTCTTCTTATATCTGTATAATTAGGATTCATCCTTAAATTAATTCTGTAAATCAAATTACTTATAGACATTTTTATGAATCCTTGTTTCTTCAATAAAAAGAACCATAAAAAACTATGTACGGTAGAATCAGCCCTTAATAATATGTATCTTAATAGATGTATTGCCCTTGTTTGGATAAATCCATCTCTAAAAATACGGCTAATTAGTCTTAATCTTTCCTGTGTAACCACTCTATCTATAACTTCCCGTCTATCCCTCTCAAAATCTGACCACTTGTCCCGTGACACAGACTTTCTGTTTAAAACAGTCCACCATGACCATTTAACATGGTTGTTATTATCCGTTGCAGCTATAATGGAGTCATCATCCTCGATTTTATCGGTAAAAGTTACTCTTTTTGCGCCGCGTTCCCACATCGAAACTGCTACCTTTAAAACAATATTTCTATCTACAACCTCTTCCCATTCCTCGCCAAGAAGTGTCCAAAAAGTTAAAATGACTCTTTCTTCAACAGAATCTTCGTCTTCGATATTTTCAAGATTAATTTCTATGGGCATATCCGGGAATTCGGAATCTCCAACCAGCTCTCTTGTTCTCTGTATCAATTCATATTCTTTCTTTAAAACATGGTGCATGTCTATTGAAATAAAGGCAATAATAACGGATGATATAATTAACCCAATTACAAGCAGATTGCCATACTGATAATATCCTGATGCATTTAGTGCTATTAAAACAAATGACATTAATAAAGACATCACAGTTGTAATAATTGTCTCTTTCAAAACATTCTTTACATCTTTTAAAGAATATTTTCTATTGCGGTTGTTTTGAGGCCCATACAACCCACGGATAAACTCTTCCAATCCACCAGCTAATTCAACTGTCATTGCTTTAATAACAGTACGAATAAGGCCCCCGAGAGCATTATCCGGCATTCCTTCTTTTATTGCTCTTGTTACTTCTGATTTCGGTAATCCGGTCTGACCTGCAACCTCTTTTATGATGTCTCCCATCCTTCTGGTTGTTCTTGCCCAAGCAGCTATCTCACCGATTATTCCTTTTCCATGACCTCTTTCATGAATAAAGATAAGGTCTCTCACCAGAGTACCGCCTATTAATTCCTTAATCCCCCTGGCAACCCCTTCTCTAATATATATGTTCTTTCCATCTGTTCCTGCCATACCGTGTATACCCAATAGCTTATCAGCTCTGCTTTCAGATATTGGTATAAACCTTATTCCGGCATCGGCCCCTGTTATTTCGGATGCTCTCGCTACTCTTACTGCCCTTTCTATAATTCCTCTGTCAGAAATCGGCTTTATTTTTACTTCATCAACAACGCCGCTTCTTCTTCTTATATTCATCAGAACCAATAGAACCGGGAGTACAATAACAATCCACAATGCCAAGGAGCATGGTATCCTGAAAGTTGTATCAACAGAACTTGTCAGGGGATCTAATCCCATAGACATTAGGATTTCACTTAGTAAATCACCCCGCACTAAACCACTAAGCTGGTCAGGAATAAGAGGATTAGCTGCAGACGTTATATGAATAACCTTTCTTCCGCCTTCTAACTCGTATAAAAATACTATTGCTGACCCCGAATCAAGGTAATCTGCCAAATCTTGGGCCTGGCTTATTCTATCCATTGCTTCTGATGTATACATAACATCATCATATTCAAAACCCTCTTCCTCATCCGCAATCAAAATGCCTGTTTCAGCAAATCCTTTTTCATCACAGCCTCTTAAAATCTCTTTTACAGTCTCAGCGTTCGGCACATAAAATATAATACTATTCGGCACTAACAGGTCCCTATTAATAGTTCCGTCTTCGTTAAGCGTAGAAACGTAGTGGTAGCTCTTGAATCCTTTTATATCTTTTACTGCTAAATCCCGCGGCTGGGGTGTTGGAGTAGGCGTTGGCGTGGGTGTCGGAGTAGGAGTTTCTGTCGGCTGATATACTACCAGGGTTCCTTGAGGTGTTTGTGTTAGCAGGTTTGAATCAGAAAGCTGCATGGTAGCATTAGTATTTGCTACCATCTCAGACAGAGTACCTTCTTCCCCTATAGGCATGGTAAAATAGGAAAATATACAAAATAAAGTGAGAACAATCGTGCCAAAAAGTAACACTCCCACATTTGTCTTCGTTGGGGATATTTGCCCTGATAACAGCAAAGCTTCGCGCTTTTTCAGTGTACGGATATTATAAATTCCATGAGCAACAATGCTTGCAAAAAACATTGGTATCAATGAAATGATTGGTATATGTAAAGTTATCCATGATGCAATGTTTACCCACCTTGCTATGTACTCTAGCCCTTCTTTTCTCTGTTCAAGCTGAGCTTCCCTGACTTTTTCATGCTCGCTAAATTCATGTATTCCCAGAAACCTTCCAACTCGCTCCGGTATAATCTCAACGGAAAGCCCTGATAGCCTGTAAAGCCTTAAAACATCCAACGATTCCAGGAAAAGGCCTATCACAATGGCCAGATAAAGTTTGGCTTCGGGTTTTTCCACTTCATAGTTGTAATACGCATAGAATCTTTGCCTTATATCACTAAAACCGGGAATTCTCTCAATCTGGTCAAGAGTGCTGTCACTTATAAAACCGGGTGTTCTTTCTTCCCTGATCGGCTGTTGGTGTGACTGAAGGATTAATCTGCATGTTGTTCCCCTGCCGTCAGCAGAGTCAACAAATTCAACTCCCCACTCCGATTCTTCCCTTCCTCCCACAATCTTTAATGTATTCTCTGTTACTTCCTCAATCCTTCTGATACCGGTTAAATCTAACTGCGGATATCGCTGCAGTTGTTCCCGGAATAATTCCGGGTGAGTTGTAATGTGTTCAATCTGCCTATTTATAATCCTTGCGGCTTCGTCCCAGGTAATCTTCCCTGCCTTTACTTCACTAAAAAACCAAGGTAAAGCCTTTTCCATAAGCTCAATACCCTGTGTTTCTTCGGGATTTTCCGAAAGAAGCAGGGCTCCCAGGGAATCTTCCCCTTCATTTATCCGCTCATTAATTTCTTTGTCCTTTGTGTTTTGTGTTCTATTCCCTGTTCCCTGTACCCTGACCCCTGTATTGGCAAACATCTTTGCCTGTTCATTAATAAGCCTTTTGTACACATGCTCTGCAAAATCCGTATCCCCGGAAACATTAGGTGTGATAACTAAATAAGGGACATTTTTATCTTTTAACCTTTCGCATAAACCGGGCGTATGAAAACCTCCTGTTATCATAACAACCACATCTCCACCTACACGCGGAGCTTTCATATTTTCATTGGCTATGTTACAGTTATTTAAAAAACAGTCATTTCTTTTTATGTTTGTGCTATAGAACTTCTCCAAATCACTAACATAAGGGTCAATTGTTTCAAACATCTCCGAATCTATATATTTCGCCCACAGCATCTTGAAATAATCGAAATTATCGGCAAAATACCTGTAATCCTGTGCTGAAAGCTTGTTATCTAAATAATCTTTAACATAATCTGCAAAATATCCTGTAAATATCACTTCTCTTTCACATAAACTCTCGGCAAAACCCAGATTCAATTCCTTTATGAGGCTCTTTTCCTCTTTTATCAGCTCTATGGGGTTGATTTCCTGGTTTAACTCAACATATTTAAGAAACTTTTCCAGATCGGGAAAATTTGCGGAAAGCTTTATCTCATATGAGTCTACGATTTTTAGAAGATAGGCATACAGCAGCTCAACATTGGAAAAATTACCTGTTTTTGACACCAGGATATTATAGGATTTATACGGCAGCTTCTCCTTTAAAAACCTGATGAATCCCTGAAGCTGGCTTGCTACTCTTTTATACTTCAAGTCTTCCGCAAGCTCCGTAAGTTCATGATAATTCCTGACATTCTCGTATTTGTTTAAATCAATGTCCAGTTTTCTGCTGTACTTCCTCAACAGTTTATGGTATCTAGCTGCGCTTATTTCTCTATCCCTGTATTTTTTTATCACTTCATCAATCTTTCTGTTTGCGGGGCTGTAATATAAATCCTTCAAGCTTTCCAGCTTTTCGTTAAAACTCAATGTTATACTATCGATATTTGTTTTGTTTTCTATTATACTGCTGAGGCGAACAAGGTTATTGCAATAGACATTTCTATCTTCCAAGCCATAGAGCAGTTTTGGCCTATTTGACATTATTGAGTAATACTCCGCCCCTGAAAGCTTGCCCTGATTGATTAAAGTACTTACTATGTGTTCCTTTAACTGCTTATTTTCTATTGATGAGAGCCATGATGTATCAACACCGCCTACGGCTCCTTCCACATATACCCTGGACAGACTGAACTTTTTGTCTAATATATTGAGAATTCTTGATATATTCCTTTGAACTTCAGGATGGCAATGAAGGTCCTGGATATTAATAACCAACGTATCCTGTGAAGAGTGAAGCGCATCTAGTTTTTGGGGTTTTTCTTTTTCGAGATGCGAGATGCGGGATGCGGGATGTGAATCAGTGATTCTTCCAACATTGGCAGGCAGCACAAAATCGTTAAATATTTCTTTTGTTTTTCGAGTTTCATGTTTTATCTCAATAGCTGCTTTAAGAGGCTGACTTAAAATAAATGTAAATATAAAACAAAAAGCAGTTAACACTGCAATAACCTTTTTAATCCCCCTATGTCCAATGCCCGGCATTGGACATACGGTTGTTATGATTCCAAATAAAAAACCCGATTCGTTAAATAACAAACCGGGTTTAAACTTTCTATATACTAATGATAAAATGCTCGCGTCAATCGCACCCCTGGGCAATGCATACATCAATATTATAAAAAAAAGTATCATCAGTATAAACAGCAGCCAGAACACACTAAAATTATGACTTATTTTATCGTTCAATTTTAAATCCGTTAAAGCATTTATGGGGCTTAATACCAGGTTAGAATAATTACTGCTTAATCTTAAGATATTTTGGGTATTATTTACATAGGGGCTTGAAGTACTCTTTGGATTATCAGAGTCATTTTTATCACTTTTTACAGGAGCCGGCATATCTTGCCCATCTGAAACCATGTCCAAC
>JAFGIL010000054.1 GCA_016929635.1 Endomicrobiales bacterium
GAATACCGGCAAGGGAATATATATTGCAAACTCACATGATTGCATCATTACATCCTGTACTGTAAATAACAAGCAATATGGATTTTACACAACCGGAGCATCTGCTTATTCAAACAGGTTTGAAAACAATATATCAAGCAATTGTGCTTATGGAATCAACTTTTATAATGATGGAGGAGGAAATATAGTTTCTTCAAATACAATCTCTAACTGCTCAGTTTATGGTATTTGGTTATACCTTTGTAATAATAATATGATTTCCAGAAATGCTTTTTTTGATAATGCTGATGTAACAATTTTTGCTCAGGGAACTTCAGGTAATGAAATATCATCTAATACTTATACAGGTTGCAGAATGGCAGCTCATATTTCCGGTGGCGAATGTAACAAAATAATAAATAATGAATGTAATGATAATACTGGAACATGTTTTTATATATATTATTCTTCATCCAATTTTATTTACAACAATCAGATATCAGGTGGTAATTCTGATGGGATTACTTTCTATTATGCGGATGGTGAGAATATTGCAAAAAATAATACTATAACCGGTATAACATCCGGACATGCTGTTTTTATTTATAATTCTGAGAATGTAAAAATAACCGAGAATTATCTGGATAATAACATCTCTGGTGACTGGACAATTCATATAGATTATGGAAGTAATAATGAAATATCAAATAACACCTATATCGGTGAAGGAATGTTTTGTTTGCAAACTAATACTTCTGGCAACGTAATATCTGGTAACACTCAGGTTAGTTTAATCTCAAATAAAGGATTTGCATATACTGGATTTGGTGTGCCTGGATATGGTGAAGCGATAGTACAAGGTAATTATGCTTATGTTGTACCAGGAGAAGGACATTTTCAAGTTATTGATCTAACCAGTAAAAGCACTCCTACAGTTGTTGGTTATTTCTATGTTGGATTTAAATATTTTCTGGATATCTCCAGTAACGTAGCATTTATCACAGGAAGTGATGGCATTTGGACATTAGACATCAGTGATCCTTATAATCCAAAATACTTAAACGATGATTCAACCAGAAAGTGGTACCCCCAAGAAGGACTTGTATCAGAAATCAGAATTATCGATGAATATGCTTATGTTACTGTAAGAGAATCTAATGATGCTTTTTATGTTTTGGACATATCATCACCCACTAATATTACCGAAGTAGCTTCTGTTGAGATAGATAGTTCCTATGGTGCTAGAGGCATTTTTATCTATGATAATACTGCTTATCTTGAAATCTACGGGCGCCCGTGGAATACAGGTTTACCTGAAGGCGGAGGAGTTATAGCAATCGATATTAGCGAACCCACTGCACCTTCAATACTGGGTTCCTATGATGGGACACCTCTAGATTCTGCTTGGGATACTCCATACTTGATAGGTATATGCACAACTACAGCAATCATGGCTACAAACTGGAGTTCAACAACAACGGTAAAACTTATATTAGTGGATATGTCTGATCCTGAAAATCCCAACAAAACAGCCCAATATGAGTTCCCTGATAGATGTTTCCTAAGAAGATGTGAAACTAAAGGTAATTATATTTATGTAATAGACCCATACTATGATCATACTGGAGGGTCTATGTCAAGAACCGATCCGCCCTCGAATCTTTTTACATTTGATATAAGTGCAGGTACTCCTACATTAGTAACTACATATACACAGTCTCCAACAAAATATAGGTATGTTTCAAAATATAACAATTATTTATATATTAATGATTTCAATTATGGAATTAGGATATTTGATATATCTATTTCTTCCTCACCGCAAAATATTGGGGGAACTGTAACAGCAGGAGAAGGTCATTGGTCTTGGACAAACAGTAACGCTACAATATCTTATATAAGTCAAACATTTGGTGGTTCGATATATGCAATCGATGTCACAGATCCATCAACACCTAGAAAAATCGGTAAAATCTACTGGGATGGAGAGGGAGTTCGAAACCCTATAGAAGGGAAGGAAAATGTATTATATGTTCCTAAAGGTAATTATGTTACTATTGTTGATTATAGTGATGTAGAAAATCCAATAAATATTGGTGACTTAGAGGATATTGTTCCTTATCTACCAAGAGTTGTTGTAGAAGGAAACTCTTTATATGTAATCTACAACGAAGACGATGAAAGTCGATTATCAATTTATGATATAAGTTATCCTACAAGTCCGGTTTTTAAATCAGAACTTACTATAATCGAAGATATTGAATCAAATTCCAGCTCTCCTCATATATATGTTGAAGGAAATTATGCATATATAATGTCCGGGGTTGAAAAAACTCTTTGGGTTGTTGACGTTAGCGATCCTGAAACACCAGAAATAGTTGGAGAGCTTTATGATAATGTTAACTTCGCTAATTTTGAAGATATAGTACCTGGAAGTTTTTCTGCAATCTATTACTCTGGTAACATTGTTGTAAAATCAAGTGCAGCATATATTATGACAGGAGATATTGATGTTGAGGATAGAGGAATACATATAGTTGATATCTCTAATCCCAGCTCTCCGCAATATGAAGGTTTTATTAATAATCAATTTGAAGAAGAACTTAAAGTGTATAATGACTATTTAATTATAGGCGGGTACTTTCGAATTGCAATTTATGATATCACGGATGTATTTGATCCTATTTGGGAAGAAAATGGCAATGTTGGAAACTGTTGGAGTTTGGGTAATATAAGAGGTTTAAATCTGTATTCACCCAGCCTTAGTGGTTTAGTTATTACTGAGCTTCCAACACCTTGAAACATAATTTGATCACAAAATGGTTAGCAGTAAAATATAATATAAATAATTTAAAAAAATTATACTAAGGAGAAAAAAATATGAACATTTTAGCAATAGGCCCTCATCCGGACGATCTTGAATACGGCTGCGGCGGAACTCTTTATAAACTGGCAAAAGCAAAACATAAAATAAACATTCTGGTAATGACCCAGGGAGATATGGGCGGAGACAAAGATATAAGAAAAAAAGAACAGATGCAAGTAGCAAAAATCCTGAAAGCCAAGTTATTCTGGGGGGATTTTGCGGACACCCAGGTTCCTCTTGAAAAACAGACAATAAACCTTATAGAGTCATATATAAAGCTTTTAAAACCAAACCTGATATTTACGCCTTTCTCTAAAGATACGCACCAGGACCACAGAAATATCAGCCAGGCAACTATAACCGCGACAAGATATATACGTAATGTGTTATTCTACGAGGTCCCGACTTCGGTAAACTTTTCTCCTGCAAGCGTATTCGTAAACATCGGGCCCGTAATAAATAGAAAACTGCAGCTTCTCAAAACACATAAATCGCAGGTATTCTCCACAAGGGTTGCAAACCTGACAATCCTTGAAAGCGCAAAAGCCACTGCGCTTTTCCGCGGCTTTCAGAACAGAGTAAAATATGCGGAAGCTTTTGTTCCGTTAAGATTAACTTTGGACTTTTTCTATGAACTCAAGTAAAAACGCAAAAAAAGCTTATTATGTCTTATTAATTTTAACCCTGATTTTTCTTTTGCAGCCGAAAGGCGGAACATGGGCATGGCTTCTGGGCATACGCTGGATTTATCTGATGTTTCTCGGTTTCGTCTGGGCACAGATACTTACTCCCATAACAATAAAACTGGGATGGAAGTTCGGCATCCTGGACCATCCGACCGAAGAAAGAAAAATACATAAAGAACCCATACCCAGGATAGGCGGGCTGGCAATTTTTTTGGCAATTATCCTGAGCAATGCCCGCAACTTCCAGTTTTCACCCCAGTTGCTGGGCCTTCTTGTAGGAAGCTCACTGATTTATTTAATCGGCCTGATTGACGATATCCACCCGCTTTCTGCGACATCCCGGATAATCGCCCAGATTATAGCATGCCTTATTGTTATAAAAAGCGGTGTAACAATTACATTTATTCCCGTGGGTTTTCCAGGAGAAAAAATCATTGAAGGGTTTGTAACCGCTTTCTGGCTGATAGGCCTGGCAAACGCCCTGAATTTTTTAGACGGCGTGGACGGCCTGGCAGCGGGACTGGGTGCTGTATGCTCATTTCTTTTCTTTTTTATTGCTTTGCCTACGGAACAAAAACACCTGACATACCTGACAATTTCCATCACCGGCGCGTGCCTTGGCTTTTTGCCTTTTAACTGGAAACCAGCCAGAGTTTTCCTGGGAGATGCAGGCGCAACGTTCCTTGGTTTTTTAATAGCGGGAATCGCTGTAATGGGTTCATGGGGCTATAACAATCCGATGGTTGCTTTATCAACTCCTCTTTTGATTTTGGGAATACCGATTTTCGACATGATATATACAACAATATCAAGAATATATTACGGACACGTGCGAACATTCGTTCAATGGCTGGAGTACGCTGCAAGGGACCACTTTCACCACAGGCTGATGCACCTGGGTTTATCGGAAAAACATACCGTATTATTTATTCTGATGGTGAACCTCTGTTTGGGATTGGGCGCTATAGTTATCAGGAATACAGGGACATTAGCTTCGATTCTGCTTCTAACGCAATCGGTTATCATATTTCTTATCATCACGGTACTCATGCTGTTAGGAAAGAAAAAAACCAAGGAAAAATCCGAAAAAATCATGGACATTCTAAAACAGGCTTATAAAGGGCGGGAAAAGGAGAATAATGCATGAAAAATTATTTTTTTAAAGTATCTTTAGTTCTTATTTTATTTTTAAGTCTTTCTGCGGGCTGCCTGCAGGCAAGGATTAATATCCTGGATACCTGGCATCCCGGGCAGGACTCCGCAATAAAAGAAGTAAACTCATATCAGCTTATAGCCAGCTTCCGTACGGGTGAATATTTCAGCGAGCTCCCGTTTCACTTCAGCTACGTTATCAGCCAGAAAGCGGAAGCAGGAGGATACTGGGGAGTGAAAACCGTAAAGGGAAAAATCGGGCTCAATGATTTAAAACTCGGCGTGAAATACCAGTTTCTTGACGGCAGCGGGGATAAACCCGCGGTTATCAGCGAAATAGCCATATCGCTTCCTACCGGAGATCATAAAAGAGCGCTTGGCACCGGCGGTGTGGGACTGCAGCTGCACTGGGCACTGGAAAAAGAAATAAGCAGTTTAATAGGGTATTTCGGCCTTGGCTTCGAGACAACTTCCGAAAACCCCGACAAACTGAAACTCGGGAACGTATTCTACTATCATATAGGCACGAGTTTTCCTTATCAAAAAAATTACAGGGTACACACAGAGATTAAAGGTTATAACCACGCTGACAATGAGCTTAACGGAACTAATTTATCCGATTCATATCAGGAAGTATACTTCGCTCCGGGCATAAACTATAAATGGGTGAAAAACAGAATTGTTTCGGTTGCTTTATTATTCGGGCTGACCAAACAAGCGAACGATTTGGGTTTTCTTATCAGCTGCAACTATTAAAATATCCTTGGGGTCAGGTCTTGCATTGCAACATTATTTATATTTGAAATACCTAGAAATGTTGCAATGCAAGACCTGACCCCAAAAATGCATAATATGGATTACATAGACCTTCATATTCATACTACATATTCTGACGGCACTTTTACTCCGCAGGAAGCGGTAAAATATGCAAAAAAAGTCGGATTGAAAGCCATTAGCATCACCGATCATGATATTACCGGAGGGATCCCCTTAGCCCTGGAAGAAGGAAGAAAACAGGGTGTCGAGATAGTCCCCGGCATAGAACTGTCCACGGAGCTTGAAAGCTACAAAGACAGGGAGATGCATATACTGGGATATTTTATCAATTGGGAAGATACAAAATTTGAGGAAACGCTCCAGATATTGCGTAATGCGCGTTTTAAAAGAGCTGCCACTATTTATGAAAAGCTGGCGAAAAACGGCGTGTATCTGGATAAAAAGGAAATTTTAAATAAGGACAGCAGGGAAAGCTCCATAGGAAGGCTCCATTTTGCGCAGGCAATGGTGAGGGAGGGAATAGTAAAGAATGTCGGAATAGCTTTTTACAAATTTCTGGGATACGGAAAACCGGCCTATGTTCCTAAACTCCGCTTAAGGCCGCATGAAGCCATTCAGATGATTTTGCGTGTTGGCGGAGTTCCTGTCCTGGCGCACCCTTACATAGGTAAATTCAACAATAAGAACATTTTACGTAATCTTAAGAATTCGGGGCTGCAGGGCATAGAAATCTGGCACACCAAGCATTCCCAGTCAATCGTTAAAAGTTATACTGACCTGGCAAATGAACTTGGATTTATAATAACAGGGGGGTCCGACTGCCACGGAGAGATAGTGGACGGCACCATACTTATGGGTAACCTGAAAATACCGTACAGAGTGCTGGCCAAGCTGAAGGAATGCAAGGCAAAGCTCGACCCCATAAGAGATACCTTTTTTGATAAACAAGCTTAACTTCTGGACAAAAATATGAATAAAGTAAAAAGCACCAACACCGTAATATTAAGGAAGGTCTGTAAAGACAAAAAACTGCTTGAAAGAGTTAAAAGCAGGCTCTCTGCCAAAGCGCTGAAAATATTTAATAAACCCAAGATGGATATTCTGATACCTCAACATATAGAAGAGGAGATTTTACTTGCCGGGGCATTAATACTTTTCCCGAATTCAGGGCAGAAGATCTGGGATTTAGGCCAGCTTCTTGCGGAAAAAAGCATGAATACCATCTACAGGCTTTTTCTTAAGGTCTCTTCTCCGACCACGGCTATTAAGCGTGCCGATCAGATGTGGCACGCTTTTTTCAATAAGGGAAAACTGTTTTTTGTAAACCAGACGGACAAAAGCGCAACTATGGTTGTTGCGGGATTCCCGGAATTGAAACCTTATCAGATTGAGCTGACAAACGGGTATATGGTGGTCATCTTAGAGTATGCAGGAGCAAAAAACGTAGCAGTTAAGTTTAACCCGTCCGATCCTAATTCGTGGAAATGGCACGTAAAATGGGATTAATAAGTTAGTCGCTTTGCTCCTCGCAAAGATACCTGATTTGACAAAGATATTAAAAATATTCTACAATTATTTAGCAAATTTTCTTTGACATTTTTAACAAACTGAGGAAGTCCTGTCCCCTTCGATTCGCTTCGCTCACTCAGGGTAAAACCCGATCACAAAAAATGTCCGATACTTGTGGTGAGCGACTCCGATGGAACATCGGAGGAGTCGAACCATTCAGGCACTGCCCCGCAACGGTAAATTAACGGCAGGAAACAGGGTACAGGGAACAGAGGACAGAAAAAAAGCAATCTTTTAATTCTGTTTTCTGTCCCCTGTTCCCTGTCTCCTGTCTTTATGAGTCCGGTCTACAGTTTGTAAATAATTAACCTTCGAGGGAAGGATTGAGCAATTGCCTCGCCCTGTCCCTTCAAGGTGAGGTTTTTTTATTTTGCAGGGGCGGATTTATCCGCCCTGTATAGTTTAATCGAATAATTATTTCCGAAGGGCGAATAAATTCGCCCCTACGGGATAAATTTAAAGGATACAACGACATGTTATACATTTATACGGGAAACGGGAAGGGAAAAACAACGGCTGCCATCGGGCAGGTGATGCGCTCGCTGGGACGCGGCTGGAGAGTCTGCATTATCCAGCTTTTTAAGGGAAAGGAATTCTACGGCGAACAAAAGATGTTTAAAAAGCTCAGAGGCCTGGATTTCTATTCCTTCGCGCCAAAACACCCTTTCTGCTTCCCGAAAATAAAGAAATCCGCCGTGCAAGCCCAGTGCAGGCAGGCGCTTATTAAACTGGAAAAAATACTCAAGTCAAAAAAACGCCGCAACCTGATAGTGCTTGAGGAGTTCAACATAGCAGTACGCGACGGCTTTATGAATTTAAGGGAGCTTATTAAAACAATAAGCCTCGCTCCGGATAATACCTATATATTAATCACGGGAAGAGGCGCTTCAAAAGAATTGATAGAAAAAGCAGACCTCGTAACCGAGATGAAAGAGATAAAACACCCTTACCGGAAAGGTATAAGGGCAATAAAGGGGGTAGAATACTGATGAAAACTCAAAAATCCAAAATCCAAATTCCAATTAAATTCCAAACCCAAAATTCCAAATCAAAAGAAGGAGTGTTCCGTAATTGTAACTTCGGATTTATTTGGAATTTGGCATTTGGTATTTGGAATTTATTATTTATTGTTTTATTGCTTCAATCAACTGTATCCCATGCCGGTGAGCCTAAGCGCATAATATCCCTGGCTCCTTCTATTACCAAAAGCCTTTATGCGCTTGGGGTTGAGGATAAAATCGTAGGCGTTACAACTTACTGCCCCGAGCAGGCAAAGAGAAAAGAGAAGATCGGCACGCTTTTAAAGCCCAACGCGGAAAAGATACTCTCCCTAAAACCCGACATCATCTTTGCCACTAAAGAGGGGAATGACGAAAAATCCGTAAAAAACATCATGGATTTCGGCGTGGAGGTGGTTGTGCTTGACTGCTGCACGAATTTCTCCGATGTCCGCAAAAACTTCCTTGAAATCGCAAAAAGGGTGAACCGCGAGAAAAAAGCAAAAGAGATAATTAACTCTGCGGAAAAAAGAATCGTCGAAATCCAGAAAAAGCTTGAAGGCAGCGAACCTTTTAGGGTTTTCTGCGAAATAGGGGCAAGGCCTCTTTTTACCGTAGGCGGGGGAAGCTACATCAATGATATTCTTGTATCTGCGGGATGCATAAATATATTTTCACATTTAAGAAAAGCATACCCCAGGGTTAACGAGGAAGAAGTGCTCTTGAAAAATCCCGATGTAATCCTGGTTATTACGATGGGCGATGCTACTAAAAAAGAAAAGAAGCGCTGGAAGAAGTATAAAGTACTCAAGGCTGTCCGGGATAAAAGGGTATACATAGTGGATGAATCCTTTGTTACAACGCCTACACCCGGCGACTTTGCAAAAGCAGTGGAATATATCTCAAACCTGATTTATTTCAGCAAATAATACCAATGCTCCCAATGTCCAATGCCCGGCATTGGACATTGGGGAATTGGAGGGACAAATGAAAATAGTATCGTCATGGAGCGGCGGCAAGGACAGCTGCCTTGCTTTTTACAAGGCAAAAATGCAGGGGCACGACATTATCGGCCTCGTGAACTTTATATCCGAGGAGTACAGGCGCTGCTGCTTCCACGGCACAACAGCAGAGCTTATAAAACTGCAGGCGGAAGTACAGGGCAAGAAACTCTTCCAGAGGGAAGTGCCTGCAGACATGAAGAGATACGAAGAAATCTTCAAGGAATACGTTTCGGAAATCCGCGATAAACACAGCATAGAAGGAATGGTATTCGGAGACATTTATCTGGACGAGCATAAAGAGTGGGTGGAAAGAGTATGCAAAGACATAAATATTATCCCGCTGGAGCCTTTATGGAACGTCCCTGCAATAGAAGTCGTGACCGAGTTTGTGGAATCAGGCTTTAAATCGGTTGTTGTAAGCGCGAAAGCGGATATTTTTTCGGAGGATTTCATAGGAAGAACCATTGATAAAGAGCTGATAGACTGGCTTGTGAAAAAAAACATCTGCCCCTGCGGAGAAAACGGGGAGTTTCACTCTTTTGTTTATGACGGGCCGACATTTGACAAAAAAATAGAACTAACCGACACTGAAAAAGTATTGAGAGAAGGCTTTGCCAAATACTGGTTTCTTGACATGAAAAAGTATAAACTGGTTAACAAATTATCCGGGATTGCGCGCCCGCGCCGATAGAGTGAAATTGCTGAAAAAACCCTGAGTTTGTCATTGCGAGGAGCCTGAAAGGCGACGTGGCAATCTCTTTTTCGATGATATATTTTTTTAAGATTGCTTCGCTCCGCTCGCAATGACACATTGATAAAGATTTTCCAGCAATCTCATAGTGTCGGGGTAATCCGGGATAGAAGAATTTTTGTAGCGCGACCCGGAACTTGTCCGCCGTGGCGGAGGGTCGCTTAAGCGAGGCTAAAGCCTCGCCCTACTTTTTAAATAGAAATTCAAAGAATAAATAATCATGAACAAAAAAATAGGAATTACATCACTTTTGCTAATACTGTTTTTATTGACAGTATTTTTATCATTGATAGCGGGCGGAAACGAAATAAAAGCCGGGGATGTATTCAGCAGCCTTTTGAATCCCGACACAGATTCCGTAGTATCAACCATAGTATGGAAAATACGCGTGCCCAGGATAATTCTGGGAATTCTTGTCGGGATAGGACTCAGCATAAGCGGGTGCGTTCTTCAGGCGATTCTGCGCAACCCTCTGGCTGACCCTTACACACTGGGAATTTCCGGCGGCGCAGCTCTCGGGGCAACCTTTGCCATTGTTACTGGAATAGCGGGTTTAAGCATGGTGTCTCTTCCCTTGTTTGCGTTTACCGGGACGCTTGCGTCCATGCTTCTGGTGTACTACATAGCCTCAAGATACAATTTTTCCGTTTATACGCTTATTCTGGCAGGCGTTATTATCGGCTTTTTGTTTTCGTCATTGGTTCTGTTGATAATCGCTTTATCGGACACGAATAAAATGCACTCTACGATACTGTGGCTCATGGGGGATTTGTCCTCACCTGCAAGAGGTTTGATAAGAATCGTGGCGTTCTTCGTATTCTCAGGACTGCTGATGCTGCTGTATTTCGGACGGGAGCTTAACATCCTAACGCTCGGCGATGAAAAAGCGCAGCACCTCGGTGTAAACGCCGAGTTCATAAAAAAAATCGTTTTTATCGCAGCGTCATTCATAACGGGCGCCTGCGTCTCGGTTTCGGGGACCATAGGGTTTGCCGGGCTGATAGTGCCGCACATTATGCGCTGGTTTTTCGGGTATGAAAACCGCATGCTGATACTGATGAGCGCTTTAGGCGGCGCAATATTTCTTCCCATGTGCGATACTCTGGCAAGGACGGTAATATACCCGGTTGAGCTGCCCGTCGGCGTGGTAACAGGGATTTTCGGGGGAACTTTTTTTCTGGTATTGCTGCTAAAATCCGACAAAACCAGAATATTTTAGCAGTACAACACCCGGCGTTGTACAAGGAGTTGCAAATATATGGCGATTTTGGATATTCAATCATTAACCTGCGGATATGACGGAAAAGATATCGTAAGGGACGTGACCTTTCAGGCACGGCAGGGTAGCTTCCTCGGTATAATCGGGCCTAACGGAGCGGGGAAAACCACGATGTTCAGGGCTATTACAGGCATTCTGAAACCGAAAAGCGGAAATATTTTTTTTAGGGATAAAGACATCTCAGCGTTTTCGCGCTATGAGGTTGCAAAGCACGTCTCAACCATGCCGCAGCTGCTTGATACGCCGTTTTCTTTTACGGTCTTTGAGTTCGTCCTGATGGGCAGGTTTCCTCATTTAAGAAGATGGGAGAAACCGAAAAAGCACGACATTGATATCATAGAGGAAAGCCTTGCAATCACAGATACCCGGGAGCTGAAAGACAGGAGGATAAACGAAATCTCCGGCGGAGAGAAACAAAGGGTGATCCTCGCACAGGCCCTGGCGCAGGAGCCGGAACTGCTTCTTCTGGATGAGCCCATAGCCCACCTGGATATCGGCCATCAGGTACACATTCTTGATTTGATAAAAAAACTGAACAGGGAAAAAAACCTGACAGTTGTGATGATACTCCACGATTTAAACATGGCAGGCGAGTACTGCGACGAGCTGATACTGATGAACGAAGGCACAATATATAAATCAGGCGCGCCGTATGAAGTGCTGACTTACGAAAACATAGAAAAGGTCTACAAGACAATAGTTGTGGTAAAGGAAAACCCAATATCGAAAAAGCCGCACGTTGTCCTGGTCTCGAATAAATCATAATCCGTGCCCGTTCCCGGAACGGGCCCAGGGCCCGTTCCCGGAACGGGCAGAAATATAAAACACGGAACTATTATGGGTAAAAAGGAGGTGAAAATTACTGTAAAACCCGGGTTCTTTTACATATACATAAAATTCTCTGAATAAATAAAGGAAGTGAAGGTGAGATCCCTTCCATTGCCCAGCAACGGTAATCTTTTTAGACCAGAGACAGGAGACGAGAGACAAGAGTAAATAAGGAACAAAAATGAGAGATTATAGAAACATAAAAGCATTTCAACATGCAGATAGATTGGTGCTAGAAATATACCAATTAACAAAATATTTCCCAAAAGAAAAAACGTATGGTTTGGTATCACAAATAAGAAGAGCTTCCGTATCTGTACCAACCAACATTGTTGAAGGCTCAAAAAGAAAGCATGCCAAAGAATATTTAAATTTTCTATATTTATCAAAAAGTTCACTTGCTGAAGTAGAATATCTGTTAGATTTGCCCAGAAAACTAGATTTTATAAAAGAAACTGAATACAAAAAAACAGATTCTATTGTCCAGGAAACTTCTAAAACACTTTACGGTTTGATAAATACTATAGAAAAAAATCTCTCTGGTCTCTAGTCTCCCGTCTCTAGTCTAATTAAAGGAATCCGGACGATTATTTAATTCAGAAAGTATTCTCTAGGGAGGAGAAATAAAATGAGCAGAAAAATAATAAATACAATTCTGGCAGTTTTAGTTTTACAATCAGCAGTGTGTTTCGCACAGGCGCAGGAAGACGAGGTCTTTTTGAGCCTGACCAAAAGGGCGGAGTCTTTGAAGGACCTGCCCACAAACGTATCGATTGTCACAAAAGAGCAGATAGAGCAGTTAAACGAGTACGAGCTCGGAAAAATCCTTGAGCAGGAAGCGGGATTAAACCCGAGCGAAAGAGGCACCGCAGGCTCCTCAAGCAGCCTTATGATAAGGGGCTCAACGGCAGAGCAGGTGCTTGTCTTAGTCGACGGAATAAGGGTAAATGACTTATCCCTCGGCCAGGCAAACCTTGCCTCTATCCCGATAGACAACATAGAACGCATAGAGATTATCCGCGGCTCGGCCTCGGCGATTTACGGGGCGAGCGCTTTCGGAGGAGTGGTTAACATAATCACCAAAAAAGCAAAGGAAGGCATGCCTGTCACAAACCTCGGGATTTACTACGGCGCCTTCGGCACGCAGCAGCAGAAGCTCGATTTCTCAAGGAAAATCAAACAAACGTCGATTGTCCTTACAGGCGCAAAAAGTTATGCGGAAGGCTGGAGGGAAAACTCCGAATACGAAAAGCTCGATATTTTCGGCCGGTTGGGCTATGAAACCCGGCAGTTCGGGATATTCGATTTGTCAGCTTCGTACTTGGACAGCGATGCAGGAGTTCCCGGTTCCGGGCCGACTCTTGATAACTATGACGGAGTAGCCGAAAAACAGGCGTCCACCCCGAACGCAAACCAGACCGAGATAAACAAAAACGTAAATTTAAATCACGAATATATATGGCAGGACAAAACAATAAAAACAACCCTGTACAATACATTGAACGAGAGGCGGTATACAGATAATCCATCCTCTTTTCCTTCTGATTCTATTTACGATTCCAGGATAAAAGGCATGGAACTTCAGGTTGATGTACTCCAACAGCTGATTGTGGGTGCTGAATTATGGAAGGAAGAATTTACCTCTACTGATAAATTAACCGAAACAAGCATAATCGTTAAATCACGTACCAACTCGGCCGGTTACATACAATATAAATATATGTATGAGAAGTTCAAAGTTATTCCAAGCCTGCGGTTTGATAACAACTCAGTATTTGGCAGTGTTTTCGCACCAAGGTTAAGCGTAATATATAAAGCTAATGATAATATTAAACTTTCTGTAAATTCTGGTAAGACGTGGCGCGCTCCCACTTTTAATGAACTCTATTACAATGATATGTGGAATGCATCAGATCCAAAGCTCAAACCCGAAGAAGGTATTTCTTCGGATATAGGAATTGAGTATAGGCAAAATAAATTAAAAAGCGGGATTACTTTATTTCTAACAGAATCAACAAATCTTATCAGCTGGCCTTATGACTCTACTACAATGAAATATACAGCTAAAAGTATTGGGAAATCCAGACAGTCGGGAGCGGAATTTTCGCTTAAACACAAAATAATTTCCGGTTTAATTCATACTCTCAACTACACATATCTTTGGGCGGTAGACACCGAAAATAACAGAGTTCTAAACTACAGGCCGTATAACACGGTCAACTACACGGTAACATACATGCCTTTTGTTACTACAAGATTAAATGCTGCTGCCAAGTACGTCAGCCAGCAGGACACATGGAACTCTGTAACGCCTCAACTGCCCGAATACACGGTAGTTGACCTAAGCGTTTCACAGAAGCTCGGGCCGAGCACTGAGCTCTGGGTCAAGGCAAACAACGTGCTGGATGAAAAATACCAGACACGGCTCGGATATCCCTTGCCCGGTGTGTTCTACTCATTCGGAGCAAACATCCGCTTTTTGAATTAACTCAAACCCAAATATAGACAGTCCTCTCTAAAAACAACACAGGGTGTTCGCCTTAGCGTACACCCTGTGTCTATTAGGGGAATTCTTTTGTAATGCAGGCCTTTATGGCCGTAAAAATAGAAAATTATAACTTACAATTTCTTAACATTTTTACGCCCACAAGGGGCTACACTACAATTAATATTAATTGTGTTCCTGTAAGGGTTTAGTGAGATTTTTTCTGTCTAAAATATTTTTTTATTAGGTCTTGATATTTCTAAATTAAATAGCTAAAATATCTTGATATTATTACACCTGCCTTGGAGAAAAAGGTGCAAAAACCTGTAAAACTTGTAAACTATTACTTTACACCATTTGCCATAGCCCTGATAGTATCTGCAGCTGTTGTATCCACTCCGGGGCCAAGAATCGTTACAACAGCTTTGCTTCTTGTCCTCTTTTCGTTCGTGTTCAACCTGGCCACAGCCAAGATCTCCGAGACAAATCCTCAAATAATACAGAGAATAATCAACTTCCGGCTGATAACAAACTACCTGATAAATATAGTACTTGTTTATATCCTGATAGGCTTCTGGGGTCCTATGTGGCTTCTTTTTGTGCTAACTCCGGTTGCAACAGCATTATATGAAAACACCACTAAAACCGCTATTGTTACTTTTATGGCTTCCATTACCCTGTTTCTTATCTACATATTAAAAGGCATTTCAGGTTCAATAGGTATTGGACAGGCATTAACTCACGTTGTTTTTATTATTGTATTAAGCTTTTTTGTTCACTCATTGGTAAAAATCAAAAACTGATTGAAATTTAAATAAATATTAATTTCAGGTTTTGGGGAAAGGAGTATCTATGATTAACCTTAAGAACTATCAAGCTGAATGGGTTGAAGTATCAAAAATTGATTGTGATAACAAGCAGTTTCAGTTCAGAAAAAACATGATGGTAGACCATCTGGCCCAGTCTTTCAGGGAAGAGGGTCAGAAATTCCCTATTCTTCTATGGAAGAGGAACAACAGCACATTGCAGGTTATAAGCGGCTTTAGAAGGTTGGAAGCTGCAAAGAAGTTCAACTGGGACAAAATACTGGGAATAACCATCCCAGAGGCAGATTTAAGCGAAAACGAGGCATTAAGGCTTAACTTCATTGAAAATATTGAGCGTAAATCCCTTACAGATATGGATTTGATATTTGCCTGCAAGAAATTGAGCGATGAAGGCAAAAGTAATGTTGAGATATCAAAATACATAGGAAAAGATGAAGCAATGGTTAGAAGATACCTAAAAGTTGCCAATGCACCTCAGGAAATACAGGATGCGGTAAAAGAAGGAAAAATTTCTATAAAGAAACTAAACATGATTTTAGGCCGCGATAGGGCTCGGACCGGGTCCGAGTATAAACAAACTGTTAATAACGAGCTTCAAACAAGCACTACTCCTGAAGAACAGCTAAGAAAAGCCCTTTTATCTAAGGACTACATGCCAAATATACAGAAAATGGTGAATAATATGCAGGGAATAGTGGCTGAAATCTCAGGAATACCCGGATTTGGCAAGCAAATCCTTAAATCCATGGAAGATGAGGAAAAGTCAAGCACAAATGCCAATCCAGAGCTGGATGACACTGATGTAGAGTCCTTCAGCATGTCTGAAATCGTAGCCAATGAGAGGATGTTTATTAAACCAGTCCAGGGCGGAGGCTTTGATTTAGTTGTTAAGTACAGGCCTAAAAGAGATAACATAAAAAAACTTGTTGAATTTTTAGAGAAAAATGTGATAAAGTTAAAGGAAATAATCAGGGAAAAGCGGAAAGAGCTTGGCCAGGAAACGGATTGGTGGTAGAGGCAAGCAAGACAATGCGAAATACCACGGCCTTATTAATATTGATTGCATCTTTAGTTACACATCCTCTTATTACTTACTCAGCTGAGGAAGAGTACCTGCTGAAAAAGACAAAATCCGGCTATGGGTGGTTTGACGGCAGCAACAAGCCAGTATTGGAGTTCTCAAGAAGACAGAATAACGTATTTGAATGGCAGAACATATATATCCTTCAGTATAAAGACAACACCGGCCTATACAAGCAGTACGTGCACAGCAAGCATTCGGGCAAACTCCTCAAAATCTACTCCGGAACAGAATACGTAAAAGTGAAACCCTCCCCAAACAACAACTTCCTTGTGATATACAGCGAACCCGGCGGGAACGTATACTTCCTGGATAAATTCGGAAAAGAGATGGCCACTTACAAGGTTAATAACATCAGGGGCGATGAGATTGCCGTATCCGGCAGCCATGCTGCGCTTCTTGCAAACTATGACCCCAGGAAAAGAGATTCTATCTTAATTTTCAATCAAAAAGGTGAATTAGTCTTCACACAGGGTGACATGGACCCTGATGATTCTGTTAAAATCTCAAAAAACGAACAGGTCCTGCTTCTATCAGGCTATGACATCTGGACAAAAGCATACAGCATTACCCACAAAAAAGAGATATGCAGGGGGTTCATCATTGAACTCAGCGAAGACGAAAACTACCTGGTTAACATAACCTGGGGTGCGGATGAGCCTTTTATAAGCAAGGAATACGCTGAACTGCTGGGAGTGCACAGCCTGAAAATTTCCGAAGCACAGCACTCGGCAGGCGGCGTTTACGGGCTTTTCATTAACCTGTATATTATCGAGCTGTTCTCCCTGGATACGGCAGAGCTCATAGGAAAAACAAAGCTCGAAGGCGATTACCTGAAAATGGGCAACTACGGGAACCCTTTAATAAAGAACGTGGAGTTTAAAAAAGGCGACGATTTCTTTTCGGTCACTTCGGAATACAAGGGAAAAGAAAGAAAGCAGGTTATAACGATAAAGGGAGCAAAGGCAAACCTGGCAAGGATAGAGGAGTGGGCAAAATCAAGGGAAAAAGACATGCCCCGGACTTTTGAAGGGAAAAAAGAGCACGCAAAGGAGTTAAACAAGTTCATCCTGTACTCGATGAAAAATTATAAATCAACGCTTGAGATAAAATCGGATAAACAAAGGTTAAGACAGCTGAAGAAACAGCTGAAGCTGTGCTCGGAAAACGACATTGACAGGATAATTGCGGAGCTTAAAAGAATCAGCAGAAAATACCTCACCAGATAAATCCCATACCCGTTCCCGGAACGGGCCCTGGTCCCGTTCCGGGAACGGGCATAGGTTATTTGTCTATTATGTAAAGGAGCAATCCGGCGCTTGTTATACCTACCAGGCTGCCAGCAATCACGTCGAGAGGAAAGTGCGCTCCGAGATAAATCCTCGAAATAGCCACAAGCAGAGCGCATAAATAAAAAACCCACCAGAACCTTTTGAACCTTGTAGTTAGAAAAGTTGCTGCGGAAAAAGATGCCTGGCTGTGCCCCGAGGGGAACGCGCACCTGTAAAGTTTCTCGCCCAGGACGTGCACCGAGTCTCCCCAAAGGGTCAGCGGCCTTACCCTTGCAAAGTAATCCTTGAGCACGTGAACGATTGCACCGCCGATTAAAAGCACGCCTATCGCTATCAAAAACTCCTTCAGAAAATTCTCGCGCTTCCCGAACCACAGGACCAGCCCAACAAGTATTCCGAGAGGTATGCCGTTGCCGATAAAACTGAAAAACCTCATAATATAATCCAGGAACCTTGAACGCATGTCGCGGTTTATAACCCAGAAAACAGCGTGGTCAAGCTCTTTTAATCCCTGCTTCCACGTTACCTTGGGGGCAAGTATGTCGGAGGTATAGTTTGCGTCCAGCTTTTTCAAATTGAAATTCCTGCCGCGCCACAGATAAAATATCCTTATTTTTCTTCCCTTGCGGAACACCTCAACCGGCTCAAGCTTCTCCCAGGACTCAAACGGATAAAACTTCGTGGGGTCAAGATAAAACCTGCTGTTCGAAACAAAAATCGCGTCTTTGCCGTCTAGTGCGCTCAGCTCCCTCTGCCAGAAATCGTAGGCGTCTATCCTTTCGCTGAGGCAGTAGATCTTCGGATTTCCGGGAACGTAAAAACTCAGCTGGCTCGCCAGGTAATGCCTGAACGTAAATATAAACGCCACCCCGGATGCGCCGATCCTATCGGGGCATGTGTAACCCGGTATAGATGTGTCATGACTTTCCATTTTGTCATTGCGAGCGACTGAAAGGAGCGAAGCAATCTTATCATTCAATGATAGATTGCTTCGGTCGTTGCACTCCCTCGCAATGACATCGAGAGATAATCTGATAATTTTTCCTACGGTGTCCCAGCCGTAAAGTTCGTTGGTGACGTCTACCTTCTCGGCTTTTTTTATGCCGTCCTCTATTTTATTTGCCTCGTTTTGCGGCATAAACATTTCCGGGGAAAGCACTTTGTACATCGCCTGCATAGGCACAAGCACCGTAAGAAACAGCGCCAGCGCGCACGAAGCCACAACCAGGGATTTAAACAATATTCTTCCCTCAGGCGTCCATGTTCTTATTATAAAGTACGTAACGCCTATGGAAAGTATCAGATACCCGGTAGCGGGCCAGTGGGGCAAAATCTCGTTAAAGCTTGCTATCGCATTAAAAATAAAAAGCGTGGGGAAAGAAAAACAGAAAATAAATAAAAATCTTTCCGAATATTCGATATCCACGGGAATGTGCATTTTTGAAAACAACCGCATACAGTACGACATAAAACCTTTCCCGCCGTTTTCGGTTGCTTTAAAAACAAGTATCCTTTGTTTAAGGTACTGGCATGCGAGCCAGAATATCACGAACCAGAAAAATAAAAACAGAAAAGGCGAGACGTAGCCTGCCTGCGCTCCGAGGCATTTTCCCAGAAGGGCAAAAGAAAAAGACGGTGACTCTTTGCCGAACCCGTGCTTCAGCTGGTAGCCGAAAGACGCAAAGTTGTTCTGCAGGTTCCAGAGTATTACTGGGAGGAAAACAATAAAAGCAATAACGAGGGAAATATATAAATGTATATTTTTCAGATACGCCTTTTTATACTTGGAAACAAAAAGGAACAAAAACATCGAAGGAACGAGAAGAATCATGTTGTACTTGCTTAAAAGCCCGAAGCCGAGCACAATACCCATTGCATACCACGGCCAGATGCGTTCCTTTTTCACCCATATCTTCGAGAAATGATACTTTCCGTCTTCGTCACTTACAAGTTTCGGCACCGGGTTTATCGCCTTCCAGAAAAAGTATATGTACAGGACCCAGAAGAAAGCAAGTGGCGCGTCGGGGACCGTGAGCACCGCTCCCAGGAAAGAAAAAACGGGCATGATGTTTATCAGCGCCACGCTCCAGAAAGCCACCTCTTCGTTGAAAAGGTCCTTTGCCAGAAGAAATATGAAAAGCGACGTGAAAAAAAACAGAAGAACTGCGGGAAGCCGTACCGCAAACTCGTTTATGCCGAAAATCAGGGTAAAAAATCTGATTATATAACCTATCGCCGGGGGATGGTCAAAATACGAAGCCTGGAGGTTCTGGCTGTAGGCAAAATAATGCGCCTCGTCGTCGCCAAGCCCTATCTGCCCTATCACGAACAGGCGCAGCAGCGCGGTTATTGATAATAATATCCAGAGATAAAGTGTAATATTTTTTTTCTTCATATCTTTGTTTACCCAATGTCATTGCGAGAGAACGAAGTGAGCGAAGCAATCTCATAACTATTTTATGAATTATTATATTAATTCATAATACAAATCATTCCAATTTTTATTCATACCATTTATTAAATTTAGCTTTTTCTTTCTTGATCCACCTTTAATTTGTTTTTCTCTTATAATTGCATTTCTAATATCATCAAAAACCTCATAATAAACTAATTTAGTTATATTGTATTTTTTTGTAAATCCTTCCACAAACTTTGACTTATGCTCATAAACTCTTTTTATCAAATTGCTTGTAACTCCGGTATAAAGTACTGTATTATTATTATTAGTCATTATATAGATATAACCTAGCTTATTCATGTACTTAATAAGTCATTGAGAATCCCGCATAGCGGGATGAAGCAATCTCGCTATTGGGAAAAAATAGATTGCTTCGCTTCGCTCGCAATGACATTTATTTTTTAGAATATTACTTATTTGCCGAATTTCAGCTTCCAGACGCGGATAAGGTATTTTATGAGGGTGCCCGCCTTGAGTTTCGATTCGCCCGCGGCCCTCTGCATGAACTCTATCGGAACCTCAACAATCTTTAACCCGTGCTTCCTTGCATAAAAAAGCACTTCCGTAACTATGAAGGGGTCTCTTGCATGCAGGCGCTCAACGATTTTTTCCACGGCAGATTTTTTAAACATCCTGAATCCGCTCGTAGGGTCGGTTACCCTGAGCCCCAAAATTAAAGACAAATATTTCCGTGCAAAAAAACTTATGAGTTTTCGCAATAAGCCTCTTTCAACGTCTTTTCCGCCTTTTATGTAACGCGAGCCGATCACGATGTCCGCTTCCTGCACTTTTATGAAAAAATCCTGGATGAATTTCGGGTGGTGGGAAAAATCCCCGTCCATCTCAACGATAAAATCCGCGTTCATCTCAAGGGCTTTCTTGAACCCGTCAATCCCTGCCCAGCCGCGGCCCCTTCCTTCTTTCCTGAGCAGAAGGTGCACCCTGTTATTTTCTTTTGAAAGTTTCTCAACTATCTTATAAGTGCCGTCCGGCGAAAGATCGTCTACCACCAGGGCTTCGATATTCAAAGGAAGCCTGAGTATCTCGTTTATAACCCCCTCGATGTTTCCTGATTCATTGTAAGTAGGAATAACCGCAACTACTCTCATGTCTTTTCTATTTCCTTGATTACATAGATTTAAAAAAAGATTACACAGATAAACAAATAAGGGTAATCCGTGTAATCTGCAGTCTAATCGGTGTAATCATACTCAAATAACTTCGATATTATTTCCGAAAACCTTGAAAAATCCGGAATAAAGCCTGTCAACCTTGATTAACTCCATGCAGTTCGGTTTTTTGTTGCAGTCGGGTATGTAGCAGCAGGTGCAACCGATCGGCGAGACTATTTTTTCGCCCTGCTTGTACATCTCTATCTCGCTGGCTGACGTGGGCCCGAAAACCGCAATCACTTTCTTCTTTAACCCCAAAGCAGCGTGAAGCGCCAGGGAATCCGTTGTGATTACTATTTCGCAGAGGTTTAATAAAGCAAAGAAATCATTCAAGGAGTTATCAACTCCCGTGCTGACTGCCTTGCCTCCTGATTCTCTTATTAATTTATCTATAAGCTCCTTCTCGTTTTTTCCGCCGAAAAGCAAAACCTTTGCACCTATGGACTGCAGTTTTTCTATTAGTTTTATGTAACCTTCATCTGTCCATTTTTTAAGCTTCCATCTTTTTCCTGCCCCTGGATTGATTCCTACGATTACATTTCTTCCGAAATTATGGCATTTTGCAAATTCCTCGGCTCTTGAAACGGATTCTTTTTTCAGCGGGGTGAAAATTCTGTAATCGCTCCGGGCAAGCCCTATGATTTTAGCCATATGGTGCTGGTAGGTCTCGGTGTTTTTCTTTTTAATGTCATCAAAAGAGCTCATCAGGAGCCATCTTTTTGCATGCGGATTAGAGCATTTTATCTTCCTGTTTTTGTCAAGATAAAACCCAACCTTCTTTTTTGCGACTGCAAGCGTTGCAAGGCTGAGGCTCTGGGGAGACAAATCCAGGTTTATCGCAATGTCAAAATTTTCGGAAACCAAAGGCCTGAAAACCTGCGTGTCAAAGGGCCATATCCTGTCCAGGCGGGGATTGCCTTCAAGAATGCTTACCGATTCAGGAGCCGTAATCCACGTTATGCGCGATTTGGGATATTTTTCCTTCAACCCGGGAAGAATAAAAGTGGACCGCAGCACGTCTCCCATGGCATCAAGCTTTATAACAAGAATATTCTTAGCCTTGCCGGAAGAACTCTTAACCGAAGAATAATGTCTGCATCCGGCGCACTTAATGCCTTTTTCCTTATGGAAACTGCACGGCCTGTCCAGTTTAAAATGTATACAATCGGTTTTTATCATTTTTTTGTCTCGCTTCGCTCACCAAAAATGATTTCACAGATTAACATATGATTACACAGATTATGATATCCTGTAAATCTGTGTAATCCGAATTTTTTATCTGTGCAATCGATTATTCTTATACTTTAAATAGCATATTTTTTTTACGCCGTCAAATATGATATAATTGGTTCTAAATTCAATGAATAATAAATTCAGGAAACTCCGGAAAATACTCAAAAAACTCAAACGTGTGATGGTTGCATTCTCAGGCGGGGTTGACTCTACTTTTCTTTTGCAGGCAGCAGTTAAAACCCTTGGCCCTGAAAACGTGCTTGCTGCTACCGCGATAGGCGGCCTGTATTTCAAGGATGAGATAAAACGTTCAAAAGGTTTCGCAAAAAAGCTCAACATCCGGCATCTCATAATAAAAAGCGATGCTTTAAAAAATAAGGATGTAAAAAAAAATACTTTAAGCAGGTGCTTCTACTGCAAAAATCTGGTTTTTAAAAAACTTCATAAAGTGGCAAAAAAGGAAAACGCGGTTTTATGCGACGCAACCAATTTTTCCGACCTGAATGATTTCCGCCCGGGGCTTAAGGCATTGAAAAAATGGCGCGTAACCTCTCCCTTGAAAGACGCAAAGCTGGAAAAAAACGAGATACGAAAATTGTGCAGGAAACAAAAAATTCCCATTTGGAACCTTCCTGCCCAGGCGTGCCTTGCAACAAGAATTCCATACGGCACAAGGCTCGATAAAAAAGAGCTGCAAAAAGTGGAAAAAGGGGAGATGTATCTAAGAAAACTGGGATTTGAGCTTGTCCGTTTGAGAAACTATAAAAATACGGTACGCATAGAAACATCTAAGTCTAAAATAAAAAGATTATTTGACAAGAAAATATCAGCAAAAGTTACGTCCTATCTTAAAAAACTGGGGTGGGGGCATGTCACCTTTGACCTGGAAGGCTACAGGACAGGCGGCATGCAGCGCTCCTCCGTATAAATATCCTCTTAACGCCGGCGGTTTTACTTCTATAAATTGACAATTTTTTATAAAAAATGTAAACTTATATTCTTATTTATTAATACGCGTGACAATGTGGAGGTAATGTGGAAATACACGAACTGGAGCAAATATCCCTGCGAATAAGAAAGAATATCATTGAAATGCTGTGCCAGGCAGGCTCGGGACACCCGGGAGGAAGCCTTTCCTCAGTAGACCTTTTAGTATCACTATACTATACACAGATGAATTTTGACCCAAAGAACCCAAAGGACCCCAAAAGGGATTACTTTGTGCTTTCAAAGGGGCACGGCTGCCCCACGTTATACAGCATACTGGCCGAATACGGATGCATGCATGAAAAAGAGCTCTGCACCCTCCGCCAGTACGGCAGCAAGCTGCAGGGGCACCCCGGCATGGACAAAGGAATACCGGGGATAGAGGTTTCAACCGGCTCCCTGGGATTCGGGCTTTCGGTTGCAGTCGGGATGGCAATAGGCTCAAAAATGGCAAAAAGGCCGAACAGGGTGTACGCCCTTATGGGAGACGGCGAGCTGCAGGAAGGCTCGATCTGGGAAGCTGTAATGTCTGCCGGGCATTTCAAACTTGACAACCTGTGCGGCATGGTTGACTGGAACCAGCTGCAGATTGACGGAAAAGTGGAAGACGTTATGGGTATTGACCCGCTGGTAGATAAATTCCGTTCTTTCAGATGGGAACCAATCGAAATCGACGGCCACGACTTCAAACAGATTATCGACGCATTTAAAAAAGCAAAAGCGACAAAAGGGAAACCGACCGTGATACTGGCTCATACGACAAAAGGCAAAGGCGTTTCATATATGGAAAACGTATGTGACTGGCACGGCAAAACGCCTTCACAGGAACAGGCTGACAAAGCATTAAACGAGCTGAAGTAGAGAGTAAAGAGTAGAGAGAAAGACTCTCTCCGCTTGCTGCTCTCTGCTCGCTACTTAAAAAGAGAGGTATATATGGTAGAGACTTTTGGCAAGAAAGCGACGCGGCACGGATTTTCCGACGGATTAATAGCCCTGGGAGAAAAAAACCCTAAAGTTGTTGCTATAGGGGCAGACACTGCCTGTTCGGTTCTGATAAATAAATTTGCGCAGAAATTTCCCGAGCGCTTCATACAGGTCGGAGTTGCAGAAACAAACATGATAGGGATCGCAGCAGGGCTTGCGGTTGACGGATGGATACCGTATGCCGTAACCTATTCGATGTTTGCTACCGGCCGGCCCTGGGAAAATATAAGAAACACTGTATGTTATTCCAACCTGAACGTAAAAATCGGCGGGTCGCACAGCGGAATAACCGTGGGATACGACGGGGCAACCCACCAGGCGCTTGAAGACATTGCAATAATGCGGTGCATACCAAGAATGACAGTGGTAGTGCCGAGCGATATGGTAGAGGCAAAAAAAGCAACCATAGCCTCGGCTGATATTGCAGGGCCGCTGTTTATCAGGTTCGGCCGCGAATCCGAACCTATTTTCAATAAAGAAGACACGCCGTTTAAAATCGGAAAAGCCGTTACCCTGAGGGAAGGAAAAGACGTTGCTATACTGGCCTGCGGCTCTATGGTATATGAATCTCTTGTAGCAGCGGAAAACCTGGAGAAAAAAGGAATTTCCGCCAAAGTGGTAAACGTGCATACTATAAAACCTATAGACGCGGATGCAATAGTAAAATCCGCCAAAGAGTGCGGAGCAGTAGTTACCGCGGAAGAACATCAAATCCTCGGGGGTTTCGGTTCTGCCGTAGCAGAGGTTTTGGTTAAGAACCACCCGGTTCCGGTTGAAATGGTAGGAGTCAGGGACACTTTCGGGGAATCCGGGAACCCTTCAGAACTTCTGAAACATTTTCATTTAAAAGATGCAGATATTTTGAACGCTTGCGAAAAAGTCCTAAAACGCAAATAACCACACTGAACCACACGGCCAATCCGTGTCAATCCGTGCATAAAAATCCGTGTTATGATAAATCGCATATTTTTAATTGTTTTGGATAGTTTGGGTGTCGGCGCCCTGCCGGACGCGGAAAAATTCAACGACAAAGGCGCTAACACATTAGGCCACATTTTGAACGCATTGGGGAAAAACTTTTCCCTGCCGAACCTTGAAAAACTTGGTTTATACAACATTCTATCTCCGCAGCCTTCAAAAAAATCAGAAATCATAGGTTCCTACGGAAAACTTGCCTGTGCATCGCCCGCAAAAGACTCCACCTGCGGGCACTGGGAGCTGGCGGGAATAATAATGAAAAAGCCCCTTCCGATTTTCCCGAAGGGATTTCCGGAAAAACTAATCAGGGATTTCGAAAATAAAATCGGCACAAAGATAATCGGCAACTGTGCCGCATCCGGGACGGAAATCATAAAACGCATGGGGAAAGAGCATCTTGAAACAGGGTATCCCATCGTGTACACCTCGGCTGATTCTGTTTTTCAAATAGCCTGCCACGAAGAAAAATTCGGGCTGAATAAATTATACGGCATATGCAAGACCGCTCGTAAAATGCTCACGGGCAGTTACTCCATAGGAAGGGTGATTGCGAGGCCTTTTGTCGGAAAACCCGGCAGTTTCACCAGGACAGAAAACAGGAAAGACTACTCTATCTCTCCTCCGGAACCAACGATACTGGACAACATTAAAAAAGCGGGCGGAAACGTTACTGCTATAGGAAAAATTATCGATATCTTCAACGGGCAGGGCATTACCAGGGAGGTCGCCAGCCATAACAATGACGAAGGGATGAACCTGACATTGAAAGAAGTCATCAACAAACCCGATCCGAAATTATTTTCGCTTGTTTTTATAAATCTGGTTGATTTCGACATGCTGTGGGGCCACAGAAGAGATGCGGTTTCCTACGCAAAAGGATTAAGGGAGTTCGACAGTTTTATACATCTGCTGATTCCCCAGATGCAGGGAAACGACCTCCTGATAATTACCGCAGACCACGGGTGCGACCCTACCTACACGAAACATACTGACCATACCCGCGAATACGTGCCTTTAATGGTTTACAGCAAAAAAATAAAACCCGGGGTAAACCTCGGCACCCGCCCGACTTTTGCTGATGTCGCGCAGACCATCGCAGACATTTTTAATCTGGATAAAATTAAAAACGGAACGAGCTTTAAAAGCGATATTTTAAATATTTAATCTAAACGTAGGGGCGGATTTATCCGCCCAAACCCATTGTATAACTGTTGCTGATAATCATATACATATCTTAATCACATTGCCAGAAAATAAGAATGAATAAAAACATTGTTGAAAAACTCAAAGAAACTCTAAAGTATATCCGGAAAAGAAGCAACGCTCAACCTAAAATCGGGATAATTCTGGGGTCAGGGCTGGGAAAAGCCATTGAAGGAATCGATATATTAAAAGCTTTTTCTTATAAAGACATCCCTCATTTTCCTACAACCAGGGTTACAGGCCACGCGGGCAGGATGGTTTTTGCCGGGATAAACAAAAAACCGGTATTAATCATGCAGGGCAGGCCTCACTTTTACGAAGGATATTCCTCACAGCAAATAATATATCCCGTACGGTTAATGAAGCTTCTCGGAATTAATCATCTAATAATAACCGCGGCATGCGGCGCAGTAAACAGAAAATACAGAAAAGGCGACTTGGTGGTTTTAAAGGACCATTTGAACTTCATGGGAAAAAACCCTCTAAGGGGAACTCATTTTAATCTCTTCGGAGAACGCTTCCCGGATATGAGCCGGGTTTACGATAAAAAGCTCCGCAGCCTGGCATTGTCCGTGTCAAAAAAACTCAATATCCGCATGCACCAGGGAGTATACATGGCAGTAAGCGGCCCTTCATATGAGACACCGTCGGAAATATCGGCGTTCAGAAAACTGGGGGCCGATTTGGTAGGTATGTCTGTAGTGCCTGAAACGATCGCTGCCAGCCAGATGAATATGAAAATCCTTGGCATATGCAACGTTGCAAACGAAACAGGCAGGCACAATATCACCCACAATGAGGTTATAAAAGCCGGCAAACTTGTTGAAATCAAACTGGGAAAATTAATCAAAACCATTATAAAAAGGATAAACTGATATGCAGCTTTATGAAATACTCCGCAAAAAAAGAGACGGCGCAAAGCTTTCCGAAAACGAAATAATACAGGCCGTGATAGGATACACCGTGGGAAGCGTGCCTGATTACAAAATGGCAGCATTGCTTATGGCCATAGTTCTGAGGGGCATGGACACAGACGAAACTTTTTATTTAACAAAAGCGATGCTCGATTCCGGGGAAACAATGAATTTTCCGGAAATAAGTGGCGTAAAAACCGACAAACATTCGACCGGAGGCGTAGGGGACGGCATATCACTTGTGCTTGCGCCGTTAGTGGCTTCTGCAGGAGGAGTTGTTACAATGATGTCCGGCAGGGGGCTCGGCCATACAGGAGGGACTCTGGATAAACTGGAATCAATACCTGGTTTCAGCGTGAACAGACCTCACAGCGACCTGTCCAGGCAGCTTGAAAGAATAAGGGTTTTTATGATAGGCCAGTCCGATAAAATCGCTCCAGCGGACAAAAAAATGTATGCATTAAGGGACGTTACCGCAACCGTTGACTCCATTCCTCTTATCGCGGCAAGCATAATGTCCAAAAAGCTTTCCGAAGGGTGCGATGCGTTAGTCCTGGACGTAAAAACGGGCTCAGGCGCTTTTATGCAGAAAAAAAGCGATGCTGTAACCCTGGCTGAAACCATGATAGACATAGGAAAAAAATACGGAAAAAAGATTTCTGCCCTGATAACAAACATGAACCAGCCCCTGGGCAACTGCATCGGCAACGCCCTGGAAATCAAACAGGCCATAAATATCCTGAAGGATAAGGAACATCCGAAAGATTTCCTGGATCTTGTGTATGCGCTCGGAAGCAGGATGCTGGTTATGGGAAAAGTCTGCAAAGACATTACAACCGCCAAAACTATATTGAATAGAAACCTGAAGAACGGGTTCGCATTGGATACGTTCAGGGAGATTATAAGCTTTCAGGGAGGAAATCCCGGTGTAATCGATAATCCCGATAAGCTGCTTCCGTCTGCATCGCAAAAGGAGGAAATCTTCCCGAAAAAAACCGGCTATATAGCATCCATAGACACAAAAGCAGTAGGATATTCCAGCGTATTGTTAGGTGCAGGGCGTAAATCCAAAGAAGATAATATAGATCACGCTGCAGGTATCGTTATTCATAAAAAACTTGGCGACAGGGTTGAAACAAAAGAACCGATTGCAACCTTTTACTTCAACGATGCCTCCTTCTTGAATAAAGCAAAAGATATATTTACAAATGCGTATACGGTTTCAAACAACAAACCAAAAAGACAGCCTCTAGTATTACAGGAAATCAAGTAATGGATAATCCGAATAAAAACTGGAAATATAAATCACCCGATTTGAATCTTGCAAAAAAGATATCCGAAGAACTGCAGTTATCAGATATCTGCTCGCGCGTTATCGCAAACAGGGGGATTGCTTCCGTAGAACAGGCAAGAGCATTTCTCAACCCGGATGCTTTTGATTTACACAGCCCTTTTCTTCTGGAAGACGCAGAAAAAGCCGTAAGCAGAATACGGGTTGCGATTAACAAAAAAGAAAAGATACTGATTTACGGCGACCGCGACGTCGACGGGGTAACTTCCATATGCATAATGGTTAAAACGCTTGAGTCGCTCGGGGCAGACGTTTTATGGTACATACCTTCTATTGAAGGATACGGGCTTCATAAGGAAGCAATCGACGCGTTCCGCAATGAAGGTGTCTCGCTGATTATAACAGTGGACTGCGGTATCACTTCAACAGAGGAATCAAAACATGCAAAAAAACTGGGCGTAGACCTTATTATAACAGACCACCACGAACCCCCGTTAAATGAACTTCCCGATGCCTGTGCAGTTGTAAACCCGAAAAGAGCGGATTCCAAATACCCGTTTTCCGACCTTGCGGGCTGCAGCGTTTCATTCAAGGTTGCAGAAGCGCTTATGCTTTCTTTCGGCAAGTACTACAATGAAAATCTGATTTTTTTTGATATTAAAACCACCGGCACAGACTCCCAGTCAGACAGAATTGAGGAAATCTCATCCGTAAAGACAAAAAACGGGTTAATCCTGGATAAATTTTTTCAGCAACCCGGCCCGGAAAAAGAAAAAAGCGTGCTTGAGGATTTCCTGAACTTCATCTCCGGCGGGAAGCTTGTTATAAATAAAAATGATTCAACCCTCGATTTTTTAAAAAAGTACATCAAAAAACAGACAGGCAGGGAAATAAACCAAGCAGTAATATCCTATAGTGAAGTCCAGCCTAAAGAACAGGAGCAATCCCTCTTTAACGAATCAGACGGGAATAACCAAAAAAGTCAGGAAAATACCCGGCAGGATAAACCAGCCGTTGACAGAGCAACCGAAAAATTTGATAAATTCAGCCAGCTTATGCAGAAAAACGACCTTCGCATGAATTTTTTCAAAGAGAATAAGCTGGATATGGTTTCCCTGGGCACAATAGCGGATATAATGCCTTTGCTGGACGAAAACCGCATAATTGTAAAAAAGGGGCTCGAGTACCTCAAAAAATCACGCAATCCCGGGATCCAGTCTATTATTAACAGATGCAGGAACGGCAGTAACGGTTTATCGGCAAAGTTTGTTTCGTGGAATATCACTCCCATACTGAACTCCGCGGGAAGGTTCGGGAAAGCGGACCTGACGGTGAAACTCCTGCTTACTAAAAACAATTATGAGGCGAATGAGATACTGGATAAGATTATCGATATAAATAACAAAAGAAAAAGGCTTCAGGCCGAATACCTGGAAAAGTTCCTTATCCTCATAAACAAGCAGTGCGACGTAAACAAGGATAAAATATTAATCGCCGAGGCGCAGGAATTAGAGCACGGAGTGACAGGCATAATTGCATCGCAGATCGTGCGCAGATACAACAGGCCGGTTATACTGTTTATTAAAGAGGGGAAAGAAGCCACCGGAGCGGCCAGGTCAGTCGAAGGCTTCGACGTTGTAAACGCACTTCATCCTCTAAGCGACATCTTAATTAAATACGGCGGCCATGCATACGCAGCCGGGCTCACCATAAGCCTGGACAAAATAGACGAGTTTAGAAAACGCATGAGGGATTTTGCCGATAAAAGCATCCGGCCCGAAACACTGGTACCTTCAATCGAAATCGATGCCGAGCTGGAACTTGGAGATATCAACAACAAGCTTCTTAACGAATTGTTGAGGCTGGAGCCTTTCGGATCGGGAAATCCCAACCCTGTCTTCAGCTTGAGAAACGTGAATATACTTGAAAACAGCCGCCTGGGAAATAAGAATAACCACCTGAAACTGCTTTTGAGCAATGGTAAAAAGAACTCTGTCTCTGCGATCGGCTGGAATCTGGGACATATCAGCAAGGATTTGAAGGATATAAAATCGGTAGACCTTGCCGCACAGCTTGAACAAAATATGTGGAACGGACGCCAGACCACCCAGCTGAATATATTGGATATAAAACCTTCTATGTCCAATGCCGGGGATTGGACATAGGGAATTTGAGATTATGCCGTATAGAAAAGTACCAATTATAACAAACGAGATTTATCACGTTTTTAACAAAAGTATAGCAGGCTTTAAAATTTTTAATAATGCTGCCGACTTTTCCAGAATAATACAATTGCTGCAGTACTATCAAAATGAAAAACCTCCCATAAGCTTTGTTAAATTTAACAGGTCGGTAAAATTCCGGAAAAAGGATTCTTATCAAACCGCTCTTTTACCAAAGGAAAATAAGCTTGTTGATATATTAGCTTATTGCATTATGAAAACACACATACATCTTACTCTGAAACAATTGAGGGAAAACGGTATTTCTAAATTTATAAAACACGTTTTAGAAGGATATACAAAATATTTTAATATCAAATATAACAGAAAGGGCCCTTTATGGGAAGGCAGGTTTAAAAACGTTTTGGTAGGAACAGATGAACAGTTAATTCATTTGACAAGATATATACATCTAAACCCCGTAACCTATCATTTTGTAGATAAGCCGGACAAATGGGAATATTCTTCTTTCAATGAATATCTGCACGGTGAAAAGATATGCAAATTTAAGAACATATTGGATATTGAGCCTTCTAAATATAAAGAATTTGTAAATGACCGAATCTCCTATCAAAGAGAGCTTGCAAAAATCAAAAAATTATTATATGAATGATTATGCACCAATGTCCAATGCCCGGCATTGGACATTGACATTGGTAAGCAGGAGGAAAAAAGATGGCTAAGAAAACAAAAAAACCCGAACAGATTAAAATTGCGGTTATCGGAGGAACAGGCACTTATGAAATCGAGGGAATTCAGAACCTAAAGGAGACCAGGATAAAAACTCCTTTCGGAAACCCGTCGGACTCCGTTACAATCGGCGAGCTGGAAGGCGTTAAATGTGCTTTCCTTGCACGCCACGGGAAAGACCACAGCATATCACCTTCGGAAGTTAACTCGCGTGCAAATATTTATGCTTTAAAGTCATTGGGCGTGGAGCAGATTCTTTCGGTTTCTGCCGTAGGCTCTTTAAAAGAAGATATCAAAGCAAGGGATTTTCTTATACCCGACCAGCTGTTCGACCGCACAAAAAACAGGCCCTGCACCTTTTTCGGTAACGGCATTGTAGGTCATGTGGGTTTTGCCCAGCCTTTCTGCGACGACATGAGCTCTATCCTGCATAAAGCAACGGAATCAGCCGGTATCAAAAGCCACTTCGGAGGAACATACGTCTGCATCGAAGGGCCGCAGTTTTCCACAAAAGCAGAATCAGAGGTTAACCGCCAGCTGGATTTCAGTGTTGTAGGAATGACCGCAATACCTGAAGCAAAGCTCGCAAGAGAGGCGGAGATATGTTATTCTACGATAGCTCTTATAACCGATTACGACGTATGGAAGGAAGACGAAGAAGTGAGCGTCGAAACAATACTGGACACGCTGAAACAGAATGAATCTAACGTTAAAAGAGTAATAAAAAGCGTTGTTAGGTTGCTGGCAGAGCGCGAAAGAAACTGTTTATGCAAAAACGCCCTGCAGGGCGCGATTATGACAAAAATAACCGGAAAAAACCGCAAAACATATAATAAGATAAAACTTCTTATTGGTCAATATGTTTAAATCAATTAATACCCCAATGTCCAATACCCGGCATTGGACATTGGGGAAAAGATGATATGTCTGTTTTAAAAATTCTGAAAATTCCAGACCCGATATTGAAAAAAATATCTTCTCCTGTAGGGGAAATAACCCCCGACATACAGAAATTAGCCTCGGACCTGGTTGAAACCATCCGCTTTCACAAAAACTGCGTGGGCATCGCAGCGCCGCAGACAGGAAAAAGCATCCGCTTGATTGTAATTGATGTATCCGTATACCCCAAACCTCATCCCAACCACGGCTTGATTATTCTCATCAATCCGGTTATTACAAAAAAAGAAGGAAAAAGAATGGGGAGGGAAGGGTGCCTGAGCGTGCCCGACTTTACCGCAAACGTAACAAGAGCGGAAAAAGTGGCTGTTGAAGGATTAAACGAAAAGGGAAAACCGGTAAAAATCGATGCTTCCGGTTTTGAATCCGTTGTCCTGCAGCATGAGATAGACCATCTTGACGGATTAGTTTTCCTTGACCGCGTGACATCGCTGAAAACAGACGTTTTCAGAAGGAAAAACTATGTTGACAAAAACATAAAAAAGCAATAGAATGAATTAGGTTAACAATCAGCTGCGTTACGGCCACGCTTTTTTGTAGTGTAGCCTCTTGTGCCCGCCTGCCGTCGGGCAGGGGCGTAAAGATATTTTACTAGTATAAATAATACCTATTCTTACGGCCACAAGGGCCTACACTACATTCTAAAATCACTGTAAACAAGTTTTTGCGCTTGTAGCTCAACGGATAGAGTACTGGCCTCCGAAGCCATTGATCCCGGTTCAAGTCCGGGCGAGCGCATAGATTATATTTAAATCCGGGAAAAACACTATGAAAAAAATACCTATCATTGCGATTATAGGCGGTGCGGAATGCTCCAGGGAAATCGAGAAACTTGCCTATGAAACCGGGGAAGAGATAGCCAAAGCAGGTTTCCTTCTGGTCTCGGGAGGAATGTCCGGAGTAATGGAAGCTGCCTGTCGCGGGGCAAAAAAACACGGCGGCGTAACTATCGGAATTCTCCCGGGAAAATCCAAAGCAGACGCAAATCCCCATATTGACATACCAATTGTCACTGCAATGTCACACGCAAGAAATGCGATAATCGTTAGAACCGCTGACGTTGTTATCGCAGTTGACGGAAAATACGGAACCCTGTCTGAAATAAGCCTTGCAAAATGCATAAACAAGCCCATAATAGGGCTGAAAACCTGGGATATAGAAGGTATAATAAAGGTAAACACGCCGCCGGAAGCAATCAAAAAAATTAAAAGTTTATTACCCAGCATATCTTAATAAATTATTCATAAATTTGATATGACTATAAAGGAAAAGAAAACATTTAATTATGCTAGAAATTCATAAATACGATTAGGAGGTGCTGGGTGAAAGCCGTGATACAAAGAGTAAAACAGGCAAGCGTAGGTTTTGAGAATCAAAAAAGGCATACACAAAAAGGGCTTGTTGTTTTTCTGGGAGTGGGGACAGGCGATTCAGAAAAAGACGCGCAATGGCTTGCGGATAAAATCCTGGGCCTGCGCATTTTTCCCAATCCCGAAGGGAAGTTCGATAGATCCGTCTCTGACATAAAAGGCGAGATACTCGTTGTTTCCCAGTTTACGCTCTTCGGGGACTGCACGAAAGGCAAAAGGCCTGACTTTCTCGGCGCAGCAAGGCCCGAAAAAGCAATACCGCTGTACGAAACATTTATCAATTATATAAAAAATTCGAACTTAACTGTTAAAACGGGGGAGTTTGCAAAGGAAATGCTTGTTGAGATACACAATGACGGCCCGGTAACGATCATAATCGATACAGAGAAAAATATAAAATGAAAAACAATAAATTTGTTTTTACCCTTATTCTTTTAACGCCTTTTATGTTATGTGTTTCATTTGTTTATTTACATGCTGAGGTAGGTGTCGGAGTGGGGGTTTCCCCGTGGAGCGCTTCCCCTCGGAAAAAAAGAGAGGAGAAAAAAGCCGATATTTACGTCAAACTCATCGCAAAACAGTTTAACGCAAAAGAAGAAGAAGTGGAAAAACTGTGGAAGAAAGGGTATGGGCGGAACGAAATAATAAAACTTCTGACTCTGCAGCAGAAAAGCAACCACGACCTTAAAGACCTGATTAAACAACGCGATAAAAACATAAAACTCTCGCGGATGGCGGAAAAATACAAAGTCGATTATCCCGGACTTTTAAAGGAAGCTGAAACCACCAGAAAAAAGATTGACTACCAGGTACTAATATCCACGCGTACGGAATATGAACTGATGACTTCAAGTTTTTCCGTAAACTACTACTCATCCGACGGATACGAAAAAATATCGTCGAGTTCAACAAAGAAAAAATGAATATTTTCTATGATAAACTTTCCTGAAAGAATAAACAAGCTGTATTCCCTTTTAAACCCCTGCCGTCTTTGCCCTCACGAATGCAGGGTAAACAGGCTGGAGGACAAGCAGGGCAAATGCCGCTGCGGCAAGGATTTTTACGTTTCAAGCCATAATCTGCATTTCGGGGAGGAGCCTCCGATTTCGGGATTTTCCGGTTCGGGAACAATTTTCTTTACGAACTGCAATCTGTCCTGCGTTTACTGCCAGAACTACCCGATAAGCCAGCTGGGAAACGGTAATAAATCGTCGGTTCAGGAATTGGCCGATATGATGATGGAATTGCAGAAAAACAAAGCCCATAACATAAACTTCGTTACGCCTACCCACGTGGTTCCGTTTATAGTGGAAGCTGTGTTTAAAGCGCGCGAAAAAGGTCTTAACATTCCTTTAGTGTATAACTGCGGCGGCTATGAAAAAGTGGAGACCCTTAAGTTGCTGGAAGGAATCATAGACATTTACATGCCGGATGCCAAATACAGCAGCGATGAAAACTCCCTGAAATATTCGGGCGCGCAAAACTACTGGGAGATAAACAAAGCAGCGTTGAAAGAGATGCACAGGCAGGCGGGAAATCTGATTCTGGATAAAAACGGCATAGCAAAAAAAGGACTGCTGATAAGACATCTGGTACTGCCGAACAATATTAAAAGGACAAAAGAGGTTTTGGAGTTTATTTCAAAGGAAATATCGCCGGACACTTACTTAAGCTTAATGTCCCAGTATCATCCCGCACACCAGTCATTTAAATACCCTGAGTTATCCAGGCAGGTCTCAGCCAACGAATACAAACAGGCAGTAAAAACAGCTAATACTTTTAAACTTACGAAAGGATGGAAACAGGAATTGTGATTACCTCGCGCCAACTTGCACTTAATATCCTAAATAAGTACAAACCCCGACTAACTAACCTTTCATACATGATTAACTCATCCATAAAAAAGGCGGAACAGAGTTATGGTTTTATCGACAAAGGTTTTTTAAGGGAGCTGATGTGGGGGGTTGTAAAACGTCTTAACACTATTGATTGGGTGATTAACCTGCTTTCAAAAAACGCGAAACAGATCAAAACGCCAATAAGAAACATCCTGAGAATGGGAGTATTCCAGATATTGTACATGTCAGACAGAATCCCTGACTATGCTGCAGTAAACGAATCCGTGAATCTCGCACATCTGATAAAACAAAACATTGCTTCAAAATTCGTAAATGCAGTCCTGCGCGAATTAATCCGCCGGAAAGACAGGCTGCCGTGGCCCGATATAAATACTCCCGAAGGAATGGCCGTAAGACACTCTCATCCCGGGTGGCTTACTAAAAGGTGGGTACAAAGGTTCGGGCATAATGAAGCCCTGGAAATATGCGAAGCAGACAATCTTACTCCTAAATTATGTATTCGCGTTAATACCCTGAAGATAACGCGCGACGCTCTTAAAGCAGAGCTTGAAAAAGAAGGTATTTTATCCAACCTTACCAGGTATTCTCCCGACGGGCTTATTCTTGAGTCCAACCCTGAGATCGAAAGACTGAAATGCCATAAACTCGGCTGCTTTATGGTACAGGACGAGGCATCACAGCTTGTGTCGCATATCCTTGAGCCAAAGGAAAATGAGACAATTCTTGACATATGCTCCGGCAAAGGAACAAAAACCTCGCACATAGCGCAGCTGACAAACTGCAAAGCAAACATAACGGCAGTCGATAACTCTGACAGGCAGATAAAAACATCCATTGAGAATTTCAGGCAACTGGGCGTGGAAAACGTGGAAACATTAAAAAAGGACGCAAAAAGCATTACAGGAATTAAAGCAGACAGGGTCATCGTAGACGCCCCCTGTTCGGGGCTTGGGACGATAAGGCGCAAGCAGGACATAAAATGGAACCGCACGGAAAAAGAGATTTTAAAGCATTTTCCTTCAATACAGAAGCAAATTCTGTTTCATGCTTCAAATCTTGTAAAAAACAACGGAATACTCCTGTACTGCACTTGCAGCACGGAGCCCGAAGAAAACGAAAATGTAATAGAGGATTTTTTGAAAAAATCGAAGTGTTTTAAGCTGGTCAATATTGATTTTGCGGGATTGCCGGGCTCTAAAGAAAAATATCTGCGTTTATTTCCGCACAAGCACGGTTTAGACGGATTTTTCATGGCAAAAATGATAAAAAACGGAAATTAATATGCAAAAAAAATATCTTTTGATAACCCGTAGGGGCGGATTTATCCGCCCGTTTAATAATATTACATCGAAAATAGACTAATCGGGTGGGCAAGCCCACCCCTACAAAACCATTTATCAATATATTGAAATTCATATGCAAAAAAAATATCTTTTGGATTACGAGTATAAGGATCTGGAAAAGTTTATCTCCGGTATAGGGCTCAAACCATTCAGGTCAAGGCAGATAGTCAAGTGGGTATACCAGAAGCGGATTGAAAGCTTTATGCGCTGCAGCGACCTCCCGATTGACGTGAGGGAAAAACTTGATAGCGCTTTTTATCTCAGGGCGTTTAAGCTGCATTCCAGGAAGAAATCCATAATTGACGGAACCATTCGCTATAACTTTCTGACCCGGGACAACCTGCATATACCCGCGGTGTTTCTTCCGCAAAAAGGAAGGAATGTTGCCTGCATATCAAGCCAGGCTGGATGCCCCGTGGGCTGTTATTTCTGCCAGTCAGGAAAAACAACATTGAAGAGAAACCTGTCAAAAGGGGAAATACTGGAACAGATATTCCAGATAGAAAAAGACACAGGCCTGAAAATAGACGGTGTTCTCTTTATGGGCATGGGCGAGCCTCTGCTGAATTACAAAAACGTTACAAGCGCGATAAAATCTATTCTTGACCACCAGCAGCTTGGGCTGGGGAAAAAACACGTGACTATATCTTCTATAGGCATTGTCCCGCAGATAAATAAATTAAAAGAAGACCAGACAGGAGTGCGCCTTGCGGTTTCCCTTCATGCCCCCGATGACGAAACAAGAAAAAAAATCGTCCCGGAAAAAATGTCATATGCCGTTAACAGTATAATGAAAGCGGCAATAAGTTATTCCCGCACGAACAAAATGAGGCTGACCATCGAATACATGCTTATATCCGGTTTAAACGAAACTTTACTTTCGGCACAAAAATTGGTTAAATTAATTAGAAAACATTCTAATCATAAGGATAACATCCAGATAAATCTGATTCCATATAATCCAACGGTAAACTGCAGTTATAAAAGCCCCGGTGAGGATGAAGTGGAAAAATTCAGGAATTACCTGGTTAAAAACAAATGCCTTGCGATAGTCCGCAGGGCAAAAGGCCTCGACATCGGTTCGGCGTGCGGCCAGTTAGGAGTTTAGGAGGGGCAAGTGGTTAAAAAAATAGGTTTGGCATTAGGCGGAGGCGGCGCAAGAGGCCTTACCCATCTCGGGATACTCAGCGTTCTGGAAGAAGAAAAAATTCCTTTATACTGCATAGCAGGCACTTCCATGGGAGCGATACTGGGTGCGTGTTACGCTGTTGAGCCGAACATCGGAGCAATAATACCCCGCATACGGGAGGTTATATCCGGTTCTCTTTTTTCCAAGCTTAAAATCGATACTCTTAAAACCACAGGAGACGAAAACGAGAGTTTTTTTAAAAAAACAAGGAATTTTTTTCTGGACGGTTATCTGTATTTTGTGGGCGCAACAAACTATGCTTTCTTTGAACTATCAAGGCTGGAGGAGTTTATTAATATGCTCCTCCCCGATATAAATATATCCCAGACAAAAATACCTTTTGCATGTACCGCAACCGATATTACAAACGGCAGGAAAAAAATATTCACAAAGGGCTCCCTGCGCAAAGCCGTCCTTGCCTCTTCGGCAATTGCGGGTGTATTTCCTCCTGTTAACGTAGACGGTATTTACTATAACGACGGCGGGTATGTAAGCCTGACTCCCGTAGATGCAGCCAAAAAACTAAATGCTGATTTTATTATCGCCTGCGACGTTAAAAGCAGGATAATCAGATGGGAGAAACCGGAAAAAGCAAACGACATCATGGCAAGAGTAAATTTTATAACTGCAAACTTATATAATGAAATTGAATTAAAAAAGGCCGACATAGTCATATCGCCCGCGGTCAAACACATACACTGGACAGAGTTTAACAAATTCAATTTTCTCGTAGAAAAAGGCAAAAAATCAACTTCCTCCAAAATCTGGGAGATAAAAGCCAAGCTTAAATCCAAGGGCCTGATTGATGTAATAAAAAATTTATTTAGAAAGTAAACCCTATTAGAAACAGTCCCTCTAAGGGATATTGCTTAAAAATCCAGAGTTTGTCATTGCGAGGAGCCTGAAAGGCGACGAAGCAATCTCTTTTTCAATGATATATTTTTTTAGATTGCTTCGTCCCGCTTAGCGGGACTCGCAATGACATTATGACAAATGTTTTCAACAATCTCCCTTGGCAGGATTTATAACGGAGTAAATTCGTATGTTTTTTTATTTGCTGCTTATTTTCATAACAATCCCGCTAATAGAACTGGCATTATTAATAAAAATAGGCCAATACATCGGATTACTTAACACCATTTTGATTGTGGTAATTACGGGAATACTGGGCGCATCCATTGCCAGATACCAGGGACTGCAGGTGATATTCCGTATAAAAGAAGATATTTCCCAGGGCCGAGTGCCTGCAGGGACGCTGTTCGACGGGCTTTTAATCCTCATCGCAGGCTTTGTCCTGATTACCCCGGGAATGCTTACCGATATTTTCGGATTCTTGCTTCTTATGCCAAGATTCAGAAACCTTATTAAAAATTACATAAGACATAAAATCGGCAATATGATTTCTCAAAGACAGGTTTATATTAATTACACCGATTAAAAGCCAGATTTCACAGACTATATAATTGATTTATCAAAGCTAAAAGTGCAAAAAGGATTTTATTTATATAAAAAATTAACGCAAATCAGCACTTATTTGAGGTTTATTTTTTTAGAAAATCTGTTGACTTAAATAAGTAAAAATGGTATATATAGGCAATAGTTCGTCTATCTTCCGACCAGAAATCTACTCACTTTTAGCAATATCTCCTAAACAGCGCATCTTTAATATGATTAAAGAAAATAAAAAATATCAACTAATTTTAATATTAACACTTATAATTATTACGTCAAGTGGTTATGCATCTAACCTAACAGACATAGGCCGTGTGACGGGTGTGTATCAGCGTGCAAAATCAACCTTGATTACAGTAGAGCTTGACGTAAAGCTTCCAATAGGTGTAGTGGTTTTTATAAATAAAGACATAAAGGCAGTAATAGGCGACCAGTATAATGATGAAGGCGGGAAATACCACTATGAAGCAGTGCTGTCAGGTAAAGGTGAAATAGAAAGAGATTCAAGGGTATATGCATTTGGCAGTAAAGAAAAAGAAGAAGGAGGCGAAGTTGTATACTTACAGCTAACACGAAAGGTAAAATTTGAACCCAAGAAACAAGGAAAGGTGTTAGCAGCTTATGGTCCCAAAATACATATTGATAGGGGCTCATTACATGAAGTAAAGGACAGGGATATATATGCAATATATGATTCATCAGGCAGATATAAGGGAAATATTGAAGCACGAGGAGTAGGGGATTATCAAACAATAACAAGGCTTGCAACAGGAGGCAAAACAAGAGTTAAACCAGGAGACACTGTTATATATCTTGGCAGAAGAAGGTTTTTCGGACTTGGAATTTTATATGGACAGTCTTTCCCTATCAGAGATGAGTGGGAGGAAAGACCTAAAAATACAGGTCCAGATCAGGTTATAGACCCTTATGGTGACTTGGAATGGTTATTTGAATGGGAAAAGTTTGAAAAAAGTGTAAATATAGGTAAAGAAGAAGCAGGTCTTTTGTGGGAATGGACGTTTTCAAATGGATGGGGAATCCAGTGGTATTGGGGTGTATATACTTGTTTCTATGAATATAGTTCTGGTAAGTATAGAGATGTTATTGATACTAATGGAACTAAGATAGGAACTTCGTATGTTTATTCAAGTATAGGATATAGCTATAAAATTAATTTCCCTTTGGTTATAAAAAAGAATTTCTTTTATCCAAAATGGTTCTCTCCATACTTTGGAGTTGGGGCTGCATTATTAAGAGCGAGGTTTAGACATTATAGAAGGGTATCATACTATCAAAAAAGCACTGAATGGCCATATAGAGATGAACTTGTTGGTTCTGCGTATAATATCGATAATGAAGCAAAACTGTATTATTTAACAGTATTTCCTTCTTTAGGAGTAAACTTATTTTCCAGCAACACAATTCATGTAATAATTGATGGCAAATATATTCCAGCATGGAGAAGATTAAAGTCCGGAGACGGCGAGGACCACACATGGAGTGGGTGGATTTGCTCAGTTGCAGTGACAACTAACTGGTAATTCGAATTATATGTTGTAAGTCTAAGAAGTAAGGATAAGCAATTATTTTTAATATACCCAAAAATATCAGATTAAAAAATAAGAGGTAAACATTATGAGTATTATGATAAAATCGCTGGTTTTAATTACTATCCTATTCATCTCCTCATCACTCTTTGCAGATGAATTAAGCGAAATTTATAACAAATACGGCAATAGAAAAACAAGGCTAGAAGCGATAAAACCGGTGGTAATCTGTTTTCTAACATAAGCGGAGGTTTGGGCCTTGCGATATCCAATTTCCGAACAGACTATGCCTTTGTACCTTACGGAGACCTCGGAAATACCCACAGATTAAGTTTTTCTTTTAAATTCTAGTTCTATTATTCACAAACCTGTAAAAAATTCTCTTTTACCGAAACGGACAGCTTTCAACTAATGTGAGAATTATATAAAATATTTTATATTAAGACGGGAAAAATATAATTTTATGTAAATAACCAGGGTTTACAAAAATAGAATAATTTAATATAATACTAATTTATATATAATATACATACGAGTACTGATAATGACATTGATAACACCTTATTATTTAATTAACGAAAGAAAACTGCTGAAAAACCTGAAAAAAATAAAGTACGTCCGTGACGTATCGGGCGCAAAATCTGTTCTGGCGCTGAAGTGCTTCTCCACGTGGAGCGTTTTCGATATAATGAAGAAATACATGGACGGGACAACAAGCAGCTCCCTTTATGAAACCCGCCTCGGCAGGGAAAAATTCGGCAAAGAAGTGCATGCATACAGCGTGGCTTTTTCCAAAGAAGACATAAAAGAAATAAATAAATACGCAGATAAAATTATTTTCAACTCCATATCGCAGCTGAAGATGTTCCACAAAGACGTAGGAAATATGGAAATCGGGCTGCGCATAAATCCAGGAATAAGTTATTCGCATTTTGACCTTGCTGACCCGGCCAGGAAGTATTCAAGGCTGGGGACAACCAGCAAAAAATCCGTCCGGGAAGCGGCACACATTATATCCGGTGCTATGTTTCACTTTAACTGCGAAAACAAGGATTTTAAAAATTTCTCTTCTACCCTTGATTTAATAGGCCGAAATTACGGCGATATTCTAAAAAACCTGGATTGGGTCAGCCTGGGAGGCGGGCTTTACTTTACCAAAGAGGATTATCCGCTGGATAGTTTCTGCAAAAAGCTGAAACAGTTCAGCGATAAATTCCAGCTGCAGGTTTATCTGGAACCGGGAGAAACATCAATAACACAATCTGCGGAGCTTGTGACTAAAGTTCTGGATATAGTCCACAATGAAATTGATATAGCCATTGTAGATGCTTCTATTGAAGCACACATGCTCGATTTACTGATTTACAGGACAAATGCCAAAATCGAAGCTGCGGGAAACGGAAAGCATAAATACATTGTAGCCGGGCGTTCCTGCCTTGCCGGAGACGTGTTCGGAACATACAGTTTCAGCTCCAGACTCAAGGTGGGAAGCATAATCCGCATTTCCGACGCGGCGGGTTACACAATGGTGAAAAAAAACTGGTTTAACGGGCTGCCGATGCCATCCATTGTGGTAAAAAGGCTCAACGGTAATTTAGATATAGTAAAATGCTTTAGTTACAAGGATTTCAAGAACAGTTTATCGTAAAAATCCTAAATCCGAATCTATCCTTATAAGGAGGAGTGGACAAATGAAAAAGAACGTTCTGATTGTCGGGGCCGGGGGAGTTGCTCATGTTACGGCACACAAATGCGCTCAAAACAATGATGTTCTCGGTGATATATGCATTGCTTCCAGAAGGCAGCATAAGTGCGATGCAATTGTCGAGAGCATTAAAAGAAAAAACAACCTGAAGGATAAAAGCAAAAAGCTGTATTCCAGGCAGATAGACGCTTTCGATATACCGGCCATGGTGAAACTCATAAAGGAAACCAACTCACAGATTGTAATAAACCTGGGAATCGCCTATATAAACATGTCGGTTCTCGAAGCGTGCATCCAGGCAGGAGTCGCTTACATGGATACGGCGATACACGAAGCACCTGACAAGGTCTGCGAGGACCCTCCCTGGTACGGAAACTACGAATGGAAAAGGAAAGACCGCTGCAAGGAAAAAGGCATCACCGCCGTTCTCGGCGCGGGTTTTGACCCGGGCGTTGTCAATGCATACTGCGCAGTGGCCGTTAAGCATCATTTCGACAAAATAGACACGATTGACATAATGGACGTAAATGCCGGAAACCACGGCAAATACTTTGCCACCAACTTTGACCCTGAAATAAACCTGAGGGAGTTTACTAAGGTCTGGACTTGGATTGACAGGAAATGGGTTGAGGAAAAAGTCCACAAGGTGAAAAAGGTTTACGATTTCCCGGTTGTAGGCAAACAGCCCGTATATCTAACTGGACATGACGAGCTTCATTCATTATCAAAATATATCGATGCAAACAGTATCAGGTTCTGGATGGGTTTCGGCGACCATTATATTAATGTTTTCAACGTGCTTACGAACGTGGGAATGACCTCCCCTGACCCGGTAAAGCTGGCCGACGGGAGAGAAGTCATACCTTTGAAAGTCCTGAAAGCAGTTCTTCCGGACCCTCTTTCCCTTGCGCCGAATTATACGGGAAAAACATGCATCGGCAACCTTGTTAAGGGTACAAAAGACGGCAAGGAAAAGGAAATTTTTATTTATAATGTATGCGACCATGCCGAATGCTACAAAGAGGTGGAGTCCCAGGCCATATGCTATACGGCAGGCGTACCGCCCGTGGCAGCTGCAATGCTTATAGCCAACGGCAAGTGGGATGCAAATACAATGGTAAACGTTGAAGAACTGGACCCGGACCCGTTTATCGAGATATTAGACAGAATCGGGCTGCCTACGGAAATAAAGGACACACAGCCTGTCGCAGAAAAAGTTTAGGAAATATTTTTAAATAATTAAAGGGTTCTTGAAGGGCCTACACTACATATATAAAAAAAGACACGTTTTTATGCGTGTCTTTTTTTTATTCAGGATAACGGCGTTGTAATTTACTGTTTTTCTTGTGCTTTTTGGGAAAATATTTTCTCTATCCGTTCTTTCAAATTATACATCTCGAACGGTTTAAGCATAAAACCGCTTTTCTTGGCATCTGATATCCTTTTCATATATTCCGGGGTCATGGATCCGGTTATAAATAAAATAGGTATATCCCTGGTTATCTTCGATGCGTTAAGCCCCTTGCTAATGCTGTCTCCGTAAATGCCCGGCAGCACAAAGTCCAGGATAATCATATCAGGCTTTTCAATATGCGCCAGCTCCACTGCCTGCAATCCGTCCGTGGTCGCAACAACTTTAAATCCGTACAGCTCCAAACCTGTTTTAATGTACTCCACCATGCCGTCGTCATCGTCAACAACCATTATCTTCTTATTCATTTTAACACCTTCTTGCAGTTATTTTTAATGCTTATTGTAGATTTTATAAAATTAATTTCAATTTGGCAACAAGCGGGTTGGGAAAATCTGCACAGGATAATGTTAAGATTTTTTTAGTAATAATGCGTCATTATTTTTTTAAAATTATTTATTGATTTTTTATTTTTGATTTGATAGAATAAATCACCATATTGAATTCATTCTGAAAAAAATAAAAAATGTTAAAACAAGACAAAGCGCCTTTATTCGAAACACTGATGGGCCACGTAAAAAAACGTGTCACGTCATTTCACACACCCGGGCATAAAAACGGCAGGGGAATTGACAGGCGCCTCCGGTCTTTCACGGGCAAAAACGTTTACTATTTTGATGTTACGGTTTTCCCTGAAGTGGATTCCCTGCACGATCCCACGGGCCCGATGAAAAAAGCCCAGGACCTTCTTGCAAAAGCCTACGAAGTACACAACTCTTTTTTTCTGGTGAACGGCTCTTCCTGCGGCAATATGGCGATGTTCCTTTCTGCGTGCAATCCCGGAGACTCCGTTATTGTTTCCAGAAACGCCCATAGATCCATAATGTCATCCATAATCTTATCGGGTGTCTGGCCGATATGGATAAAACCTAAAATAGACCAGAATCTGGACATCATTTTTGATTCCACTCCCGAACAAATTGAAGAAGCAATAAATCAATTCCCCGAAGCAAAAGCGGTTTTTATAACAAGCCCGACATATAACGGAATCACCACCGATTTGAAAAGAATAGCGGAAATATGCCACGAGAAAGACATCGCTCTTCTGGTGGATGAGGCCCACGGCGCACATCTTAAGTTTCATAACGATTTTCCAATCTCAGCCGTCGATGCCGGTGCCGACCTCTGCGTTCAATCGGTTCATAAAACGCTCTCTGCCCTGTCACAGGGTTCTGTTTTGCATTATAATTCGAATCTTATAGATTTGAAACGAGTTAAAAAAGTGGTTTCTCTTCTGCAGACAACAAGCCCGAACTACCTGATACTTGCCAGCATAGACCTTGCCAGGCGGCAGGCAGTGCAGTTCGGCGAAAAAAGTTTTGATAAGGTTATCCAGGCGGCAGAATACGGCAGAAAGAAAATCAACCAGTTAATGAAGTATTCCTGTTTCACGCGCCAGGAAATCAAAAAACACGGATATGACCTGGACCCGACCAAATTAACCATAAACGTAACCCGTACGGGTTTTTCTGGATATGATATTGCCAATATTTTGGCAAAAGAGTATAATATTCAGGTTGACTGCGCAGACATATTCAATCTTATTGCAATTATGGGCATCGGCTCGGATAAACGCGACGTAAAAGAACTTATCGAAGCGCTTAAAGACATTGAAAAAAAATATCACGGGCACGAACAGAACTGGATACTTGAAATACCGTCTTTTCCTACGGAAATGGTAATGATGCCAAGGGACATATTCCTTTCGGCAAAAACAAAGAGGGTTCCGTTAAGCAAAGCATCCGGGCAAATATCCGCACAAACATTAACTCCGTATCCTCCGGGCATTCCCGTTTTGATTCCCGGGGAAAGAATCACGCAAGAAATATGCGATTACTTAAGCGACCTTTCGGAAAAGGACATAAGAGTCTCGGGGCAGGAAACTGATACCCTTCGCACAGTTAAAGTAGTTAAGGAATAGAATCTGTTTAATTTACCTGTTTTAATTCAGAAAGGAGATATTATAAAATGAATCAGAATGATTTGAAAAAACTAAGGAAGATGCTTATGGAGAAAAGGGACGACCTTCTTCAGGTTGTCCGTTCAAAAAAAGAAGACCTCAGAGAAGCTGAAATAGGAGACGAGATAGACAGCGCATCGGAAACTGCCGAAAAGGAGATGCTTTTTGAGCTTACCGACAACGAAAAAACGATACTGGATGCTGTAGAGGCCTCCCTTAGAAAAATCGAGAAAGGTACATACGGAAAATGCGAAGCATGCGGTTCAAAAATACCTTTTGCGCGCATAGAAGCCATCCCGTGGGTAAGATACTGCATCGACTGCCAGTCAAAAGCCGAAAAAAGCTGAACTCTATTCATACATATAAATGAAACCTTTATTTAAAAACTATAAAACTCTTAAAGCAACCCTTGATAAAGCGCAAAAGATACTCCTGCTGCTGGATTATGACGGCACTTTAACCCCGATAGTCGCACACCCGGACCTTGCGGTTCTGCATCCTTCAATGAAAGCAGTCCTTAAAAAAATAGCAAAAAAAGATAAAATTATCCTGGGGATTGTGAGCGGCCGTTCCCTTAAGGATGTATATAATAAATTAAAACTGACATCAAAAGGAATATTTTATGCGGGTAACCACGGCCTTGAGATGAAAACAGGCTCAAAAATAGTTGTATCTCCCATGGTCCGCCCACATCTAAAAACAATACGAAAACTCGAAAAACTGGCCAGCAAGCTGACAAAAAACATACCGGGCGCATGGGTGGAAGACAAAAACCTCACCTTAAGCGTCCATTACAGGCAATGCAAAGAAAAAGATGCCAAAATACTGGAAAAATCTTTTAACAAATTGATAAAACCATGGCTCAAAAAAATAAGGCTTACAACAGGAAAAATGGTGTGGGAGATAAGGCCCCCGGTTAAATGGAACAAGGGGGAAGCTGTAAAATGGCTCATCGAACAGTATTCCAACCGCTATACGCCGCTGCCTATCTATATCGGTGACGACAGGACAGACGAAGACGCATTTGAAGCGCTGCCGGACTGGGGAGTAGGTATTTATGTGGGACAAAACAACAAATCTGCGGCAAAATATAAACTGAAAAGCGTGCCTGAAGTCAAAAAATTCCTTCAATTACTAAGCAAAATCTAAAAGACGTTTAACTCCACCCACCTGATTATCATGCCAATCGACAAAAAAACAGTGTAAGGCATATATACCGAATCCTTTTCATCAAACCTTATTGATTCCTTTGCCCTGGATGACGCGAAACAAAACAGTGCAAGGAGAACTTTTTTTGACGTTTCTCTTAACCGTCCTTTAGAAATCATTATTAAAACCGCTGCAATACCGGCTGCAACCGCACCGTAAATTCCGCCCATCAATACGAACTTGTATCCTTTAATCGCACCGATTACAGCCATGAACTTCACGTCGCCCGCTCCGATGCCTCCCATGAGGTAAAATAAAAACAGGAAACCGAATCCCGCAAGAATGCCGTAAAAAGACTCCCTGAGGCCGTTATTCCCGGAATACATAAGGTTAAAACCCACGCCCAGGATGAGAGCAGGCATTGTTATAAAGTTAAATACCTTGCGGTACCTCAAATCGGTATAAACCGAAACGGAGATAAAAATAATGAGAATCAGGTCCAGCATCATATATACAAGCCATCCATACTATATTAAAATAATCGCCTGTTGTCAAAACACAGCCATGTATTTATGCAAAAAATGGCTGATTTTACATATAAATATGCTTATCCGGCTGCTGCCCCCGGAAAAAAACACGGTTTTGACTTAAATTCCTACAACTTTTTTGCATTTCTTCCTTATCTTTTATATATTAATTTTGTATAAAAAGATACCGCTATTTAAGAGTTGTTGAAATAGACAAAAACCCTGTGGGAGAAAACGCAGACGTGCTCAAATTCTTTGAGGAAGCTGAAGGAAGCGGGAAGCCTGATCCTCAATTCGTCTCTGTCCGCAGGCCAGCTGGCAATAAACGCAGCAGGATAAACCTTTCTGCAGCAGGTTTTTGTTTTAAACTCTTAAACACCGGGTGTTTGACTTGTCAAACACCCGGTATTTTGTTTTTAGCACCAATCCATCCCTTCCTTCTCTCCTAAGGGGATAAGGTGAGGATGAGGGGGTAATAAATAATTTCAATTGAAATAACAGGATTATTTTGTTAGAATTATTGATATTGAAAATTTAAAGGAGGCTTTTATCATGCGAGGAAAAACTTTTCTGTTTTTTGTGCTGTTCTTATTTTTTGCCGGTTTATATCCCGTAACCGTTGCTTACGCCGAGGAGAAAAAAGGCTACGAGGTAAAACAGGTGGTTGTAACAGTTGACGGAAAACCCGTAACCAGGGACGACTTATATACGGAGATGATACAGACGTACCCCAGCCAGGCAAAGTCAACCATTAACAAACTGATTAACAGGATACTCATAGAAAAAGAGGCAAAGCTGAGGAAGATGAAAATATCCGACAAGCAGATAAAAGAGCGCGCCGAGGAGCTGGGAATAACAAAAGAGCTGTCCTCTCACATGAAATCCATGATAGAGACGTCGCTCCTTATGGAAAAGATGCTCATCGCGGATAAAGGCGTAAAAGTAACAAACGACGAGATAAAAAAGTTTTTTGACGAGAACAAGGAAAAGCTGGGCGAGCCCGAGCAGGTGCGGCTCAAGCAGATATACGTCAAGACCGAGGACGACGCAAACGACGTAATAATCGCGCTTACGGCAGGCGCGGATTTCTCCAAGATGGCGCGGGCAAAATCGCAGGACGTATCAACCCGGGAAAGAGGAGGGGACCTCGGCGTTTTCACCCGCGGGACCATCCTTCCTGAAATCGAAACAGTCGTGTTCAGCCTGCCCGAAGGCGACGTGAGCCCTCCCCTTAAAAGCCGGGACGGCTTCCATATAATAAAGGTGGTTGAAAGGATAGAGGCAAAACAGCCTCAATATGACTCAAGCATGAGGAAGAAGATCAAGGACCTGCTGATGGACGAAAAAATGAAGGACGCAATGCCCGGATGGATAGACGCCCTCCGCAGCCAGGCTGAGATTAAGTACTAGAAATTGTGTTTTTGTAAATATTATGTCAATATGTAGTATTAATTTGACATTATCTTTGTTTTTTAATAGAATTATTTACATTATAATATTATTGAAAATTAGGAGGTTTAATGAGAAATTTAGTAAAATTTAGCTACAAATTTCAATTTACCTTTCTTTTAATTCTTGCTTCTTGTCTTTTTATCTCATCTTACTGCTTTTCAGAAAAATTAGTTGAAGTCGACATAGAAATTACTGAAATTAACAATAATAAAGCATCAGAGCTCGGTATTAAATGGACGGATACAGTTGAAGCTGGTGAGATGTTATATGATGAAGACAGCAAAAGAACACCTTCCTCTCTACCTGACGTTCCTACACTTATTGATTCGGGAGATGTGAGGCGTTACACCGCTATCACTGCTGCTTTAAAGGTTTTAGTTGACAAAGGAGCTGCTCAGGTTCTTTCAAAACCAAAGCTGGTAACCAAGTCTGGATCAAGTGCAAATTTTCTGGTTGGTGGCGAAGTTCCGATTGTCGCTTCAGGTGTTTCGGGAGGCTCAATAGACTGGAAAGAATATGGATTAAAAATGACAATTTTGCCAAAAATATTATCAGATAATAAAATTGATGTATCATTAACCACTGAAGTGAGCAGACTTGATTGGTCAAACCAAGTTGCAGGGAATCCGGCAATAGTTACTCGTGAAGCAACATCTCACCTAGAAGTAAAAAATGGTCAAACGATAGCACTTGCTGGTATGATAGAAACAAAAAAGGAAAAACAAAAAGAAGGTATTCCTCTTTTAATGGATATTCCTATATTAGGTTATTTATTCAGCAGGCAAATAACAAATGATACAAAAACCAATGTTTTAATATTTGTTACACCAAAAATTATTGAATAATTTGAAATATTTTCTCCATTCTTCATTACGGAGAGTATCATGAACCAGAAAAAAGTTTTAGTGGTAGACGATGACCAGGGGATACGCGAGTTTCTGGAAACAACTTTGATTTTGGAAGGATATGAAGTTTTGCTTGCCGACAACGGATTAAAAGGGCTTGATATGGCAAGAGAACACATCCCTGACCTTATAATACTTGACGTGGAAATGCCCGGCATGGACGGCCTCACCCTTTGCCATACTTTAAGGCATGACAAGAACCTGCATTTTGTTCCTATAATAATGTTAACAGGTTCAAGAACGCACCCTTCTGATAAAATTGCAGGACTAAAAATAGGAGCTGACGAATATCTGTTGAAGCCCTTCCTACCCGATGAAATAAGTATCAGAGCAAAACACCTTATAAGCAGAACCGAAGAAAATATATCCGTTAATCCATTGACAAAGCTTCCCGGTAATTACACCTTTGAAACAGAAATAGAAAAACTTCTCGAAGATAAAAAACAATTTGCAGCCTGCCACATAGATTTAGACCACTTTAAGGCTTTCAATGATAACTATGGATACAAATGGGGGGATGAAGTAATAAAACTGGCTGCAAAAGTAATCTCCAAATCAATGCTTGCTTTCGGAAACAATGAAGACGTGTTGGTCCATTTAGGCGGAGACGACTTCCTTCTTCTAACCACACCTGATAAAGTTGAACCAATCTATAATAATATTATTGCAGAGTTCTCTAATGAAATCATGGAATACTACAACCAATCAGACAAGGAACGCGGTTTTACTATCACGGTAAACCGAAGGGGGCAGCAGGAGCAGTTTCCTCTGATTACTTTTTCAGTAGCTGTTGCTTCTAATGAAACAAAAAATATAACCAGCTACGTACAAGTGGTGGATATCCTAAGCGAAATGAAGAAATTCGCCAAATCAAAACAGGGAAATGTTCTTGCCAAAGACAAACGCTCCGAATAATAAATATGAAATGATAAAATTTATAACAAGCTTATTTATCAAATTCATTAATGATGAAAATGCTCAAGTAACAGTAGAATATATGTTAGTTATGGCTATCCTTATCCTGGCTTGCTATGGGGCTATCCAATTAATCACTTCAGCATGGAATGAAAGATTCAATAAAATAGTTAATTTAAGATCAGGTATTTTAGGCATAGGACCTTAATTTATTATTGCACAGAGATTATGAAAAATAAAATCAATAAGCCAAATAATCATGGGCAAGCAATAGTAGAAACAGCATTCCTGATTATACTAATATCTGCGATTTGTTTTGCCGCACTTCAAATATGTATTTTTGTTGTTAATGATATAATCTGCAATGAAGCATCATTTGCTTCTGCAAGGGTAGCGATTATATCAACCAAAGTTAGTAGTTCACAAATACAAAAAGACGCAGAAAATACTGCTTTAAAAATATTAACTTGGTTTTTCTCAACCAATAACATGATGTATAAAGAAACAACCTTATGGGATAAAAAACCTCTAGGATGGCAAATCCCTGTAGGAAATAATGAAAACATACTTTCATATACTACAAACATAAAATATGACACAAAAATAATGTTTTCTTCCTTATTGAATCCTTTTCATAATTTTACTTTTTTTAGCGGCGGAAATCCGCTTCTTGAAAGAAGTGCTCGAGCGAGATTAATACGTTCCCCTAACAGAGATTTTTATAATAAAGCATATCCAGAAGCAGAGAGTTTCAATGAATAAGAAAACTTTGCATAAATCATCAGGTCAGGTTTTACCTTATTATTTAACTATGATAATAATTCTTATTATCAGCTGGGCCATGTTAATTAATATATCTAAACTATTATATGACCGGATGATGATGCAAAATGCTGCTGATAATGCAGCTTTATCTGTAGCGGTGTATAAAGCAAGAATCTATAACGTGCTTGGAAAATTAAACTATATGATAGGATGGGCCTTATATGGAGGTGAAAAAGGCTATTTATCATATTTTAATAAAGGATTTAGCGTTTCAGGAGGCATAGGGGCACCTTTTTTAAAAAAACCAAGGTTGAGTGTTCCGTTTCCTATTCCTATTTTTCATATGGGAGCGGATGCTCCAAGTGAAATCAAAGATGCTCTAAAAGTGCTTCAGTTAATTAGAACGCCATTATTTGATCCTGTAAAAAAATTCAGTGAATGGTTAAGAATTGGTGCTTTGCCTAATGATGATCAAAAAAAAGTAACTGGCACTTTAGATATGATAAATATAATAAGCCCCAGGGGAACAACACAAGTTGACGCTGTAAGGAATTTTGTAAAAGGCATTATAGGAATTCAGGACACATTGCTGCTAAACGAAAAAAAATTCTTTTTAACTGCAGAATATCTAGCAAATGAAATAGCTCAAAGACAAAATATCAATAAGAAAGGTGATTACTCAGGAGCAGACTTAGCAGCTGTATTAACAGGCCTTAATATTGGAGATGAGGTTAAAAGAAATCGAAGAGGCATTGTTTATCACAGATCAAAGAAGTCCAACACTGGATTAGGAAAAATATTTAAAACTGCTATTAATATCGTATTTAAAGCTATTGCAGCTAAATTCACTGCAGGCACGGTCAGTATTAAAATCAATGATTTCTATAAATCCCAAGAATATAAAAGCGAAAATCAATCCTGGTTGTATGTTAATAAACCTTTTTTTGATAGAAATCAAAAGATAGTTGTATTTGCTACAAAATTTGGCAACTCAAGCTCAAACCAAGGATTCCCTTTATCAGCAAGATGGCTAGACATTGACTGGCCTAGTATATATACAATCGCAGCTGCTTCTATCTACAACACTAGAGGGTGCATGTTCCCAACTGTAGAAGAAGATAATATATCTCCTGTAATCAAAGCTTACAAAAAAGCAAAAAATGGTGGATGGCACGCGCATCTAGTGCCTGTAGGAAAAGTCAATTTTTCACGGGTTCTTGATTACTGTAATATTAAAAACATAAACCTAGAAGAATTTGTCAAGCATTAAATGAATAATAAATTTAAATCAAATCATGGACAAGCTCTTATTGAAACTGTTATAGTTTTGCCAGTATTGCTGATGATTATAATAGCAATTGTATGGTTTTCGAGAATAGTATTAACAAAACAGCAATTATTATCAGCAGCTAGATATGGAACTGATTTAATTGTTTATACAGATTTCAATGAAAATCAAATAAAGCAGGAAATTAGAAATTATTTAACTCACAGATTGAATCAAGGAAGAAAACTGGATCCAGAAAAATTAACAAATGAAGATATTGTAGTAGTAATAAGGAAATTTCATTTTCCTGAATTTTTGAAGCTAGAAAATATCCTAGATATTACGGATATGCTGTCTGATATGAAGAATTTCATAAATGGGCTACTTTTACCATGGAACGATACATCTTATGTTGAAATACGTTATGGATTTGAAATTCCAAGAGCATTATCATTTTTATCAAGTGATGATAAATTCTATGTTTCTGCCAGATCAGAAGTATTAGCCGGAACGGGTTGTGAACGTTGAAAATATTAAGTAAAATATATATTAAAAAGGAGGTGGAGAAATGATTAGAAATTTTATCAATGATGAAAGCGGACAGGGGATGGTTGAGTATATTCTGATTATAGCCCTTATCGCTATAGCAGTTATTGCATCTGTTAGATTATTTGGTGATAAGATTAGAGGATTCTTTAGCAAGGCTTCCGATAAAATACAAGACGAAACAGATACTATGTCAAGATAATATAAATATCTCTAATTAATCTGTTAATTTGTAATCTTAAGATTTCCTTCTTGTGGAGGCAAGATGAAAAAACCTATTATTATTGCAGCTTTAATGGGTATAATTGCTTCATTATTTGCTGCCATGTATTTGAGCTCATTAGAAACTACATACAAATCTGGCACTCAAAAAGTACCGGTTTTAATAGCAAAAGAATATATTGATCATGGAGTACTTATTGACCAAACATTAGTTGAAATAAAAGAAGTTCCGAAAGATTATCTTCAACCCAGAAGTATTCAATCAATTAAAGATTTGTTTGACAAAGAAGGCAATAAAATATTTATGACCATAGTTCCAATTGAAAAGGGCGAACAAATCATTATGACAAAACTGCATATATTAGGTTTTGATACCGGTATCTCTGCGATAATACCTAAAGGACAGAGGGCAATTACTATACTTTTTGATGGCGAAACAATATCAGGCATAATCAAACCAGGAAACAAAGTTGATGTAATCTCGGTTTTTGAATATGAGAATAAAAACGGCATTCTAAAAGAGGCCTCTAAGACTATACTCCAAAATATATTAGTTCTTTCTGTTGGCAAAAATATTTTAGGTGGAGCAAAAAATATTTCAAATACTAAAAATCAAAACCAAATGCTCGTTGAAGCGCCTCTAGGAAGTTTGCCTGTCTCATTCGCAGTTACAGTAAAGGAAGCGGAAATGCTTGCTCTTGCTTCAGAAAAAGGCCCTATACGATTATCTTTACGGCCTATGGGTGATGAAGATATAGCTGAAAGTGATGGCACAAAAATGGATACCATTTCTAACAATATACCTTCAACAATGCATATTAGAGCAAATTCACAAAACAAGAATCAACAAAAAAGTCAAAAAGAAACTATGGAAATATTGGAGAAATATAATAATAAATAAGTGAGGTAATTAATAATGATAAGAGCATTCATTCTTTCAATGTTAATAACATTTTTTACAGTAATTTTAAATGCTGCGTTGCCAAGGATGTCAGTTATGAAGCTTGAAAACAAAACCGCACACCGAGGATATACTATGGATATAGGTGGTGGGATAGCTGATATGCTGGTCACTAAATTTGTCGAATCGAAAAAGTTTAAGGTTATTGAAAGGTCTGAACTTGAACTGGTTATGAAAGAGCAAAAATTAGGTCTAACAGGAGTTATAACTCCTCAAACAGCAGCTCAAATTGGAAAGATTTTAGGAGTTGAATACATGGTAATAGGAACGGTTAATGAATATGGAACAAAATCTTCAGATGTTGGTGCTTTTGGTGTTGGAGTTAAAAGTCACTCTGCTGTTGTAGGTTTAGATATAAGGGTTATAGATACTTCAACAGCCGAAATTGTGAGTGCAGCTACAGGTGAAGGTAAAAAAAGTTCAAAGGGATTAAAACTCAGTAATTCAGATATTTTTCCAACTGATGTAAAAATGGGAAGTAATAAATTTAATTCTTCTTTAATAGGTAAAGCTACAAGGGAAGCTGTGGACAAGGCTGCAAAAAAAGTTATAGATGACTTAGGGGGTCAATGGAAAGGCTCAATCATAAAAATATCGAATGGTACAGTTTTTTTAAACGCTGGTAAAAATGTGGGAATAAAAAAAGGTGATGAATTTAAAGTTATTAGAAAAGGTGAAGAAATGATTGATCCTGAAACTGGGGAATCGCTTGGAAGTGAAGATGAAGTGATAGGAGAAATAAAAATAACAGAAGTTAAGGAAAAATTCTCTAAAGCAAAAATAATAAGTGGTGATGCTTTAAAAGGAGATACAGTAGAAAGGAAATAGCTTTATAAATGAATACTAAAATACTCTCAATCTATCAGATAAAAGAGGGGATAAATCAGTCCGTACTAGCTGTTAACATTGCTATAGCATTATCTAAGCAAATTAAGGAAAAAGTCGCTCTTGCTGACTTCAGTTTTAACGGGGAAAATGAAATACCTCTTCTGCTTGATTCCAAACCCGAAAAATCTATTTTGGATTTACTGCCATTTCTATCACAACTCGACCCTAACCTTTTAAAGGGGTATATTCCTGCTCATCCATCAGGAATATCAGTAATCAGCGGGATTGAATATAAAAAGAAATATCTGATAAGTCCTGATCATATTACAAAAATATTGCAGCTTTTGTCTTCCATTTATTCTTATATTATAGTAACCACTCCTCAAGAATATGATAACCAGCTTACTTCTTTGTTTGATTCATCCAATCTAATACTGTTGCCGGTTGCTCCGAATCTTTTGTCTATTCACAATATAAAATCATTTCTAAACAATCTGAAGATATTACATTTTCCACTGAACATGATTAAACCAATCTTAAGCACAAAGAACTCAAAAAGTGATATTGAAAAAGAAAAGCTCCAGGAATACATGGATATTAATATATTTTATGAAATACCAAATGAACAGGAAATTATTACTGCTTCCATAAACTCAGGAAAGCCGTCCATCTTATCCGCTCCTCACAGTAATTTTTCAAGAGAGATAAACAAATTAGCTAAAACATTATCTAATGATGAAATCTATGAGGGTATAACAAAGAGGGATAATGCAATACAGAGTTACTCTGTTAAAGACCTAAATCAGCAAGAAGGCTTGCGATATGAAATGAACTATAAAGTAGATGCTAAATATGTACAGTTAAAAGAAAAGATACACAGTGAACTTATATCAAAACTTGATTTGAAAGACATTGATATAAAAAATCTTTTTGATAAAGAAAAAAGTGGTAACGTTAGAGAAAAAGCAAGAAAGACTATCCAGGATTTATTATCAAAAGAAGCATCAGATTTATCAAGAGAAGATAGAGCCAGGTTTGTAGAAGAGCTTCTGGATGAAGCGTTGGGTATGGGATGCCTTGAAAATTTTTTAAAAGATCCGGAAATTACAGAAATTATGGTAAACGGTCCAAATGATATTTTTGTCGAAAAAAAGGGTAAAATACATTATACGGGTGCAAGTTTCCTATCAGAAAAACAGCTTAGGACCGTAATTGACAGAATTGTATCTCCTATTGGAAGAAGGGTAGATGATGCTTCACCTTTGGTAGATGCCCGGCTTTTAGACGGTTCTCGTGTAAACGTGATTATACCGCCGCTGTCTTTAATTGGTCCAACAATAACTATAAGAAAATTCTCAAAAAAGAAATTAGTTGTTGAAGATCTTATCAATTTTGGGGCTCTTACTCCGCAAATGGCAGATTTTCTAAAAGTATGTGTACAACTGCGTAAAAATATTGTTATCTCAGGAGGAACTGGTTCTGGGAAAACAACGTTATTAAATGTCACATCAGGATTTATACCTGAAGATGAAAGAATAGTCACAATTGAAGACTCAGCTGAACTTAAACTTCCACAAAAACATGTTATAAGCCTTGAATCAAGGCCGCCTTCTCTTGAGGGAACAGGTGAAATACCTATTAGGCGTCTGGTAATTAATTCTTTGCGTATGCGCCCAGATAGAATAGTTGTTGGTGAATGTAGGGGAGGAGAAACTTTAGATATGCTTCAGGCAATGAACACAGGGCATGACGGATCTTTGACTACTTTACATTCAAATTCTCCTATAGATGCAGTGTCACGCATATCAACCATGGCAATTATGTCAGGCACCGAACTTCCTGATAAGGCAATTAAAGAACAAATCGCTTCAGCTGTTCAAATAATAGTGCAACTTAACAGAATTTCTGATGGTTCGCGTAAAATAACTGAAATAGCTGAAATTGCAGGAATAAAGAACAATGAAATTACCATATCATCAATCTTTAAGTTTGAGCAGACCGGTATCAAAGATGGCAAAGTTGAAGGAAAATTTATCGCAACAGGAAATATCCCAACATTCTTTGATGAAATAAAAATACATGGATTAACTCTGGATAAAAATATATTTAAAAAAGGATGACTTTAAATGTTAGAAATATATAAAATAGGTAC
>JAFGIL010000055.1 GCA_016929635.1 Endomicrobiales bacterium
CGTAGGGCAAGGCTTTAGCCTTGCAAAATTATAAAGAAGCAACCCTAAAGGGTTGCCCTACTTGATGACAACACAAAAAACACAACAACGGGTGTCAGACAAAAACATGAAAAAAATTGTTTTAGCTTTGATTGCGGCGGCGGTTTGTTTAATCGGGACAGACCCTCCTGCAGGCAAACGCGCAAGCTGGGGTCAGTCCCTTTACGCTGAAACGCAGGTGCTGTTTTCGCCGCGGGGCGGAGTTCAGAAAAAGATTCTGGAACACATTGAAGGAAGCTTCCAGTCAATTGACGTTATGTGCTTCCGCTTCACTTCAAGGCCGCTTGCAAAAGCAATAGTGAAAGCGCACGAAAAAGGCGTGAGGGTGCGCATAATACTGGATAAATCGCAGCAGGTTGACAGCAAATACTCAAAGTATAAGTATATGAAAGAAAAAGGCGTTGATATAAGGCTGGTTTCCGGAATTGACCACGGCATCATGCACAACAAGGCTGCCATATTTGATGACAGGATCGTGCTCACCGGCTCCTACAACTGGACAACGAGCGCGGAGAAGTATAACTGTGAAAACGCGGTGTTCAGCGATGACCCGGGCCTTGTGTTTGAGTTCAAAAAAGAGTTCAACGATTTGTGGAAAAGATAAAAAATAAGTATAATATTAATCTAAATTGAATTTTAGAAATTTCAATAAATGTAAAGATTGCTTCGCCTTCGGCTCGCAATGACGATTAAAAGAAAGTTCGCAATGACGATTAAAAGAAAGTTCGTAAGGACGATGAAGAGAAAGTTCGCAATGACATTAAATAGACAGTCATTGCGAGGAGTCCCGATGTTATCGGGGCGACGAAGCAATCTGATTTAAAGAAATAGTATAATTACAACCCGCTGATTGAAAAGCGGGATTAAACGGAGGTAGTATCATGGCAGACATCCTGGTTGTAACCAGCAAGGTGAAAAAAGTTGTAAAAGACGCAGGCTTCAGGACAGGCGCTGACTATATTGTTGCGCTTTCAAACAAAGTAAGCGAGATTGTAAAAGCATCCATCGAAAAAGTAAAAAACGAAGCTGGAAAGAAAACACTGGGTCAGGAAGACGTATAAGTCAGAGAACAGGGAACAGGGAACAGAGGACAGAGAATAGAAATCTGTCCTTTGTTCCTTTTTTGTATAGCTTTGTAGGGGCGGACTTGTCCGCCCTTTAATCCTTGATAGGGCGGCTAAAGCGCCCCTGCGGAAAATCTTGCCAATATCATGCCGCAGGCAGATGTAAATTGGCAACTACAAATTAACTCACCAATCAAAAATGCAGAAATTCAGATTTTCGCCATCTTCATTGAACCTTTTCCTTGACTGCCCCAGATGTTTCTGGCTGGACAAGGTAAAAGGCATTAAAAGGCCCAGGGGAATATTCCCTTCGCTTCCGGGGGGAATGGACCTCGTGATAAAAAAGTATTTTGACTCATACCGCGAAAAAAACGGGATGCCTCCTGAAATAAACGGAAAAATCGAAGGCGAGCTGTTCGGAGACATGGCTGTGCTTGAGAAATGGAGGAACTGGCGAGCAAGCAACCTCTGTTACGAGGACAAAAAGTACAACGCCCTGCTGACGGGCGCCCTGGACGACTGCCTTGTAAACGACGGGCATTACATTCCTCTGGATTACAAGACGCGCGGCTCCAAACTGACTGATGACCCGAGGAAATACTACCAGAACCAGCTGGACTGCTACAACCTGATGCTTGAATCAAGCGGGTACAAGACCAAAGGCTTTGCGTACCTGCTCTACTACTGGCCCGAGCAAGTCAGCGAGAACGGCACAGTGAGGTTCCACGTGGAGCCGATAAAGATTGAAACAAACATGGACTCTGCAAAAAAGGTTGTGCGCGACGCTGCTGTTCTTCTAATCTCGCCGACGCCTGAGCCGAACGCAAACTGCGAGTACTGCAACCTCGTGTCAAGCAGAAACAAAGAAAAAATTTAGAAAACGGAGAAAAAATGCCTAATAATAAAAACGCTACGATAACGATACTGAAAGCTTTGCTTATCCCGGTATTTATTTTTGTTTCGGTGGTAATTATTTTCTTTCTTTACAGAAGCGGCAGGCTGGGCGGGTTTGCGCTGAAACTCAAGTTAACGAAATACTTTTACACGCTAATCCTGCTAAGCGGAGGCCTGATTGTGCAGAGCATCCTGGATTCAGGGATAAACTGGTATGCACAAAACATCGCGGAAAAAACCGAATCAACCCTGGATGACGAGATGATGCCTCTCATTAAAAGAACAGGAAGGATTGTCACCTGGATTATAGTGCTTCTGTTAATACTGCCGGTTTACGGGGTAAACATCAACGCGCTAATAGCTGCTTTGGGCGTAAGCTCGCTTGCCATAGGCCTTGCAGCGCAGGACCTGATCTCAAACATCATAGCAGGATTTATGATTATGATTGATATACCGTTTAAAACCGGGGACAAAATCCAGCTTCCGACGGGCGAAGTGGTTACGGTTTTTAACATAGGGATACGCAGGTCGCTTTTTAAAAGAGACGACAATGCGGTTATAATCGTGCCTAACGTGGATTTGTGCAAAAGCAAGATAGTAAACTTTACATATAAACAAAATCCGAAAAACAAATGAAATCACCTTTTAAAAACATCAACCTGAGGCAGAGGGATCTGAAACTCAGGAACAGATTTAAGATTCAGGCACAGAAGAAAAGCAAGCTGAAATCCTCCTTTCCCAAAGGCAAAGGGATGGCAAAAGGCTAACACCCCTGATTACATAAGATTCATAAAAAAGGTTTTCGTAGGGCAAGGCTTTAGCCTTGCAAAAGTATAAAAAGCAACCCTAAAGGGTTGCCCTACAAAAAAACACTAAGCTACAGCCTTGCCCAGCATTTATCCAAATTTTGTACCTTATCACAATTGACATTATTAGTAAACATTTGTATATTATATACACAAGAATAAACCAGAAAACGACATCCGGGGAAAATGGATAAAAAACAGGTAATCGTAATAGACGATTCAATGCTTATAAGGGCCTATGTGAGCGTTAATTTAAGCAAGTTCGGATACGAGGTAATACCATTTGCGGATGCAACCGAAGCGCTGGTTACGATAAGAAAAAGCAAAAAACCGCCTGACATCATGTTCGTTGACATAAACATGCCCAAGCTGAACGGGTATGCTTTCTGCAAGATTATGAAAGAGGACAAAAAGTTTGCAAATATACCGATAGTGTTCATTACCTCTTACAATACAGATTGGGACAGGGAACACGCAAAGCAGTGCGGCGCGAACGGCTTTATAGCAAAACCGTTTCCTATAGAGAAACTGCTGGATTCGATTAAGCAGTTTTCATAAAAGGAGCTCATGATGGGTAAAAATTTCGACGGATTGGAAAAAAGAAAATACGTACGGCTTGCCAAACCGATCCTGGTAAATTTCAGGATTCTTAACAAAAAATCCAAGGAAGTTATAATAAACTGGCGCGACGGGCTCAGCAAAGACATCAGCAAGGGCGGGCTGCGCATAGAGATATACGACCCCAATCCGAAGTTCAAAAAGATTATTTCCGATCCTGACAATGTGCTTGAATTAAACATCCCGCTTTACTTCCAGCGCAAAGCAACCCTGAAAGGCGAGGTTGAGTATGTCCATGTCACCGGGGAGAGCGTCTGGAACCGCAAGGCGTGGGATGCCAAAGAGAAAGCGGAAACGCTGGAGATAGGGATCGCATTCAAAAGATCAGATAATGAGATAGACAGCCTGATTACGGCTTTTATAACGGACAACTTGGGGAAAAAATAAACCGGAGGAGGCTTTATGGCGAGAGTATGGCTTTACTTAATCATTCTTCTTATAGAAATTATACTTATTGTTATTCTCCAGAGCATCAACTACTACGAATCCTATGAAATCCTTGCAAGGACCACCATGGTGCTTGTGACCGCGCTTATAATCGGCACCGCATTGATAGGAGCCATCGGCTCGGTTATTACCGCCTTAGTCGAAAAAGTCGACATACTGCTTGAAAAGATAGGATTTTCGATTGTGGAAAAAAGGAATAAGGAGCTGCTGGGTGTAATCCTGATAGTTATTATTTCCAACGCCACCATCCACGGCTTTATATCGACAAAACCTACGGTGAGCTCCAGGTTCATTAGGCGCAAAAACATCGACAAGGCAACTCTCGTGTCCCTTGCGACCATTAATTTCGAGAACTACGAAAAAATCGCAAGCAAACTGAATGTTTATATAAATATCAAAAGCATAAAGAAGATACAAAAACTGGCCATAGAGCGCATGGAAGACCAGAAAGAGATATTAGAGGCTGCCAAGGAATTGAGCAAATCATACATCCCGGGAATGAGCGAGGACGAGACCAACGGCTTCGAGGTGCTGGTTAAAAAACTGTATGCAAAAGGGAGGCAGGACGTGATTTACAGCCTGTACAAGCACATCATGTCGCTGAATAAAAATTCGGCGGACTTTATAGGCGGCTCTGCCCTTGCGGTTACGGTGCGCTCTTTGGATAAGAGAGAGATCCTTGAGGAGATTTTGCGGGCAAAGGATACACCGAACTTCTGCCTCGAAATAGTCAAAAAGAAGCTCCAAAAGAAATAATACATTGTACAACGCCGGGTGTTGTACAACACATTGCAAATACGTTATACAACACCCGGCGTTATACAAATAAATGAATATGCTGGATAGAGAAAAGATAGGGGAGATAGCGCGCCTTTTAAAAAAAGCGAAAAGCGTGTTCTTTGTAACAGGAGCAGGGATATCCGCGGACTCGGGGCTTCCCACGTACCGCGGCGTCGGAGGATTATACAACGACACCGTTACGGACGAGGGCATACCCATAGAGACAGCGCTTGCAGGCGAAACCCTGAAATCCCGCCCTGAACTTACGTGGAAGTACCTTTCCCAGATTGAAAAAAACTGCAGGTCAGCAAAGTTCAACCGGGCCCACGAAGTCATAAAAGAGATGGAAGACACTTTCGAGCGGGTCTGCGTGCTGACGCAGAACATCGACGGCTTCCACCACCAGGCAGGCTCGCAAAACGTGATAGACATCCACGGCGACATCCACAGAATAATGTGCCCGGGCTGCGGCTGGAAACGTACTATTGAGAACTTCTCCGAGATCGAGATTCCTCCTGCCTGCCCCCTGTGCGGAAAAACAGCAAGGCCGGACGTGGTTTTTTTCGGGGAGATGCTCCCGTACGAAAAGCTCCTTATGCTTGACGATGAGTTAGCAAAAGGCTTTGATATTTACTTCTCGGTGGGCACCACAAGCGTGTTTCCCTACATTCAGGAGCCGATGTTCAGCGCAAAACGTATGGGAAGACCGACCGTTGAGATAAACCCCGGCGAAACCGGGATTTCAGGTATAGTTGACATAAGGCTGCCGCACCGCGCGGCAGAATCCCTGGATGCAATATGGAGCGAGTTCAATAAAAATTAATTAACCGAGGTAACGATGAATAAATACTTAAAAATAATTTGTTCGCTTTTTCTGTCGTCTTTTATTTTTAGCAGCGGGTTTTGTTTTACGATAGCCGAGCCGGACGCACAGGGCGATATAACCCCGTCTTCCTTCGCAACGTTTAACGAAAACGGGGGCACGCTGAAAGACCCCAACGGTATAAACATAGTCGTACCCAAAAGGACATTTCTAACCCCGACAACCGTTGCTTTATACATGCAGCCTGTCATGCAGCTGCCTGAGCTGACAGTGCCGAAAGGGTATGAAATCATAAAACCCGCAGGCCTGTCCTTGTATAAGCTGGATAAATTCTCAAAGCCGATAACCGTAGAAATATCCTATGCAAAAATTAAACACATTGCAGGCCGCAGGATAAGCGGTTTTTACTTTAACCCCGCAAAGAGCAAGTGGTTTCAGCTAAAAAGCAAGGTCGACAGAAAAAACAAAGTGGTAAGCTTCGAACTAGCCAGGCCCGGGCTTTTTGCGCTGGGAAGCAAAGCGGACACAAAAAGGCCCCTTATACCCAGGGTGATAATGTATTCACTGATGATATTTGCCCTTTTAGTTATCCTGAAATTCTTCAACAAGCTTCCTGTTCTTCTTTTTGTGCTTTCACTGTCCGCTTTGACTGTTTTTAAATTCCACATAACGCCTGTTTTTGCCTCTGACCCGAAGTTTACGTCAAAGGGCAGGCCAATAAACCATTCCAAATTCATCAAACAGGTTACGATACACGGGAAAAAAGACGGAAAACTGGTTTTATGGCACATAACAATATATGAATTATGGAGGTACAACCCGGCGATAAAAAAATGGAGCGTTACGCCCCTGGTAAGGATGTACCCGGAAAGCCTGAAAAAACCGCATTCCGCACCGGGCCTTAAACCGTCAACACCGTCTTACATAGAGAAATACAAGGCTTACGACTGTACCGGCTTTGCGCTGCGGGACAAATCAATGGTTCCCGGCAATCCTGACGTTGAGGGAAGGGCAATCCTTGAAGATGAATACAATGAAGTAAAAGCGCCGCCGGACTGCCCGAGAAAAGGGGACATTCTGGTTTATAAAAGCACAGCTACGGGAGCCATTACGCACTTTGCAGTGATATCAAAAGTCAAAGACTGTACTGTCATGGAGGTTACAAGCAAATGGGGAAGGGGATTTCTTTACGAACATCCTCCCATGCTGTACCCGGCCGCCTACGGGAAACCCGACGGGGTATACCGGAAAAAATAATTATGGTATCCGGGAGCCATTTAAAAATCCCGGAAACATAACATATAGGGGAACATGAACATACATTCCAAGCGTGATTTCAATAACCTGAAACCCGGAATGCACATATGCTGCATCGCAAAAGATGAAAACGAAGCAATCTCCGTTTCGGCTTCATTTATTGTTAAAGGGATAAAATCCAACGAAAAATGCATCGCTATTACCAGCCAGCAGACAATAGATGATATCCTTGAAAAAGTAAATAGTTCCGGAGTTGATACGGACAAATGCCTTGACTCGGGCCAGATAGAGTATTACGTGGATGAAAACACGTTCGTCAAGGATATTTTCGTAGACGTATATAAGATTATCGATTTTCTGAAACAAAAGCAGGAAGAAGCGCCTAAGAGCGGATATAAATATTTAAGGCTTGTCATAGACATGAACTGGATATGCAAAAAATCACCGGGAAGCGAGTGGCTGAAAAATTACGAGGAAGAGATAGATTACTACATTACAAAAAGCAAGTATACGACGATGTGCCTGTATAACGAGCCTGCAACCAGGCCGGACATACTTATAAAGGTGATGAACAGGCACACATACCTGATGATTGACGATCATTTCTGCCTGAACTCTTATTATATTCCGCCGGATGAGATGAAACACCATGAAAAAAAGAACATCCCTCTGGAAATTTACAGGCACATAAAAAATAAAATCACGAGCCAGTCGCAGCTTGAACAAAAACACCGTTTTGCGGAAGAAAAACTCAAAGAGCTAAACTCAAAATACAGAGTTTTCATAGAGAATTTCCACGGCATCGCCTATTATGCCGGGTTGGATTTCAAGCCGATTTTCTTCCACGGCAACGTTGAAGGAATTACCGGATATACGGAAAAAGATTTTATTGCAGGGAAACCGGGATGGGACCAGGTGATTTATCCCGATGTGTCTGCCCTGGGAGAAAGCAAGGACAAGATACACAACGTACCAAACTATTCTATAGTACGAGAGTACCGTATTTTAACTAAAGACGGAAAAATAAAATGGGTCAGGGAGTTTTGCAAGAATACGTGTGACGAATCGGGAAAACCCGCTTTTGTGCAGGGAGCGATATATGATATTAGTGACAGAAAAAAATACGAAGAAGAGCTTGTTAAAACAAAAAACCGGCTGAACTTCCTGATACAATCCACCCCGGCGGTAATCTTCAGCTGTAAAATCCAGCCCGATTACGAAACGACTTTCATAAGTGAAAACATTTATAAACAATTAGGCTACACTTCCAAAGAGTACCTGTCCGACCCGCATTTCTGGTTCGAGCATATACATCCGGATGACAGGGAGCCCATAATAAAAAACCTCGACGATATAACAGAAAGGGGCCTGCATATTACGGAATACAGGTTCCTGCATAAAAACGGTTCTTACCGCTGGCTGCACGACGAATCAAACGTAATATATGACGAAAAAGAAAACCCTGTTGAAATAATCGGCTATGTAATAGATGTTACTTCCCGAAAGGAAGTGGAAGAAGAGCTGAAAAAAACCGCAAGCGAACTGGACAACTTTCACCAGATGGTCTCAAGCGGTGAAAAAAGCGTCGAAGAACTCAAAAAAGAAATAGAAGTCTTGAAAACGGAGCTGGAAAAAATTGAAAAAATAAAATAATTTATGTATTATATATCGGTTTACTTTTAAATGGAGATGATATAATGGAAAAAACAGCCGAGAAACTGCAGAGATTAAACGTCCCGGAGCTGGACAAAGTGCTGGGGCATCAATTTAAGGTGCTCGATGACGGGTTCGTGCGCGTTGTCGATTATATGGGTACGGATGCGTCCATCGTTCAGGCTGCGCGCGTATCTTACGGCGAAGGGACAAAGACCATAAACGATGACAGGACTCTTATACGCTACCTGATGAGGCATAAACACACTAGCCCTTTTGAGATGTGCGAGATAAAGCTGCACGTCAGGGTTCCCATGGACTCATGGAGGCAGTGGATACGCCACAGGACCGCAAACGTAAACGAGTATTCCACCAGGTATTCCATCGCGATAGACGCTTCCTATAAAACAGATCCCGACCAGTGGCGCAGGCAGGCGGAAAGAAACAAACAGGGAAGCGAAGGCTCCATCGATATTGAAACTGGAAAGAACCTGACGGAAAAAGAAGCGGAGATTCAGGAAATGTGCCGCAGGGAGTATTTAAAAAGGCTGGAAATGGGAGTTGCAAGGGAACAGGCAAGAAAAGACCTGCCCCTTTCCACATATACGGAAGCGTACTGGAAGATAGACCTGCACAACCTTCTGCATTTCATAGAGCTCAGGATGGAAAGCAAAGCACAGCACGAAATACGCGTTTACGCAAAAACCATCGGAGAAGAAGTATTGAAAAGATGGTGCCCCATGACCTGGGAGGCTTTTAACGACTACTGGTTCGAGCCTGTGCGGCTTTCGAAAACAGAAGAAAAGATAGTTGCCGCAGCCTCAAAAGGCGACAGCAGGAAAGCCGCGGAAATAGCACAGAGCGCCGGCTTCCTGACGGAAAAAGACGGCAAATTAAGAAGATCCCTCGAATGCCTCGAGCTTGAAGACAAACTGGCCCGCCTCTCCATCACAATCCCCTGGAAAAAATGATTATATGATACAACGCCGGGTGTTGTACAAAGGAATGACTTATGCTGCTGGAAATGCATTCACATACGAACAGGCACTCGGACTGCTCTCTGATTAATCCCGTAACCTTGATAAGAAAAGCCGAGAAAAAAGGGCTCCAGGGCCTAATAATAACCGAACACCAATACCTGTGGGATAAGGAAGAACTCTTAAAATTAAGGGCTGAATCCGAAGTAAGTGCAAACTTCCTGATACTTGCCGCCCAGGAGGTCAACACCGAAATAGGCCACGTCCTGGTGTACGGCGCAGGCAGATCAATTACCGATGATATAACCCTGAAGGAACTGAAGAGCCTCTACCCCAGGGCAGCTCTGGTATGGGCGCACCCTTTCAGGCACGGGAAAAAACCCACAAAAGAGCAGCTTCTCAATCCTTTAATAGACGGTATCGAGATATTTTCCGCAAACCAGCTTCCCAACGAGAACTACCTCGGCCTGAAAATGTGGCACGCCCACAAATTCACGGCAATATCGGGCAGCGACACCCACGAAGAAGCAAAGACCGCAATATACCCTACCCAGTTCGACCACCCGGTAAACTCCATTGAAGAGGTGGCAAACGAGATAAAGCATTCCAGGTGCAGGCCTTTCTTCAAGGAAATACCCAAAGCAGGAACAAACATGCAGGTTACGGAGATAATCTTCGGCACCAAAGGCACGGACGAGCTGAGAAACCGCATAATCATGAAGAAGATATCGGACGAAAAAAAGTGGAAGAAGGAAAACGACACCGCGAAAATCACAAAGGCGCTTTACGAAAAGGGCTTTAACGACGCCTCTCAGTTCCGCGTCCCGAAGATAATAGACATAGACGAAAAGGAAAGGATGTTCATGGAAGAAGGCCAGCGGGGTAGGAACCTTTTTGAGCTGCTTCTAAACGTCAACAAAAAAACCGGCCTTGAGTACTTCACCCTTACGGCAAAATGGCTGGCAAAACTGCACAATATGAAGCTTCGTATATCCGGAACAGAAGATACAGTAAAGAAAGAGGAAAGAAGGTTTAAATCCTACAGGAAATCGTTCATATCCACGAACAACCCTTATACAAAAGATGCTGTAAAATTAATCGATTTTGTAGAACAAAAACAACAGGAGCTCCTGTCAGCAAACAGCGGTTTGCTCCTGCAGAATCACGGCGATTTCCACCCGAAAAACGTCATAATAGGCCATGAGAAAGCGCATGACCCCAGCACTTTATACATCTCGGTCATAGATTTCGACAGTTCTCTGGTTTTTCCGCCTGCCTTTGACATAGGGTATTTTCTGGCGCAGTTTAAGAGCCAGTTTGGGGGATATGCGGACATATTGACGCACTACAACGAGGAAATCTTCATCAAAGCATACCGGAAAGAGTCAAAACTCGGCCTTGATAACATGGAAAACCTTATAAATTTCTTTAAAATCCGCGCAAACCTGAACATAGCCTCATATTTAATAAAAGTAGGGAAAGGGGAGTCCGGTGAAATAAAGAGCATTATCACGGAATCCAAAAACCTGATGCCAAAAACCGGAAATAAAAAAATTTTTTAGAAGGTATTGAAATCTAGAGAAATATTTGATAAGATAAATACACATTTCTTAAGATTAATAATTTAAATTAATAATGATGCTAAAATATAAATATCTCATCTTAATAGCTTTATTCCTGTCTTGCCCTTCACTTGTATATTCAGCAGAAAAAACACCGGTTGCAGTCTCCGAATTAAGCGCCAAAGGCGTCAGCGGGATGGAGGCATCCGTGGTCTCTGATTTCCTGAGAGACGCGCTGATAAACACGGGCGCATTCCAGATAGTTGAAAGAAGCAGCATGGAACAAATCCTTAACGAGCAGAAGTTCCAGATGACAGGCTGTACGTCGGACGAATGCGCCGTGCGTATGGGAAAACTGCTCAACGTAAAGAAAATGCTGATGGGCAGCCTCTCCAAGCTGGGAAATATGTACTATATCAGCGTGCGCATGGTTGACGTTGAATCAGGCAGCATAGCATCAGCCGATACTGTAAGCGCGGAATCAATAGATAAAATACAGCCTGCATGCATAGAGCTGGCAAACAGGCTGGCATCAGGCAAATCCGGCAGACCGACGATTGCTCCTTCAACGCCCGTAAGCACGGAAGAAGGGGAAGGAATGGTTGAGATACAGTCTAAACCTACAGATTCGTATGTTTTTATTAACGGAGAATCGAGAGGCAAAACGCCTCTGGAATTAAGCCTGCCCGCGGGCTCATATGATATTCAGATTAAAAAAGGCGACAGGGTATGGGAAGATACCATTAAAGTAAGAAAAGATATAACCGCAAGGATATCCGCAAGGCTCGACATCGCACAAGCCAAAATCGAGATAGAATCAACTCCCAAAAAGGCAAAAATCTACATTAACGGCAGGCTTATAGGGCTGGCTCCCATCACAAAAACCTACAAATCTGGCGTTTATAAATTGAAGATGAGCAAACCCGGCTATAAAACATATAAGACTAAATTACAGCTGAAATCGGGCGAGTCAAGGATAGAGAACATATCCCTGGAAAAAATCTCAAAAATGCCCAAAAGGCTCGGGGTCGGCGTGCATTATTCAGGCGTCTCGTTCAGGTACTTTATGGGCACATTAACCCTGGAAGGCAGAATTGCCGGAGCCGACAAAATAGGCATCATAGGCCCCAGGTTTTATCTTAATCTAAATCCGCGCTCAAGATTCGCTGTTCTATATCTCGGAGGCGAGCTGGCGGTCATTTCAGGCGAGTCCGAGCTGCAGAAGTTTACCGGCAATGCAGTAGGATTGTTCCTCGGGACAGAAATTTTTATAAACAACAAAATTTCGTTTAACGTTGACATCGGGCCTTATAACGTATCATTGAAAAGCGAATACGAAGGCATAGAATACAAAGGCAACTATACCGTAGGAAGCATGGGGATACATTATTATTTTATCACACCTAAAAAGAACGAGGATGAGTAAGCATATATGAAAAAATATATTTTATTATTTTTAGCCATACTGTTAAGCGCCGTTTTTATTGAGGTCTCCTGTTTTGCAGAAGAAGACGTAAAAGCCGAGAACAGGGGCTTCAAATTCGGGCTTATTAACGCGGTAAAGGACGCAAGAGACCAGCTGGACAAAGTATATATCAGGCAGGGAGGCCCTATCCCGACTCCGCCTACCAATATCAGCGCATTTGTGGTGTCACCTACCCAGATAAGGCTTACCTGGACGGACACTTCGAATAACGAGTTTGGATTCAGAGTAAAGAGAAGGCCCGATGAAAATTCCTCATTCACGTTAGTGAGCGACCTGGCTGCAAATACGACATCATATCTTGACAGCGGTTTGATACCCAGCAAAACCTACCGGTATATTGTTGTCTCATATAACGGAACGGGCGAATCTTCATACAGCGAGGAGGTCTCAGCCCAAACCCCTGCTCTGACAATCACCGAGGCAGGCACGTACAACCCGACAAATAAGAATGTATCCAAAGCATGCGTTTCAGGCGATTACGCATACCTGGCATGCGGAGGCGGAGGGCTCGAGGTAGTTGATATATCAAGCCCCTCGGCAATAATCCTCGCAGGAGCCCTTGGTTCCATAACCGCAAACAACATATTTGTTTCCGGGAGCCATGCCTGTATTGCCAACGGTTTTATAACAATTGATGTAACTAACCCTTCTTCTCCCAATGAACTCGGGATGCTGGAAGATACAACTATTGGCAATGTAAACGATATTTATGTTTCCGGCAATTACGCATACGTAGCCAGTGACATAGGATTTAGAGTGGTGGATATTTCGGATCCCGATCAGCCAACTCATATCGGCGGGATAGGCGTTAGTTATAATTTTGGACTCGGCGTGCACGTTTCAGGCAACTATGCATACTATGCGGACGGAGACAACGGTTTTAAAATATTTGACATATCTGATCCGAGCAACCCTAACCAGGTTGGACAACTGCGGACATATCGCTCCTCTGAGGGGGATTATTCTCCCGAATATAACCTTAACGCGACATGTGTGTATGCTGCGGGAGATTACGCCTATGTAGGAAACAACGGTTTTTCTCAGGGAGGATTGCTGATAATAAACGTTTCAGACCCTTCGAACCCGCAGGTTGAAGGCGGTTTTTATGATAACTTCAATGACCCTAATGACATATATGTAAAAGGCAACCTGGCTTTTGTAGTGCGTGAAAATGTCCTGAAAATAATCAGTGTAGCAGATCCTGCCAACCCCAAAGAAGTCGGCAGTAAAACCATGTCGGATGCCCAGGGAGTCTACTTCTACGGAGACACTATATATGTTTCCGACACAAGCGATGGTTTAAGGCTGCTTACAACAAACATTTCTTTTGAAGCAAACGAACTTCCCACTGCTCCGGCTGACCTAAAGGTTGCTTCAAGCGCGAGGGGCCGCATCAACCTGACATGGATTGATAACTCAAGTAACGAAGCCGGTTTTAAAATAGAAAGGAAAACCTCAACGGACTCCTCATATGCAGAGATAGCAACTGCTTCGGAAAACGCGGTCAGTTATACTGATACGTCCATCTCCGAAGGAACATCATACTACTACAGGATCCGGGCTTACAACTCGAAAGGCAACTCGGAATATACGGAGGAAGCCGGGCCTGTCTCAGCAACATCGACAGCAGAAGTCGGATGGTACAACACGCCCGGGACAGCGTACAACGTTTACGTGTCAAGCAATTACGCATACGTTGCAGACGGCACCGGCGGCCTTCAGATAATAGATATATCGGACCCGACCTCACCGTCAAGGGTTGGTTATTACACAGAAGGTACGACTATAAAAGTATATGATGTTTGTGTGCAGGGAGATTATGCATATATAGTGGATAGTAACTATAAATTAAAGGTAATTGACGTTTCTGATCCTGCAGCACCTGCGGCCTTGGGTTACTATAGTATGACTAACGCATATGCTGTGTATGTATCAGGAATCTACGCATACGTTCTTACTGAAAACTATTGTTATGTATTAAACATTTCAGATCCTTCTTCGGTCTTATATCATACACAGTACGCTCATAATACCGGTTCATCAAATATATATGGATATGGCATAGACGTTTTAGGGGATTATATCTATCAAGCCCTGGATTCAAACGGATTTAAGGTACACAAACTATCAGGCGACTCGCTTTCACAAGCCAATAATATCGACGGTACGTTCTATGACGTATTTGTTTACGGCGACCAGGCATATACCGTCGGCACAGCGGGACTGCAGATATATGATGTAACAGACCCGTCATCACCGTCAACTTTATCCATGACGCCAAAACCTGCGGCAACTTACAGCAATATAACAGATGCAAGGAAAGTATTTGTCAAAGAAGGCTATGCTTATGTCGCAGCCGATTCACATGGAATGAAAGTAATCAACTGCACAAACACTTCATCCTTGACCGAGGCAGCATCTTATGACACAGCCGGCACTGCCTACGGTGTTTTCGTTGTGGGCGATTATACTTACATAGCCGACGGAGAAAGAGGGCTTGTGGTGTGTAAATTCGGGCTATCATCATCTGATTCGGTCGCTCCTGCAGCCCCGCAGAACCTGGAAGTTATTACAACCTCAACTACATACGTAAATTTAAGATGGCAGGACAACGCGGAAAACGAATCCGGATATAAAATTGCCAGATCAACGTACAACGGCGGAAGTTTTGATACGATAGTCGGGACGATATCTGCGAATTCAACATCCTTTACGGATGAAGACCTCCTGCCCGTTACTTCATATTACTACAAAGTCTGTGCATACAACAGCAGCGGCAACTCGTCTTTCTCCAATATGGTGAGGGCATGCACCAGGCCGCTCCATCTAATGAGAGTATCTTACGTTACAAATTTCCGTAACTTCAATAAAATTAAGGTTATTAACAATATTGCCTATGTTACAACCGATAATAACTACGGCATGGTGATTTATGACGTATCGGATCCCACTTCACCCCAGCAGCTTGGCGTCTTCGATTCCGGAACGTCCTATTATGGGATTGCTGTCTCAACCCCTAATAATATCGCATATGTAGGTTATTCAGGCGGCTTTAAAGTTGTAGATATATCTATTTCGACATCTCCCGTAGAATCGAATGATATTGGAACCGCAGCTGTTATAAATTATGATATGTATATTGACGGGATTTATCTGTACATTGCCATGGATACTTCCGGTTTAATGGTATATGACATTACCGCGGCAGCCGCACCGGTTGTAATAGCTGATGCGGACGGATATAACACTCCGGGAAACGCAACTGGTGTGCATGTGCAGGGTAACTATGCTTATATTGCAGATGGAGCGTATGGTATGTATATAATAGATATTTCAAATAAATCCTCTTTAACATATCAGGGAGCGTATGACAATAGCTATCTAGCAAACGGTATTTTTGTGTCAGGAAGTTATGCTTACCTGTCTGATTCAACCAACGGCTTGAGAATCTACGATGTTTCGAACCCTTCAACCCCGAACCCGCTTTCCTCACATGATACCGCATCATCCGCAATGGAAGTTTATGTCAGGGGCAACTATGCCTTTGTAACCAGCTCGGATGCGGGATTATATATTTTCGACGTATCAGACCCGTCTGCTCCCAGATGTGTGGGTTATAACAACACCGTAGGCAGCTCAAGGGGCCTGGCCGTATCAGGTGATTATATATTCATTGGTGACTCAACTTATTTAACAATACTGAAAATAACCGACAGCCTGCCGTAAATGTAATATTCAGACATTTTATATAAATTATAAATATCCCTGAAAGATGAACTCAGGGATTTTTATTTTTGCAAACATCTCCGCATTTTTTTAAATTTTATCAGATATATCAATGCATAATGGCAAATATTTCTTGACAAGTTAATATTTTTACACTATAATAGTCTGAAAATAAGGTAAAGAGATTTTTGTCATGTCTGAAGATAAAAAAATACTGCCCAGTAACAAGTTAAAAAAAGTCGGCAACAGAAGATTAGCCCGCGAGGCCACCCTGCAGATGTTATACCTTTGCGATAACTGCAAATTTTCTCCCGAAGAAGCTGAAAAAACGTACTGGACAAGCTTTGAAATGACGGATAAAATTTACAGTTTCTCCAAAGAATTATTCAACGGCATACTCGACAAAAAAACCGTTTTGGACCAGCTGATAGCACAATATACCAAAAACTGGAAGATGGAAAGAATGGCAACGATAGACAGGAACATCCTGAGGCTCGCTGCCTTTGAAATTATAAATACACCCGAAACACCAATCAGCGTTATAATAGATGAAGCCGTTGAAATAGCGAAAAGGTATTCCACACAGGACTCAGGGAAATTCGTCAACGGCATCCTGGATAAATTAAAATCTGAAAGAAAAACCAATCCGTAGTTTCAGCCATATCTTTTTAAAATTATGAATAAAAGTATAAAAGAGATATCTAAAGAGGCAGAAGAACTTCGTCACAAAATTCGCCACCATGATTACCTTTACTATGTTTTAAGCCAGCCCAAAATCTCGGATTATGAATACGACCAGCTGCTGAAACAGCTTGAAAAAATAGAGGGCCAGCATCCCGAGGTTATCACCCAGGACTCTCCTACACAAAGAGTATCCGGAAAAGCGGTTCCTACTTTCAAACCCGTAAAACATGTGGTGCCGATGCTGTCTCTGGATAATACTTACAATGAGGAGGAAGTTAAAGAATGGGGCAAGCGGATAAACAAGGGATTAAATAGCGCCAAAAGCGAGTTTGCCGCTGAACTCAAAATTGACGGCGTGGGGCTTTCAATTACGTATGAAAACGGCATTTTAATACAGGGCGCCACAAGAGGCGACGGAGAAACCGGAGAAGACATTACCCCGAATGCGAAAACAATCAGGGTAATACCGCTGTCTCTGAGGCATGACCCGGGAGCCGGGCCTGCCCTGAAATTTCTTGAAGTAAGGGGAGAAGTATACATAGACAAAAAAGATTTTTTAGCCCTGAACGATAAAATGAAGGATAAGAACGCACAGGTATTTGCCAATCCGAGAAACGCAGCCGCAGGCTCTTTGAGGCAGAAAGACGTAAAGATTACCGAGTCCCGACCTTTAAAATTTTTCGTACACTCCTACGGAAAAATAGAAGGCTCAAAGAAATTCGGCACGCACCTGGATTTCCTGGATTTCTGCAGCGGTCTCGGTTTAAAGCCAATCGAACACGCAAAGCTGTGCAGAAATATAGATGAAGCCCTTGCCTTCTGCAGGGAATTCGAGGAAAAGCGCGATTCACTGCCGTATGAAGTCGACGGTGTAGTTATAAAAGTCAACTCCCTGGAACAGCGAAAAACCCTGGGATTTACCATGAAAAGCCCAAGATGGGCGATCGCATACAAGTTTCCGGCGCGCCAGGCAACAACTAAGATAAAGAATATAAGAGTCCAGGTGGGAAGAACGGGAATTATCACGCCTGTCGCTGATCTGGAGCCTGTTGAGCTTTCGGGCGTGAGGATATCTCACGCAACCCTGCACAATTTCGACGAAATAAAAAGGCTGGACGCCCGGATAGGCGACGAGGTGCTTATAGAACGGGCAGGGGACGTAATACCGAAAGTAGTAAAAGTGGTTGATTCCAAACAAGGCGGGCGCAGTGAACCGTTCCGCGTACCGAAAAAATGTCCATCATGCAGCGGCCCGATAACAAAAGAAAAAGAAGAAGACGTGGCATACAGGTGCCTGAACCCTTCATGCCCGGAACAGCTTGAGCGCGGACTGATACATTTTGCAAAACGCGAAGCAATGGATATAGAAACTCTGGGAGACGTTGTTGTCAGCCAGCTGATAAAAAATAAGATGGTATCGAGCTTTGCCGATATATATAAATTAAAAAAAGAGGATTTACTGAAACTCGAGCTCTTCAAGGAAAAGAAAGCGCAGAACCTTCTTTCTGCGATAGAAAAAAGCAAGAAACAGCCTTTAAGCAGGCTGCTTTACGCGTTCGGTATACGAAACGTCGGAGAAAAAGCAGCCCAGACGCTTGCCGATAAATTCGGCACTCTGGACGAATTAATGAAAGCAAAGCTGGAAAGCTTAACTAATATTAACGAGATAGGACCCGTAATGGCACAGTCCATAACAGACTTTTTTTCGCAGCCTTCTGTGCAAAAGCTGATAAAGGAAATAAAATCCCTGGGAATAAACACAACCGAGCCCAGAAAAAAGAAAGGCCCGCAGCCCCTTTCGGGAAAAACTCTGGTTCTTACCGGCGAATTAGAAAATCTTTCGCGCTCTGAAGCGGAAAGCAGGATAAAAGAACTGGGAGGCAATGCGACCTCAGCGGTCAGCAGCAAAACGGATTTCGTAGTAGCAGGCAAAAATCCGGGTTCGAAATACGACAGAGCAAAAAAACTCGGCGTAAAAATAATAGATGAAAAAATATTCAATAAAATGATATCAGGAGAAAATGAATGAAAATCATTAACGTAAAATCCCTTAAATTCCCGGAAATAAAGGTTATTACCTTTGCCAGGTTCTGCGACCAGAGAGGATATTTTACCGAAACATACCGCAAAAGCGACTTTGAAAGCTTTAAGGATATCGATTCCTTGAAAAACGTCAGTTTCCTCCAGTTCAACGAAAGCTTTTCCAAAAAAAACACAATAAGAGGGCTGCACTTCCAGTGGAACCCTTATATGGGCAAACTGGTGAGGACATTATCCGGTAAAATGGTGGATTTAGTGCTTGATATCAGAAAAAAGTCTCCGACTTTCGGGAAAATAATTGCCTATGAGATGCCTTCAACCAGCGAATCGGACTCAGCGGAGTGGATCTGGGTGCCTCCGGGTTTTGCCCACGGTAACTTTTTTTCTGAAAGCACTTCAATCGAGTACTGCTGCAGCGGGGAGTACAGCCCGAAATGCGAGGCGGGAATTTCTCCGCTGGCAAAAGACATTGACTGGTCTTTATGCGAACCGAAACTAAAAAAGCAGTTTGACGGCTTAATTAAAAATAATCCGCTGATCACGGACAAAGATAAAAACGGTTATTCACTGGAAAGCTGGCTGAAAAGCAGCGATTCGGATAACTTTATCCATAAAAAGGATTAATTATGATAAAACAGGAAGAGATGCTTTTTACCGGCGGAAGCGGGCTTCTGGGAAGCGAACTAAAAAAGATTTTTCCGAATGCATCCTATCCCTCGTCAAAGGAGTTCAACGTCACTGATTATCCCGGGCTTGAAAAATATATGGAATCAAAGGCTTTTAAATTATTATTTCACGGTGCCGCATTTACCTCGCCGCCTCTTGTCGAAAAAGATCCAGCAAAAGCAATAGAAGTAAATATTTCAGGAACTGCGAACATCGTAAAGTTATGCAGCAAACACGGCTTAAAACTGGTTTATGTTTCCACTGATTATGTATTTAAAGGCGACAAGGGGAATTATAAGGAAGACGACCCGGTTTTTCCTGTAAATAAATATGCATGGTCGAAACTCGGGGGAGAATGCGCCGCAAGGATGTATGACAATTCAATTATCATCAGGACTACTTTCGGGCCCAGCATTTTCCCTTATGAAAAAGCGTTTTCGGACCAGTGGACCAGCAGGGAGAGCGTGGGCGTAATCGCGGGCATGATAGCAAAACTCATAGTTAAAGACGCAACCGGAGTATTTCACGTCTGCGGAAAAAGAAAAACAGTGTTCGAATACGCTAAAGGCCTGGATAATAAAAAGGATATTAAAAAAATATCCATAAAAGATATGAATTTTAAAATCCCCAGAGATACGTCCCTGGACTGCAAAAAATATAAAAAGCTTATAGAAAGGATTGAGAAATGAAAATTTTATTAGCAGGCGGAGCAGGATATATCGGCTCTGCCTTAGCCCCAACGCTTCTTGAACATGGATATGATGTAGAAGTCATTGATTTGCTTTGGTTCGGGAACCAGCTGCCGAAAGGGATAAAAATAATTAAGAAAAATCTTCTAGACTGTACAACAAAAGATTTAAGCGGGTATGACCAGATAATCTTTCTTGCAGGGCTTTCAAATGATCCGATGGCAGAGTTCAGCCCGTCTAAAAACTTCATTTATAATGCCGCCTTGCCGTCCTTCATCGCATACGAAGCAAAAAAAGCAAAAGTTAAAAGATTTATTTACGCTTCTTCATGCTCCGTATACGGATATACCATAGACCAGCTTTACAATGAGGAATCTTCAGTTACATGCAGTTATCCTTACGGGATTTCGAAATTGCAGGGAGAACGCGGTATTATTCAGCAACAGGATGATAAATTCTCAACTATAATCTTACGTCAAGGCACTGTTTGCGGATACAGCCCAAGGATGAGAATGGATCTGGTTGTAAATACAATGTTTAAAACCGCTATGAACTCTAATAGAATTACCATTCACAATCCTTCCATATGGAGGCCAATTCTTGATATAAGGGACTCGGTAACAGCTTACATACGGGCAATCCAGGCAAACCAATCCATAAATGGCACTTTTAATATTACTTCCGATAACTATACCATAGGACAGATCGGAGATATGGTAAAAAAAGAACTTGAAATCCTGACGAATAAAAAGATTTCAATAGAGATGGATGAGATAAACGATATCAGGAACTATAAAGTGTCAATCAACAAAGCCAAGACTTTGCTCAGCTTTCAGCCGGAGTATACAATAAAAGACACCGTGCTGGATTTATATGAAAATAAAGATAAATTTAAAGATTACAATAGCGATAAATACTACAATATAAAAGTTTTTAGAAAACTAAAAATTTAACTCTATGTCCAGTCAAGTATATTTTTTACCTTGGTCAAAATTAGATAATTTTTCTGATTGGCTTAAATCCATTAAATTATTTGAGGCAATCAAAAACCGGGATTTTACCGCGATAAAAATACATTTCGGGGAAAAAGGAAATAAGGGATACATAAAACCCGAATTCGCGCGCAAGGTCGCGGAAAAAGTTAAACTCCGCTGCGGAATACCTTTCCTTACCGATGCAAACACCATTTATGTCGGAGAACGCGCGGATGCCGTGCACCACAGCGTAGTTGCGAACAAACACGGTTTTTCGATAGAAAACTGCGGATGCCCCATAATAATCGCAGACGGACTGCGCGGAAACGCAGGTGTTGACATTGAAGTCAACCTGAAACATTTTAAAAAGGTTTCCGTTTCCAACGCGATTGCCAACGCTGATTTCATTATCTTCATGTCGCATTTCAAGGGCCACGAGGTCTCCGGCTTCGGGGGCGCATTGAAAAACATCGGAATGGGATGTGCTATCCGTGCCGGAAAATACGCGATGCACGACAAGGTTCATCCGAAAGTAATGATTGAAAGATGCAACGGCTGCGCAAGCTGCATTAAATGGTGCAGCGCAAATGCCCTGAAACTGGAAAACAAAAAAATTGTTATGCTGAAGGAAAAGTGCGTGGGATGCGGGGAATGCATACTAAGCTGCCCCCAGGGCGTTTTCCAGATTCCGTGGGATGAAAAAACAGGCGCGGTTCAGGAAAAAATAGTGGAATATGCCTGCGGCGCAGTAAAAAACAAGCCCCACTTCAGCATAAACTTTCTTAATTTCATAACCAAATACTGCGACTGCTACAGGACAAAAGAGGAGCCGCTGCTTGCGGATATCGGTGTCCTTGCAAGCTCCGACCCGGTTGCGCTTGACCAGGCAAGCATAGACATGGTGAACAAAAAATACAGAAAAGACTTTGCCCGGGACATGTTTCCCGAAATAGACTGGGAACTACAGCTTAAATACGCGGAGAAAATAGGGCTGGGAAAAAGGCAGTATACGCTTGCAGAGTTTTAATAATGCGGAATAATCAAAAACCTAAATTCCTTGTTGACTTTATGCTGGGCAGGCTTGCCAAATGGCTGAGGATATTCGGTTATGACTCCATTTATATCGAGGAAAAAAACAGGCCCAACCTTATTTTAAACAGCCTTAAAGAAAACAGGATCCTGATTACCAGAGACCACAGGTTAAGCAAAAAGCGCGCCTGGAAGCTAATACTCATTAAAAACGACCACCTTCCACAGCAGATTAAACAACTGAAAGACGAATTAAACATTGTAATTTCCAGGGACAATCTTTTTTCGCGCTGCACTATCTGCAACGCGCCTATAGAAAAGATTGAGGACAAGGAAAAAATAAAAGATTTGGTGCCTGAGTACGTATTCCGGACACAGAATGATTTCTCAAGGTGCCCGAATTGCAAGCGTATTTACTGGTCCGGGACCCACTGGGAGCTTTTAATAAAAGACCTGCAAAAGGCCGGAATAAAAATATAGTAAGGAATTGATGTAGTGTAGGGCCTTGTGCCCGTAACAATAAAAACAATTACCACAAGAATTAAAAAATTATTACGCCCATAAAGGGCTGCACTACAACAAAAATGCAATCATGAATACAGATAACTATCAAAAAGCAATGGACCTCGTATGGAAGTTTCTGACGTACAGGTCAAGAAGCGAAAAGGAATTAAAGGATTATCTCAGGAAAAAAAGATTTTCCGACGATACAATCAGAACGGTTATAAAACGCGTGAAAGAGATGGGCTATGTCAATGACACGAAATTTGCCAGAGACTGGGCTAACTACAGAAAAAACCAGGGAAAAGGTTCAGAACTTATTAAAATGGAACTCCGTTCAAAGGGGATTGAGAACGATGTAATAAGCGAAATAGTCTCAAGTTCGTACAAATCAAGGGAAGAGGAACTTAAACAAATAGAAGAAATAGCCGTAAGAAAAATGAAAAAAATGGGGGATATCCCTCCTGAAAAACTATATAATCGTTTAATCGGTTTTTTAACCAGGCGCGGGTTTCCGGTGGACAAAATAATTCAGGTAGTACAATCTTTAAGAAAAAATGCGGATTTTGAATAGAAAGGTTTTCGTAGCGCGACCCTTTAGGGTCGCTTAAGCGAGGCTAAAGCCTCGCCCTACTTTTTTTGAACCTCTATCTTACCTTCACGCAAATAACCGTATCCGTCGGCAAGGTTCTTTGCCTCATCCAAATCATGAGTAACCATAAGGCAGGTTTTTTTATCGGAGTTGATAAAACTGCGGATGTAACTATTTATTTCTTTTCGGGATTTATCGTCCAGACTTCTGGTGGGTTCATCGATTAATATCACTTCAGGGTCATGCAGGACTGCGCGCACCATGGCAACTTTCTGTTTTATCCCCGAAGAACAATGGCTTATTTTCGCACTTTTCCAATCTAATAAATTAAACTGCCCCAGCAAAGAATCAATTCTTTCAGCAAGTGATTTCTCCGGTATGTTCAGCAGTCGCCCGAAAAATTTAAGGTTCTCTTCTACGTTCAAAACCTGATAAAAACTGCGGTCGCTGTCCCAGACAAGGCCGATTTTTTCCCTGACTTTATCCGGAGCATCAACTACATTATAACCCGAAACAGAAGCTTCCCCGTTTGCGGGTAAGATTAATGTAGATAAAATTTTCAGAAACGTTGTTTTACCTGAACCGTTAGGCCCCATAAGCGCAAAAATCCTGCCGCTGTCAACTTCGAGATTAACATCAGCCAAAACTTCCCTGCTTTTGCCTTTAAAATGAAATGTTTTTGATAGGTTTTTTACAATTATACTCATATTTATAAATTTATATAATAATTCAGAAATATTATATAACATTTTGCTTGACTAATCAATTTTTTTTATATAAAATTATATTGAAATTCAAATGTAAATTTAAAAATTATGAACCCGGTAAACACATTATTTCAAGATCCCATTATAATAGCTGCAAGCCTTGTGCTGGTGGCAACTGTCGTTATCCTGATTTGGGCCCTGAAAAACTATCAGTTGCTAAACGAGGAATCCGATGAAATGGTATATGACGAGCCTTCGGAATCACAGCAAAAAAGCGAAACTCCCGGGCTGCTGGAGGCAAGAATGCATGAGATATCCACCCAGCTAAGCATGATAGAACAAAGGCTAAGGGAGATGGACAGGGTTTTGCGCGAAAAAAAGCCAGCCGACGCCACAATGCCTAATCTTGTAACAACACAAGCATTAGAAACTTTTATGAAAAGTTTAGAATCAAAACTGGAAAGTATCGCTGCTGAGAAATCAAAAGCGCCGCAAAAAACAGACGATTTTGAACGCATCGAAACTAAGCTGGATTCTATCCGCAAGCTGCTGGTACTTTTAAGCGATAGCAATAATCCAAGTGAACAACCATAATGATTGGCATGATGGACCGTAAAAATATAATTTCATTAATTATTCTTGATATTTTCGTAATGATACTCGCCCTGGGGCTGATAATCTTCCGTTATTATTCCCTGACGAAAATGGTTTCCGCCGAAATAGAATCTCCCAGTTATCATACTTCAGCAGCAGAAGAAATAACTCCTGATACCAAAATAAATCAAAATAAGAAAACTCAAGCCGAAAAAAGAAACCTTCGCTTCACTTTCAGGCATTCGCAGGCCAAAAAAGTGGAAATAATAGGCGATTTCAATGACTGGATTCCGCAGTCAATGGAAAAGGGGAAAAATCATCTCTGGAAGATAGACCTTTCCATTTCTCCGGGTGAGTATGCTTATAACTTTGTTATTGACGGCAGGCCGATACGCGACCCGAATAATCCTAAAGTATGCAATGTAGGGCGCGGATTTCCTAATTCTTTTTTACAGGTAAAATCCAAGAAATAAAAAAAGAACTTTGGAGAACCAAAAATCGTAATGGATAAAAACAAAATAATAGCTGCTTTTTTTTTAATCTTTTTATTTAACCAAACCTCATTTGCAGCCCCCCTATCCAAAAAGACCCTTGAAAACGACATTACTTACTACAGAAAAGTCTCAAATAATCAAAACCTGAATATAAACGACCGCTACTACATCCTTTTGCGCATCGAGCAGAAATACAAGGACTCGGGCATTGATTTAGCTCCTTTACAGATGGAGATGAAAAAATTAAAAACCGCGCCTGCAGCCCCGGTTCCCGCTAAAGTCCAGTACGGCACAGTAGAAAAAATTCTTATTGAAGAAACAGACGAAATATCCAAAATAACAATAACCACAAAAGGCTCAAAACGCTCAAATTATTTTCTTTTACGAGACCCTGACCCCAAGAAATCACCCAAGATAATCCTGGATTTATATGACGTAAATGAAAACCTGACAAACGCAGCAAAAGACATAAAAACAAAGAAAGGCGTTTTCTCCCGCGTTACCGCAGAACAGTTCGACCAGGATCCGGACAAAATAGTGCGTATTGTTGCAGAGATGAGGGAGGAAAAACCTTACAAAATTAATAAAGAAAACGATTTATGGATTATAACCGCTGAAAAAAAGAAAATAACGAAATCTAAAAAGTCTGAACCAGAAGTTACACAGCCAAAGCCAATACCTCAACCACAAGCAGCTTCCCCATCTGGATCAGTTGATAAACCTTTACCAAAAAAGGATTCAATCTCAGAGTCATACAACATAGAAATGGGGGACGTGCTGAACATAGACGTCTATCCTGCTGAAGAACTCTCGCGAGAGGTTATAGTCCAGCCTGACGGCAACATATCTGTCCCTTTAATTGGAATTACCAAAGCCAGGGGATTAACCCCGGAAAAACTGCAAGACGTTCTTGCCAAAGATTTAAGCAAATACATAACAAACCCCAAAGTAACGGTTTCCGTAAAAAAATTCAGCAGGAGGCAGATATTTATTACCGGGGAAGTTCGCGGGGTTGGGGCATACGACTATAAAGAAGATTTGAGATTGATGGAGTTTATCTCATCTTTGGGAGGATTTACCAAAGATGCAGACCGTAGGCAGATTAAGGTATACCGAGGCCCTGTTACTAACCGCCAGACTCATTTTGTTGATGTAGAGCAAATCATTAAAACAGGGGATTTTTCGAAGGATTTCCTGCTTGAGCCGGGGGATATAATAGAAGTTCCAAAAGGAGGCTCGAAGGTTGTAATACTCGGAGACGTAACATATCCTGGTTACCATAACTATAACGACAATATGAATATTACTGATCTTATTTCGCTTGCAGGAGGATTCAAAGATTCAGCTAAAATACAAAAAATAAATATACTGCGAAATGATGAGAAAGATGAAAACAAAAGGCAAGTAATAAAAGTAGACCTGAAAAAAATATTAACAGGCCAGGCAAAAGACGTTCCGCTTAAAAGCGGTGATACTGTATATGTACCCAAGAAAAGCCTGGCCAGGGCAAACTGGTTTCTTACTTATGTCATGCCCTGGGTGAGCTTAGGTTTGCTCATAGCAACAATTAGCGGAGGAATATAGTTAATAAATTCCAAATTACAAAATCCAAATTCCAAATCAAAATGAGGCTTTATGGCACAATATGAATTAAATATTCACGATTACTGGCGAATTCTTAAAAAACGCAGATGGATACTGTTTTTAACAACCATTGCGGTGCTGGGTTCAGTAGTTGTTTTTACAAATTTGCAGATACCAATATACCAGGCAGCAGCTACAGTTAAAGTTGAACCATCAATAGCTATACCCGGAGTTGCTACTGACCAATCAGGATGGGATATATACAGTGCCCTAAATACGGAAGTAAAAATAATAAAAAGTACACTGGTTTCTGAAAGGACTGCAAGAAAGCTGGGTTTAATTGATGAAAACACACCGGAACAGGAAAGACAGGCTATCTCAATGGCAATACAGGGAAAAGTTGCGGCAGAAAGAATCGGGGACAGTAACCTTATCAATATATCCGCTACATCATCAAACCCAAGAGAAACTGCGCAACTTGCTAATATGACAGCTGAGGTTTACATTGAAAAAGGCATTGAAGACCGCTCCAGGCGCGCAAGAGAGCTGAGAGAATTTATCGAAAAACAATTGAACGACGCAAAAAGCAAACTAAAGAAATCCGAAGATAAGTTAAGAATTTATACCGAAAAAAGCGGGGCAAGCGGAGTAGGCGGATATTTGACCACGCGGCTTATGAACATTGAAAATAAAAAAGCCGAATTGCTGGAAAAATATACAGAACAGCATCCCGAAATACTATCTTTAGACCAGCAGATAGAAATATTAAAAAAACAAATGAAAGAGCTCCCTACAGAAGAACTGGAGTACTCAAGATTAACCAGGGAATTAAAAATAAACGAACAGCTTTACACTCTTTTAGCCAAACGTTTCAAGGAAGCACAGATTTCGGAAGCAGACAGGGTACAATCTGCGTTTGTAGTTACACCTGCGGTAGAACCCAAGGCACCAATTAAACCCAACAGAATGGTAAACCTATCCGTAGGGGCATTCCTTGGTGTTTTTCTGGGGTTTGTATTTGCCCTTATTATCGAAAACCTGGATACATCTATCGGAACAATCGAAGACGTGGAGAAATTTCTTGACCTGCCTGTTGTGGGAATAATACCTCATATAGAGATTGAAGGCAAAATTAAAAATCTAATGTCTTTGGCTAAAAATAAGGAACAAAAAGCATGGTTACTGCGCAGCAAGCTTATCCCTTTTCATTCAAGCAAATCGCCTTTTGTGGAAGCTTACCATACACTGCGTACAAACCTGAAGTTAACATTGCTTAAAGAAAGCGGAAAAATCGTAGCTCTTACCAGCGCAGGTATAAGCGAAGGAAAAACAATTACAGCTTCCAACTTTGCTTTGGCTTCCGCTCAATCCGGAATAAAAACACTGCTTATCGAAACGGATTTGCGCAGGCCTTCTTTGCATTCGATATTCGGCTTAACAAGGGGTCCCGGTTTTACGGATTGCATCATCGGCACAAAAAACTGGAATGAAGTTATCCGCGGAACTACTGATTTCTTACTCAGCGACATGGGAACGGAAAAAATATTAAAAACACCCGGGATAGAAAATCTGTCATTAATTACATCCGGCCCGCTGGTACCCAATCCGTTGGATTTGCTTAACTCCCCAAGGGTAAGAGAAATATTAGATGAAATAATATCACATTACGAATTAGTAATATTAGACTGTCCCCCAGTTCTTCTTTTCGCAGATACCTTAGTTATAAGCACACTTACGGATGGCACTATTATAGTCTACCAGGTTGGAAGAATGGCCCGTCGTGCATTAAAAAGAGCAAAAGACCAGTTAACAAATGTTAAAGCTCCAGTGTTGGGAGTTGTCCTGAACAACGTCAAAACATCAGAGATGGGCCAGTATTACGGATACGGATATTATTATTCTTACAAATACTATTCAAAAGGCGACCAGCCTACCCAAAATAAAGCTAAAAAGCAATTATAGAAACAATGAATTGGCGCTATCTATTATTAATTCCTGCAATAGTCTTTGCCATATATATCGGGAAAACCCTGGTTGCCGCTCCCGATATGGTTATAGGCATAATCGGAGCAATAGTTATCGGGCTAATCACGTTCAGGAAACCGGAAGACGGCCTTTTAATCCTTGTCTTCTCAATGCTTCTTTCTCCTGAGATTAAACTGGCCCAGGTTCCAAAAAGAGCAGTGGTGGTCAGAGTGGACGATTTGCTATTAATGGCTGTGTTCCTGGCGTGGCTCACAAGAAGTACAATCTCCAAAGACTGGAAAGGATTCGTTAGAACCCCTCTGGATAAACCTCTTTTGCTTTTATTCGCAATTTATGTAATAAGCACAACTATAGGTATAATAAACGGACGAATTCACCCGATAAAATCTTTTTTTTACGTATTAAAGTACTTTGAATACTTTGTTTTATACTGGATGGCTGCTAATATAATTGAATCAAGAGAACATATAAAACGATACATTACAGCAGGATTCATTACTAGTGTTATAGTCGTAATTTATGCTTACAGCTTATTTGGAACGGAACTAAGGATATATGCTCCTTTTGATACTGACGTAGTAACTAAAACTCACGGCGAGCCTGCTTCTTTGGGCGGATATCTGTTGATTGTGATGGCAATTTCTTTTGGATTATTCATCTGCCAACAAAAAAAATGGTGGTTAGTAATATACTTTCTTGCTTTAATCCCTCCATTAATAAAAACTCTTTCAAGGGCAAGCTTTTTTTCTTTTCTTCCTATGATGGCTGTTATATATCTTTTAGCGCCCCGGAAAAAAATATTTTTATTCATTTTCATTATGTCTTCCATTCTTTTATTTCCTGTCCTTTCCCCTAATATGTATAAAATTTTAGTAAAAAGAATTCAGTACACATTTAGAAGTCAGACAACACAAAAAGTAGGCGGGTACAACATAGAAGTAGAAAAATCCACAGGAGCCCGTATAACAAACTGGAAAAAATGTTTTAATGAATGGCTTCCAAAACACCCGTTTTTAGGACATGGCATAACAGGCGTAGGACTGGTAGATTCTCAATATCCGCTTTATCTGGGTGAAATCGGTTTATTTGGTTTTTTCACTTTTCTTTATATAATGCTAAAAATTGCTGCTAAAACATGGTTTGTAATGAAAAACTCCGAAATTCCAATGGAACAAGGACTTGCACTGGGATTACTAGGTGCACTAACTGCCCTCCTTGTTCAATCCATAGCTATTAATACATTTATAATCGTACGCATAATGGAGCCATTTTGGTTTTTAACGGCAATTGTCGTCGGCGTTATATATCCAAATTTATATAAAGAAGAAACTCAATTAACAGCGGCTTAAATTAATTAAACATGAAAACAACCAAACTATTTGCCAAAAACTCACTAGTCACGTTCGTAGCTTCACTTGCTAATAAACTATTATCATTTGTTTTTTTTATTTACGTAGCGAGGTACTTAGGCCCAACTTATTTCGGCAAATATTCATTTATATTTTCTTTTATAACATTTTTTATTATTATCTCGTCATTTGGAATGGATGGATTGACAGTAAGAGAAGTTGCAAAGGATAAATCCTCGGCAAATGCATATTTATTTAATTCCACATTGCTCAAGTTGATTTTTGTTGCACTAAGCTGGATTATTATAGTATTTCTTATGATTCTAATGAAAAAAGACATGCATACAAATATGGGATTGTTAATAATCTCTTTTTGCCTTTTGCCTGATTCTATATTAAAGTCTTTTAGGAATATTTTCTGGGGATATGAGAAACTTGAATATAACACTTTGCTTGATATTTTATTTCGTGTCATAATTGTTGCTTTAGGATTGTATTTTATTTTCTCAGACTACGGTTTTTTATCAATACTTTTGGTTTCAATTATAGCCAGCTCTATTACCTTATTGGGTGCCATATATATATATGTATTTTATATTGACCGAATAAAATTCCAATTTGACCTTAATTTATGCAAATATTTGTTGGCAACAGGATTCCCATTTTTATTAACAGGTATACTTGTTTCAATAAATCATAAGATTGACAAGGTAATGCTGTCTCTAATAAAGGGGGATGATGCTGTCGGATGGTACGGAACAGCCCATGGACTGACTGATGCTTTAATTTTTATTTCAACTGCGATTAATACTTCCATTTATCCAATTTTCTCCAGATTATATAAAGATTGTAAAACATCTTTTGATACCGCATTGAATAAAACATTGAAATTTCTTTTAATTCTGGCATTACCTATTGCGGTAGGGACTACGATACTATCCAAGAAAATAATTTTATTTGCATTTCCTTTGGATTATACCAATTCGATAGTAGCATTGCGTATTTTAATATGGGGTACTTCGTTATTTTTTATGAACTCAATTATGTCCTCTGCTTTATATTCTACTGACAGGCAAAAATATATCGCAAAAATAGGGCTTGCGATGGCCATAATAAACATAGTTCTCAATTTCATTTTTATTCCTAAATACAGTTATATAGGGGCCAGCTTTACTACTGTAATAACAGAATTTATAGGTTTTCTTTGGTTATTCATCTTGAACCAAAGACTAGTTGCCAAAATACAACTTTTAAATCCCTTTATTAAATCATTAGCTTCCTCAACAGTTATGGGAATTTTCATATTATTTATTTTCAATTTCAATCTTTTTCTTGTAATCGGACTTGGAGCTTTGTGTTATTTTATTATGCTAATTATATTAAAATCATTTGATAATAGCGATATTTTATTGTTTAAACAAATGTTGCCATTGAAAATATCAAACTTTATATTTAAAAATAGTTTATGATTAAGTTTTTTAAAAATAAATTATATTTTGCTTTATTTGCGACATTACTGCTTACACTACTTAATGGAAATATTGGGTATTGTACTGAAGTCGGTATTATCACAAGTCTTGAAGAACACAGATATGACAGCGGGCTGGAAGACAGGGCATATGCTATTGCTGTCAACTCAGATGAATGTATTTACGTTACGGGATACAGCTCATTAAGTGCAGCAGGTATATATGATTTTTATACAATAAAATACAGTTCAAGTTTCGTAATACTCTCATCTGCATCATATAATAGCGGTGGTAATGATTATTCCCGTGATATTGTAATCGATTCATCAGGAAATGTCATAGTCACTGGAGCAATATATCCTTATACTAATAATGCTACCGGCGCCGACTATTTTACAATAAAGTATGACTCCAATCTGAACGTTCTTTCTTCAGCTACTTTCAGGAATGCGGGTGTTGCTGATTATGCATTCCGTGTTACATATGATGCTATGGGTAATATCATTGTGGGGGGAAAAACATTGTTGTATGGCGATGAAGACATGCTTATTATAAAATATGATCCAAATTTACAAATGATTTCATCTGCAACCTATGATGGTGGGGATTTGGACGGTATTTATGGAGTAGGGGTTGACAGTGAAGGAAATATCTATTCTGCTGGTTATAGAGTTAATCCTTCCAACTCTGACTGTTTTATTATAAAATACGACTGTAACCTTCAACCACTCACCTCCACTTATTATGATTCTGGAAATAAGGATACTTTCCGGAATCTAACAATTGATAACGAAGATTATATAATTGCCACCGGAGAAACCAATAATGGTTTAGATTCTGACTATTTACTTATTAAGTACAATAGCGACCTTACAATTGTTTCATCAGCAACTTGGGATAGTGATGCTGATGACAATAGTTTTGGAGTATGTGCCGATGATTCAAATAATATCTTTATTACAGGATATACTTTTGGTGCGATAAGCTATGACTGCTATACAATAAAATACAACTCTGATTTGGAACTACTAGCTTCATCAAGATATAACTATGGACTAAGCGATTATGGCATGGAAACCGCTATAGGGCCTTCCGGCAACATCTATGTTACTGGATACAGCGATAATGGTGCCAACTATGACATGTTTGTTATAAAATACAGTGACAAGATAACTGAAATACCGGCTGAAGCAATTATCATAACCATAATATTTCCGTTTGGGAGAATAGAGATAAGGATTCCATATGGCACTTTCTCCGAGACTGTACATATTACTGTCAGAATTCCTCCTTTCTGGCCTTCAGTACTAAAAAAATGGCTTCACTCAACAGATATAGGAGCTGAAGTAACTGTCTCCAATCCGAATCTCCAGCAAGAAAAAGATGCTGAAATTACAATAACATATAATGATAGTTATGTTACAGGCTTGAATAAAAATAAGCTGATTTTAGGGTATTATGACGATGAAGATCAAAACTGGGTGATGATTGACAACTCAAACTCATTATCAAATGAAAACAAAATAACCGCAGCAACTCGTAATCTTAACAGGACTTTCAGGGTGTTCCAGCTTGATAACTATGGTCTGGAACTATCAACCATTACTTCAATAATACCAAACTCTTCATATAACTATAAAGACCAACTAATAAACGTAACAATTACAGGGAATTATATTCTAGATGGGTCTGATATAAAACTAACTAGAATAGGGGAAAATGATATTGAAGCTCAAGATATCACTATCACCAGCAATACTGTTACTTGTTCTTTTAATCTTCTTGAAAAACCTACAGGTTATTGGAACATTGCTATCAGTTCGACTGTAGATTCAACTGAATTCTTATCGTCTTTATCCAATGGTTTTGAAATAAGATCATTTTCAACATCAAAGATAGAACCTAATTACGGATACATAGGTACTAATGCATCCATACAAATATCCGGAACATCTTTTGCATCCGGTTCTTTAATTAAATTAACCCGTACTAACAAAACTGATATTGAAGCAACAAACATTAACGTAAGCAGTAATATTGTAACATGTAGCTTTAATTTACAAAATAAAACACAAGGCCTTTGGAATCTTGAAATAACAACAAACACAGTTACAGGAATCTTTGCTAATTCCTTCATTATTACCCAAGCTGCTTCTGTCTTTAATACTACTCCCCAGGCATCAGGAATTGTAGATAAAAACGGCGGTCTGATTATTGTAGATAATATGGAAAGCCCTATATATAACACAAAACTTGATATACCAAGCGGGGCTATAAATAATAACATTTCGTCGGTTAACATCAGTATTAATTCGTGCATCTCTGCCCCCAAACTGCCACAGAACCTTGCCCGAGTAGGAAATGTTGTAGATCTTTCTCCTTCGGGAATGGAATTTGAACAGGAGGTTACTTTAAGCTTGCCGTATAAAAATTCGGATTTAATAGATTATGACATTACTTCTCCTGAAGTATTGAAAATATATTATTACGACACAGCTGATGCACAGTGGATAGAGCTTACCAGGGATAGCATTGATACTGTAAACCGTCTGATATCAGTAAAAATAAGCCATTTTTCATTATATGCTTTAGGAAGCGAGATAGTTTCAAGAATAGAAGATGTCGAAATCTATCCCAATCCGTTTAAATCCACCATTCATACGACTATTACCTTTTCAGTGCCTTTGGGAGCCGAAGTAAAGATATTCACTTTATCCGGCGAATTAATAAAAGAACTGAGCGACAGCAATGAAACTGGAAAGATACTCTGGGATGCCACTAACTCTGCAAATAACAGGCTTTCAAGCGGGGTATATATATGCAGGATTACGAAAGGTTCATCTTCTGTAATTAAGAAACTGGCTATAATAAAATAGATTTTTTATTAACCGTATTTGATTCTTAGTTTTATGGAGGTATTTAATAAATGGAAACCAGAAGCAGCAGCATTTTTAGGCTTAAAAGGAATATTAAACAACTTATTCCGATTCCTTTAGTATTTTTATACCGATTATTCCGCTTTAGAACCAAGAATACGGTTAAGGATTTTGTATCATTAATAAAGTTTCTGTTAAATACAAATATTCCACTTTCTTTTTCAAACAAATTATCATTAGTCAGAAAGTTTGATGTAATAACCGACAATATCGAATGTGCCCATTCTCATCATGAAATAATCGAGTTGATTTCAGAATTATTTCTACTACCTAAAGATATTAAAGGTTGTATAGCAGAAGCTGGTTCTTTTAAAGGAGGGGGCACGGCAAAACTAAGCATAGTTGCAAAGATGTTAAACAGAAAGCTTTTTGTATTCGATTCATTTGAAGGTATCCCTAAACATAATGAATTTGCTACGAAAAATCTATATATTAAACAGGATGCTTTTTTTACTCCGGGGAGTTTTGAAGGAACATTAGATGAAGTAAAGAATAATGTAAGCAATTACGGAGTTATAGATAACTGCGAATTTATCAAAGGCTGGTTTGAAAATACGTTGCCCGGTTTTTCCGAAAGCATTGTTGTGTTGTCTATCGATGTTGACCTTGCTTCATCAACAAAAACCTGTTTAAAACATCTTTATCCGCTGCTTGTACCTAATGGGATTCTTTATTCACATGACATCGGATTTGATAATGTTGCCGAGATATTTGGCAACGACGATTTCTGGATTAAAGAGGTCGGCTGCCCTAAACCAAAAATAAAGGGGTTAAAAAAAGAGCATACTGCAATTTTCAGAAAACCTTAATAGCAGACAATATGATAAGAAACATTCTTTCTAAAATTTACCATTTCCCAAAAGTAGCCATTTATTATCTAGCATGGCAGTTTATGAACTTTTTGGGAAGAACCGACGATATTATTTACTATTGTTATTTTCCTCTTCATTACGTGATTTTCCAGGATATACACAAATTTATGCCTGATATAAAAATTGTAGTTCCGAAAACCAAGGATATTACAAATTATCTTCAAAACAGGGGTATCAAATACTGTCACAAATCATATCCTAAAATTGTTATTATGTCTGAGTTTTACCCAAGAAGATTCCCTATTAAATCAATTAAAAAAATATATATACCACATGGTTTAGTCGGGAAAAACTATATGTTTGATTATCACAGAAATAAATTTTTCGATTTAATTCTTCAGCCGGGAGAATATTCTGTTGAAAGATTAAGGAAATCCGGGCTTAATAATTGTGTGAAGGTTGGTTATCCTGTCCTGGACAGATTATTTAACGGGTCTTTGAATAGGAATAAAATACTTGAAGAAATCGGTGCTGATGTTAATAAAAAAACAGTACTATATGCACCTACATGGGGCCCGATAAGTTCCCTGCATGCTATCGGCGGAAATATTGATAAAGTTGCGAAAAGCGTTAATATACTGATAAAGCTCCACCCAGGATTTAATGATGATTCTATATTTGAAGAAAACAAAAAACATAATATAAATTTTAGAAACATGAAAAATGCCATATTGATAGAAGATTTTGCCGATGCAATACCATATTTATTCGCAAGCGATGTGCTTATCTCGGATTACAGCAGCATGATTTTTAAATTTGCCTGTATGGACAAGCCTGTTGTTATGTTCAATACACATAATACAAATGATCCTATGTATGATCCGGAAAGCATGGAAATAACAATGCGCGATATTGGTGAAAGCGTTAATACGTTTGAGGAACTGCAACAGGCTGTTAAACGAGCTTTAGAGCATCCTGAAATTAACTCTGAAAAAAGAAAGATGTATTCCGAAAAATTATTTTATAAACTTGATGGAAAATCTGCAGAACGATTTGCTTTTGAAATAAAGAATTTCAGTAAGAAATATAAAATAAGGATAAATTTAATAAATGCTGTTTAATACTATAGAATTTTTTATTTTCTTCATAATAGTATACACGCTATATCTGATTAGCAATCATAAATATCAAAATAGAATGTTATTGGTAGCCAGCTATATTTTTTATGGGGCCTGGAACTGGAAATTCTTGTCATTAATTCTAATTTCTACAATTCTTGACTATTTTTGCGGAATAATAATTTATGAATCAAACGATGTTAGAAGAAGGAAGTTATTCTTGTTCTTTAGTGTTGCAGGAAACATAACAATATTGGGTTTCTTTAAGTATTTTAATTTTTTTGTATCTAATCTGCAAACACTATTGAATACATTTTCAATCTCTCTTCAACCTCATTTTATACACATAATATTACCTGTTGGCATCTCATTCTATACATTTCAGACAATGAGCTATACAATAGACATTTATTACAAAAAGCTGGAACCCACAAGGAAATTCTTTGATTTTGCATTATTCGTTGCCTTCTTTCCACAACTAGTGGCTGGACCGATAGAAAGAGCAAAAAATCTCCTTCCGCAGATACTGGCTCCCAGAAAACTGACTTTAGATAAATTTCGTGAAGGGATTCATTTGATTTTTTGGGGTCTATTTCAAAAAATGTTCATTGCAGATAACCTTGCAAAATTGGTAGATCCGGTATTTGCATCTGGACCACCGTACATAGGCACAAAAGTGCTTTTAGCTTTATATGCATTCGCATTTCAGATTTTCTGCGATTTTGCCGGTTATTCAAATATTGCAAGAGGACTAGCAAAATGTATGGGAATTGAACTCATGGTTAACTTTAACCTACCTTATTTTGCTACCAATCCTTCTGATTTTTGGAACAGATGGCATATCAGTTTATCTTCATGGCTGAGAGATTATCTTTATATACCACTTGGAGGAAACAGGCACGGTTCTATATCAACCTATAAAAACCTGGCTCTAACAATGCTTTTAGGCGGTTTATGGCATGGTGCTGCATGGACATTCATAATTTGGGGTATATATCAAGGAACACTTTTAATCGTTCATAGACTGGTTAAAGATATATTAAATAAAATATTTTCATTCCAGAATTTATATGTTAATAAATTATGGTTCTTAATAAGGGTAATAGTATTCTTCCAGTTTGTTTGTATAGGTTGGCTTATATTCAGGGGGCAATCTGTATCACAAATTATTTATATGTTTTACAGCATATTTAGTAATTTCCATTTTGTGAAAGGTATTGGCTTATGGCAAATGTTTAGCTCTATAATTTTTTTCATAGCTTTATTGCTTGTTGTCCAGGTAATGCAATTTTTAAAAGATGATTTGTTAATTTTATATAGAAATAATTTTATTCTCAAATCTATTGTTTATTTTTTAATGTTTTATCTTATATTGCTTTTTGGAGTAACTCATGGAAAAGAATTTATCTATTTCCAATTCTAACAGAAATATTTTAAGATTTATACCAAAATATGTTTATGTTTTCTTTATATTCTTTATTATTACAGAATTTTGCGTTAACAGCTATTTTAGATATATGACAAATATCCCCGATGCTAAAATGATGTTTAAAATCAGAATGATTGATGAAGGTAAAACTGATAAGGATATTTTAATATTCGGTGATTCATCCGCGGCAGCAATAGATGCTAATGAAATTTATAATACTACTGGTCTTACGGCTTTTAACTTCGCACTTATTGGCAGTGCTACATTAGCTGGCCAGTATTTTGTGCTTGAAAAAGCCCTAAGCAAGAACAAGAGATGCAAATATATAATTCTTATGGACACTTATCATCTATGGTATCAAAATTTCAGTTCCGGCGCCGTTGTATACATAATGCTTAAAGTCTTTCCAATTAAAACTTTAAAAATATTTCTTAACCCCTATTTCTGGGACTCTACAAATATAAATCTTAATATTGCTAAAAAAGTTATTAACCATTTATTGCCAACCCAACGTTATCAATACGATATAAGAAAGCTGGTTTTTAGTATTGTTAACGAAAGAATTAACATAATATCCTTATTTAAACTATATACCGAAAGAAAAGCCGAACTTCAAAAGGATATTATTAAAAATAACGGAACATCTTTATACAAAGCATTCGAGCTGGAATTGATCAAAAAAGACGAAGAAAAGCATAGTAATTTAACAACTGAAAATATATTTCATGTTTCTAAATTAAACAGATATTTTTTAAACAAATTTTTAAGAGCGGCTAAAAAAAGGGATATTAAAGTATTCTTCTGCCATCCACCGATTTTAAAGCCATTCTATGAAAATAGTATTGATGCTAAATATATTAAAGCTTACAAATCATTTATCTTAGATATCGTAAAAGAAAATGATAATGCTTTTCTTTTAACAGATGATTTTTATGTTGTAGATTATGATAAATTATCAAAAACGATATATCATCTAAATCGTGATTCCGCAATAGATTTTACTAGATTAATTTCAAGATATTTCATGAGGCTTAATAAAAAGATTTAGCTATGCCGACAAGTCACCCTTACCAATTAAATGAAATTATATGGGCTATTATAGAGTCCAAACCTAAAAGTATTCTAGATATAGGTATTGGATTCGGAAAGTACGGTTTTTTGTCCAGGGAATATCTGGATATACTAAGCGGAAGGTACGATAAATGGCAAATAGAAATAGAAGGTATAGAAGGTTTCGAAAAATACATTACTCCTGTGCACAAATTTATATATAATAAAATTCACATAGGAAATGCTTTAGAAGTTATAAATAAATTGGAAAAGACCTACGATTTAATCCTTTTGATAGATGTTCTTGAACATTTTGAATACTCTGAAGGAATTCAATTACTTAACAGGTGCAGTGAAAAAGCAAAGAATATTCTGGTATCTTTGCCTAAAATTATGGCACAGCAGGGAGAATCTTTTGAAAACCCGCTTGAAATTCATAAATTCGCTTATAAAAAGAAACATTTCGACCAATTTAAAAATAAATGCATTATTCCTCACGAACATTCCCTAATTATATATATAGGTGAAAATTCTAAAAAGCTTAATAAAGAAATTATGAAACAGAACATAAAAAAATATATTCCTTTTCTGGTTTATTCATACATGGTTATAAAACGTCTATCAAAATCTTTATTCAGGAGGAGACATTAAATGAAAAACAAAAAAACTGTTTATGCAACAATGACCGGCGATTTATTTCACAGAGGTCATCTTGAATTTATTAAGAAAGCCAAAGCACTAGGTGATGCTCTGGTTATAGGTCTGCATCCGGATGACGTAGTTAAGAGGTACAAAAGAGAGCCTGTTATACCTTTTAAGGACAGGAAAAAGATATTAGAATCCATAAAAGGCGTAACCGAAGTCGTCGAAGACTGCATGGATTACAGAAGCCCTACCATGCTGGAGAATCTAAAAAAATATAAAATTGATATCGCCGTCCATGGAGACGACTGGCTGCCGCCTTTGTACAAGGAAGCGCAAAAAAAGAAAATGTGCAAAGTCGTACAGGTGCCTACTTATCCCTACATTACAACAACCAAGCTTTTACATGAAATAAGAAAAACAAGAAGCCTGAGGAATTTGCTGGAAAAAAAGAAAAATATTGTAATAGTTTCTGCCGGAGACTCAATCACTGCAAAGCTAATAGAAGAGGCTGACTTTGACGGGATATGGATTTCGGGATTTGAGGCATCGGCACGGCTGGGGCTCGCTGATAACGGGACGATCACAATGACAGAAATGTTAGAACGGACAAAAATAGTCACTGAAGCTACATCTCTTCCGGTTATGGTGGATGTTGACAACGGATATGGCGGTATCCACAACTTTATCAGGACAGTAAAAGAATTCGAAAAAATAGGTTGCTCTGCTGTTTGCGTGGAAGATAACATATTTCCCAAGCAAAACTCACTCTGGGGTGGAAAAGTACCACTGTTGTCTATGAAAGAACACGGTGCAAAAATAAGGGCAGGGAAAGATACGCAAAAAACAAAGGACTTTATGATAGTCGCGCGCACAGAAGCACTTATCAGGGGATATGGTATGGCTGAAGCAATAAAAAGGTCTAAGTATTATGCAGATTGCGGAGCGGACATGATATTGATGCACAGCAGGGAATCAACCGGGAAAGAAGCGCTTCAGGTACCAAAGCACTGGAAATCCAAGGTTCCTTTGGTAATCGTACCTACAAAATTCCCTCAAATAACAAATAAACAGCTTTTTGATTCAGGATATTCAGTAATAGTCCTTGCAAATCAGACCGAGAGAGTCAAAATAAAGGCTATAAGGGACAGCCTGAAAATCATTAAAAAGCATGATTCGGTTAACCCGATAGAACAGGTGCTTTCTGCTACACTTGATGATTTGAGGAATCTGACTCCGATTAAAGAAACGCAAGAGATTGATAGAAAGTATAAGTATTGATTTAGGGCTTCTAAATAACGACTAGGAAAATATCAATGTTTAATTCCATATTGAAACTATGGGTAAAGTTCAAATTCGCAACAATAAGATATATACCAGGGAAATATAGGAAATCCCTGATATCGATATATTATTTACTTAAGTCCATACCCTATGGAATAATGTGGCATACAGCCAATTTTTTTAATAAAACCGATGATATTATTTTTTATGTGCTGTATCCCCTGCATTATGTTTTGTTCAGGGATATCCATAAATTACTACCAAAAGTTACAATCGTCCCTTCAAATTATCCGGATGCAATTAATTATTTAAAAAGAAATAATATAATATTCAAGTCGCATTCATACCCTAAAATGGTTATTATGGCTGATTTCTGTGAAAATCAGTTTCTGTTGAAAAATATCAACAAAATTTATATTCCTCACGGCATCGTCGGTAAGAACTACATGTATAGTTATGATAAAAACAAGAATTTCGATTTGATTTTACAGCTGGGGGATTATGCTGTCAGCAGGCTCAAGCAGATGAATATAAACACAAGCATAAAAGTAGGATATGCCATATTGGATAGATTATTTAATGGTTCGCTGAATCGCGAAGAAATACTTAAGAATATCGGCGCCGACCCCGGCAAGAAAACTATTTTATATGCACCGACATGGGGTGTTATAAGCTCGCTTGAGCTTATTAAGGATAAAATTGCAGAAGTAGCGAAAAATGTAAATATACTGATTAAACTACATCCAGGCGCAAATGATGAATCTATATATGATGAAACAAAAAAATATAACAGCCTATACCGCAATCTGAAAGGTGTAATCCTTATAGAAGATTTCGCAGATATTATTCCTTATTTATTTGCAAGTAATATATTAATTTCAGATTACAGCAGTGTTATATTCATGTTTGCTTCAATGGATAAACCGGTTGTACTTGTAAATGCTTCAGAGGAAGCAATGAAATCAAGGATATTTGACCAAACTAGCATGGAAACAACAATGAGGGATATTGGGGAAAACGTTAATACTTTTGATGAATTAAAAACTGCCGTTGACAAAGCTTTAAAACATCCTGAAATCAATTCTGAAAAGAGGAAGAACTATACTCAGCAGCTGTTTTATAAACTAGACGGTAAATCTGCCGAGCGGTCGGCACAGGCTATAAAAGATTTTTATTTCAAAGAAACAGGAAGGTCATTGGATTAGTGCCTTATAAAATTCTTTTTATTTCAAATCTTATTAAAATTGGCGGAGGGGAGAGAAATCTCCTTGATTTAGTATCTAATCTGGACAGGGATAAATTTGCTCCTGTTGTAATTTGTCCTGAAGAAGGACCATTAACCGAAGAATTAAACAAGAAAGGCATACAGGTTATTATTACAAAATTCGGCATTGCCAAAAAGGTATTCGGGTTTATACCTGTAATCTCAATTTCTACGATTTCCACATTTTACAATATAATAAAAAATGAAAAAATTGACTTAATAAATTCCAATAGTTATCAAGGAGTACTTTTTACGGGTATACCTGCAAAATTATGTAAAATACCTTTAGTTTGGACAATGCATATGTGGAGGCTTGGTTCAGGCATACAAGGTATATTGATAAATTACTTTGTATCAAAAGTAATTGCAGTATCCAATGCAGTTAAAAATTATTTTATTGCTAACAGCCCTGTACCGGAAAGCAAGATTGAAACAGTTTTTTTAGGCATAGATACCAAAAAATATACCAAACTGAATAAAAGGTCAGATATAAGAAATGAGTTTGCCGTTAAAGATAATGGCCCATTAATAGCAATCGTAGGCAGATTTCAAGCCATAAAAGGTCATATTTATTTCTTTGAAGCCGCTAAGCTTATAAAAAAAGAGGTTCCAGAAATAAAATTTATGGTAGTAGGTGAACGTATCTTTGATAGGAAAGATGACAAAGATTATCCCGGTCAAATAAAACAAATAATATCTGACTTTGGATTGGAAAATGATGTAATATTTACTGGGTACAGGACTGATATACCAGATATACTTTCAGCTATAGATGTATTGGTAATGTCTTCCTTAAAAGAAACTTTTGGCTTGGTATTATTAGAAGCAATGGCAGCAAATATTCCAGTTGTCTCAACAAGATGCGGAGGGCCTGAAGATATTATTGAAGACAGCGCAAGTGGTTTTTTAGTTAAGAACATGGATCCTTTATCGATAAGTAATGCGGTTATAAAGGTTTTAAAGAATAAACAATTAAGAGATGAAATAACAAATAATGCAAAAAATCGCGTAGAACAATTGTTTTCCATAAATACCCAAGCCAGAAAATATGAAAGTATATATTCTTCCATTTTGGAAAAAAATAAATGAAAATACTATTTTTAACGCCTTATTTACCAGACAATCCGGACGAAATTCCTTATAAAGCAAGGCCTTACTATTGGCTCAAACATTTGAGCAAAAATAATGAGATACATCTGGTGTCTTTTATTGATAATCTCGAGCAAAATAAAAACATTCAAAAGTTAAATAAATTCTGCTCACAAATAGTTACAGTTTTGAGAAAACCTAAAAGTGGTCTTAAATACAGGCTTAAAAACATTCTTGAAAATAATCCGTATTTTATATTCAATCAGTTTAAATCAAATGAGATGAGGGTTAAAATAGATAATTTATTAAAAAATAATAAGTATGATGCTATACAGGTATGCACAAAAGCAATGGCGCAGTATGTTCTTAAACTTAAAGAAATACCAAAATTTATCGATGTTGTAGACTGCGGCACCAGATTCTATATGCAGCAATGGAAATTTAACACAGGACTGAGAAATAGGATTTTATCATTTATTGATTGGCATAAAGTCAGGAAGTACGAACCTTATATCTGCTCTAAATTTAACAGCTGTTTTCTCTCTAATCCTGCCGATAGAGATTTTTTAAAAAAGTTAAATCCTGAGTTATCAATCGAAATAGTTACTCATGGAACTAATCTGGAATATTTCAAACCTGAAACAGTTAAGGAGGATTTTCCGAGTTTGATGTTTTATGGTAATATGGATTATACTCCGAACAATGATGCCATGATATCTTTTTGTACAGATGTTTTCAATACAATAAATACCGTGTTTCCCGATATCAGGCTATATATTACAGGTAAGGGTGTCAGCGAAAAACTAAGAAAATTAGCATCAAACAATAAAAATATATTACTTACAGGTTACGTCGATGATATCCGAAATTTTATTGCCAAATCATCAATTATAATCTGCCCCTTAAGGATTGGGACCGGTATAAAAACTAAAGTTTTAGAAGCGATGGCTATGGGAAAATCAGTTGTTTCATCATCAATCGGAGCTGAAGGCATAAATGCTACGCCAGATCAAGACATCATGGTAGCAGACAAACCAAAGGAGTTCGTTGATACCATTATTAAACTCATTAATGATAGCAAACTAAGATCTGCTATTGGCGCTAATGCAAGAAAATCAGTCGAGTGTCATCATAACTGGGATACTATAGGAGATAGATTGATTGGCATTTATAATAAGGAAATAGGGTTAAAATGAAAATATTATATGTAATAGAAAATAACAATTTTGGTGGAGGGGAACAAGCTTTCCTTCAATTAGCTAAAGGATTGAACAGGCGTGAGTTTGAACCAATATTTGCATGTTCTGGCAATGAACCTTTAGTGAGTAATCTGAAAAAAGAAAATATAAAGATATATCCGATTGGTATGCATAAACAAATAAGTCTAAATCTTTTATCTCAGTTAATTAACATAATAAAAACTGAAAAACCTGATATAATCCACAGTCAAAGCGGAAGAGCAAATTTTTACAGCAGGATAGCAAAGAATTATAGCGATATAACAATAAAAAGTGTTTCAACTATTGCTGTTCCTGTAGAGCTTTTTGATAATATAAATTATTTTAAGAAAACATTTTATATTTTAGCTGATAAACTTACGGAAAAATATACAAATAAATTTATTGCTGTTTCAGAATCTTTAAAAAAATGGCTTATAAACAATCATAATATAACCGCAAATAATATTTTAACAATTTATAACGGAATTGAATTAGAAAGGTTTAACCCTAAAGTATATGATCCAGAAAAAATCAGAAAAGAACTTAATCTGGACAACAATTTGATTTTAATCGGCACAATCGGAAGATTGACATATGAAAAAGCACAGCGCTTTTTTATTCAGGCTGCAGAAAATATCCTTAAATTACATTCAAATATCAAATTTTTAATTATAGGGGACGGAGATTTAAGGAAAACCTTGGAGAAGATGGCAAAAGACCTGAATATTTATCAATATTTTTTATTTACTGGATTTAGAGAAGATATACCCGAATTGCTCTCGGCTTTGGATATATACGTTCTTCCTTCTATACATGAAGGCCAGCCTGTAAGTCTTTTAGAGGCTATGTGCATGGGAAAGCCATGCGTAGTGACAAATATTGAAGGTATAAATGAAGTTGTAAAAGATAATGAGAACGCCCTTGTCTCTCAGTCTGCAAACCCGGGGTCAATAGCTGAAAAAATACTTTTTTTATTAAAAGATAAAATAAAAGCCAGGGAATTGGGAAAGAATGCAAGAGAGACCGTTAGAAACAAATTCAGTGTTAAAAATACAATATCCGCTCACGAAAAACTATATCATGAGTTAAAGAATGAATAAAATAATAAATAACTTTTTAATGGGATTAACCTTTAGTCAGGACTTTTCAAAAATACTGGATGAATATAAAAGGAATCAGCATATGACCAAAGAAGAGTTAGATAAACTTAAAAAAAACAAACTAAATAATATCATGAATATTGCTAAAGATAACATACCATATTATAAAGATACTTTAAATCAAAGAAAAGAATTAAATATTAATGACTTTCCGATATTAGATAAGAATGTACTTAGCAATCATGCTATGAAATTCATTTATAAAACTCCTTTGCCGTGGCAAATGTCAAGAAAATCCAGCGGTTCAAGTGGAAAAATAACCAAAATATATCTGAACAGATATATCTATGGACATTATCTTGTCAGTTTCTGGAGAGGATTAAGTTGGTATGATGTAAATCCTGGAGATAGGGGAATATCTTTGTTTGGAAAAGTAAATAGTGCAATTATGTCAATTATAAAATCTTTTAAAGACAAATTTACAAATAACATGCGCTTATTTTATTATAAATTGACTGACAATGAAATTAATGACATTATTCATTTTATTACGGATTATAAACCTAAATTTCTATTTGGTTATCCGTCTTTGTTGTACCGTATTGCGAAAGCTATAAAAATATCAAATAAGAATGTTCTTCCTAATAACCTTAAAGTTATCGTAACAACAGGGGAAAATCTCTACGAATTCCAGCGTGTCTTAATCCAATCCGTTTTCGGATGTAAAGTTTCTGAAGAATATGGATGTACTGAATTAGGCACAGTCGGATTTGAATGTCCTGAAGGTAATATACATTTTTCTGTAGATAACGTTTTTATCGAAACAATTAATAATGATAAATATCCCGAGCAATCAGGAGAAATAGTAGCAACTCAATTAAATAATACTTTAATGCCTATCATACGTTATAAAAACGGTGATATAGGTAAAATAAGTGAAACATCATGCAAATGTGGCATCACCCTTCCCATAATACATGTACTTGGCAGAAAAATAGAAGAAATAATAACAGAAAAAGGTATATCTTTTCCTAAAATAGTGTTCAACAATATCTACAATAATATACAACAAGGGACGAGTCATATTCCTGACTTTAGGATATTACAAAATTCGCTCAAAAATTATACTGTAGTAATTTATAAAGACAAATTAATCTCAGATATTGAAATAAAGAATCTTCAAGAAAGTATTGTGAATATTATGGGAAAAAATACAAAAATAGATTTTAAGCTTACTGATGAATTAGATTTAGATATTTCAGGAAAATTAAATCTATACAGTCATTCATAAAGAGGAAACTAATTTGAAACAAATTCCATCTAACCCTAAAAATATACTCATTTTAAACATTGCTGGAATGGGGGATGCAATACTTTCGACTCCAACTTTAAGGGCAATCAGAAATAGATTTAGCAATTCTAAAATATCTGTTCTTATACTTCCCAGAACAGTTGAAATATATTCCGGATTACCTTTCTTCGACAGAATGTTAGTTTTAAAAAATTATTCATATATGGGTAAAAATTCCATTAAAACATTGCTTAATGTAATCAAGCTTCTTATTTCTTTAAGGAAAGAGAATTTTGATTTAATGATAAACATTCAACCTGTTCGAACTTTTCTTGGAAGTATTAAGATGTCATTATTATTTTACTTAGTAAATGCCAAATATAAGGTTGGTCGCAATACCTTTGGTATGGGATTTTTTTATGACTTAAGAGTCCCTGAAGATAAAACAAAACACGAGATTGACGTTGATTTACAAATTGCATCCTCACTAGGTGCTGATACATCAAACAGGATGCCGGAAATTTCAATATCAAACGAAGATGAAAAAACTGCGTTAGCTTTCTTTAATGACAATGATATTAAACCAAACGAATTTACTGTTGCATTAAATCCCGGAGCATTCAGGCCTTCCAGACGCTGGCCAGCTAAAAGATGGGCAGAGCTAGGAGATATCTTAATTAATAATTATAGGGCAAAAGTTATTTTAACAGGTGAAAAGAAAGAAAATAATCTTATGCAAACTATTTTAAGCAGCATGAAAAACAGACCAGTTATTAACCTCGGCAATTTTAACCTTAAACAATTGGCCGCTCTTCTAAAAAATGTGAATCTGGTTATAACGAATGACACTGGACCACTACATTTAGCTGTCACTATGAATACCTGTGTAATTGCCCTTTTTGGCCCAGGCGATTTTAATAAGTTTTACCCAATTGGAAGTAAAAACATTGTTTTAAGAAAAGATGTTTCCTGTTTCAGGCCATGTTATAAATTTGAATGTGATGACCTGAAATGCTTAAAATTAATAACTATAGAA
>JAFGIL010000056.1 GCA_016929635.1 Endomicrobiales bacterium
CCACTCATCAACGTTGATCTCCAGCCTGCTACCGTAGTCGTACTTGATACTCCGTCCCAGTTTGTTGCTATCACTCTTGCATAATATGTTGTTGTTGGTATTAACCCATTTACTACCGCACTTCCTGCATTATGGGTCGTCTCTGTGTATTGATGTATATAATCAAAACCTGTGTACGTTGACATCTCTACTCTGTATATCGTATTTGTAGGATTATCCGGTACACTCGCTTGCCACGTTATCTCTATATCTCCTGAATTTACTATTCCCCAGTCTGGACTGTTAGGCGCTGTCACATATGATGCATGCCAAATTGGACTTGTTAATTGTGTTGCATCTATCACTCCCTCATGGTTTATTGCCTGTACTCGCGCATAGTATGTTGTGTTAGGATTTAATCCTTCTACTGTTACCGTCTGCGTCCCTGTATATCTTCTTGTCTCACTGCTTGATGCTATACTGCCAAAATCATCTTCCTCTGATAACTGTACATTATATATTGTTACTCCTGGATTATCAGGACTTGATGCTCCAAAATCTATATCTATCGTTTCATTTGTTATCGCTCCCCATGCCAGGTTATCAGGTGACGTACATCTCGTCGCTCTCCAGCTAGGAGATATTGTTCCTGTAGTTACATGTCCATCCCAGTTCTCAGCTATTACTCTTGCATAGTATGTCGTGTTTGGATCAAGACCATCAATTATTGCAGACATAGAGCCTCTGGTTGTCTGGCTTGATTCTATAGTTTCAGTAAAGTCACTGACTGTGGACAGCTGAACTGTGTAAATTGTGCTATAAGGGTTATCCGGACTGTATGCGCCAAAAACAACTTCCATTGATGTATTGTCTATTGTACCCCAACTCAAATTTTCAGGTTCTGAAGCTAGTGTAGCCTCTGAACCTAACGCACTCCAAACAGTTGATATACCCTCATGATTTATTGCTTTAATTTCAAACCAATAAAATGAATTGGTATTTAAGCTGTGGAAATCAGTGTGGGCCTGAGCTGTAACTGTAGAATAAATAACAGCCCCGTCACTTCCATCAAAAACATTTGTTGATGATGCCCTGACCACATATGTTGTATCTGCAGAATTGCTGTCAGGACTCCAGCTAACCTGAATTGAAGTGGAGCTTACGTAAGGAAATGTAAAAGCTGTGGACAGCGGATTACATAAAGTGACGCGTGTAAAAGTAGCTGACCAGTCTGACTCATTGGTCAACACATCTTTTGAACGCGCCTGGAAATGATAAGTTGTATTCGGGATAAGTGCTAATGTTTGAGTGGATGCTGCGCCATACCCTAGGCCAAACCAATCACTTGTGGTAGATATTGCTACATCGAAAGCAGGATCAACAGAGTATCTTATTGCATAACTCAATTGGCTGTAGTCATCAGCATAAGCACTAACCGTACATGAACTGATGTGCGCTATAACTGACGTAACTTCTACGTCTGCCGGGACACTCGTGTCAATAGAGATTCTAAATGATGCGGTTGAGGTGCACCACTCATGCCAGGGGCCATCCTTTGCCCTGACTCTCCACCAATATGCACCCTCAGTTATCCCTGTGCCTGGTATCCAGAACTTGTCAGTAAGTTCCTGCTCTAAAGATGAATCATTAATAACGCTAAAATCGGAAGCTGTTGATAACTGAACAAAATAACTGGCCTGGGGATTTACATCTTCATCAATATAATTCCACATAAACCGTGGTTGATTGTAATTAGTAGCTAATTGGTCAAGAGGACCTGTTAAAATTACTCTGGGAATATTATTAATATTAGGCAGGAATCCGCCCATGGTTTGCGAAGACATGTCTGTGGAATAGCCTGATGAAACAAAAATCGAATATGAACATTGATTTACATAATCACCTTGTGTCTGTGCGTCACCGCCGCCGCTGTCAATGCACTGTATTAAATCGTAATCCCCGCCATGCTTCCAAGCAAAAGCAGAGAGAGGTAACAACATTATTAATAAAGATATTAAAAAAATCTTTCTCATAACTGCAACCTCAGATTTATTTCAAAATTTACCTTATTACAATCAGCTTTCCTGTTTTAACCCCTGCAGGTGACTTCACCAGCCATAAATATACTCCGCTTGAAACATACTCTCCGTCTTCATTCTTTCCATCCCATTTTTTACCCTGGGGATCCGAGAAGTTGGCAAACTCAATCTTTTTGACTAGGTTCCCTAAAACAGAATATATAAATATTTCCCCATCCATAGGCAGATTCTTAAATGTTATTGTATCATTAAGCAGATTCCCTGTATCAGATTTAGTATCCTCGGGAATCCACGGCACCGGTGCAATTTGAACCGAATCAAGCTGGTTACCCACGCAATGAATAGGTATTAATATAATAATAAATAATAATAGCCCTTTTAATAGTATTTCTTTATAACTACCTAGCATTAAACCTCTCCTTTTTATATTTTTCAATGCAAGCAAAAACTAACTTCTTATTCATTATTCAGCAACAAATTATCTTATCCTTTCAAGAGCACGCTGTGATTCTTTCATTTTCGGATTATATGAGAGTGATTTCTTGAAATACTCTTTTGCTTTCTCTAAATCACCTTCAGTAAAGTATGTCATACCTTTTTCATAGTATCGTTTTGATAATTCATCGCTTAAACGTTTATACTCAACTTTTGCTGATGCATTTTCCGGGTCATATCTTAAAGCCTGTCCATATTTTTCCGCTGCTTCTTCAAATCTGTTCTTCTGATAGCATGCAAATCCTTCTTTATAATACTGCTCTGCCAGCGCAATCTTGGACATAGAGATATAGCTGTTAATATCTGTTAAATAATCAGAGAATTCATACTTCTTGGCGGTCTTTTTGCTTTTTATGAAATAATGTAATGCTTGCGGGAACTTGCCTTTTTCATAATATCTAAGTGCTTTATTATAATCTCCCAGCAGGTCTGATTTCATGCTTTCCTGCTGTTGAGCTAATTTTGACTTTCTTTCTTGCTCTTCTCTCTCTCTTACCTTCTCTTTACATCTTTCGGCAAAATCCATAGCATCTATACGATGAGGGGCTGCAAGAAGCACTGCTTCAAAGTATTTCATTGCCAGCTCATATTTCTCTTCTTTGTAAAGCTCAATAGCCTGAGTATACATCTTATTGGTTTCAGCAGCTGCTGCTTTCTTCAACTTATTATCTACCGCAACTATCAGTTTCTTACTTTCGATATGTTCAGCATCTATCCTGAGAATCTCTTCGAGTTTCTCCTTAGCGTTAACAAGTTCGCCTCTTCTGTAATATTCCATTGCGATTTTCCAGATCTTTTTAATCTTCTCGCTGTTTTGTATTCTTACTTTTTCAAGCAGAACTTCTTTTAACATATTTTGCACGTTCTGCAATCCTTCTTTTGCCTGCAAATGAGAAGGATCTGATTTTATAATATACGCATAATACTTCTTTGCTGAGATATAGTCTTTCCTGGCATATGCACTATCTGCTTTCCTGAGAATTTTATCGACTTTTTCCTCTCTTTTCTGTTTTTCTCTTTCTATGTTTGAATCTATTCTTAATATATATTTCTTTGAAGCATCGTGATCCGGATATGATTCTAGAATTTCCTTGAACTTCTCTCTTGCGCGAATGTAATCGCCTTCATTATAAAAATCCACTCCAATTTTAAAATGTTCCTGCAAATAATAATCATAGGCTTCCAGGGAATTGAATATCTTTCCTACGGATAAAGTGATGCTTATGTGATGAACAGGTGAAAAGTATTCTACCGGAGAAAAAGCATAATCAAATTTAAAGTCTTTATAGTTTATTCCCAATCCTGCCCTTATCCCTGCTGTAACAGCATTTTCCATCTGTTTCCATCCGGCGCGAAGTTTTATTAAATACATAGGGGAAAACTCAAAGCCTACAGAGTAGCTTGAAGGCCCTTTGCTGGGAGAGTTAATATCAAGCACAGTTTCTAGATTCTTCATTTCAGGGTTCTTGTAATTAAATCCTAAAGACAGTGTGGTTGGAAGCTGTCCCGTTTCTTTAACAAACTTTAATCCTGAGCCCAAATTCTTATATGCCATTCCCATTGATAAGCCCTCAACAAAAGGTAAGTGGTAAATTCCACCCAAGTCTATTGCTATTGCTTCAGCGGAATAGTCTGCCAGTTTGCTGCGGATAAATTTAAGATTCAGTCCGACAGACCCGTGATCCTTTTTGATGGGTACGCTGGTTCTAATTGGTATTGCATAAGTGAGCTGGAAAGCCATATCATTACAAGTCGGATTAGCAATAGGATTGAAGTCTGCGTCTTTACCTTCAAACTCTCCATAAGTCAAATAATAAATCGAAGTTCCGATCGTCCCGTACGAAAAAGGAATTGCGAAACTTGTGTAGTGATAACGCAAACCTTCCAAAAACAATACATAGCTTAAGGATACTCTTGGTCTTGTAACCCCAATAAGGCCGGCCGGATTATTATATGCGATTGAAGGGCTGTCATTTACTAAACCAACAGCTCCTTCGCCCATGGCAACTGTGCTTGGATCAGGGTTAATTTTCAAAAATTCAGCAGCAGTTACGCCAGATGCTGCTGCATTAGCATTTGGATATAAATATATTAATAAAAACCCTAAAATGATTGAAAATACAATTAGTTTTTTCATTATATTTACTCTCCAATTTGCCTTTGAAATCTCTGAGTTTTTTCTAATCATTAACTTCAAGTGTACTGCGTGGTTTTCATTCTCACTACTAGTATAAGGGAAAATTGTTATTTTGTCAAGTGTTTTTTTATAAAAAATATAACATCAATCATTCAGCATAGTTCCTTATTTGATTGGGGTATTTTATATTCAGATTTTAGAGAATAAAACCTCTAAAAAAGGCGATTAATTCAAATATGCAGCATACTTTATGTTTTGGGTTGAAGTGCTGGTTTTTCACTATTTTGGGGGATTCTACAAATTTTCTGTCTAATTATGGGGTTCTGACAGGGGAACTGGGTGTGTTTTTTTCAACAAACTATTTATTAATCCGAATATCTAATCTTTTGAGTTTATCGCCAGTCTTTTCAGTTTTACTATTGCAACAGACTCTATATCTTTTATTTTACTGGGCGAAATATTCAGTTTTTCGCCTATTTCTTTTAGGGTATGATATCTGTTATCTTTAAAGCCATACCTCCATTGAATAACTTCCATCTCAATCGGAGAGAGTTTATCCAGCATTCTGGATATATCCATTTTACTTTCAGATTGATCCAGAATTTCCTGCATTGTGCTTAGGCTTTCATCAGGAACTATATCTGCCAAAGTCGCATCCTGGTCATATTTATCCAGGTACTTATCGAGGGATAACGGTTTTGTTAAGTTCTTTTTGTTATATAATAGATCTCTTACCTTTTCAAGGTCTAAATCCAATTTTTTCGAGATTTCGGTAAGAGAAGGCGTTTTTCCTTTTTTTATTTCGTTCTCTATACTTTTGACTACTTTTTTCAGGTTTGAAAATATTTTTCTGGGCATCCCTATTAATGCCATACCGGAACTTATATATTCCTGCATGTTCTTTATTATCCAAAACCATGCATATGTTGTAAACTTTGTTGACATAGATGAATCATAATGCTCAACAGCCTCAAGCACCCCCCTGTTTCCTTCAGCTGCTAATTCTTCAACTTCATAATTTTTAAAACAGTTATGATATTTCCTTGCTATATTATAAACAAGATTGGAGTAATTACTAATAACCTTATTCATAGCCTCCTCTTCCCCTCTTTTTACTCTTTCAAAAAGAAGTTCTTCATCTTTTCCTATTTTCTTTTTATTTTTCTTATTCTTTTTGGAGGAAGTGTTTTTTTTACCAGAAGGCATAATTAATATCCTAAGTTTTTGAAGTATTTATTTTAAGGAAAGATTTAAACTGATTTATTGGAAATAGATAATTTTAGTGTCTTTTTAAACTGAACAAACTTAATTATTTTTTAGTAATAAATTTAAATCCGCGGCCAAAGACAGTTTTGATTTTCTTACCCCAAGGACCAAGCGAGCGCCTTAAATTCTTTATATGCGTATCAATAGTCCGTGTTGCGATAAACTCCTTGCAGCCGAAAATACTTTCCAATATATATTCTCTGTTTAGCACAACGTTTGGTTTTTTCAGAAACATATGCAACAAATCAAATTCCTTGGGGCGCAATGTTATTGCTTTTTTATTCAGCGTCACAGTTCTAGAGGAGAGATTCATTACCAGATTATCTACTTCCAAAACATCCACTTCTTCTTTTCTGACGGCTCTTCTAATTAATGCATTTACCCTGGCTATCAACTCTTTTGAGCTGAATGGCTTTGTTATGTAATCATCAGCCCCTATTTCAAGACCAATAACCTTATCAGTTTCCGAGGATTCTACGGTAAGCATTATAATTGGGATACCTTTTGTCTGAGGATTTTCTCTTAACAGCCTGCAAAGCTCAACCCCCCCGATCTGAGGCATCTTTAAATCAAGAATTATTAAATCCGGTTTTGATTTGGTTGCCTTTTTATATCCTGAATCCGTATCGGCACAGGTCATTACCATATAATTTTTGCTTTCAAGCAAATCAACCAAGAAATTCCTTATGTGTTCTTCATCATCAATTACTAAAATTCTTTTTGCCAGCATTTTTCCACCTCTTATATTAACTTTTAAAATCTTTTTAAATTGCCAAGCTATTGACGATTTCTTAAACCCTTTTTCAAACTTCTTAATAAAATCTGTGAACTCACAGGTTTAATTAAAAAGTCATGAACCTGTTCTTTGATAGCTGCAATAGCCGCCTCAAGACTTTCATAAGCAGTAATTATAATCACCAGAATGTTAGGGCTAACTTCCCTGATCTTTTTTATAACGTCTATTCCATTCATGTCAGGCAATTTTAAATCAACCAGTAATGCATCGCAGTACTGCTTCTTGCTTGCCTCTATTGCATCGGATCCTTTGCTTACAGGAATGACTTTATAGTTGTTCTGTTCCAATAAATCCACGACAGAGTTTCTATAATCTTCGTCGTCTTCCACTAAAATAACATTATAATATTTTTTTTCCTGCTGGGTCTGGCTCCTGATCCTTTCAATGGTTTCAATAACGTTATCAATTTTCAATGGTTTATTTAAGCATGTAAAAGCACCCATTTTAAGGGATTTTTCCAAGTACTCATAACTTGAATAAGCACTCATCATAATTACTCCGGAATCAGGATGAACCTTTTTTATTCTATCAAGCACTTCGAAACCATCCAAACCTGGCATCTTTACATCCACAAAAACAACGTCCGGTTTCCCGTGTTTTAATACTTCGATAGCATTTTCCCCGTCTTCAACAGAAACACACTTAAAATTCCGTTGTTCAAGAAGGTCTTTTAAAACCTCCCTGTCAGTAAATAAATCGTCTACAACAAGAATAGTTGTACGATTTACTGCGTTATCTATGAGATTTACCAGCTTTTCTATTTTAAAGGGTTTATGCACTACAGCAAAGGATCCTTCATCTATTGCTTTCTTTATAATATTCTCAGGAGCTCCTGCTGTTATCATTATAACCGAAGAAAGCGGGCTAAACTTTTTTATCTCTATAAAAGTCTCAAGTCCGTTTATGCCCGGCATATTTATGTCTATCATAATTAAATCAAAGAACGTTTCCTTGGCTAGTTTAATCGCGCTTTCCCCGTTGTCAACCAAAATCACGTTATAGCCATAATCTTCTAATTGATCCTGAAGAAATTTTATACTGTCAATTTCATCATCTGCTATTAATATTCTTTTTTTCATTATTTTTAACAGTGAATCATTGTTTTTCTTTTCTTCTGTCAGTTACGTATGTGCTGTGATCAGACTGTTTGGCAATCTTCTTTAACTCAGACGCAATTTCGCTTAACTCTCCATAATGGTTGATTTTTGTATGTTCCGTCATAATTACAGCCAATTGAATGGTCATTATGGGGAATTTCTTTTCATTGCCGCTTCTGTCTTTAGAAATTATATAACCTCGTTTTTTGTCTTCTTCATCATAAAAGTTTGTTACACTTTTGTCAAAGAGTTCAATAATTCTTTCAGAAATATTGACATATTTATCCGGCCTGGCTATAACTATAAAGTCGTCTCCTCCGATATGTCCGACAAAATCTCCCTTTTGTCCGAACTCCTGCAATGTATGAATAAGGATATTTGCTGTATTCTTTATTACCTCATCGCCCCTGACAAAACCATAACGGTCATTGAAGCTTTTGAAATTGGCAATATCAATATATATGATAGCAAACGGAATGTTCTGGGCGATTCGCTTTTCAGCTTCGGCTTTAATAGCCTGGTTGCCGGGCAAAAAACTTAAAGGGTTTACACTTATACTTTGAGCTTTTCTTTCCAGAATTGAATTCACCCTGGCAATTAAAACTGAAGGCTTAAACGGTTTCGTCAAATAATCATCTACACCTAACCTTAATCCTCTTATCTCATCAGTTTCACTGCTTTGGACAGTTAGCATTATTACAGGTTTATTAAGCAATAACGGGTCCGTACGCATTCTTTCAAGAAGTTCATATCCATCAAGCACAGGCATTGCACAATCAAGAATAATCAAGTCCGGGCTTTCCTCATATATCTTCCTTAATCCTTCTTCTCCATTAGTAGCAGTTACAACAACAAAGCCCTCCTGTGACAAGAAATCACTTAGCATTTCTCTTAAATTCGGCTCATCATCAACTACAAGTATTTTTCTATTCATACTTATATTTATATATCCTCATTTAAAATTTTAAAACTTAATAAAAAGAAAGGGCTATATAAATAAGGTCCCCTAGCGAGAATGGAACAAATAAAATTATCAGAATTTTTATCAGTATCTATGCTGACTCTTCTTTTTTATATACGGGTAAAGTAAACTTAAATGTCGCACCTTTGCCTAAATCACTTTCCACCCAGACTTTACCATTATGCAACTTTACAATCTCGGCTACTATTGTAAGACCTAGGCCGGTACCTTTAGGTTTTTTCATGCCCCCATCCTTAACTTGATAAAATCTGTCAAAAACTTTATCTAAAGAATCCGCAGGAATTCCGGGCCCGGTGTCTTTGATCCATCCTTGAATGAATTGCCCGTTTTCTTCCAGTTTTGCCCCTACAGCTATCTCTCCGCCTTCCGGGGTAAATTTCAGGGCATTCCCTATGAGATTGGTTACTATTTGTTTTACTCTCTCGGGATCTGCGTTTATATTTGGTAGGATTTTTTCAACTTGATTTACTATCTTTTTCTTCTGTTGTTGTGCCAAGGAATCAAACAATGACACTATTTCCTCGGCAAGTTCATAAAAATTAATTGAAGTCCTTCTTAATTCAAAACTGCCTGCTTTTATTTTTGCTATATCAAGAATGTTATTAATGAAATTCGTCAGCCTTACAGTTGCATCCTTTATTATTTTTAAACTTTTCTCCTGTTTCTCACGGGGCATATTCCTGTTGAAACCTTCTATAAGAAAATCACAATATCCGTCAATTGCCGCAAGAGGCGATCTTAATTCATGCGAAACGCTGGAAACAAAACTGTCCTTCAGTTCGTCCAATTCCTTTAACTTTTGAGCCATTTCATTAAATGTTTTACCCAAACTACCGAGTTCATCCTTAGTTCTTATGCTGACTTTGCTGTCGAGGTTGCCGCTGCCAATCTCATTTGCAGCTTTTGCCAGGGCTTTAATCGGTTTGTTCAAATAATATGCAATTATACTTGCCAGAATCACTCCGCCTAGTAAAGATAAAATCGCAACTTCCAATACTCTTTTTCCTAAAGTTACAACGCCTTTTTTAATTTCAGATTCCAAAAAGCTCTGCGAAAAACCTGCTTTAATCGTCCCTCGGTATTCACCGCTTATAAACATAGGAGTAGAAAACTCCCGTATCTTTTCGTTCTTAGGTGATAAGAAATCCCGTACAGAAGGTTTTTCTTCCCTGTATATGTGGGCCCGGAAGTGGTCTTCATGGCCTTCATCTCGTGTGCTTATTAGGATTATTTGGGCAGGAGAGATATATCCAGAATATACTATTGCAGGATTGTGTGTTTTAATGATTGATCTTATCGTATTCAAAATCTGAATCTCATCATTAACAACAAGGGCTTCCTTGCAGGTATAGGTAAAATCCTTATATATATTTTGACGACTACCTTCCAGCTGTTTAAGGAGAAGTCTTCTTTGAGTTATGAATATACTAAAAGAAATTCCTAAAATGACCAGAAGTATCAAAAAAGATATGTATATAGTAAACTTTGTGCGTAAGCTCATCCTTAATTGATATTAACCTCTCCTGTACTTAAAATAAATTACAGGAGAGGTTAAAGATAATAATTATTGATTTTTTGGCTTATTTTGAATAATTTCGTAAATAAAAAACTAAATATGTTCTTTTGAGCCTAAATCAACTGATACGCCACCCATTTTTCCTGCTACCAAGTTATACAACCATGAAATAATAATAATTCCAAAAACCATTATAATTGTATAAAGAAGCACAAAAATTATCCAAGCTAGAAGTCTTGCTCCAATGGTTAAATCACGAGCAACGTCTGTTGGAAAAAGGAAAAATGTAAATAATCCAATAATTGTACCCAAAATTGCAAATACAATAGGGATTATTTTAAATAAAGAACCAACGCTGATTTTTTTCAATTCATAAGTTGCCATTTTCTATCCTCCTTAAAAATTACTGACGCTAACTTACATTTTTTCACTACAAAGACAGCTTGATTTACTCTTTTAGTTTAGCAACACCTCCTTTCTTTGTTTTTTATTAAAAATTGAACAATATTGCAGACTTATTTCAATTATAGCAAACAATTGTTTTAATTTCAAGTGATTTTTCAATCAATTTGGTTACTTCTATACTTCACGCTATATTAAAGACCTGGCTGAGGTAGGATTTGAACCTACGACCAACGGCTTATGAGTCCGCTGCTCTACCATCTGAGCTACTCAGCCTTACTATTTCAAAACAGCTTGATTTCCTTTATAATTTTATCAGCTAACCGTTCCTAATTCAATAATCTCCACATCTTTATCGGGTATTGATAAAATTGCAACTGAGCCTTCACCTTTTAGCCATGCCCCGCACTCACCAGGATTAATAATTAAAGTTTTACCTACATACTTTTTGTCAATTTTATGGGTATGGCCGTAAACAATAACATCATACTTTTGACTGAGGGATAATGCTTCAAGATGTATTGGTTCATGTATTAACAAAATCTTCTGCCCTTCTATATCCGTTTCATAAAATCTTTCGTGAATTTCACCCCATCCCTCGATGCTTTTCCTCCAGTGATTTTTCTCACCGTCATTGTTGCCAAAAACAGCTATCATTTTCATCCTGAGCTTGCTGAATTCTCTTGCACAAATAGGCGAAATTAAATCTCCTGCATGCAACACCAGAGAAACGTTTCTGTCATTAAAGATATCCACTGCCTTTCTTATAAAAGGCATGTTTTCATGTGTATCTGATATTAAACCGATCAACATATTCGTATCTAGTATCTGTTATTTCGTATCTCGAAAATATTTTACACGAAATACGCTTCACGAGATACGAAATACCGTTTTATACTGCCTCTACTTTTTTTACTTCCGGTACTTCCTGTTTAATTATTCGGGTTACTCCGCTCTGCAAAGTCATTGCTGACATCGGGCAGCTTCCGCAGGCTCCTTTGAGCCTGACTTTAACAACTCCGTCACTGGTTACTTCCACTAAATCAATGTCGCCGCCGTCTGCCTGCAGATGCGGTCTTATCTTTTGTATTGCTTTCTCCACTCTTTCTCTCACGAATTCCTCCCGTAATATCCCCCTGAAATCCTGATGCTGCGGCAAAAGATAGGTTTTTTATAAGCTTAAAATTATTCTCCTAAAATCTCTTCCACTTTAACCAACAATTCACTGGTATCAAAGGGTTTGCTTAAGAACAACTTAACCTGCTGGAATTTTTCGAATAAAGTCTTTGCTGCGGGCAATGCGGTTATTATAATTACAGGAATATTTCTTGTTTGTTCCTGTTGAGAAAACTGCAGCTGAAGAGAATAACCGTCAATACCCGGCAAGAGAACGTCCAGAATCAGAAGGTCCGGTTTTTCCTTCTGAATGAGCTCTGGTATCTGAGCGCCATGAGTAACGCTAACGACATCATAATTTGCCGATTTCAGCGCAATCTCCAATAAATCAATTATCTCTTGCTCATCATCAGCTATTAAAATTTTTTTAGCCATTATTCTTCTCCAAAATATGTTTAATTTCCCCCGGCATCCTGATAGGTTTAAAGTTTTTATCAACAAAAGGATGCTTAGTGTACCCTTTCACGATAATCCTATCCTGAGATACTATCTCATAGTCAAATTCAATGCTGGCAAAACCCAGCTTTTTTACTTTTGTTTTAACGTTTATTATATCGTCATACCTAGCAGGAGAAACATACTCGCAGTTGCTTTCAGACACAGGTAAAAAAATACCTTTTGTCTCCAAATCCTTATACTGCAAACCTTTTTCCCTAAGCCACTCGGTTCGCCCTCGTTCAAAGTAAATCAGATAATTTGCGTAATAAACCATTCCCATCTGGTCTGTATCAGCATAGGGAATTCTTATTTGTATTTCATTCATCTTCTCGTATCTCGCATTTCGTGAAGCGTATCTCGAAGTGACTGCTTTTTACGAGATACTAGATACGAGATACTCTTCACGTTGTTATTTAAAGAACGTTTCCATTAACTTCATCCAATCGGAAGTAACAACTTTCAGTTCACCCGTAGCTTCTTCCAACGGGACAGGAACTATATCCATGCCTCTTTGGGCTACCATTTTGCCGAAATTTCCCTCATTCACCAGTTCTGCTGCTTTATATCCTACTCTTGTACCAAGTATTCTGTCAAATAATGTAGGGGGCCCGCCTCGCTGCATGTGTCCTATAACGGCTGACCTTGTCTCGATGCTTGTTTTTTTCTCAATTACGTCGCATAGCTGCTGGGCAATGCCCCGTTTTCTCAAAATCATATGGCCAAACTCATCCAACTCCTCTTTACCCGCATCTGCACCTGGAAGTTTTACTCCTTCTGAGATAACAACCAGTGCAACCTTATCCCGCTCATGGACTTTCCTTAAATGCTGGCACATCTTTTCAACGTCCTGCTCGCTTACTTTCTGTTCAGGAAGCAACGTCCAATCCGATGCTGCTGCAATTCCCGTAAAAAGCGCTACCCATCCTGCATGGCGTCCCATAACTTCTAAGACCATAATTCTTCTATGGCTTTTCCCGGTATCTTTAAGCCTTCCCGCGGCATCTACCGCAATTGTAACCGAAGTATCAAAACCAAAAGTGTAGTCAGTTGCCGAAAGGTCGTTATCCATCGTTTTCGGCACGCCAACAACATTAACCTTGTGTTCCTTATACAGCTTTGTGGCTACCCCGAGAGTGTCTTCCCCACCGAGCGCTACCAAAGCATCAAGTTTCAATTTTTTTATATTATCCAGGCATTTCTGGACTCCGCCTTCTTTTTTATAAGGATTTGTTCTTGATGTCCCCAATATAGTCCCGCCTTTACTGATGATCTCTTTTACATCATCAACACTAAGAGGCATGGTTATACCTTCAACCAAACCTTTCCATCCTTCTACCAACCCAACGAACTCAAATCCGAATTCCTGTCCTTTCATAACACAGCCGCGTATTGCGGGATTCAGTCCCGGACAGTCCCCTCCTCCTGTTAAAATACCAACTCTCTTTGCCATGTCCAAATACTCCTTTCTAAATATCTAACCAAGGTAACCCTTGAGGTTACACATATGGTTTTAAGCATTAACTTTACTGTACTCCTTTATCATGTCTTGCAGTGTTTTAGGTGCATAATCACCCGCATGCCCCGCTGTCCCGAAATCATTCATTTTTGAAGCAATAAGGTCAGCCAGGACAATTCTTGCCGGACCAAGATAATCTCTCGGGTCAAACTTTTCCGGTTTTTCGGCAAATACACGCCTTATCTCAGCGGTTACCGCCAGTCTTCCGTCCGTATCCACATTAATCTTTGACACACCCAGCTTAATAGCTTTCTTAAGATGTTCCATGGGTACGCCTGTAGCTCCCGGCATCTTCCCGCCATACTTGTTTACTCTATCAATTAATTCCTGCGGGACCGATGATGCTCCATGAAGCACTATAGGTATATCGATTAACGCACGAATCTTTTCAAGTACATCAAAAGCAAGTTTTTTATCACCTTTGAATTTGTATGCTCCGTGTGAAGTACCAATCGCAATAGCAAGCGCATCAACACCTGTTTCGCCAACAAATTTCTTTGCTTCATCAGGATCAGTAATATGAACTGAGCCTGAGCCGACACCGTCCTCAATCCCTCCCAGTCTTCCTATTTCGGCTTCGACTGTCACGCCCAGTTTGTGGGCATATTCTACCACGGACTTTGTAACATCAACATTATACTTATAATCGGAGGGTGTTTTTCCGTCTTCTTTTAAAGAACCGTCAATCATAACAGAAGTAAAACCCAGGCTTATTGCCTTTTTTGCGGACTCCAGGCTGTTTCCGTGGTCAAGATGCATGGCAATAGGAATGTCAGGATTTTCCTCTGCTGCTGCCAGCATTAGATGTTTTAAATACGTAAAATTACTATATTTCAACGCACCTCTGCTTGCCTGAATAATAACCGGGGACTTTGTTTTCTGGGCAGCAGCCATTATTGCCTGTATCTGCTCCATGTTGTTTACGTTGTAGGCACCAACGCCATACCCTTTTTTCCTTGCTTCTTCCAAAATTTGCTTCATTGGAACTAACGCCATTTGCAACCTCCTGTCTATATTGTAATTTTATACTACCTTGTTTTTCCTTCTGTCAGTCTTTGAAATGCTTCTTCTTTCTGATCCGGATCTTCTTTCTTCCGTAAACACTCCTATATTCCTGTATTTCTTGTATCTTTCTTCCTCTAACTGCGATTTAGACATTTTATTTAATGCGCTAATATTTTTTGTTAATGAATTTTTGATATTTTTTGCGGTTGATTGTACGTCTCTATGAGCACCTCCCAATGGTTCAGGGATTATCTCATCTATTATGCCAAGTTTATACAAATCCTGTGCGGTGATCTTCAGTGCTTCTGATGCTTCGGGTGCCCTGGCAGCATCGCGAAAAAGTATCGCAGCGCATCCTTCAGGAGTAATTACCGAATAATAGGCGTTTTCGAGCATCAATAACTTGTTTGATACTCCGATACCCAAAGCCCCTCCGGAACCGCCTTCCCCTATTATGACGCTGACAACAGGAATTTTAAGTCCTGCCATCTCCCTTAAATTCCTGGCAATAGCTTCCGCCTGGCCTCTTTCTTCTGCACCAATCCCCGGGTATGCTCCGGGAGTGTCAATAAAAGTTACAACAGGATGATTGAATTTTTCAGCCAGTTTCATTATTCTCAAGGCTTTCCTGTATCCTTCGGGATGCATCATCCCGAAATTTCTTTCCATATTCTCTTTTATATTTCTGCCTTTCTGCTGCCCAACTATGACTACAGGAATGCTCCCCAGCATCGCCAGACCGCAGACTAAAGCTTTATCGTCGCTATAAGCCCTGTCGCCATGCAGCTCAACAAAATCAGTAAAGATTAAACTGATGTAATCTGAGGTATAGGGCCTTTTGGGATGGCGGGCAAGCTGAACCCTCTGCCACGAACTCAAAGAACCATAGATATCAGTTTTCAGCTTTTCGCATTTCTTTTCAAGAATGCGCACCTCTTCTGATTTATCATTGCCGGAATTCTTTAATTCAGAAATCCTGTTTTCGATATCTGTTATGGGTTTTTCAAACTCTAAAGCGGTAATTTCATTACTCATATTTTATTAAAAGACAGAAGTTAGAATTCAGAAGTCAGGATACAAAACTTTTTTTTATCCGGCTCCTTTACTCTTTCTTCTGCCCCCTGTCCTTAAAAAACTAGAATCGCCCTAAATAATTAATTCGAACTATTCTTTCGGCATCCCTGCCCGCAGCACCGATATCTCTGCCTGCCAAATCAACGCTCAGGTAATCGGCAATAAATATTCTTCCGCCGACGTTTAACCTGTTTTTTGGCATACAATTTATATTGTCATATTCCATCAACAACTCAAACTTTTCTTCCAGATTAATAGAAGCATTAACAAATCCATAGAGCGTGTTAGTCTTGAAATCTGCCATGTTTCCGCCAATATTCATCCTGAATCCCGGAAAAAACAGCTCCCTGCCGGCCACTAAGAAAATACCTTTTTCCTTTTGCGTGAATTCCTCTGCATCATTGTCGTAAAAATAACCCTGCCCGTCATATCCAAGCACCAGTGCGGGCAATTTCATTCCGCCTTCATACAGTTTTATCTTCAAAGCCAGGGCCGGGGGGCTTACGGAAATATCCTGGGTACCTATCACTTTTTTCATCTCCCATCCGAACCCCAGGTTTATTGTCCTGAAAACACCAAAATTAAGCCTTGTTAATACCCCTCCCTCTGAGAATAAGCGAAAATCCAGATTGTAAGCCCCGTAATCAAGTATCCCTGTTGTGGGGCTATCAATAATATACGTGGACTCTGCATAAATCACGCTACTGAAAAAACAAAAAACCAAGAACCATGGAATAAAAACTAACTTCTTCAATCTCATGAGAATTCCTTTAAAAATGAATTATTTCTTTTTTTTCTTCGTGCCTTTTTTGGGTTCCCTGGATTCAATCTTTGTCAAAGCTGTTTTAGCTGCTCTTGCAACATTCGGATTTGTATCTTCCTCTGCTTTCTTCAAGGCTGCTTTGGCTTTACTTGATCCTATATCTCCCAGAACCGTAGCTGCCTGCATTCTTATGTTCGGATCTGCATCCTGCAGAAGCTTAATAGCCACGTTTACCCCGGATTGGGAACCAATCCTGCCCAGCGAACCGGCAGCTGTCAGCTGAATTTTTTTATCTTTATGCTCCAGGAAAGCCTTAAACTTACCCTCGCTTTCCTTATCCCTCAAAACCCCGCAGATTCTGATGGCTTCCGTTTTAACACTCAAATCTTCGTCATCCATGGCATCTCTTAATGCCGCAATGCTCGATTGATCTTCTATTCTCCCCAGAGCAAAAACACAGGAACGCCTCATCCCCGAATCAGGATCTTTTAAACCTTTAACTAACGCAGGTATGGCAGAAGGGTCTCTAAGAGAGCCCAATGAATTTGCAGCAGCATATTTCGTTCCTTTGTATTTATCATCAAGAGCCTGTATCAACGCAGCCACAGCTTTTCTGTCTCCTATATAATTCAACGCCACTGCTGCGCTCTGCCGGACCTGTCCTTCAGAGTCTTTCGACAATATCTTTATTATATCATCAACAGCCTCTTTAGCTCTTAGCAATCCCAAAGACTCAAGAGCTGCTATGCGGGTAAAAGCGTCCGAGTCTTTAAGTGTTTTGCGCAAAGGGTCAATCGCCTTGCGGTCTTTTAACGTGCCCAGTTTTTCCGCAGCTTTTCTTCTAACGGACTTATCCTTATTTTTAAGCTTGTTAATATTATCGGTAACCGGGTCAACAGAAACAGGTTGTTCTGCTGCTTTTTTTTCTTTGGAAACTGCCGTGACGTTGGCTGTCAATAAAACAAATAAAACCCAAATTATTAGCTTTTTCATTACCCCTCCGTTAGACTCATATCAACATTTTGATTGAATAAGTTATTAGATTTTACATTTTTTTTCATACAATTGCAACTACCATAGGCCCAAATTGGCAGATTGGCTCCGGTATAGAACTAATAACACTAATATAATAATTATAATTAACAAAAACCGGTTAAGCAAGGAGATATGTTTGATTCTCTTTCTATACCTTATTTCACCGGAATCCCTTCGCGGAAGAGGGTGTCCGCATATAACACAATATTCGTTTCTTAGGCTATTTGTACGGTTACAATTAGGGCATCTAACATCAAACATTTTAATCTAGCAAAGTTATGGATTTACCTGCAGGATTTCTTCGACTTTCTTTTTAACTCTGTCTACCAGGAAAGGCTTTGTTATGTATCCCTGTACACCCAATGAATCAGCTTTTTCTATATCTCCAATCATATTTTTCTCTGTCAACATAATTACAGATATGCCCTTTGTCTTTGTCGATGAACGTATTCCCTCCAAAACCTGCCAGCCGTCCATCTCCGGCATATATACGTCTAATAACATTAAATTCGGCTGGAAAGTATTTGCTTTTTTCAGCGCTTCCGTACCGGTATGTGCAACTTCTGTTTTATAATCACTTCCCTCAAATACATGTCTTAGAAGTTTGCAGATAGAGCGCTCATCATCAACAATAAGTATCTTTTTCATCTCTTGATTCTCCTTTTAATGTCTTAAGCTGTCCCGCCGACCAAAGAAACCTCTTTCTTTTGCTTCTCAGTACTTAAATTCTGGCTATGTCCTGAGCTTAACGGCAAAGTAAAAATAAAAGCACTGCCCTTATTCAACTCGCTTTCTACTCTTATTGCCCCCCCGTGAGCTTCCACAGTCATTTTACAAAAAGTTAAACCTAAGCCGACACCGGTGCGCAGTTTGGCCTGTTTTCTTTCGACGTGCACAAACTTCTCAAAAATCTTGTCCTTATACTCAGGAGGGACTCCGACCCCGGTATCCGATACTTTTACTTCAAGAAAATTACCTGCTTTTTTTACTCCTAAAGTAATCTGCCCTCCGGTTGTTGTATGATTAATGGCATTGGATATTAAATTATTCAATACACGTTCTATAAGCTGCCCTTCTATCTCCACAAAAGTAGGTATGTCTTTTTCTATGTCAACCGAAATAGTCTTGTTTTCTCTTTTTGTTAAGGCTTCGAATTGACGTTGCCTGCCTATAAGCAGTTTGGCCATATCGAATTTTTCTTTCCTCAGGGTAAGCTTTCCTTCTTCCATTTTAGCAACATCAAGCATGTTTTGAATCATAACAAGCAGATTTTCGCTCGATTTCTTTGCTAACTCTACCACGGTTTTCTGCTCCTTGTTAAGTTCACCCATCATTCCTGTCTCCAGGTAGTCCAAAGAACCCATGATACCGCTCAGCGGGCTTTTGAGGTCGTGAATTATCATCCGTGTCAAATCCTGGCGCAGCTGTTCCAGGTCTTTGAGCGACTGTGCCATCTTTTTGAAGTTACCCGCAAGCTCTTCGATTTCATCACCGGTTTTTATATCATCAAGATGTATGTCCAGTTTCCCCTGGCTTATCTTTTGAACTTCGCTTTGAAGCAGCGAAATCGGGTTAATAATGCGCCTTACAAAACGGAATCCTATAAATAAAAATACGGTGGTCCATAAAAACGTCCAGAGTATCACACTCTGGTACATTTTTCTGATAGGCCTGTAAACCTCTCTGGAAGGGATCTGTGTAATAACCGCCCACCCCATTTTCGGCAGGGATTGGTATAATGATACAACGTCTCTTCCTCTTTCATCCTTATATTGACGCCAGTTGGCCGGAGTAATCTGTCTATATTCGATAAAGTCTTTTACGATTTGCAGGTTGCTGAAGTCGCTATGGGCCCATACCCTGGCCGGTTCCTGATGTGCGACTAGATTTCCCTTGTGGTCCACAACAAATGCATGGCCGGAATCACCTATCTTTATCTCCCTTATCCATTTCCATATTCTGTCCAAATCAAGCTTTGCCACCAATACGCCATTGTTTCTCGATGCAGGAACAGATAGCATTATATAGGGGGTCCTTTGCCCGGAAAAAAAGACAGGGCTGATATACTCATGTCCCTTTCTTGCTTCCAGGAATTCTTCCCGCTTTGAACGGTTTAGCAAACTGTAAACTTTTCCTGACTGCTCATACTTCCATTCTTCCTTTCCGTTAAGGCTTAACAAAGCAATCTCGGAAAACGCTTCTCCCTGTTTAAGAATATCCTTTGCAACCAGAGCTGACTGTTTTCCATCTAAACGGTTAATATCCCGGTTGATTAAAAGAAGCTGCTGATGCCTGTCTATCTGGGAACTGATTCTGTCCGTTACTCTTTTAAGTATTTCCTGCTGCTGGGAAAAGATGGAATTTCTTAAACTGCGCCTGCTGATAGAGGTTAATACAATACTCAGAAGGAAAGCAGGGAGTATTATGGCCAGTATAAACAAAGAGATGATTTTATAACGCAAAGACATATTGCTAAAAATACCAAATTCCAATAAACAGGAATTTTATTTCTGCTCTTTAGTATTATTTTTCGGAGAATATTTGGGCAAATACTTGCCTACTAAATCCCACATTTCTTCATCGGATATAACGTTAATCCTGCCCTTCGCAAACTGGTCATCTATCCAATCCTTCATTTTTGCCACTGCCGGGTCGGATTTGTCTATTTTCTTGTCTTCGGGAAGCCCTAATTCATTATTCAGCCAGTATGCAATGCCGGCAAGTCCGGATTTATCCGTAATGCTGACCTCTGGCGGACGGTTAAGAATTTTTGTCGTATCAAAAACATTATAGATTTCCTGGTCCTTTAAAAGCCCGTCCGCATGAATACCCGCGCGGGTCATATTGAAGTGAGCTCCCACAAACGGCTGCATGGGTGGTAATTTATAACCAAACTCTTTCTTAAAATAATCCGCAATCTCAGTTATGACCGATAAATCCATGCCGTTCCTTGTTCCTCTTAATGCAACGTATTCCATGCAAAGAGCTTCAATAGGAGTATTTCCTGTCCTTTCACCTATACCAAGCAATGTTCCGTTTATACCGCTGCACCCGTAAAGCCAGGCAAAAGTGGCATTAGTCAAGCTTCTGTAAAAATCATTATGGCCGTGCCACTCGATCCATTCCGAAGGTACTCCTGCATGATGAGTCAATCCGTAAATAATGCCGTTTACATTCCTCGGCAGGGATGCGCCTGCATAAGCTACGCCAAAACCCAGTGTATCGCAAGCCCTGATTTTAATCGGCATCTTGGATTCCTGTGCGAGTTTCATAAGCTCAGAAGCAAAAGGAACCACGAAACCATAGAAGTCAGCCCTGGTGATATCCTCGAAATGGCAGCGCGGAATAATACCTTCAGACAGCGCTGCTTTAACTATATCCAGGTACATTTCCAAGGCCTGCCTGCGGGTTTTCTTAAGCTTTAAAAAAATATGATAATCCGAAGCGGATGTTAAAATTCCTGTTTCATTCAGCTTCATCTCTTTAACCAAGCGAAAATCACTCTTGGTCGCACGTATCCAGGAAGTTATATGAGGAAATTTATACCCTTTCTCCAGGCATTTTTCCACGGCTTTTCTATCCTTTTCCGAATAGATGAAAAACTCGGATTGCCTGATAACCCCGTTCGGGCCTCCCAGCCTGTGCATCATGTCAAAAATATCCGTTATCTGCTCAACAGTAAAAGGGGACATGGCCTGCTGGCCGTCCCTGAATGTAGTATCAGTAATCCATATATCTTCAGGCGGATTCATGGGCACAACGCGATAATTGAACGGTATTTTCGGGATATCATCAAAAGGGAAGATGTCCCTGAACAGATTGGGCTCTTTTACATCCTGTAACTCAAAATGATATTCATCAGGCTCTAACGTTCTTTTTTCTTTGCTGAAACGAAGCATTTTATCCTCCACGCAATTTAAAGGCAGCCATTTATATTTTTAAAAAAGACACAAAGACAACCTTACTAAATTATGATAATAATTGTTAATAATTTTATCAATTTATACTACGAAAATCAACCAAAGTTTCATTATTTGCCCGATTTGACAAAGCATAAGATTTTTAGTAAAATCACTCTCACATATTAGTAAATTTTAACTCTAGCCATTTTTATATGAAAAAAGCAATTATATTTATTTTTACAGCATTTTTTTTCATTCAAACCGCTATCCCTGCTTTTGCAGAAGACCAATTCCTTGAAACATGTTTGAGGTTTGCTATTGCCCGTAATAAACAGCTGGCAGTAGGCGAAGAACAGATAAAACTTGCAAAAACAAGGACTGCCAGGTCTATTCGTATGTTTTTTCCCTTCATAAGTTTTGAAAGACAATACGTTAAAGGTAAATATTCAAATCAAGAAGCTGAGTATCAATCAGAAAGCCTTGGCCTAAGGGGAACCCTTACTGTATATGAAGCGGGAAGAATAAGGGCAAACTATAAATACGATAACTTAATGCTTATCTCTTCAAAGTACAACTATACAAAAGTAAGAGAGGATTTATTCTATAAAATCAAATCAACATATTTCGAATTTTTAACAATGAAGATGGAGTATGAAAGGCTGGAAAACACGCTCGATGAGATTAATGAAATGGCTATAAGGGTAAGAAAAGAGTATAAAGCAAGAGCAATCTCCGAGCTTGAGCTCAGGGAGGCCTTGCTTTTCAGGGATAAAGTGGAGAATATGTATAAATCCTCTGAACAGAGTTTATCTTTAACAAAAAGAAAACTGGCTGCCCTTATTAACATTGATGAGTTGGATGATATACCAATTGACCCCCCGGAAAGCCTTCCGCAGGACGTTCCTGAAATGACCTATGTTTTGGATGAATGCATAGGTTTTGCGCTGACTAATAACCTGGATTTGAAAATCGCAAAACTTCAGATAGAAATGGCGATTCATAAGAAAAAGATGATAAGGGCGAAGGTTATTCCTAAATTTTACGTAGACGGTTTTTACGGCAGGAGCGGCGAGGCAGATGTTATTGACCCATTAGATTTGGCAACCACATGGACTATGATAGGACGAGTCTCATGGGGATTATGGGGAAATTCTGCTGAAATTAGTAATAGTAGTGAAAAAACAAATCCTAAAGAGATAACCGATCCAAGTGCTCGCTCTGATACAAACACACAAAATATAAAACTATCTTTATTCGATGATTTAAACTACTTCATCGAAGCAAAAGAAGGGACTGTGGGGCTCAACCAGTCAATGACTTCATATGACGAAGCAAAACAAAACATGCTTTTCGAGCTTGAGAAATCCTACAATGAATACAGCGATTCATTAAGAGGCGCTAGAGCCTTGCAGGATGAGATTGAATTAAAAGAAAGAAAACTGAAGTTATTGAAGAAAAGAAATCAATTGTATGAAGTGGCCACTATACAGGTGATGGAAGAAACCTTAAGGTTTGCAGAGACCATATCAAGCTATTCCAAGGCGATGTTTACCAATTATTCTTCAGTCGCAAATATGGAACGAATGACGTTGATGCCTTTAAGATAAATTCATATACACAAAATAAAACACCGGATGTTGTTAAATGACAACACCCGGTGTTTCATTTTTAGTTCTATTTATTTATAAATCAGAGACTTCCCTTTTTCTTCCTAAAGATTTAAATACAGACTCTATGGAATCATAATCCAGTTCCTCTTTCTCAAGAAGCTCATTGGCAAGGGTTTCAACCAGCTTCCACTCTTTTTTCAGAAACTTATAAACGCTTTTATAACAATCATTCATAAGTTCTGTTGTTTCATTATTCAATTTTTCTTTTAGAGTATTCGAAAGCTCATTTTCAGGAATCGCCGTGTAATCACCCAGAATATCGCCGCTTCCCATTCCTAACTTCCATACCATGGCATGTGCTATCCGAGTTGCCTTACTGAAATCGCTGGATACCCCGGTTGACGTCGTACCATAGCGTATTTTCTCAGCTACGTATCCACCTAAAGATACTTTTATGTCGGCAATTAATTTCTGTTTGTTAAATGTGTGAAGCTCTTCCCTTGGATTATGGCTTACCATACCCAGTGCATGGCCGCGGGACCTTATGGTAGCTTTAAAAACGTCATCGGTCGGATGCAGGAAGTATAAAACTACAGTATGCCCGGCTTCATGGAATGCTGTCTGCTCCCTTTCCTGGGGAGTCATCTTTATGTGCGTTTCAAGGCCTAAATCGATTCTGTCCATTGCTTCGGACAAATCATCCATATCGACTGTTTCTTTTTTCTTGCGGGTTGCAATCAATGCAGACTCTTTTATTATATTTTCAATGTCTGCTGGAGATTTATAAACGGTTTTCCTTGCAAGACGCCCAACATCTATTGATTCATCGTACTTTACCTTTCCAATATAGTATCTAAATAAATCTTCTCGTTCTTGAAGATTTGGATAAGTTATATATAACTTGCGATCAAACCTTCCGGGCCTCATCAGTGCTTTATCTAAAACTTCTTCTGCCGCATTTGTAGCACCTATAACTATAACATTATGCTTTGCACTGCTTAAACCATCTAATTCAACTAGAATTTGGTTCTGCGTGCTGTTTGTTTCCTGGCCCCCACCCATAAATGAAAACTGTCTGCCGCGACCAATCACATCAAGTTCATCTATAAAAACAATACAAGCGCCCTCTGCATATGCATACTGGCGTGCTTTTGTAAAAAGTTTCCGCACTCGAGATGCTCCGACTCCTACAAATACTTCAACGAATTCACTCCCGGCGATTGAAATAAACGGAATCTTAGATTCTGTAGCTATAGCTTTAGCAAGCATTGTTTTCCCGCATCCGGGAGGGCCTATAAGAAGAAGCCCTTTAATTACTTTCCCACCAATTCTCCTTACATGAGCACGGTCTTTAAGTAGCTTTACAACTTCCATTGCTTCCTTTTTTGCACCTTCAAGTCCGATAACGTCTTTAAAACTAACCTGAACGTCTTGAACTCTTATTTTTCCCTTTTTCATTTTTGAGAATCCCCCCCTAAAAAAGGTAAGGTACATAAATACAAATATAGCCGCATGAACACCGCCGACAAGAAGCTGTACCGGCATTGTTGCAAGCGTCAAATTCCTGTAGAACGACTCCAGGGAGCTTAAGCCGACAACGGCAAGAATTACAAGAAGAACAACACCGCCAACTATTGCCAGTGTCACCCAGTTGTTCATTAAAAATACTCTTAGTTTTCTCATCTATTATTCCTTTTTATTTTAAATCTCCAATTTTTTATTTTTACTAAAATTTATAACCAGCAGCGATATTAAAAGCACCTCCGGGAAATTCATATGTCCTGGTACCTTTGCTCGGACCCTCAGAAAGATATGGCATATAATACCCTTCAAACGTATAAGATTCAACTTTATAACTGAATCCTAACGTAGGCAACGTTAATTTATACTGGTTTGGATTTAGAAAAGTCAACTTGTCTGTAGGGCATTGATTTGGATCAAGCAGCACTCCTGTGCGTAATGTAAGTTTCTCGTTCACCTGATACTCTCCTCCAATGCCTATCAAAGTGCTGTTGTTCCATTTTTTATCACTCTTAACATCCGGAAAATATGTCTCATCTTCGTAATCGTAGTCATCTCTTAATACTGTGTAATTTTCCTGGATTATACTGAATGCTAAAATCAAAGGATTAATTGGTTTATATGCAAATCCTATTGTATAAGTAAGAGGGTACATATATTCCTGGTCATAATCTGTCTCATTATTTGCATCAGCAAAAGCATATGTAACAGGATTTGTTATATCAAAAAAGGGAGAAAGTCCGTTTTGTTTATACTTTGCCGTACCTTTCAGTTTTATCGTTGAACCTGAACGCAGAATTACTCCTACATCCAGCTTATTGGGAATGGCTTTATAAATACCCCCGATAACCCCCTCGATACCGTAACCTGTGCCGCTTTGGTCTATTGATGCAGAATAGCTGGGTATAATCCCTGAAACACTAACAAAATCCTTTTTGATTGTTGCCTTATCCATCATATAAATTACATTAAGCCCAACCCCGAGCATTAACTTTTGATTAATCTCTTTTGCTGCTGAGATATTCCCTATCATAAAACCAAAAGATGCGTCTATAGATGCTCTTGAAATATCTCCGAGGGCTCCTATTGCTGTGTCGGCCCATTTCCCGCCGCCGCCGCCATTTGCATAAACAGCGCCTGCAAATGTTATGTCATTAACTTTCTTATACACACCAAAAAAAGGCAGTGTAGCAGTAACTTTTAAATCTTTTCTCTGATACTGGCTGGGCTCTAAATCAATACCCAAAGCAGCGCCTACATTAAGCAGATAAGGGAAATCTCCGTCGGCATTGTCCGGGGCTGCAGAATTTACGAGTGAAGTATTGCTTTGAGATTTTGCGGAAATAAACACTGATGATAACTCAATACCCGAACCTTCAAGTTTTGCTAATCCTGCAGGATTCCAGTATACAGCACTAACGCCTTCTGCTATAGCTACGTAAGCAGATCCCATACCTGTAGGCCGTGGGCTTGGACCAACAAAAAGGCTTGATCCGTAAGAAATACCAGATGAAGAAAGCACTAAAACCATAACACTTAAATACGTTAATAATTTTCTCATTCTTCCTCCCCTTTAATAAATTAGACTTTGCTTATTTTAGCATATTTATTCAAATCTGACAAAAAATTTTTTAAAAAAACAAAGGCATCCGGAGCCATTTTCTGCTTGATAAAACGTACCCCCTGTATCTCGCCCCTGATAAACTCCATAATGTCTTTATAACTCTCCGCCAGTTTGAGAATATTACCGGATGTAATATTAATAGCAGATAAAAAATGAATTTCAATATATTTTTCTTTTTCAATCAAGGCTTTTATGCCCCGGCTCTGCGCAACCAGCCGCAAGTCAGCCAGTTTAAAAAGGTTCTCCAGAGGCAAAGGCATGGTTCCAAACCGGTCCAGAAGTTCATCTTTTATATTCCCTAAATCTTTAGAGGATTTAGCATCTGTCAGATGCCTGTAAAACAATATTCTTAAATCCTCTGATTCTATATAATCCGATGGTATGTATGCAGGTATCAGAAAATCCATTATGGTCCTGAACTCTTCTTTATCTGTGGTTGTGTCTTTAATGCCTTTTAGTTTATTGCTTGCTTCTGCTATCAACCTGCTGTATAACTCGAATCCTACCTCCCTGACAAAACCATGCTGCTGTGCTCCCAGAATATTACCCCCGCCCCTTATTTCAAGATCCCTTAAAGCCAGTCGGAAACCCGAACCCAGCTCATTCAACTCTTTTAAGGCTTTTAACCTCTTTTGAGCGTCTTCGCTTAATCCCTTCATCTCGGAAAATAAATAGCAGTATGCTTTTTTATCGGCACGCCCGATGCGCCCGCGCAGCTGATACAGCTGCGAAAGCCCGAAATTCTCCGCTTCTTCAATGATCATGGTATTTACGGTAGGTATATCAAGCCCTGACTCGATAATGGTTGTCGCAAGCAAAAGGTCGATTTTCTTATGAAGAAAGTTCCACATGGTTTCTTCTATTTCATTTGCCGAAAGCTGCCCATGAACAACCCCCAGGCGAATGTCAGGAACTAGTTTTTTTAAGTATTGTGCCCGCGTAAGTATGGTCTCAACTCTGTTATGAACGTAAAAAACCTGCCCCCCTCTTGATATCTCTGCCTGTATTATCTTCTTCACTACATTCTCATCATAGACCCCCATGTGGGTTTCTATGGGCAGTCTTCCATAAGGCGGTGTTTCGATAATTGATAAATCCCTGATGTTAGAAAGGGCCAGGGACAACGTGCGCGGTATGGGTGTTGCTGACAATAAGAGTATATCAACATTCTTCTTGAGTTTCTTTATTTTTTCTTTTTGTTTTACCCCGAACCTGTGTTCCTCATCAATTATCAGAAGCCCCATGTTTTTAAACTCTATATCTTTTTGAAGTAGCCTGTGAGTACCTATTACTATATCTATACTGCCTGACTTTAAACCCTTGATTACTTCTGTCTGTTCCTTTTTAGACTGGAAACGGCTTAAAGCAGCGATTTTAACAGGAAACGGGGAAAGGCGTTGAACAAAAGTCTGGAAATGCTGCTCCGTTAATACGGTTGTAGGAACAAGAACCGCCACCTGCTTTGATGCAAGAACCACTTTAAAAGCAGCACGAATAGCAACCTCAGTCTTGCCGTAACCAACATCTCCGCAAATAAGCCGTTCCATTGGCCTTGGGCTGCAAAGGTCGTTTTCAACATCGTGTATTGCCTTTAACTGGTCATTTGTTTCCGAATACGGAAAAGAATCCTTAAGCTCATTTTCCCAGGGCAGCTCTTTCGGGTATGCAATCCCGGGTGCTTTCTGCCTTTCGGTGTATAATTTTAAAAGCTCTTCAGCCAGTTCCTTTGCGCTTTTCTTGGCGCGATGTTTGGCTTTCTCCCATGAAGCAGTATCTAGAGAGTAAAGCTTCGGGCGGTATCCTTCAAGGCCGATATATTTCTGCACAACGCGAAAATCCTCAACCGGAACGTACAGTTTATCGCCGCCCTTATACTCGATACAGATATACTCCGATTCCTGATCGCCCCTTGCAATTCTCTTTAATCCCAGGTAACGCCCTATCCCGTATTTTTCATGAACTACATAGTCACCGCTGGATATCTCCCAGAGGCCTTCAAGCCTTCTGCCTGTCTTAAATTTCGGGAAACTTACGGGCCTTTTCCTGTATAAAACCTCCTGGGAGCTGAAAAAACATTCCTTTTTTTCTTTTAAATAAAAGCTCTCTTCCAGGGGGCCTATTAGCACCTGAGGGAAACTGCCATGCCATCTATTCTCAGAAAGTATCTCTTCCAGCCTTTCTTTTTCGCCCTGATGCGAAGAAAAAACAGTAATTTTGTAACCCTGATCCTTAAACTTTTTGAGGTCATCCAAAAAGATTTTAATTCTTCCTTCATATTTGGATAAAGACCTAAAACCCGCATCAGATGCTGTTATATTAAATGCATCATTTACTATCCAATCGTATCTATCTAAAATATCCTTTATACGGGAACTTTCTTTTTCCAAGTCAACCGGAAAATCAAAATAGACTGCCATATCATCCGGTAAATAATCCGTAAGATAAACCTGCTTTGATTCACTGACAGGTAAAATTCTGGCTTTTTCTATAAACTCCTGTGAACGCTGTGTTGCAACATCAAAAGTTCTTATTGACTCAAGAGAGTCATTATTGAAAACAAACCTCCAGGGCAGAGGCTGGTCTGTTGACCAGACATCAATAATCTCGCCGCGCCTGCTTAAATGGCCTTTTTCTTCGACAAAATCGACGTGAACGTATCCCAAATCAACGATATTGCCTGCAAGTTTATCAAAATTGTAAACTCCGTCATTTTGGAGTTCTATTATTTTTTTTCGAAAATTATCCGGAGAGAAAGTTTTTTCCAGGATAGAATCTGGGGTTGTCAGTATTATTCCGCTGGGATTCTGCTGCAAAGCATTCAGGGTATTAATCTTGCCAAAGTCATCTTGAGTCTGAAATAAGTGAACAGGCGGGTTTGTGATAATGCTGCTTAAAGCTGCAAGGTTGTTTTTCCAGAAATTATACTCGTCTTCTTTTACTAAAACTAAAAAGGTCCCTTTTTTTAAATCAAGGAACCTCTCTAAAATAAAATATGCCTTTCCCCCTCCGACTAAGCCAGAAAAATATTTTTTCATACATCAATCTACCCATAAAGTATAACTTGGAAAAATATGCTATTTATTCTGCTTATATAACGAAAAAAGCGTTTATGTTTTTTATTGAGTCACTTTCTGCAGCGCTTCGGCGACTTTCGGGATTAATTCAATCGGAAAAGATATACCCTTGCCCGGATTGTATTCGTTGTTCTTTAAATAAAACGTACGAACGTGTACTAACAAAGCATTTTTGAACTTTGCCGTGTAAACACGAATTTTTCCGGAGTCTGCCTCAGACTTATCCAACTCCAAATCAATGTCTTTATCCCGGTTCTTGTAATACTCATTTAGACTTTTTACAATCTTCGGAATCTGATCAGAAGCTAACCACACGCCCTTCTTTGTAGGCCTGGGTTCCTGGCCTTCGGGAAAATAAAGATAGATCCTAAGATCAATCATGTTATTTTTCAAAAGCAAAACCCGGATCTCCTCAAAGCTGTTTTTCACAACCTTAGCAATTAACTTGCTGTTGAGAAAAATGTCCTTCTCATACATAATCCACCTCTCTTTGCAGGCGTCAAAACACTTTTGACTGTTTTACGCCCTGCGTTCTAAAAAATAATATCTCCTGCTTTTAAACGAAAACCTTGCAGAAAAGCCCATGCAGGCATTGGCTTTTTATTTTCAAGATGCACTTCTTCTATCAGCAATGAACCTTTACCGCAACGTACAACAAAACCTTTATTCTTCACAATATCTGCGATCTGCCCTATACTTGCACTCTCGTTTTTACAGCTATCAGAAATTAAATATGCCTTTAATATTTTAATTAACTTGCCTTTCTGGTTGCCTTCTTTAATAGTTGTATATGCTCCGGGCCATGGCTTTGTACCCCGAATCAGATTATGGATTTCCGAGGCGCTCTTTGCCCAGTCTATCCTGCCGTCTTCTTTCTTTAAAGAAGGGGCAAATGTTGGTTCACCCTTTTGAGGCTCTCCCTTGCATTTATTCTGTTTTACAAAGGATAAAGTTTCCTGCATTGCCTTGATTCCCAATGGAATCAGTTTCCTTTTAAGTGTTACAGAATCATCCGTGTCTTCTATTGATAAAATCTTTTGAACCAAAATAGGGCCGCTGTCCAAGGTTTTCTCTATCCAGAAAGTAGTGATACCTGTTTCTTTTTCCCCGTTAATCAAAGACCATTGGATCGGCCCGGCTCCTCTGTACTTCGGCAGAATTGAAAAATGTATATTAAAACATCCAAAAACAGGAATCTTAAAAACCTTTTCAGGAATAATCCTTCCGTAAGAAATAACAACTCCGACTTCGGGATTAAGTGTCTTTAGCTTATCAACTGCTTCTTCCGTAAACTTCTCTGCCTGAAAAACCGGAATGCCTCTTTTTTTGGCACATTCCTTCACAGGCGGTTCATGCAGCTGATGCCCTCTATCTTTCGGCTTATCAGGTTGAGTAACTACGCCTACAACTTCTTCGGAATTCAATAACTCCTCTAAATAAGGAACTGCTATTTGCGGAGTGCCAAAAAATAGAACTTTCATGAATCCGGCTTTCAACATTCAGGTTTCAGCTATCAGCCGGTTAATCGATTACTGAAAACCGAAAGCTGATACCTTGTTACCACATTCCCTGTTTTTTTCTTTTGCGAATTTCATACTGTATTTTAAATCTCTTTAAAAGGGGCATCCGTTTGGTAAAAACTATTCCTTCCAGATGGTCTATTTCATGCTGGATCGCACGCGACAAAAGCTCTTTACCTTCCACAATTATCGGAAGACCTTCTTCATTAATAGCATTAACCGTTACGTTTTTATACCGCTTAATTTCAGTTGCGATGCCCGGGAAAGAAAGACATCCTTCAACTTCATATATTTTTCCGCTTTTTCTTATAATCCTCGGGTTAATTAAAACTAATGGCTGTTTTTTCCCTGCAGGCTTCGTATCAATAATAAGCAATCTGAGCGGCACTCCAACCTGACTTGCAGCAAGCCCTACTCCCGAGTTTGCATACATGGTGTCAAACATGTCAGATATAAGTTTTTTTATTTCAGGAGTAATCTGTTTTATTGGTTTACACTTTTTCCTTAAAACAGAATCTCCGTATTTTCTTATTTTTAATATACTCATATATAATATGTTATATTATTATTTTAATAATATATATTAATCTTACAACTTTTTAATAATATTTTCAACCTCTTTTTTTTCTTTTTCATCATTTATATTTTTCATATAGTATTCCAAATACTTATTGGCTTCTTCATGTTTGTCAAGTGTTTTTAATGCAAGCCCCAGGTTATAGTAGGCAAAAATGTATTTAGGATTGCGTTTTATAATTTCTTTAAAGAATTTTTCAGCCAATTCTGGTTTTCCTGTATTTAAATACAGAAGTCCGAGCTCATTTCCCGCGTCAAAATTATACCCCTTCTGCCATGCTTCTTTAAAATGTTCTTCCGCCAGCGTGAGTTTCCCCTGAATTTTATATGCCAGTCCCAAATTAAAAAGGGCTGTATCGCTATCAGGGTGTAATTCTAGAACCCTCTTAAACCATTCCTCGGATTCCTTATAGTTAGCCAAAGAGTATTCCAGTGTCCCAAGATTGTTCAGCGTGGGAATCAGGTTATTGTCTATGCTCAATGCCTTATAATATTCCTGCCGAGCCTGAGTTAACATATTCTTGTTCGAATAAGCTAACCCGATATTATTATGGGCAGATGCATAATATGACATAATTTTATTTGTAAAAAAGTCATTTTTCGATTGATCCAGGCGTAAATTCCTGAATACATACAGGTTGAAAGGCAAATTCGAAGGATTGTTTTCTGTTGATTCTGAAAGTTTATACATCAAGCCATAAGGATAAGAAAAATATCCTTGAGGAAACTTACCCGGAAGCTCGGCATAAATAGAGTATTTACCGCGGTTGTAGTCCAGAATTATACGTTCCAGTTCCTGCCCGGACAGTATTTCTCTCTTTGGCAGCAGATCAGGATACCTTTTTTTTATCAGCTCATACCCCCATTTTGTACGGAAATATGCTATCAGCCTTAAATCAGGCCGTTTTCCCTGAACCTGCTGTAAATACGTCGTTATAAAAGTTGTGGGGTCATCAGGATTAAATATTAAGCTGCCCTTTTGCAAAGTTGCCATAAGATTTCTGCCGTAATCATAGGCAAAGTAATGCGCCCGATAACTGCAAAAAGGCAAATGCCTGACAAAACTGAACATAACAAGTAGCAATATAGCTATCCTGCCAAGCTTATAAAAAAATATCGAAAACAGAGCCGCTGAGATGAATAATACAAAAATGAGATTCGGCAATACAAAATGAGGCTCAAGTATGGGTAAAGTGGTTTCTTCCTGAACAGGCAGGTTCGAAAGTATTACAAAACCGGGCCCGGACACTAACAGCGCTATGAGCAGAAACTGAAAAAATCTGTTTTTCCTTGTGACGTAAATTCCCCAAAGCCCTGCCAGCAATCCCGGCAGTGCAAACTGCTGAAGCAGAGATTTTGCATAAACTAATAAATGCTGGAAGATCAGCCCCAAAGTCCAATGAAATTTACTCTGCTCAGGATGCAGCCTCATTCCTCCGTAGTCAGCACGCGTTATTACCCTCAATAAACCATTTATTGTTTTTAAATCACCCCAGCTGGATACGGGCTCCGACAGGACCCTTAAAGGCAGGATTAAATAAACAGAAAATCCCAGGACAAAAAATATGAAACTCCAAAAATAATGGTTTAATCTGAAATCTTTGCAGGACAACAAAAACCATAATATTCCGGGAAAAATAAATATGATAGTCTGATGATTGCCTGTAGAGAAACCGCAGAGGAACGCCACAAGCAGAAGTACGGCAAAATCCGGTTTATGCCCGTTGTTTTTCGTATCATTGTAAAACTTCGCAATTAAAAACAAAATAACGGATGCCAAAAAAGCATTCAGTGAATACATCTCTGAAACCTGGCTGAGCCGCCAGAAAGCCGGAGAAAATGCCAGCAGCATGGCTGATGACAGCAAAATCCAGGACTGATTAAAAATAAAACCAAAAACCAAAGTCAGAAAGTAAATAGTCCCGGCTCCAAAAAACGCAGACATGATGTTAATCTTATATGCAGAGTTGCCGAAAGGTATAAGGATATCAAACATCTTTCCGAACAAAACGTAAAGAGGATACCCGGTAGGGTGGGCAATACCTAAAGTAACGGAGGCAACAACCAAATCACCGGAATCGCGGTATGGTGATATTGTCGGATGCAGAGTATAAAGGTATATACCGAATATTATAAAGAAATAAAACAGAGATTTTAAATTTAAATATTTCATTTTAAATTGTACCTGTTTTTTATATCCCGCACCTGTCCGATAAAAAACTCATCCAGCTGTTCCGGAGTAATAAACTCAGAATAGTCTATATTACGCTCAGGCTTATTGAAGTGAGCCTTAATAATAAATATATCAAATACTGCTAAAACAAAAATCATTGAAATGATAAATATCTTTGTTTTATTTTTTTCCAAAAACTGTCTTATTTTATTAAAAATAAGATACAAAACTGAACTTACTACTATTAAAATGAAATAAGTGGAAAACAAAGGCCTGGTTTTAGATAAAAACTGTTTGGTAAATTTCAGGATATTGCCCGGAAGGCTTAACTGCATATTGAAAATCTGCTTTACAGAGAGGTATCCGAGCAGATCAAGCCCCAGGTAATAATTCATCAAAAGCCCCAGGGTCCAGAGGCACGGCAAAGCTATTATAATCCAACCCAATATTTTTGTTTCAACATACCTTTTAAATATCTGTCGCACTTCAAAAATCCCAAGCGCAACTATCGGCAGCGAACTTGTCATTTGCCTTAATCCAAAAGAGTATCCTTCCCAGTATGCAACACAGCAGGAATTTATAAATATTTGGCCTAAAAAGGCAAAAAGCAACCCTATATAAACCCTGGGCATCCTGATGCACCCAAAAATGATTCCAATAAGCACCAGTAGAAATACCGGCGTCCACAGAAAAATCCCGTGATATGAAGAAAATAATATTTTAAAAAGCGAAAAATATTTTAAAGAGACATTGAACTTGCTCGGAGCGTACAGGAATGAGCCGTACGTTATTTTCCAGATTAACAGCTGCGGCGATGCCGCAACAAAGAACGAAACCCCATAAACTAATGCCTGTTTTAAAACGGTTTTTACCCTGTTCTTCATTCTAAAAACCAGCTCTGCTAATACAACAATGCCAAAAAGCGCCTCCTGCGGACGCACCATAAAAGCCAACCCGAGCAATATGCCGAGAATAATATATCTGGAATAATTTTTATCTTCATCTGTTTTAACTGACTTTTCCTGATAAATATCATCTTCCTCAAAACCGAAATATGAAGATGATGTCAGCCAATACCAAATAAATAAAGTAACAATAAAAGCAGTTATTCCGTGAGATGTACTGGAAATGATGAAAGTATAAAAGAACATTGGCGTGCCTACAAATGAAAGCAGGGAAACCACCCACCACGATGGAGAATATTTTATCCTGTTCATAATTAGTCCCAGCAAAAAAAAGGTCAGAATGCCATAAAATATCGTACCTGTATTTACCCAGTACCAGAACCATTGGCCATACGGATCATTTGTTTTATCGGATAATATTTTACCTGCCAAATAGAAAGGAGACCAGAAAAACGCGGTTCCGAAGGACCAGTTATTGCTTATATATCCGTTTGCAGTTATTGCAAGAGGAATAGGTATTCCCATGTGCTTAAAATCGTTATAAAAATCCATATCCCCGTCAAAAAACATGGAAGGCAGGTATGAAAAATATCCCTGTCCGTCGGGAAATAAATAATACGGATTAATAAAGAAGTATGCCAATAAACAAATGCTTAAAAAAATAAGTATTTTTTTCATAGTTATAACACGTCCTGAGGGTCCACGTCCACATTCATAAGAATTCCCCTTGGCAGATAGTAATTTCTGATTTTTGTTGCAGCTTCAAGAACGTTTCCGGGATCTCCTTTTAACATCAGCTGCCATCTAAACAGCCTGCGAAGCTTTGAATGTGCTGCCGGGGTAGGCCCTAAAATACGGTAATCTAAATTGTTTTTTTCCCTGAACTGTTTTAGGTCGTAATATATTTTATTGATGGAATCAAATGCCCTTTTCTCGTTACTGGCGCGCACCAGAATGTTTACAAAGTGCGAAAAAGGTGGATAGTTCATCTGTTTTCTATATGAGATTTCTTTTTCATAAAAATTTACATAGTCATGGTTCTTTGCTGCCAGAAGCGCATAATGATTCGGATAACGCGTCTGCACGATAACATCCCCTCCGAGCTCGCTTCTTCCAGAGCGCCCCGCAACCTGTGTAATCAGCTGAAAAGTTCTTTCAGCTGCCCTAAAATCCGGCAGATGAAGCGCGGTGTCTGCATCTATAACTCCAACCAACGTAACTCTCGGGAAATCAAATCCCTTTGCAACCATTTGAGTTCCCAATAGAATGTCATAATTCTCGTTTTTAAACTCTTCGTAAGCTTTGTAATATACCTCTCGGTTCAATGCCGTGTCCCTGTCAAGACGGAAAACCCTTGCCTGGGGAAACTGCCGATTCAATGCTTCCTCAACCTTCTGGGTTCCAACGCCAAAAACAGACAGCTGATGGCTCTTGCAGTGTTTGCATTCCTTGGGCCATGGGTGTTTAAATCCACAGTAGTGGCACCTTAAATCATTGGTGGTTCTATGATAAACCATAGATACGGAACAGCGGTTGCACTGCCAGACATTGCCGCATCTCTGGCATATTATTACCGGCGAAAAACCGCGGCGGTTTAAAAATATTATTGCCTGCTCGCGTTTTGCAAGCGTTTTTGTCAACGCGTCACTTAAAGGCTTTGAAATTATGCTTGAATTCCGGGACAGATGCGTACAATCTACTATTTTTACAGGGGGCATAACCCTTTTATCTATTCTTTCTTTTATTTCAAGAAGTTGATATATCCCCTGTTTAGCTTTGTAATAACTCTCCAATGACGGAGTAGCTGAACCGAAAATTACGGCGGCATTGTTCAGCTGTGCACGATAGTTGGAGACTTCCCTTATGTGATATGTCGGCTTGTTATCCTGCTTATATGTGGGCTCATGCTCTTCATCGACAATTATTAAACCAAGGTTGGGAAAAGGGGCAAATATTGCAGAACGCGCGCCCAGCATTATTTTTATAGCTCCCTTACGGGCGTTGTTCCAAGTCCTGAATCTCTGGCTTCCCGTCAGCTTGCTGTGCCAAACCCCGACCTGCTCCGGAAAACGGTTTTGAACAATCTGTATAAACTGCGGCGTCAAAGATATCTCAGGAAGCAGGTATATCGTGCTTTTTCCCATCTGGATTATCTTTTCTATAATAGCAAGATAAACTTCCGTTTTTCCGGAACTTGTAACCCCGCGTAAAACAAAGCTTTTGTATTGCTGGGATTTTATCCTTTCCAGTATCGGTTCAATAACTCTATTCTGGTCATCGGTTAAAACGGGCTTTGGCTGGAGGTCCTGCTCAAACACATATTCTTTTTTTCTAACTTTAGTGATTATTCTGCGGGGCGCATGTATATTTGAAGGTATAATTGTAGCTAAAGCTTCGCCCAAAGAACACAGGTAGTTTTTGCTTATCCATTCTGCAAGCAAAAACATCTCTTCCGTAAAAAACGGTTCCTCGTCGTAAAGCTTGATAATTTCTTTAACGTTTTCAACCGGGGAATCTTGAGCAATATCCATAACGCAGCCGATTGTTTTTCTGCTCCCGAAAGGCACTTCTACCCTAATGCCTTTTCTTATCTTATCAGCCATTTCATACGGGATTGAGTAATGAAAAGTTTTGTCTAAAGGAAGGAATAATGATACTTCAGCAAATTGTTTTTCTTTTTGAATCATGATAAAAGACTATAGCCTTAGGACATCTAAGAATTCATCGCGGCTCTCAGTTTCTTCATATCCTGCCATACATCTTTCTTTAGTGACGCATTTCTCAAAAGCGCCGCAGGATGAAACGTGGGCATTAATTTTGCGCCTTTATATTCATAAAAACGCCCCCTTAACTTGCTTATTGGTGTTTCAGTATTTAGTATTGATTTTGCGGCTGTCGATCCCAGAACACAAATGAATTTCGGTTTTATTATCTCTATCTGTCTTTCTAAAAAGGGTATGCATTGAGAGATCTCATCGATATTCGGAGGCCTGTCGTTCCCCCTCTTTTCAGGGTCAGACGGATCAATCATCGGATGGCATTTGACAACATTGGCTATGTAAACATTTTCTCTTTTTAACCCGATAGACTCTATTATTTTTGTAAGGAGCTCACCCGCCCTGCCGATAAATGGCACTCCCCTATGATCTTCTTCATAACCCGGCCCTTCTCCCACAAACATCAACTTCGCTTTGGGGTTTCCGGCACCAAAAACCATATTCAGCCTTGTAGAACCAAGAGGGCATTTTTTACAGTTTGCAATTTTTTTACGAAACTCCTCTAACAGGTTCTCTTTATTTTTCAAGGAGGTTTTTTTAACCATTATCTCGGAATCTCCCCAATTTCTTTCTTCTTTAATATAATTTTTAGTTAATTCTACGATTTTTCCAAACTCTGAGCGCTTCATTTACTATCCTTTTTGCTGTTTCTTTTTTGCTTTTATTCTTTAAATATATATACCCGCCATTACTTTTTAAAATCCAAACCGACGATCTGTCAAGCCCCACCGCTTCCGTATAATTTGCTACTATCAAATCAAGTTTTTTATCTTTTAATTTCTTGCGCGCTGCATTAAAAATGTTACGCGACTCAAGCGCAAAACCAACTACAACCCTGCTTTTCTTGCGCGACCCTAAATATTTCATGATATCCGGATTTTCAATTAATCTGAGTGTAAGATTTCCGGCCCCCTTTTTTATTTTACTTTTTTTAACATTCAAAGAACGCCAGTCAGATACAGCCGCAGCGCCTATTATAATGTCTGATTTCCTAAAATACTTTTTAGCTGCCAGAAACATCTCCCTGGCAGATGTGACTGACACAAATTCTATTTTTTTCGGTGGTTTAATATTCGTCGGACCGCTGATTAAAATGGCTCTATACCCCATTTTCTTTACTGCACAAGCCAACTCATACCCCATCTTGCCTGAGGATGCATTGGATAAAAAACGAATAGGGTCAAGGAACTCCCTGGTTGGTCCGGCAGTAATTAAAAATGTTAAGGAAGGCATTTTTTATCTTTAAAACTGGACTTTAGGAACCTCTTTTGCCGATTCTTCTGCCTTGAAATAAGCGTCTTTCTTTTCGAAACCAAACATTGAGGCTACTATATTGCTCGGGAATCTTTTTATCATGATATTGTAGACTCTTACCACGTCATTGTATCTCATTCTTTCCACAGCTATGCGGTTTTCGGTCCCGGCAAGCTCATCCTGTAAACGGACAAAATTCTCGTTTGCCTTCAGGTTCGGATAGTTTTCTGCAATTGCCAGCAATCTCGATAAGGCGCTCTCTAATCCCTGGTTTGCCCTGACTTTCTCATTGATTGTGGCTGCTCCTGCCAGTTTTGCGCGTGCCTGAGCTACATTCTCGAATATCTCTTTTTCATGCTTGGCATAACCTTTGACTGTACTGACCAAATTCGGGATAAGGTCATTTCTCCTCTGGAGCTGGTTTTCAACCTGCGCCCACGCACCTGTTATGCTTTCATCAAGCGATACAAGTTTATTATAATTTCCGATTACGCTGCTTATCACCATCACAATAAAAAGAAACAACACACCTAAAATTATCCAAATTTTTCTCATTTACACATACCTCCTTTTTTTATTTTAAATTATCATCCTAAATTATCGACTATATCTACTATTTTTTCTATTTCATGCAAATATTCCTGCATAACACCGTCGGTTTCGAGTTTAAGCGCTTCTTTGTCGCCCTGTTTCATCTTCATAACATTAATGAATACGTCCTGGTTTATACCAGTCTTTTCAGAGATAACTTCTAATGCTTCCATTTTTTTCTGCGGAGGAACCGCTCCCAGAAGCCTTATTGTATGTTTAAACAAAATTAAAATTGTCGAGATGGAATCGATGAGCAAATCCTTTAGCTTCGAAGCTTTTCCTTCAGCCAGCATATATCCCTGCCTCAGCTTAAGAAGCTTGCCTTTCAGCTCAAACTCACACTCATGCCTTAAATGAACATCTTTAATCTCCAGGTTCTTAAAAGGGTCCTCTCCGTAAAGCACTTTATGAGTATCCTTCATATCAAGAAACTCTATCGGAAAAACGTCTGCCGATTTTATGAAACGAGGGATGGAAAAAAGAAGCGGAGGAGGGTTTCCCTGTTTTATCCATTTTGACATAACTTTATTTAAAGCTTTTAAATCTTCGTGCTTTATATTATCGAGCACAATCAGAACATTGTAATCAGAATGTTTCTTTGTATCTTCCCCGCTTGCCTTTGAGCCGTATAAAATTATCGATTTCAGGTTTCCGCCGTAAACCGATTTAGCTTCTTCAATAAATTCGTTTAGAATATCTGCCATAAATATACCTCTTTTAATTGTTTTACCATCCGCGGGACGAACCGCCGCCCCCGCTCATTCCCCCGCCAAAGCCGCCGAATCCTCCGCCGAACCCGCCGCCCCCGAACCTTCCTCCGCGGCCGCCCATTCCCAGAAAAAGAAGGAATAAAAACGGATTGCGGATAAAAAGAATTCCCATTATCACCAAAAAAATAAAATTAAATATGGTTCTAAGAAGACTGGGCTTGCCCCCGGGCCTTGAGGCTGGCCTTATACCGCCTGTGAGCTCTACCCCGGCATCGTCTGCTATAATTGAGGCAATTGCAAACGTGCCCAAAGTTATTCCTCTGCCGTAATCGCCTTTTTTAAATTCAGGGATGACATACTTATCAAGAATCTCACCTGTTAACCCGTCGGGCAAAATCCCTTCCAACCCGTAACCAACCTCAATTCTTGTTTTTCTTTCTCCGATTGAAGTTATAAAAAGAACGCCGTTATCTTTACCTTTTTTTCCTATGCCCCATTCCTGGAAAAGCTGTACTGCCAGGCTCTCAATAGTCTCATTGCCCAGGCTTCTTATTGTTACGACCGATATTTCCGCTGAGGTCTTTTGTTCAAGCTCGGTCAATACGCTCGAAACTTTTTGTTTATACGAAGGGTCAATAACATTTGCAAAGTCAGAAACCCAGTCCCGGGGTTTTGGATATCTGGCTGCAAATACGCTTTGAGCTGAAAATAAAGCAAGCAGACACAGAAACAATAAACTAAAATAATACCTGCCTTTTTTACTAATAATTCTATTCATTTTTCAATATCTTTTTTATCTCGTCAACAATTTTATTTAAATCTGCCAGTCTTCCCATCCCTTCATCACCGCAGGCCAGTTTGCCTTTTTCAGGAAAAACAAATTTATATCCGTATTCATTTAAAATATCGACATTCTTCTTTGTGGCAGGATGTAACCACATGTTCTCATTCATACTGGGACAAACCAGAATAGGGGATTTTGTGCTCAGAGCAACGCTGGATAATAAATCCTCAGCGCGCCCGCATGCCAGCCTTGAGATAACGTCCGCAGTTGCGGGAACTATTACCAATAAATCAGCCTGCTTCGCCAAAGATATATGCTCTACGTCAAAATCATGCGAATTAAACATCCCTTCATAAACTTTGTTTCCGGAAATTGTCTGAAGAGTCAAAGGTGTAACAAACTTCGAGCCATTTTTCGTAAGAATACACTTAACATCAGCATTCATGGCATCCAGCATCCTAATTAGCTCCGGAACCTTATAAGCTGCTATTCCGCCGCAGACACCTAACAATATTTCCCTTTTTTTATTTCTTTCCATCTTTCCCCTTTGACCCTTTTGAATCTTCATCCGCAGCTGCCGGTTTTACCATTTTATTTCTTGCCTCTTTAATATCCTTCTCAGTTACCTTTCCCGAAAGAATATCTTTGATCGATTTTTTTATCAACTCAGCTTCGCTTAAACCTACCCCTTCATCAGTCTTTTTTAACACATCCAGCCACTTCTTTGCTAACCCCACAACCGAATATCTTCCTTCCTTTAAATTAAGCAATAACTCAGGTAAGGATTTATTGTTTTCTCCCACTAAGGCCTCCCGTTAAATTTATTTATTTACAGATCTTATCTAAAATCAGGAACAGAAATTCTGGATAATTTATAATGCTCAGTCGCAATAATTGACTTTATTTTACATAAGGAATTAGAAAGTTTATCGTTTATTACCAGATAATCGTAATGTGGCATAAATTTTAATTCCTTACGTGCATTGCAAAGCCTCTTTTTAATTGTTTCCTCGCTGTCCTTTTTTCTTTTTCTTATGCGCTTTTCCAATTCCTTAAATGAAGGCGCCATTATAAAGATTAAAACTGCCGTTGGATACAACTTTCTGATACTCACCGCGCCCTGAACATCTATGTCTAAAATAATATCCCTGCCGGAATTTATAATCCTTTCGATTAATCTGCGAGAGGTGCCATAGTAATTTCCGTGTACACGCGCCCACTCCACAAACTCGCCTTTTTTTATCAATGATTTGAACTTCGGTTCTGTAACAAAAAAGTAGTCGCGCCCGTTTACTTCTCCTTTTCGCCGGCTGCGGGTCGTATAAGAGATTGAATATGAAAGATTCGGCACAGTTTTGACTAGTTTCTTATACAGAGTGCTTTTTCCAGCACCTGAAGGGGCAGAAATTACTATAATAATTCCTTTCTTTTTCATCGCTTTATTCTATTAAAAATCAATTGAAAATGCAAATCTTATTGTTATTTGGCTTTTACTTACAAAGCTACCAAAAGCGCTAATAAGCTGGCGCCAAAAGATGAGATAATGACCCATTTGGATTTATACCATTTTTTGCCTGAAACTGTGCCCTTATTATCAATTTCGGATTTCAATATTCCAATATCCTCCCGTATCTGGGTCAGCTCTGAACGGATCAATCCCAGGGATGTTTCAATATCTTTTACCCTTTCGGGGTCAGTCTGTTCAAGGCTTTGCTTAAGCAACAACCTGTTTTGTTTCTGGGAAGAAACCTGAAGTTCTTCAAACTCATTGGATAAGGTTACATATTTATCCCAGAGGGATTCGTATTTTTCGTTTAATTCAAACAGGGCTTTCTCCAGATTCTGTGTTTTAACTGCGGTTTTTTGTTCAATTTTTTCCGCAACTACAGTATCAGTAGAAACATTTTCAGCCAGGACAAACGAACTAAATAAGAAAAATGACATTAATAAATAAATTATTCTTTTCATGCTGTATAATCCCAGAATTTCTTAAAATCTTTCGGCGGTTCTGCTTTAAATCTAACATGCTTGCCGGAACCCGGATGGGTAAAAGATATAGAATGTGCATGCAGCATCTGCCTTTTGCACGTATTGTTCTCTAACTCCCCGGGGCCGCCGTAAAACTTATCTCCAACCACAGGATGGTTGATGTACGATAAATGGCTTCTGATTTGATGGGTCCTTCCTGTAATCGGATATACTTCCAGTAATGAATAATTCCTGTTTCTTTTAATAACCTTAAACTCTGTTATAGCCATCTTCTTGGATAACGGGCCGACAACCATTTTTTTCCTGTCATTGGGAGAACGCCCCAGCGGAGCTTCAATCCTGCCATTTTTTTCCTCAAGCATGCCTTTTACTATGACAAGATAAGTCTTTTTTATGCTGCGATTCTGAAACTGCTTGACCAGGCTGTTCTTTGCCCTTTCATTTTTAGCCACCAACAATACGCCTGAAGTATCCTTGTCCAGACGATGAACCAAAAGAGGCATAAACTTATTTTTAGAATACCCCATAAGAGCATTCAAGATTGTCCCGGATTTATGCCCGCATGCCGGATGAACGACGAAATTAGACATTTTATTTAACAGCAGAATATCCTTGTCTTCATAAATAATGTTCAGAGGTATATCTTCGGCCAATATGTCTTTTGAATCTGAGATAAAGTTTACGTAAATCGCATCGCCCTCTTTAACAAGATAATGCGGCACCACAGTTTTGTTGTTTACCTTAATATCTCCGTTCTTTATCAATCGCTGAAAATAACCCCGCGAATAATCGCCAAACTTTTTAGTCAGATGGATATCTATTCTTTCCCCTGCAATATCAGCTGTTAGTTTTACTGGCTTCATATTTTTTGTTAATCAAAAATAAAATAGTAACTGATGCAATAATAGAAATTATGGCAAAAATCTGGCTTGGAGAAAGGCCCAGCAAATAACCTCCTCTATCATCCCCTCTTAATATCTCAACGTGAAACCTCAATAAACCATACAGAAATAGGTACGTACCGAAAGCCTGGCCCTGCATATGCTCATATCTGTTAAACCAATGCAGCCCGAAAAATACCAACAGGTTGCCAAAAGCTTCGTAAATCTGGGTAGGATGAAGCAGGACATTTAAAGGAGCCAGCGCCTGAGAGTTGCTAAATTTTATGGCCCACGGCAACGTTGTGGGAAGCCCGTAGCAGCATCCCGCAAAAAGGCAGCCTATCCTTCCAAAAAAATGGCCTAATGCTATGGCAGGAGCCAGAATATCAGCAAATGCCCAGATTTTAAACTCCGGATGGCGATAGTAGTAGAAGATTATAACCAAAGCCCCTGCTATAAAACCTCCGTAAAATACCAGCCCGCCTTCCCAAATCTGGAATATCTGGAGCAGATTCCTGGAATAAAACGACCAGTTAAGCGCTACATACATTAACCTGCCGCCGACAAGACCGGCAACAATCGTATACAAAACAATATCCAGCACTTCCTGTTCAACTATGTTTATCTTTTTCGAATAATGCAAAACATACTGGAGAGCTACAAAAAAACCGATAGCTACCATAAATCCGTAGGTGCGTATGGTCAATGGCCCGAGTTTCAATAGTACCGGAAACATAAAATTACCCTAGTTTCTTTAGTTTTAATACCGAGAAAAACAGAATTACTCCTCCGATTGTTATGCACGAGTCAGCCACGTTGAAAGCAGGCCAGCTGTATTGTCTTATATGAAAATCCAGAAAATCTATAACGCTGCCCCTTACTATCCTGTCTATTAAATTACCTATTGCCCCGGCAAAAATAAGCGCAAAGGAAATCTTCATCCAATCAGATAAAACGTCCTTGTTCTTCTTTATCCAGAAATAAAACACTGTCAGTATGACAATCGCTAATACTATAAAAAAGATGTTTGCCCCGCGGAATAACCCGAATGCTATTCCCGTGTTTGTTATGTACGTAAGCCGGAAAAAAGGTGTGATTGGTATTGACTGACCCAAAAAAAGGTTAGTGCGCACCAGATACTTTGTTATCTGGTCTGCCAGAATTATTAATAAGATATAGTTTAGGTGCTTTTTCTGCAAATTTCAAAAAACTAAAGATCATTAGATTGCTTCGTCGTTTCACTCCTCGCAATGACATTAATTTGTCATTGCGAGCCGAAGGCGAAGCAATCTTTACATGATTGAATTTCTAAACGTAACTCTATACGTTACTTCCAACTTTAGTTTCCTCAAGAGTTTTTAAACAACGGCTGCAAAGATTGCCGCCGAACTTATTATTATTGTTGACATCCTCGGTAAATCTCCAGCAGCGTTCGCATTTATTAAACTTCGATTTACCTTGCTGATTTACTGCGGTTTCCGAGGACTTATCGGCACATTCCTTTAATTCAATATCCCAGTTCCCCATCACTGACTGCGTCAGCTCTTTCTCATCGGCAAGGAACTTATCGTTTTGTGAATATAGAATTTCCAGCTTTCCTTCCATATTCGAGCCGATTATTTTGTCCTTCCTTAATTCCTCAAATTTTATAAGCACTGAATCCCTGGTTTTCGAAAGTTTTTTCCATTTATCATCTAATTCTTTGGAAAAAACATATTTTTCATTGATTTCCGGACGCGAAGCCAGGAAAACTGATTCCTCGCAGTTTTTGTCTATCTTGCCCAGCTCCTGCCATACTTCTTCGGAAGTAAAGGAAAGTATCGGGGCAAGAAGCCGTGCTAAAGCGGAACATATCTCAAAAAGAACGGTTTGCGCGCTTTTTCTTGATTTCCAGTTCTGGCCGTCGCAATAAAGCGTATCTTTCAGCACGTCCAGGTAAAACCCGCTTAAAAACACAGTACAAAACTGATTAATGGACACTGCTGCTTTATGAAACTCATAGGAATCATAGGCATTATTAACCTGCTTGATAACTTCCTGCAATTTATAAAGTGCAAACCTGTCAATCTCCCTCATGTCTTTGTAAGCAACCTTGTCTTTATCTATTGAAAAATCCCAGATATTCCCTAACAAAAACCGGAGCGTGTTCCTGATTTTTCTGTAAGTATCCGTGAGACCCTTGAGAATCTCCTGAGAAATCCTTATATCCTCGCGGTAATCGCTTGTAGCAACCCATAACCTTAAAATATCGGCACCGTATTTATCTATTACTTCCTGCGGATATATCACGTTGCCCAGGGATTTAGACATCTTCTTGCCTTCGCCGTCAACAACAAATCCGTGCGTTAAAACTTCTTTATAAGGAGCTTTCTCCCTTAAGGCAACCGCAGGTATCAAAGACGTCTGAAACCAACCCCTGTGCTGGTCGCTCCCTTCAAGATACATATCGCACGGCCACTCCAAACCTTCGAAGTTTCCGCTTGCCAGAACTGCCTCATGGGAGACGCCGGAGTCGAACCACACATCCAGAATATCCTGTTCCTTTTTGAACTCAGTTGAGCCGCATTTAGGACACCTCACAACCACTCCCTCAAGTATCTCTTCTATGGACTTCTCAAACCATATGTCGGAACCATGCTGGCTGAATAAATCTACGACCCTGTTTATAACGTCATCGTCTAAAATAGGCTGATTGCACGCTTTGCAATATACAACAGGAATCGGAACTCCCCACAATCTCTGCCTGCTTAAACACCAGTCAGGCCTGGATTCAACCATTCCTATAATACGGTTCCTGCCGTATGACGGCACCCATTTTACTTTATCAATGGTTTCTTTCATTCTATTTCGAAGTTCATTATGTTCAACGCTCAAAAACCACTGCTCAGTTGCGCGGAATATAATAGCTCTCTTGCATCTCCAGCAATGCGGATATGAATGAGTGAGTTTTTCTTCAAAAAGAAGCGCTCCTGAGGATTTCAGTTTTTCTATTATAAGATGATTCGCAGCAAATACCTTATGCCCCTTAAACTCTCCTGCCTCATCCGTGAAAACTCCCTTGTCGTCAACAGGCGAGATAATAGGAAGGCTGTATTTCAAGCCAACCTGATAGTCTTCCTGCCCGTGTCCCGGCGCTATATGCACAACACCTGTACCGTCATCCAGGCTGACAAAATCCCCGAGCACCCCCACTGACTGGCGATCAACCAAAGGATTCTGGCACCTGATTCCTTCTAAATCAGTGCCCATAAACTCATTAAAAATCTTATATTCCTTTGACTTGAGGCTTTCAGCAACAACAGGAAGAAGCCTTTTTGCCATTATCAGATTCTCTGTTTTGTTCTCCGGCAGCTCTATTTTGACGTTTACATAATCAGCTTCTGATTGAAAAGCCAGTGCAACGTTTGCAGGCAATGTCCAGGGGGTAGTAGTCCATATAAGAACAGATGCCTTCTCTTCCACCTTCCCTTTTAAAGCGTCAGGGATCTCTTTTATCTGAAATTTAACAAAAACGGAGTGTGAAATATGGTCTGCATACTCAACTTCAGCGTCTGCCAGAGCTGTTTCACATGTTGGGCACCAATAAACCGGTTTTTTCTGGCGATAGATATATCCTTTCTTGACTAAATCGCCGAATACTTTTACTATGACACCCTCATATTTAGGGTTCATCGTGAGGTAAGGATTATACCAGTCCCCGAATACACCCAGACGCTTAAACTCATTTCGCTGAATATCAATGAATTTATTTGCAAACTCCGCTGCCTTTTTTCTGAAATCCACAAGATTCACCTTGTGTTTGTCAGCCTTCATCTCCTTCATTAAAGCCTGTTCTATGGGAAGGCCGTGGCAGTCCCATCCCGGGGTATACGGCGAGTCATAGCCGGCCATAACCTTGAATTTCACGATTATATCCTTAAGGATTTTATTTAACGCGGTTCCCAGATGTAGACGGCCGTTTGCATAAGGCGGCCCGTCATGCAGAAGAAATTTTTTTTTGCCTTTGCTCTTCTGGCGCATCTTCCTGTAAATATCGAGTGTTTCCCATTTCTCTATTTTTTCCGGCTCGCGCTTTGACAGGCCCGCTTTCATGGGAAAATCGGTTTTTGGTAAATTTACGGTTTTTGAATAATCCATAGTCTCTCTTATTTAAATTTATCCGGGAAGAGTATCTTGTTTATCAACTCTGCCAGGTCGTGGAAATTATCGTTTTTCCTGAAAAATATGGGATTTACTTCTTCCCCTTTTGTTTTTCTCTCCAGCATTCTTTTTAACCTGAAAATAGGGCCGACAATCCTGTGTGAATAGTAAATATTGGCAATAAAAAGAATCAATACGTTCAGCAGAAGAATTGCCAGAAGCGGCTTCCAGAGCAACTGGAAATACGTGTATACTTTTGCCTTTAACATATACTGCCTTAAGTATTCAGGGCTTGTTATGTCGATTTTATTTTCCTCCGCCCATGCTTCCATCTCACTGGCAGTCGGAGGTTTTAATAAAAATCCCTGTTTCACTTCATACACTTTCCAGACAAAAATAGTTATAAATATCAGAAAAAATGTAAAAAACAGCAATGTCAGGTTCCTTAAGAAAAATGAATACTGAAACTTTTTGTCAATGATAAATTTTGTTCTAAACTGCATATTAGTTTAATCACCACCTAACTTAAAGTTAAATTCCTGGGTTTAAATACACCCTTTTCTGTTATTATTGCCGTTATGTATTTATTTGGTGTTACATCAAAAGCCGGATGGCGTGCTACAGTCCCTATAGGCGCAATTCTGTTTCTGTTAATATTAACAACCTCTTCTGTCGAACGCTCCTCGATTTCGATCCTGGAGCCGCAGGATATAGAAAAATCTATGGAAGATGTCGGGGCAGCAACGTAAAAAGGAATTTTATGATGCTTTGCAAGTACCGCTAAAGAATACGTCCCTATTTTGTTAGCCACGTCTCCATTGCTGGCTATCCTATCAGCGCCCACTATAATTGCGTCTATCGCGCCCATCTGCATGAAATGCCCTGCCATATTATCGGTTATAAGAACAAAAGGTATTCCTTCCTGCTTCAGCTCCCATGTTGTCAGGCGTGCTCCCTGCAGGTAGGGCCGGGTTTCATCTACAAATACCATTTTGACTTTTCTTTTTTCAAACGCCGAACGAATAATCCCCAAAGCCGTACCGTAACCGGCAGTCGCAAGGGCTCCCGCATTGCAATGTGTAAGAATCCTGGAATTCTTTCTTATAAGCCTGGCGCCGTTGGCTCCAATTTTCTTATTAACTTGAACGTCGTTTTCAAAGATATCAAAAACCTCTTTTTTTAACCTGGCACGAAGCTCATCTACAGATTTGTAAGAACCTCTAATTAAACTCTGCATCCTGTCCAAAGCCCAGAAAAGATTAACAGCTGTCGGGCGCGTCGAGCCCAGAAGATTTATTGCTTTTTCCAGATGCCTTTTTAATTCTTTAACACTGTTAAAACTCTTTTCGCATGAAGCTATATATACGCCAAAAGCAGCCGCGACCCCGATTGCAGGCGCTCCTCTAATAGCCATATCTTTTATTGTTTTTGCAACTTTGGTATGATTATTACAAAGAATGTACTTTGTTTTAAGGGGCAACAGACGCTGGTCCAATATATACAAATTATTCTGGTTCCAATATAAAGTCTTGATCATACAGAAATTTCAAAGTTCAAATTCTTGAATTTTCGATACTTACAGGGGTTTAAGGCACTGTTTCTAAAACTTCTTCCAGTTCTTCCTCGGACCTGCCGCAGATTTCGATTGTTTTTTCCCTGCCCCTTTCCCCTTTGCGCAAAAAAACCATTCTGCGCTTAACGTCGAAAAATTCAGCTAAAAAACAGCAGAGTTCTTCATTAGCTTTGCCCTCAACAGCCGGAGCTGATATTTTAACACGCAGGATAGAACCAATCCTGCCGACTACGTCATTCCTGCTTGAATTCGGAATTACTCTTACTTTAATGATCATTTTTTCTACCCCTCCCAATATTGAGTAATCAATCGCTCAGTTTAAATGCCCTGTTGCGGGCTTCCTGTACTGCTTTTATGAATATATTTAAGAATTTATTTTTTTCCAAGTGTTTTATTGCTGCCTCTGTTGTTCCTCCGGGGGACGTAACTCTCTTCCTTAATTCAGAAGAAGAAACGGACAAGCTATTAAGCATTTTACCTGAACCCAAAATAGTCTGGTATGTAAGACTCTTAGAGACTTCCTTTGACAGCCCTATCTTTTCTCCTGCTTTCTCCATAGCTTCAGACAAATAGAAAACGTATGCCGGTCCCGAGCCGGAGAGAGCTGTAACAGCATTTATCTTGTTCTCCGGCAGCTCAACAACCAATCCCACGGTTTTGAACAGATTAGATGCCAGATTCATGTATCTCTTACTTGCCCATCTTCCCTTTGATATGGCAATTGCGCCCAAACCCAATAAAGCAGGCGTATTCGGCATGCTTCTTATAACAGGAGTGCCTTTCGCCAGGTATTTTTCAATTTTTCCGGCACTAACTCCCGCTGCTATTGAAATTACTAGCTGGGAAGCATTAATCAATGAACTTATTTCATCCAGCAATTCTTTCATATTCTGCGGCTTGACGCAGATAAAAATAATACTACACTTTTTAACCGTTTCTTTGTTACTTCCGGAGATATTAACTTTATATTTGCTTTTTATGTACTTTAATCTTTTTTCACGTACATCACTTGCATAAATATCTCTTTTTGAAACCAATCCGCTTTCAACCAAACCCCGAATCAAAGCCTCTGCCATATTCCCTGCGCCGAGAAAAGCTATTTTTTTCTTTATTTTCATTTTACTCTCATTGATAATTTCGTGCCCCGAAAATAGCAGTACCGATTCTGACCATGTTCGAGCCTTCTTCTATTGCTACCTCAAAATCGTTAGACATCCCCATTGAAAGAATGTTAAAATCAGCAGCCTTGCTATTTTCGCGGATCTTGTTAAAAATCTCTTTTGCTTTCTTAAAATACGGCCTGTAGCTCTCTTTATCATCAAAATATGGCGCCATAGCCATAATACCCAGCACTCTTAAATTCTTTAAATCCTCAATTTTACTTAAAAAACTTACCGCCTCTTCCTCTGATAAACCAAACTTGGTTTCTTCTTCCGATACTTTTATTTCAAGCAGACAATCCTGGATTTTATTTATTTTTGCCGCAGATTTATTTATTTCCTGCGCCAATCTCAAGCTGTCAACGGACTGAATCACATCAAACAACTCGACCGCTTTTTTGGCTTTATTAGTCTGCAAATGCCCTATAAAATGCTTCTTAACCGCGGCCGGCAAATCGCCTATCTTACTTTGTGCTTCCTGCACTTTATTCTCGCCTATTTCATCTATACCGGACTGGATTGCTTCTTTAACCCTCTCAACAGGCACCGTCTTGGTCACTGCAATGACTGAGATATCACCCGGATTACGATTACTGCGCCTGCATGCATCAGCAATTTTATTTTTAATTAAATCAATATTATCTTTTATCATCAAATATTGCTTGATATAACAAATAATTTTGTTATTCAGGCTTAGGCCAAAATATATACCCCCCCATTTTAGGATAATTCTTGATTATATCATATTTTTATATAAAAATAAAGCCCTTATCCTGTTTTACAGGATAAGGGCTTTGTATATCTAAACAGCCGGAATTACATCATTCCGGGCATTCCGCCTCCACCCATGGGTGGCATTGGCGGCATTCCATCTTTTTTCTCCGGCACATCAGTAATCAAAACCTCGGTTGTAAGTAGTAATCCGGAAATCGATGCCGCGTTCTGCAGTGCAGAGCGGGTCACTTTAACAGGATCAACTATTCCTGCTTTTATCATATCTTCCTCATACTGCCCTGATTCAGCGTTAAATCCATAACTTGAAGACTTGCTCTTTTTAACATTCTGGACAATTATGGAACCTTCAACGCCGGCGTTGTCTGCAATCTGCCTGATAGGAGCTTCCAGTGTTTTTCTGACTATATTTATACCTACCTGCTCATCTTGGTCAGCACCTTTAAGCTTCTCAACTGCTATCTGGGCGCGAAGAAGGGCCACGCCGCCGCCGGCAACAATTCCTTCCTCAACTCCCGCGCGAGTTGCATGCATTGCATCCTCAACCTTGAACTTCTTTGCTTTCATCTCGGTCTCGGTTGCAGCTCCGACGTTTATAACAGCTACTCCACCTACAAGCTTTGCAAGCCTTTCCTGAAGTTTTTCTTTGTCATAGTCTGACTTTGTCTCTTCTATCTGCTTGCGGATCTGGGCGATACGCTTATCAATATCTTTTTTGTCTCCTGCACCTGAAACTATGGTTGTATTTTCCTTGTCCATTACCACGCGTTTTGCCTGTCCAAGCATAGTAAGATCAGCTTTATCAAGCTTCATTCCGGTTTCTTCCGAAATAACCATACCGCCGGTTAGAATTGCTATATCCTGAAGCATCTCTTTGCGCCTGTCTCCGAATCCCGGAGCCTTTGTTGCGGCAACCTTCAGCGTTCCTCTGAGTTTGTTTACTACAAGGGTTGCCAAAGCTTCCCCTTCAACATCCTCTCCTACAAGGACAAACTGCTTTCCGGTCTGGACAATCTTTTCAAGCAACGGAAGAATCTCCTGCATTGAGGAGAGTTTCTTATCCGTAATTATTATATAAGGATCGTCAATAACTGCTTCCATTCTCTCGGCATCTGTTACAAAATAAGGAGAGATGTATCCGCGGTCAAACTGCATTCCTTCAACAAGGTCTTTTGTTGTTTCAGCAGACTTGCCTTCCTCAACCGTAACAACTCCGTCTTTTCCCACCTTATCCATAACATCAGCTATCAGGTTGCCTATCTCTTTATCGTTAGCTGAGATAGAGGCAATCTGTGCGATCTCTTCCTTTGTCTTTACCTGCTTTGCGTTCTTTTTTATCTCTTCAATCACAAGATTAACAGCTTTATCAATACCCCTTTTGATGTGTATGGGATTAGCACCTGCAGTAATGTTCCTTAATCCTTCGTTAAGCATCGCCTGTGCCAGAATAGAAGCTGTTGTTGTTCCGTCTCCGGCCACATCGTTTGTTTTTGATGCAACCTCTTTTACCAGCTGGGCGCCCATGTTTTCATAAGGGTCTTCCAGCTCTATTTCTTTTGCAATGGTTACTCCGTCGTTCGTGACCGTAGGAGAACCGAACTTTTTATCTAAAACCACATACCGGCCCTTCGGGCCCAATGTGACCTTAACTGCGTTTGCCAGTTTATCTATTCCATTCTTTATCAATCTCTGAGCTTCATCAGTATATGCTATCTGCTTTGCCATATAAACTCACCTCCTAAAATTTTATTCGATAATTCCAAGTATGTCATCCTGATTCATAATGAGGTATTCCTTATCGTCAATTTTTACCTCAGTTCCTGAGTACTTCCCGTAAAGGATCTTATCCCCTACCTTCACGTCCAAAGGAATAACCTTGCCGTCATCGTTCACTTTTCCTTTTCCAACCGCAACAACTTCCCCTTCCTGCGGCTTTTCTTTGGCAGTATCCGGAATGATAATGCCGCCTTTCTTAACTTCCTTCTGTTCCAGGGCTTTAACAACCACCCTGTCTCCTAATGGCTTGATTTTCATAGAAAAATCACCTCCTAAGTTTTTTGTTTTTTATACTAGCACTCACTATTTGCAAGTGCTAATTATACATAAACAAATTAAATTTGTCAATACCCATAATAAATTTTTTTTAGCCCGATTCTGTCGTCGGAAAACTAAAATCCAGTTCGTTAATGCAATAAAAAAATTAGCACTCGTTATTTACAAGTGCTAATTTTTTAAAACCTAAAAATTATATTATTTCAGATTAGAACTTCAATCCTAATCCTGCTGTGTAACCTATATTTCCGTTAGCCATGGATCCCCCGAGTTGAATATAAGTTAAAGGAACCAGGCTTACATTCACACCCGCTTCAACCCTGAATCCTGTCGCACTTCCCTCTGCATCTGAAATGATTGTGGAATCAGGATTTATCTTGGTGGAATCCATACCAATACCCGCGTAAGGAGTTATAACAGGCAAATTAAACGACACTACTCCTGATGCGCTCAATGTTGTTGCCTTGAATTTATTTACCCCCGCACTGACGTCCAATTGGTTGTAAACTGCCTGAACGGAAAGACAAGGAAGCCCCGGTATTGCACTCTTAAAAATACCATACCTCACTCCTGCGCCAATCATTGTAGAATCGTTGTACGATGTGAACCTGGCTATCAAATCAATCTTTGCGGGAAGCCCCAGCTCGGCCTGTAAAATCGGCAGTAAAACCGTATCAAAGTCAGCTTGTTTGATTATTATATTATCATCATTCACTTTCACAGCCGGTATATGGATACCAACATCAAAACCCGGGATTCCCAGGGCCTTACCCTGATGAAAACAGCCCCCTCCCAATAATGCCCCTAAGTCCTTGGCAAATTCATCCAGGCGTTCTTCAGCTATTGCCTTGACCTGGCCTGCCAGCTGGCTTTGAAATTCATCAAACGGGTTGCCTGCAAAAACCAGATTTACTCCAACTGTCAAGCAGATTGCTGACAGTAACATTTTCCTTACAATTGCTCTCATAATTCTCCTCCTTATTTATGTTGATTTATCAATGACTTTTTAATTATAATTAAACCTGTTTTTTAACTATTGTTCAAAACCTGCCTATTTTAGCATAAAATTCTATCCACAAAGTTATTCACATTACTAACAGCTAAACTTCACGATTCTTTTCCCAAATAATACGTATTCCTTCCAGTGTCAGCTCTGGAATTACTGCTTTCACCTCCTTTATATTTCTGGTATAAAGCTCTGCCAGGCCGCCAGTAGCTATGACTCTCGGGCGCCCCGGGATCTCTACAGAAACTCTCTTTAAAACCTCTTTTATTAAGCCTAAATAACCATAAAAGAGCCCTGATTGTATGCTAGTAACAGTCGATTTACCTATAGCTTTTTTCGGCCTTAATATATCCACTTTTGGAAGCTTTGCAGTGCGTCTTGCCAGCGATTCCTGGGCAATTACAGGCCCTGGTACTATAACGCCGCCAAGATACTCCTGTCTTTTACTAATGCAGTCAAACGTAGTTGCCGTACCGAAATCAATGACAACTACAGGGCTTTTATAAAGGTCATATGCAGCGACCGCATTTGCGATCCTGTCCGCCCCCACCTCGCCGGGGTTATCATACAATATCTTAAGAGGAATTTTCCCTGCTCCGGTTATGAAAAAAGGGTTTTTCTTGAAATATTTTATGCTCAGCTCTTCAAAAACCGAATCAAACTTTGGAACAACGCTTGCGATAGCAACTGCTTTTACCTCATTTGCCTCCAGTAATGCATAATGAAACAAATCAAGTATCTTTGTCCCGTATTCGTCAGAGGTTCGTGACTGGTCCGTGCCAAGCCTCCATACACTGACAGGCCGGCGCACAGGTTTTCCGGAATCAAACCGGAAAATCCCTAAAGTTATGTTTGTATTGCCAATATCTATTGCAAGTAACATATTAAAGTACAAATTTTATCTGATAAAAATTTCTTTCCCCTTAGAATCGACTGCTACGATTACTGGAAAGTCAACCACTTCAAAACGATATATAGCCTCAGTCCCCAGATCCTTGAAAGCAATAATCTCTGATTTCTTTACTTTCGTCGAAAGAAGTGCCCCTATGCCCCCCGTTGCCACCAGATAAACAGCATGATTTGTCTGTAAAGACTTAATAACTTCCTTAGAACGAGGCCCTTTGCCGATTGTTGCCTTAACTCCTTTTGATAACAACAAAGGGGTATAAGCATCCATCCTGCTCGAAGTCGTCGGCCCGCAGGAACCTATTGCTTTTCCGGGCTTGGCAGGGCAAGGCCCGCAATAATATATTATAGAATTCTCTAAATCAAAAGGCAAGGTTTTGCCTTTATTAATCATCTCAACCAGCCTTTTATGGGCAGCGTCCCTTGCGGTGTAAATCGTGCCGCTTAACTCGACTTTATCGCCTGCTTTAAGCTTTGGTATCTGGGTAATTAATTGTTCTGTTGTTATGTTCATTTAACTATATAGTTTCAGTCAGTCTCCTGCATGAATGGCACTGCATGCTTACCGCTACGGGAAGCGAGCCGATATGGCACGGGGCTGTTTCTATATTTGCAGCCAGTGCTGTTGTCTTGCCCCCGGTGCCCATGGGCCCAATCCCGGTTTTGTTAATTGCTTCCAGAAGCTCTTTTTCCCGCTCTGCATAGTAGGGGTTGCCTGAATTCACTCCTACTTCCCTTAAAAGGGCTTTCTTTGCCAGCATACTTACCGACGAGAAAGTTCCCCCTATACCTACACCTACAATAAGAGGCGCACACGAGCTGCCAGCTTTTTCTTTAACAGTATCCAAAATAAAATTTTTGATACCCTGCCAGCCGTCCGAAGGTATAAGCATTTTCAAAGCACTGGAGTTTTCGCTGCCGGCACCTTTAGGAAGAACCGTTATCTCCAGCTTATCTCCGGAAACCATTTCATAGTATATCTGGGCCGGGGTGTTATCTCCGGTATTTTTTCTATCAAATAAAGGGTCAGCTACAATGGATTTGCGCAGGTTTCCTTCCTTATATCCGTTTGAAACTCCATTATTAATGGCATCCTTTAAATTTCCGCCTACTACCTGCACTTCCTGCCCGATTTTGACGAAGACCTCGAGGTTCCCTGTATCCTGGCAAAGAGCTATCTCTTTCTGGCCGGCCAAAGTGGCATTCTCCAAAATCTGGCCAAGCGTCCATCTCGCATTTTCGTTGCTTTCTTTTTTGTAGGACTCTTTTAGCGCGCGCCATACGTCTTCAGGAAGAAAATAGTTGGATTGCCTGCAGAGGCGTGATATTGTTTCTGATATTTTATCTGTTTTTATCTGACGCATAGTTAAACTATAAATGTATTTTCGAACTTTTGATAAATCCCTTTTTCATCATGGTTTTCGTAATGGCCCGGCTTCTGAATATTATCTCTTTGGCGGTCTGATATATTTTATTTTTGCTCATTTTCTTACGCGCTATCTTTTGCTTTACTGCTTTGGAGCCTACCGCAGCTGCAACCCTCGGATATACTTCCCAGTCATCCATGGTAGGTAAAATTCTTTTAGGGCTTAAATTGCTTTCCTTGATACACTTCGATAATTCATTAGCCGCTTCAATGCACATTTCATCGGTAATAGTATAAGCTCTGACATCAAGCGTGCCGCGGAATACTCCGGGAAATCCCAGAGAATTGTTGACCTGGTTTGAAAAATCACTCCTTCCTGTTGCCACAACAGCAGCCCCTGCTTCCTTGGCTTCCCAAGGCCAAATCTCAGGCACGGGATTTGCGCATGCAAAAACGATTGATTTTTTAGCCATTTTACTTATCCACTCTTTTCTGATTACACCCGGCCCTGATTTTGAAAGAGCAATTAGAACATCCGCGTTTTCCAGCGCTTCAGGGATCCATCCCACAAGGTTCTCCCTGTTGGTCCTTGTACACATCTCCCATTTCTCTTTATAGGAAGCTTTAAGTTCCTTCCTGCCCTTATGCAAAGTTCCCTTTGAATCAAGCATAATAATTCTTCCGGGAGTTGCTCCGTAAAGCATAAGAAGCCGTGCGATGCAGATATTTGCTGCTCCTGCACCTACAAGAACGATTTTTACTCTAGATATTTTTTTCCCAACCACTTTAAGGGCATTAATTAATCCTGCCAGGGTTACCAAAGCTGTTCCCTGCTGGTCATCATGCCATACAGGAATCCTGCATTCCTGCCTTAACTGCGTAAGAATCGGAAAACATTTTGGCTGTTCTATGTCTTCCAGGTTTATCCCTCCGAATGAAGGCTGGAGCAGCTTAACCGTTGAAATAAATTTATCTTTGTCTTTTGTGCCGAGGCAAATCGGGTATGCGTCAACGCCTCCGAGATATTTGAAAATCAAAGCCTTGCCTTCCATAACAGGAAGCCCGGCCTCAGGCCCTATATCGCCCAGTCCCAGAATCCTGGAACCGTCGGTAATTACTGCAACGCTGTTCCATTTGTTCGTATAATCGTAGACGAACTTAGGCTCTTTCTGGATCTGCCTGCACGGTGAAGCTACTCCCGGGGTATACCAAACCGAAAAATCGTTAAGGTCTTTTATCCTGCATTTCGGCAATACTTCGATTTTTCCCCTGTAGAAATCGTGAAGCTTCTTTGCTATTTTAGACGGTTTTTGTGCGGCTTTTAGAAGTTTTTTTACATTCATTTTATCCACTCTGTCTGCGGAATAAAAATATCCGCTTTTGTATTTTTAAATAACTTTGCCAATTAAAACTTAAATCCGAAACTCGAAATCCTGAAATTCGAAACAAATAAAAACCATCAAAAGCATAGCTGAGCCAGATATTTGTTCCGGATTTCGAAATTCGAACTTCGGATTTTCGATTATATTTATACTACTGTTTCAGTAAATTCTTTTAAGTATAAGTCCACTATTTTAGGGTCGTATCTTGTCTCCATGCCCAGCTTCAGCATTTGATTAATGCGGTCGTCGGGTATTCCGCCTATTTTCATCTCATCTATAACTTCAGCTAAACCCACTATTCTGGCGCCCAGGGGGATTTTTTCTCCTGCTAATCCGTCGGGAAAACCGGTTCCGTCAAAATTCTCGTGATGATGACGGATAATCGGAGCTGCCCCTTTTAACAGATTAATGTCCCTTATCATTTCCGAGCCGATTTTAGGATGTGTTGCCTCGGGCTCACCTTTGTCCTTGATTATCACAACACCCTGCTCCAGGGTAACATTTGCTCTGACTCCCAGCAATCCAATATCGTGAAGCAGCGAACCATAGTAAAGATTTTTATATTCCTGGCCTTCCATCCCCATCCTTCTGCCTAATGAAGTAGCCAGTTGGGCAACTCTCCAGCAATGGCCAAGCATCCTGTGGTCTCTTACTTCAATGGCTGATATTAAAACTTCTATTACGTTAACAAAGAAATTCCGCTGGTCTTCAGAGCTGCGGGCATTATTTATGCTTACTGCAGCCAGGGAAGCCAGGCTTTCCAATATATCCAAATCCTCCTTGGTAAAATCTGCCCCTTTGCGTTTATTTAAAACTTCCATAACCCCTATTAACTCATTTTCTACAAACATTGGCACGCAAATTATGGACTTTGTGACAAAGCCTGAGCTCTGGTCCATCTTGCCCGTAAAACGCGCATCTTTTGAAGTATCGTTTACTATCAGCGGCTTTTTATCCTGGGCAACAGAGCCCGCTATACCCTGCCCGACTTTTACCTTCATCTTCTGGATTATCCCGCCCTTTTCACCGCTTGCAACTTTAAACGATAGATGCTGTTTATCATCATCCAGAAGCATTATGGAAGATGCCTCTGAATCCAGCAGCTCTTCAGCTACCGCATCAATGCGTTTCAGCAGTGCATCCACATCCAGAATGGAAGATATGTTTCTTGCTATCTCGAAAATTTCTTTAAGTGCGGCCGGCCCGCATTTGCTTATATCCATAAATTCCCCATTAACAATTTTTCACTATTGTGCCGTTGCCAGAACTTCCTCAACGGTAGTTAAGCCCATTGTAGCTTTAATCAAACCGTCCTCCAGGAGTGTGCGCATCCCTTCTTTCCTGGCCAACTCTCTGACAGGACCTGCTGCAATCTCTTTTAAAAGAAGGGCTCTCATTTGATCAGTCATTACCAAAAGCTCATGGATTCCCACTCTTCCCTTGTAGCCTGTTCCCCTGCACACATCACATCCGCGACCTTTATATAAAGTAGCATTCGAAGTATCTATATTATATTGCTGGAATATCTTTTGATAGGCCTCTGTCATCTGTATTTTTTGCTTGCATTCACCGCAGACCCTGCGCAGAAGCCTTTGCGCCAGCACGCATTCAATTGATGAAGAAATCAAAAAGCTGGGCACTCCCATTTCGTGCAAACGCGCTACCGCGCTGGGGGCATCATTTGTATGAATTGTTGAAAACACCAAATGCCCTGTCATAGCTGCTTCCATTGCTATCTGGGCGGTTTCCTTGTCACGAATTTCACCAACCATGATTATATCAGGATCCTGTCGAAGAAAAGCGCGCAGAGCTGATGCAAAATCAAAACCAATTTCCTGAATAACATTAACCTGAACAATTCCTGGGAGGTTATATTCAACAGGGTTTTCAGCAGTTAAAACCTTTGTGTCCGGGTCATTTATTGAATTTAGGACTGCATACAAAGTGGTTGATTTTCCTGAACCTGTCGGACCGCATACAAGCACCAAACCGTACGGTTTAACAACGCTTACTTTCAGTTTTTCCATAGTATCGCTTAAAAACCCGAGTTTTTCCACATCAACACGCACTGAAGCACGGTCTAAAACACGCATAACACATGATTCCCCAAAAACCGTAGGGACGATATTCACACGGAACTCAACCGGGTTACCTTTTGCCATCACCTGAATACGACCGTCCTGCGGGCGGCGGCGCTCGGTTATGTCCATTTGTTCAGTCATTATTTTCAATTTTGCAATTAATGCATTCCTAAAACTGTAGGGTATCTGGAAAGGGGCTTCCATCAAGGACCCGTCTATCCTGTAGCGGCAAATAAATTTATTCTCAAAAGGTTCTATATGGATATCAGAGGCTTTTTGCTGCAATGCGCCTATTATGATTGCATTTACCAGTTTCTCAACTTCTGGCGCGGACGCATCAATCTCCGTCACATCGGCTTTTTCCTCAACCTTCTCTAGGCTGACGTCCTCCCCTTCTTTTAAATCACCGATTATTTTATCCAGTTTTACGTCTGAGCCAATTCCATAAGCTTTATCCAGTACTTTGCTGATATCTTCGGGAAGCGCAAGATACGGCTGGACCTCAAAATTAGTCCTTAACTGGATGTCTTCTATAACAAAAAAATCGCGGGGATCCGCCATCGCTACAAAAAGAACGTTCTCCTCCTTAACAAAAGGGACTGCCCTGTGCCTTCTTGCAGCTGCTTCGGGTATCACTTTAACCGTTTCCGGGTCGATCTCTATTTCGTCCAAATTCACAGCTTTGACGTTCCATTCCTGGGAAAGAGTGCGCAGCAAATCCACCCTGCTTATGAATTTCAGTCTTACAACTGTGGATTGCAAAGGCTCGTTTGTCTTCTTGGACTCTTCCAGGGCTTTTTGAAGCTGTTCTTCATTAAGTAGTTTGTTGTCCTGAAGAATTTCTTTAACAGTTTTCCTTCTGACACTGCCTTTTGGACTCATTTTTCATTCCTTTTTATAAAAATGTAATATTTGCACCTTATTATATATGATATTTACTAAAAAATCAAGGCAAATATTGAAATTAATGTCTAGTTAATATGGGGGATAAAACGATTAAAGATTAGTATGTATAGTTAAAATTTATACCTATAAAATGAACATCGAAATTATAGGGAAGATACTTTTCAAATTTAACATTTGAGGTTTGTGTTTGGTATGAATAGTAAAAAGTTGTCCTGGTTATAGCATTCGGTTTTAATGTTATTCCAGTACTCCAAGTAATAAGATGATTATATTGTTTACCTGAAACAAAATTATTAGTATTATCGAGGGGTGGACGTTTTGAATAGTTCCTCCAGTCAAACTCTATATTAAAAAATGACTCCCATTTATCTGCCAACAGAAATGAGGTTGGCAATGATAATATAGTTTGCCTATAATCTTCATAATCTTTGATAAATGCAACCGGCGGTTCGGTTGGATTAGTATAATGATGATAGTTTTGATTTGAATTGTTAAACTTAATAGTTAAAGAAGGAAGTATATCAATCATTTGCAAAATCCTTCTCTGATGAGAAACAGCAAAAGAAAGCATTGTATCCTTCTTTAAATCACTACTATTAAAAGAACCATCTGGTTGGGCAATTTCAACTAGTACCTTTTGTGTTTTATAAGCTATTATATTGTAATCCAAAGAAGCCTTACTCTTCCCATATTTCACTGATGCTCCTATTTGATAAGCCTTGTTATCTTGTTTACCTATGGAACTTTCCGGGTCTCCTTGAGTCTTTGCTAATAAATCAGAATAATTGGGATACTTAACATAGTGATAACCAAAAGTGGCATCACAAGATAACTTTGAATTAATTTTTCTGCTTCCTATAAGTGAAAAACCTGTCCGTTTAAAATCGTAAAGCCCGGTTCCTAAAACTTCATTGGTCCCACTTCTTGTATATTCATTCATATGATCAACTTGCGTTTTTAGAGTGTAAATGTCATTAAATTTATATTGATGACGGAGAAAAATTATATGATCTATCGATCTATCAGAAAAATCTTCGCCTTCCTGGCGTTTAAGACCTGGGCCATCATATTTCAATTCATAGAAACCAATGAATTGATGTTTATCATGAGGTTGCACAATCAAACCTAAATCATTCACAATATCCAAAGCAAACATCGAACCGCCCTTATTGGGAATAATGCCACCTAAAACAACATCAATAGAATAATAGGGCGCGACTTTCAATTTTGCATAAAGGAAGTTTGATGCAAAAAATAAAAAGCATACTATTGGCAATAAATGTTTAACAAATCTCTTCATCTCTTAGAAATACCAATGCCAAGCCACAAATGGATGAAATACAAATACTCCTTCAGGGAAAATATCCAAACCATATTCAAAATGCTTATAACTTACCAGAAGTCTGGAAGTTATCTTTTTATATTTAAAACCATAACCTACTTGTGCAACAATATATTTATCCTCTCTAGATTGATGGTTAATTCCTGTAAAAAAGAAAGCATCAGCAACCCTAAAATCCAGAGAATCAAGATGAAACGCACCAAAATCAACAGCGCTGGAAGAAGATAACTTAACGTTCATATTAACAGTCGAATATTTAAAGCCGCCAAAAATCCTTGTTTTATCATTTGCTGATTTGCTGATAACCGCGCCAATTGAATATCCGTTAAAAGTCGGCTCTACATCGTCCATGCTTGATTTAGCCGCCCTTAAAGCCAATAAATCTCCATACATACCGACAGCGTCAATCTGGGGGATATATCCGCGTTCATTTAATATTTTTACTTTTGCGTTAAGATTTGCCCATGTAAACGGAAGAAAAGTGGGTAAGAAATTAAAACGGAGCGCACCGCGTTTTTCTTTAGGTAAGGGTGAAAAATCTTCATTGTTTATATGAAGGTTTAAAAAAAAGTCTCCTGGATCACTTAAAAATTTCAACCCAATATCAACCAGCTCTTTTCCTAATGCAGAATCCGCAAAATCATCCGCACTGACAACCGGAGTATAGGTTATAAACGAAAACGCTAAAATAAAAACGAATAACAGTATTTTTTTCATTGTTTATCGGACAGCAGCCTGTTTACCATGTCAACCAAAGGGATAAACAGCTTGTCGCTGCTTCTTACTGAAATCTTTCTTCTCTCGTGTGCGTCAAAGTGTTTCCTGAGGATACGCGTAATACGCATTACTGGAAGCACTGTATTATGTAAAACAAGGTACAGGACTATAATGCTTAAGGTTATCATTAGCAGAATGTTCGTTGTAGCTATTATAATGTAAGTAGAGATGAACTTTGAAACACTCTGCACTGTATTTACCGGGCTCAATCCGTAATTGGAAAAACCTGTTTTCTTTATAAGGAAGTGAAAACCGAAAAACAGCACTATAGAACTTACGACGATTATGATTATAATCGGGATTATTGCTTTTACAAAGAACGAAATTAAAATTTCTCTTTCTTCTTTTGATAAGGATATTCTTTTTCTCTTCTCTGTTACAAAGTTATCCATAATGTAAATAATTTCCGTTATTGTAATATATTAAAAAAAGTTTGTCAACTGCAAATAAATAACCAAACTGTTACATTAGATTATAACAATTTGGTTATTGCCTAAATGTTTATTCTGGCCTGAAAATATCAACCTAGTCCTCGGATCCTTCCGTCAATTTGCCTATCTGCCCGGCTAGTTTTTGCGCTACTGCTATAACTATGTCCGGAGTTGCAACTAAATCCAGGTTGCCCCGGGTAAAGAAATCCTCTCCCGCATTGGCACCCTGTGTGTAACGGCAAAATACTATTTGTTCTCCTGCAACCTTCTTCATTAATGTAAAAGGGTTCTCATTTGAGTTTGCAAAATCATCCAGATTTAAAATATTACCACTATTATTTATCGTATAACCTTCAGTCCACAAGCTTACATATTTCACGTCGCTCGGATTGTCCTCATCATATATTTTAATCTGCGGGCTCTTTCCCCATGCCCATAAATCACCGCTGTCGCTTCCGTCAGCATCATCTCCATCCAGCAGAACTCCGGTTAAACCTTCTGCTTCTCTGTCAGTGGAATCATAGTTTGGATCTACTTTATATCCATTTATATATGAACTGAACACCAGCCCGTCTTCGTCCAATACATCCCCTGTCTCATTCAACTCCCCTTCCAGTTTCCATACACCCACATTCTTTATCTCATCTTCCTGGTTTGTTATGCGCAGCTCAACAGTAGCAGGATGAAGGTCATCGCCTTTACCTGAAATAAAGCTGGGCCACTCACTAAGCTGTTCGGGCAATCCCATGTTCATTTCCATTTTGACTTCCATAACATCAATCCTTGAACCGCTGGGTCCGTTATAGCCCCAGCCCAATCTGTCATTATAATGATAACCTTCGGGGCGTTCCGTTAAATTCAATATTTGGAGCGTTTTATCATCAGTTCTTAAAAGATGCTGTTCTACCCTTACCAGATTACCGTGTACATCCCTTAAAGTTCTACCGGCTGACATATCGGACTTTTTAAGTTCATCAGCTTTTTCATGTGCTTGCTGTATATCTTGTTTTATCTGGCTGACAATCTGAAGCAGTTCCTGTCTTAAACTTGCAATCTCCTCCTGTGAAAGCCCTTCATCTTCCTTTTTGCCTTCCTCGCCGGACCCTTCTCCTTCTTCATCATCTTTATCAAAAGTGAACTCAATCCATTCATCTACCAATGCCTCAAGCTCTTCAGGGGTCATCTCCCTTGAAGTCAAAAGACCGCTTTCTTCAATAAATGCCATCTGGTTCTGTACAACTTCTATAATCTTGTCCATGTCCGCACCGCTGAACTCTACATTTCCTGTTAAAACAGCAAGGACTCCGTCAGAAGAAAGCACAAAATCAGTTCCTCTTATGGAAGCCACGGAAACCGGCGTTTTTACCCTGAACTTTCTGCCTGCCAGTTTCTTCACTTTAGCACGCATTTTACCGAATAATAAACCAAAATAGTTCTCCTGGCCCACCGATGTTATTTCCATCTCGCTGTTTTGTTTAAGCCAGATTCTGCTTTTCCCATCCATTAAAAGAACAGCGCGCCCGTCAGTCCCGGTTTTTACTTTATCTTCTTTTTCCAAGACCATGCCGGTTTTGCCTTCCAATTGCTCCTCGCCGCGGATTATATCAACTTTACCCGCAGTATAGGAAACCTTTAATTCAGCATAAAGCGGCATTAAAAGCATAAAACACACTGAAATTATTAATATTTTCCTCATATAGCCCTCCTGTCTGTTTATACTTCTATTTTTTCTACTACAATTATACTTTTAAAATCCCGAAATGTCAATGAATTAATGATGTGATTTTAGTCACAAAAAAAGCAGAAAACTAAATTTCTGCTTTTCACTTTTAAATTATTAAATTAATAAAATTACTAAAATATGGCCTTGCCATTCTTTTGCTCAAAAAGATGAATCTTTTTCAAATTAATAACTAATTCAATCACCTGGTTCGGCTTTGCCTGGTTATGCGAATCGACTTTGGCTATGAAAATGTTTTTCCCGGTATTTAAATGTAAGTATATCTCACTTCCCAGGGGCTCTACAACCTCAACGGTTGCGCCGAAAGTGTTGCCGTCTTTGGGGCCTATTGTATAGAAAAGCTTATCATACATATCTTCGGGCCTTATGCCTAGAATCATCTTCTGTCCTATATATTTAGTAATCTCTTTTTTATAGTTATCGGGCAGCTTTAACTCAAACATGCCCTCGTTTAAGAAAATAGAATCTTCTCTTTCGATTACTTCCACTTCCATAAAATTCATCGGAGGGCTTCCGATAAAACCTGCCACAAACCTGTTATTCGGGTTGTCATATAGACTAATCGGGCCGTCAACCTGCTGTATTAATCCGTCTTTCATGACGCAGATCTTATCTCCCATTGTCATTGCTTCAGTCTGGTCGTGGGTTACATAAATCATCGTGCTTTGCAGCCGTTCATGCAGCTTTTTCAACTCCGTTCTCATCTGGACCCTGAGTTTTGCATCCAGGTTTGACAACGGCTCATCAAAAAGAAAAACCTTTGGTTTTCTTACAATAGCCCTGCCCACTGCAACACGCTGGCGCTGTCCTCCGCTTAACTGCTTGGGTTTCCTGTCCAATAAGTGCTTTATATCAAGGATATCCGCAGCTTCACGCACGCGGATGTCTATCTCCTTTTTGCTGTAACCCCGGAGTTTCAACCCGAAAGCCATATTATCATATACATTCATATGGGGATACAATGCATAATTTTGAAAAACCATTGCTATATCACGGTCTTTAGGGGGCAAATCATTAACTAAATGGTCACCTATAGATACTTCGCCCGATGTAATCTCTTCCAATCCTGCTATCATTCTTAGAGTTGTGGTCTTTCCGCAACCACTGGGGCCTACAAGGATACAGAACTCTCTATCCTGAATTTCCAGGTTAAAATCTTTTACTGCTTCAACATCTCCGAAACTCTTTGTTACTTTTTTTAATAAAACACGTGCCATTAAAAACTCCAAGTTTAAAAATTCATACTAAATAAGAGTTAAATTATAGTTTATTAGAAATATTAAGTCAAGCCGAAAATACAAGAAAATGAAAGCTAAACAGTTAAATGCTATATTTTCCTGAACTCTTTCACGCTGTTTCTCCCGTGGGTTTTAACCCAGTAGAGCGCCTGGTCAGAGGCAAAAAGCAGCTCTTTTACCGTGACTCCGTCCTGCGGGTAGTGGCTTATGCCCAAGCTTATACTTATCTTAATAGAGATATTGTTAACTATAAAATCATGGTCTGCAACTATAGAATTTAAGTTCTTTGCTATCTTTAAAGCCTCCCCCGGAGAAGATAAAGGCAAAAGCATTATGAACTCCTCGCCGCCGTAACGGCCGATTAATGCGCTTGGAGGTATGCATTTAACGATTATTTTAGACAGGATACGCAGGACCTCATCGCCTACCAGATGCCCGTAAGTATCATTAACCTTTTTAAAAAAATCTATGTCCACCATTAAAACAGAGAAAACGGATGAGTATCTTTTGGCACGCTGAATTTCAACCTGAAACAACTCAAGAAAATACCTGCGAAGGTACAATCCTGTAAGCCCGTCAATTCTGGAGCGCTCCTGAACCTCTGCAAACAAGCTTGTACGCCTGAGCCCCAACGCTATAAGAGGGATGAAAATTTCGCCTTCTTCCAAATAACTGGACGCCAAGTCTTTTTCAGTTGTCAAAATAATACCTGCCAACAGCTCCTTTTCAAGCTGTACGGGCCAGAATACCGCAGACTCATCTGCAATCCAGGGAGGGTCAGGCAACAGGCTGAACCGTTTTCCCATAAAAATCGACTTGTTACTTCTAATATAGCTGAGCCATTTGTCTTTATGCTGAATCCGGGAAAAGTAAAGCGGCTCCCAATCGCTTTCCTTCCATTGAAAGATTGATACTGATTTTACTCCGGGCCGGTTCAGCAGTACACGCTGCAAATTATCAATAACCTCGCTTATGTTCATATGTTCCACCAGCTCCCTGCCTAGAACATAAAGCCTGTTTATTTTGCCTATTTCCTTCTCCAGTTCCTGGCGTCTTTCCTCAATTTTATTCAGGTTTTTCTGTAACGCATCTATTTTTTTCATCTTGGGCACACGCAGCTTCCTGAAATTTCCCAGTTCCCATTTTTTAAACCATGCAAAATAGAAAGGTATAATAACGGTAACTATCAGGATAATAATCAACCCCAGAATAATTCCCAGATGCTCAAAGGAATGGGTTTTAAACAATAAAATCAATCCGATACTGTTGATAAATATTGCTGCCTCGGGAAGTGCAAAAGCAAAATAGATGTTTATTAATACGAGGATATAAATGGAAAGCCGTCTTATTTCTTGTTCGGGAATTGAAAAATATAAAGCAAAAAACAGAGACAAAAAAAACGCCACCTTAACATAGCTAAGTATCTTCTGTTTTATCGGTCTGAAAGTATTAACCATTAAAAAACCTTATCAATCAACTTCGACTCTGTTGCGCCCTTTATTTTTTGCCTTATATAAAGCTTTATCTGCAAGCTCAAGCAAATTATCTATATTTTCGATTTTATCATTAAGCCCGGAAACCCCTATGCTGATGGTAACCCTGACCTGAATAGGCTGAAAACTCTCTACAGGAAGATAAAATTTCTCTTTTTCAATATTCCGCCTAATAACATCAGCTATCTTTTTAGCTTCATTAACCCTTGTTTGAAGCATAATTACGGCAAATTCTTCCCCTCCGTAACGGCTGATCAAGTCGGTTTCTCTCAGGGAATTACGCAGAATATTCGCTATCTGCCTTAAAACAGAATCACCCGCAACATGCCCGTATGTGTCGTTAAACTTTTTAAAATGGTCCACATCAAGTATGAGTACGCTTAAATCAAGGTTATGGTTCCTTGACCTTAAGATTTCGCTGACCATCCTTTCCTTGAAATAGCTGTGTACATATAAGCCCGTTAATCCGTCCGTAATGGCTAATTCCTGTGTTCTGTCATAAAGCTTTGCATTGTTCAGGGCCAATGAAGTGATGCCGCCTAAAATAGACAAAATCCTTAAATCGCTTTCGTTAAAAACAGAAGACTCGGCTGCAACTCCTCTTAAAATACCCCAAAACCCGCCATCTACCTCCAGGGGTATTGCAATCAAAGAATTAAACCTGGGGTTTTGGATATAAATCCTTTCATCTGAATTCATATCATTTACCAGTAAAGGAAGATTATTATCTTTTATAAACTTGACAATAGCATCGTTTTGAGTGGCTCTTCTTACACTCCATGCACCCTTGCCTATTATCTTTTTTGCCAAATCGCTGACCAGGGGAATTATTTTATCTTCGTGCAGGGTTGATCCTACAATCTGGACCATGCCGCCCAGCAGCTGATAATTTGAAATCTGCTGTTTCAGGTTGTCGCATATGCGCTGGTCTTCCTCAATCTTACTGTCCATCATGGACATTTTTGTGTCCATAATGTCGCCTTCCTCCCTTATGCGGTTTTGCTCGTTATTGTAGTCTCTCCTGTAACGTTCCAGTAAAAAGAAAAAAACCCATAACCATAATATCTCAAGAAAAAAGATCAAACGGTGCAAATCGGAAGGATTTAAAACAATGTTTAAAAAACCAATCAGGGTTAAGATCCCCAGGAGTATTCCGCTGTAAAACAACTCCGAGAAAAAATAAAGCACCAAAAGAATAAGACTGCTGAGAGGAAAGACCAGAATTTTGTCCGTTCCCGCATTTACAAGCCTGTAAATCCATATCATCAGCAGTATTCCGGAAATAATGGGCACTACAACCGTCTGCAGGATTTCTTTTGTAACCCTTTTTTTCAGTTCAACGGTTTCTTCGATTTTTAGTTTGTCTTGTTTAGTCCTTGCCATAAAACTACAACTCCACCAAACATTTCAAATAAAGTTAGGTTATAATAAAATTAGCAAGCATTATAACTGGACTTTTCTACTAACAGGTAAGTACAAAGAAATTGCTTCAAAAATACCGGCCCCCATTGCTCCAAGATAATACATCCACCACTGATTGGGTATATTCCCGAATAGATAAAGAAAACCCGCCAAAAGCATGGAAAGGGAATAGGAAAGACATCCAATACCTGTGAGCAAGTATTTAATAGGCATGTTATTATAAAATCCCTTTTTATCTTCAGGATATGTTTTGGCTGCCCAAAAAAGTATAACTGCTGCTATAGCCAGTATAATTACCGGGTCCAGCAACCTGATGGCAAAAAGTATATTCATCAATGCCCTTGAATTCGAATCCGGGTTCTTAAACCATAAACCATCATAAACCGCATAACTGCCGATACGGAATATCTCTTCACTCCCCCCTATGGCAATTGTATTTGTATACATGAAAACAATTGACAGCGTCAACCCAACGATAAAGCAAAAAGCAGTAAATTTTTTGCCTATTTTCTCCATTCCAAAAACCCAGTTCATCATTGCTACAAATACAGCCGGGGCAAAAATGCCTATCATAAAAAACTCTCTTATGTTATTTACTATAAGAGGCATCGGATGCGGGCCTAACAATATCTGAACCGGCCGGGTTGTCAAGTAGAGCCCGAAACAGAAAAAACCTAAAGCAGCATTTTTGTAGGTCCTGGCGCCTGTAACCAGAGTACGCAAAGGTATAAGATAGATTGCATACCTGGCCAAGCCAATAAAAATTATGCCAGAGAGTATAGGAACTATGATATTTGCGAATATGTTCAGCATAGATTTAACCCCAATTTATTCCTTGAATTTTAGTTAGATTTCTTGCCTGAAGTATTGCTATATTCTTTATATCTTTCAAGCAACTCTTTTTCAACGGAATCTTTTAATTTTTTGTCCAAAAATAAAACCCTATCAGCCCATTTATCACCCTTTTCCGATTTCTCTGAAGGCCATGCCACCCAAAGCCCAAACCTGCCGTCCAGAATCCTGCTTTCAATTTCTATTGAATCATTAAAAGATACTTTAGCAAAAGCTTTCAAATTACTCGCCGCTTTTTTGCCGTCCGATGAAAAATCAGAGTAGAGTTTAATTCCCGTAATCTTATATTCCAACTCTCCGGCTTCACCCGGGGCGGAAGGGCTCTGTCCTCTAATGGCTTCTTTTACCAATTCATTAGACTCTTTAGTAAGCAAAATAACCTGAGGGTAAACGTTTCCGCTTTTGGAGACATATTCTGGCAGCTTCAGGAAAAATCTGCCGCCTACTTCATAAGCTTGAATCTTCTTTATCTTGATAGCATTATTAAAAGTAATATCGGCAACAGCTGTCAAATACGGCTCGTTTTTCTGATTATGTCTTATTTTAACTTCCGTGACTGCAATTCTGTTATTTTTAGAACCAACAGCAAAAGAAACAGATAAATATAAAATAAGAGCAAAAAGAACCGGTGCTTTATAGAATATTTTAATTGATTTGATATTCAATTTCAAGTTATTTCGGTAAACTAAACCTGCAAAGATTTACTTGTCAAACTTATATCCTTTTTTAGAAATGATTTTTACACATACATTCACAACTTCCGGGTCATAAAGAATTCCCTTATTATTCTCGATCTCTTCTATTGATTTCTCTATCCCCAGGGCTAATCTGTATGGCCTGTGAAACGCAATTGCTTCCACAACATCGGCTACGCTTAGGATTTTTGCCTCCAGCATTATCTCATCATCTCTTAGCCCTGCGGGATAACCCGAACCATTCAGCCTCTCATGGTGTTGAAGCACGATATCTGCAATCTGCCATGGCAAATCTATTACCTCAAGTATATCGTAACTCAACTTAGGGTGGGTTTTTATTATGGTAAACTCTGCTTCATTGAGTTTACAGGGTTTACTTAATATTTCCGAAGGAATGAATATCTTTCCGATGTCATGTATCATTGAAGCAGTATAAACGCTGGCTATTCCTTCATCCGAAAGCCCCATGTTAACCGCTATGTCCCGGGCCAAGTTCGCCACCCTTTGCTGATGCCCTGAAGTATAAGGGTCTTTTGTACTGATGATTTTCGCCATTGCCAATATGACACCATCAAAAGCTTTCTGAAGCTTATCACAACCTTCCTTTAAATCTTTTTCATAGCTTTTTTGTTTTGTAACATCTCTTACAGTGGCTAAAACACCTTTTGGTTTTCCGTAGATGTTTTTTATAACCGATGCGTTAACCTCACCCAAAAAACTTTTTCCGTCTTTCCTGATAAATTTATATTCAAGATTTTCCGTAAAACCTAACTTTAAAGTTTTTCTAAGGTTTTCCTTCGCTTTCTTTACATCCTTCGGATCAAGCACCTCAAAAGCATCTTTACCCAAAAAATCCCCCAGATTATTTGTCCCAAAAAGATTCAAAAAACGCTGAGAAGCATCAGTAACCATTCCATCCAAATCTATCACTACTATGGCATTTGGAGATGTTCTCAGTAAAGCCCTGTATTTCCCTTCCGATTCCCTAAGTGCGTCCAAAGCTTGTTTATGTTTTGTAATGTCGCTGCCGGAACTCAGTGTAGCATAGATCTTCCCGTTTTTATCCTTTAGAAAAGAATTATGCCATGCTATCAGCCTTTTTTCTTTGCTTTTTGTCAAAACACAGTATTCAAAATATTTAAAAGGCTCTATGCTTCCGGATATTATCTCTTTGAAAAACTCTTTAATTTTCTTTTCTTCATCCTTTGATATAAAATTACTAAACCAGTTTTTTCCTATTATCTCTTCTTCCTTATATCCAAGAATCTGGCATCCCTTTTTATTTATATATTTAATTTTTCCATCATTTCCAATAATAAGAACTATAACACCGGCAATATCCAAATACTGCCGCAACTCTGTTTCTACGTTAAGTATCAGATTTTTTATCATCATAGGGAATTTACTTCTTTTAAGGTTTTAATACCCACTAATTCTATTATTTTCATAAGTGGTTGTCAATTTCGCCAGTTAAAAAGATTTGATAGATTTTCCGAGTCAGCATTATCTGAATCTTTGGGGGTTTCCAGAATTCCGGCTTCTACTTTATTTTTCAAGCATTTTATTAAATATTTAAAACCATCTGATCCGATATGCCCTTTACCGATATGTTCATGCCTGTCCTTTTTGCTGTATCTCGGGACAAGAGAATCATTAAAATGAATTACTTTCAACTTGCCTAAACCAATTACACTATCAAACTCTTTTAGAGTATCATCAATACCTTTCCTGGTCTTTAAATCATAACCGCTGGCAAAGGCATGCGCGGTATCAAAGCATATACCCAGGCGTTTTTTATTTTTCACTAATTCGATTATCTCTCTTAGCTCCTGAAAAGTGCTTCCCAGTCTCCTTCCCCCGCCGGCAACATTTTCCAGCAATATCATGGTTTTTCCATCCGTGCCGGCTAATACCTCGTTAATAGCATCTGCAATATTCGATATACCCTGCCGGGCGTTTGCATTTTCAGAGTAAGAACCGGGGTGGATAACCAGATATTCCGCTCCCAGTTTTTCCGATAAAATCAGGTCATCCCTGAGCAGATTTTTTGACTTGATATATAGAGTTGTGACAAAAGTGGCCAGATTGGGAAGATAGGGGGCATGTACTACCAAAGGATTAAGATTTATTTTTTTACGCAATTCCTTAAATACAGATATCTCATCAGAAGAAGGAGGAACCATTTTCCATACCCTGGGGCTTCTTGTGAAAATCTGCATTGTTTCACATCCGAGCCTCTGGGCTTCATTAATGGCTCCTACCACTCCTTTGCGTAAAGAACAATGTACTCCGAAACGCATGTTTTCCCCGCCATTGTTGAATGAATGCCATTATATATTATGAAAATTAAACCGATAAATCAATCATAAACTACAATAAAAAAGACCTTTGACTAATAATCAAAGGTCTTTTCTTCTTTAAATGTCAACGACCAAGGTTATACTTTGGTTATATTTATCGCTTTGGGCCCCTTGTCACCATCTGTAACATCGAACTCAACACTGTCGCCTTCTCTTAATGTTTTGAAGCCCTCGCTCTTAATTTCGGAAAAATGAGCAAAAACATCTTTCTGGCCATCGTCTCTGGTAATAAAGCCGTATCCCTTACTTTCGTTAAACCATTTTACTTTACCTGTTACCACTCTACATCACCTACCTTTGTTTATGATTGGGAAATAAGTATAACTAATATTTTAAGAGTTGTCAACTATTTTTTTACTGATAATAAAAGTTGACTCTCATTATGGATTTTTATTATAATTTGGTGTAAACAGCAATAAAAGGCGGTTTGTTATGAAACCCGATAACTCCAAAGATAATAAGGATACGGAAGAGTTATCCACAAAAACCAAAAATCACCTAAAGCGGATACCGGAATACTTTGTCCGGGGGATTTTATTTTTTATTCCTCTGGCTGTTACAGTTTCGGCATTGGTTTTTATTTTTGTCAAAATTGACAGTTTCCTCGGCATATCCGTACGCGGAGTCGGTTTCCTGCTGACCATAGTCATTATTACATTTCTGGGATATCTTACAACCAATATTTTTACAAGCGGCCTGATAAATCTGATTGATCAGATGTTCACAAAAATCCCTTTCGTAAAACTCGTTTATACATCAATAAAAGATCTGATAGATGCGTTCGTGGGAAAGAAAAAAAGATTCAACCGCCCGGTTATCGTAACGATATTTCCCGAATCCGGAGGAAAAGCTCTGGGTTTTATAACCAGAGAACAACTGGAAAATTTCGGCATTCAGGATCATGTTGTCGTGTATTTACCACAGTCATATAACTTTGCTGGCCAGACCCTGATTTTCCCTAAAGAAAAAGTCCAGCCCCTCAACACTGTTTCATCCACTGAGCTAATGACATTCATAGTATCTGCGGGAATAGCGGGCAAGACTGATATGCTGGAAACAACAGAAGAAAAATAATCTTTAAGGAGCAAAATTTGGCAGACGCTTACTCTGTATACAAAAAACCCCTAAAAATACCATTCTATTACAGGTATAAAATAATAGGCATATTTTATCTTGCATGGAAAAAATTTAACGAGATTGACGGTGTGCAGAGGGCTGCGGCTTTCAGCTACTACACGCTTTTCTCCATGGTACCATTAATAGTGTTCGTTCTGATTGTCACGTCGTTTTTTGTAAGCAAAAAAGATACAATAAACTCATTTCTGGATTTTGCCAATGATGCGGCAATAACGATGAAGGCGAAAGAGGGAATGAACAATATAATGGCTGCGGTTGACAACGGAATAACCGTGGATAATATCATAGACTACGTAAATGTAAACTACATCCCCCTCGGCCCCAAAATACAGGAGCTTTTAAAAAGCGCCATAAAAAACGTCATTAAAGACCGGCAGGGTGCAGGTGCAATTTCGTTCCTGCTGATATTCTGGGGAGCATCCCTCTTTTTCAATGTTTTGGTGCATGCAATTAACCGTGCATGGAATAAATCCGACCTCGGCTGGCTTAAAATACCTTTTAAAAACCTGGTTATGGTTTTGATTTTAATTGCGATTTTATTTTTTGGGTTGCTTGCCCCTGCGATACTTCATACCCTGCAGAAACTTTTTCCGCGGTCTGTTTTAAGCTTATCACTTACGCTTAATCTTGCTGTGCTGCTGGTGCCCCAATTCAGCATGTTCTTCGGTTTTTTATTTTTATACAAGTTCGCTCCCCACAGAAAGACAAAATTTTCGGAAGTATGGTTTGCTGCGCTTGTAGTTACGGTTCTCCTTCACCTAACAAAAACCTTATTCATCTACATTACAGTAAACATCTCCAATTACAGCGTACTCTACGGAACTCTAGGAAGCCTGATGGCCCTGCTCATGTGGATATACCTGTCCGGATTGATAGTGATTTACTGCGCGTGTATATGTCCAGCCCAGTTTGAAGTCCTGGAATAACAAGAAATAGATGATTAAAAAAAACAGCAGAAGATTATATAACGATCTTTCCTGGATATGGCCTATAATCAGCCCCCCGGATGAATACATTGAGGAAACAAACCTGTTTGCTAAAATAATCAACAAACATGCAAAAATTAAAGTTAAAACCCTGCTTCACCTGGGATGCGGAGGAGGCCACAATGACTATACCTTCAAAAAGCATTTCAAGGTTACAGGCATAGATATCAGCCAAAATATGCTAAAGCTTGCAAAAAAGCTCAACCCCAAATCAGAATATATTAAAGGCGACATGCGAAACATCTCGCTGAACAGGCAGTTTGATGCAATCGTTACGGGTGATTCAATAGCATATGCACGCACTAGAAAGGATTTAAAAAAAGTTTTTAAAACCGCTTTCGAGCATTTAAAACCCGGAGGTGTTTTTCTTACTATCCCGGAATTTACAAAAGAAAACTTTGAGCAAAACAAAACTGAATGCATTACGCATCCCAAGAAAAACATAGAAATAACCTACATAGAGACACTCCTTGATCCAAACAGAGCAGACTCAACTTTTGAAGCAAATTATATCTTTCTTATCAAAAAGAACGGAAAACTTAAAATGTACACTGACAACCATATAGGAGGTTTGTTTAGCACAAAAACCTGGGAATCTTCATTAAGAAACACGGGATTCAGAATCAAAAAAATAAAGTTTACACATTCGAGTTTCAAGAAAGGGTATTTCCTGCCGATGTATGTGTGCTTTAAAAACGATTAAAGAGGAGGCAAAAATGGCAGATGTAATTGATTACAAACTGATTGGAGACGATATGCAGCTTGTCGAAATCGAGCTTGACCCAAAGGAGGGTGTCAGGGCTGAGGCTGGCGCCATGACTTATATGAGCCCCGGGATACAGATGCAGACAAACGCTGAAGGCGGTTTATTTGGAGGCTTTAAACGAATGTTAACCGGCGAAAGCTTTTTCATCACAACTTTCCTTAACAACAGCACAAAAAAAGAAGCCGTTGCTTTCGGTGCGCCTTACCCGGGAAAAATAATACCTTTGAACATAGGAGAAGTAGGCGGGTCGTTTTTGTGCCAGAAAGACGCGTTTTTATGCGCTGCAAATGGCATAGATATCGATGTTGCCTTCACCAAGAAAATCGGCGCAGGGCTTTTCGGAGGAGAGGGCTTCATCCTGCAGAAGCTGAGCGGACAAGGACTTGCTTTTATTCATGCAGGCGGAACTATTATAAAAAAAGAATTAAACCACGGTGAAACATTGAGGGTTGATACAGGATGCCTGGTTGCATTTGCACCAACGGTAAAATATGATATCCAGTTTATAGGCGGATTTAAAAACGCTTTGTTCGGAGGCGAAGGACTTTTTCTTGCCAGTTTAACCGGGCCCGGAACTGTTTACCTACAAAGCTTGCCTTTTTCACGGCTTGCAGACAGGATAATTGCGGCATCGCGGTTTTCCCGCGGCGAGAAAAAGGGAGTGGCGGGCATAGGCGGAGATATCCTTGGCGGATTCCTGGGAGGCGACAGGAATTATTAAAGCAAGGGATAAAACTTTATTACTCTACCGGAACTTCGGGGTGTGTTGAAGCTAAAGAAGGTGTACTTACGCCAATAACATTCATGGATTTCCACTTTCCCTGCAAAAACCTGAACAGGAACGAAAATCCCAGAACCGCAACATATATAGAAGCTATTGTCCACGCCACATAAAGGCTTTTTTTCATAATCACGATAGCAATGTAAGGTATAATCATAAATGTCGATGAAAGAATTATTATAACGTACATAACAAATCTGGTATCTCCCGCGCCTTTTATCGCGGATGCAAAGATTATGTTCATCGTATCAAAAAGCGAGTATACTGCTACAAAGCGGAGGAGTACCACGACTAAAGGAAAAATATAAACAAAATCCTTCGGGTCAGAATTCATCGCAAAAGGTTTTATAAATATAGATGGTGCAAGAACGTATAAAGCAGATATCAGCGCCATATATGCAAAAGTTATACTGAAGCCCGTATAAGTGCTTCTCTGCCCGATATCAGCACGTCCCATTCCTATATACTGGCCAACCATTATTGAAACCGCTATGCCGCAACCTATCATCGGCAAAAAAGATATTGTGTTTATGTTAAACGCTATATTGCTTGCAGCAAGATTAATGGTCCCGAGCCTGCCCACAATAGAAATAAACACGGCGAAACCGAACATATCAACAAAAAACTGAACACCGCTTGGCAGCCCAAAATTGATTATCTGTTTCAACATATCAAGCTTTAGTTTTGCTTGTGCGGTTGCATATTCAAGAATATATTCGCTCCTGAAGATTAAAAACAGATACACTAAAAATGTAAAGACCCCGGACATAACTGTTGCAATAGCAGCGCCCTTTATACCCATTTCGGGAAATATGCCTATGCCAAATATAAGCAGATAATCAAAAACCAGATTTATAAACGTGCCTGCAAAGTTTATCCACATTATGGTCCATGTCTCGCCTCTTCCAGCATAAAATGCAACCAGGGCTGCCGAAGCCAGGGCAGGAAACGCCCCGTAGCAGAGGATCCTGAAGTATATTATTTCGTTCTTCATGACGGAAGGTTCATGTCCTATGAATCCAAAAATACTCTCCGAGAAAAAAGAAATTATGAATACAATCAATCCGCCTGCTAAAGACAGGTAAATGCCCTGCCACAGTGCAGGGCCTATTTTTTTATACTGTTTTGCCCCGAAATACTGGGCAACAAACGTATCAACGTAGCTTACGGTTCCTATAAATAGGCTCATTACGGCAAAATTCAATATTCCTGCGGGCATGGCAGCAGCAATGGTATCGGATGAATACCACGTAAGAAACATCCTGTCAACAAAATGCTGTATGGACCAGGCGCCCGTGCTGAGTATCAGGGGGATTGCTATAACAAAAAACTCCCTGTACCCGCCTTCGCAATTCCATCTCCATATTAAATACTCTTTAATTTTCTTCATTAGTTTCAACCTTATTATGAGCTATTAAAAGCCCTGATGCTATAAACAATATACCAATAAAAAAGCGTAATTTGAACTCTTCGTTAATAAAATAACTCAGCATTAGTGCCATCGGTATGGTTGCATATGATAAAATACTGCCCTTTGTGGCAGACACATACTTATAACCATACGATATCGCAATCTGCGCGACAAATCCAAGTAATGCTATTACAATAAGCAGCAAAGCAGCGTTAAAATGCACGCTATATGCCTGCTTATACGTAAAAGGTATTAGTAAAAGCCCGAAAGAACAGGTTGCCAGATACACCGTAAACGAATTATTCTTTTCCCTGCTCTTTTTTATGTAATGTACGGCAAATCCCGCACATGCACCGGCCAGGAGTGCAAGTAAATCGCCTTTGATGTTATAATCGCTGCCGTCATAAAATACAAATACAGCGCCAATAAGACACATTACAAGCCTGATGATATCCTGTACGTAAATCTTTTCCTTGAAAAATAAGTAACCGTAGACCACTACAAATGCAGGATAAGTGTTTACAAGCAGCGTTGCCCTGCCGCTGCTGGTTATCTTTATTGCAACATAAAACAAAGTAGTAGCAGCAAAGCCGAATATTCCTCTTAAAAGCCAGTATTTGATATCGTGAATAATCATGGGTTTTCTCAGTATTTTCAAAAAAAGAACTACACTAAGTACCCCCACGATATAGCGTATCGATGCGATAAAAGCACCGCTGTAAGCCGCGGCTGCCATTTTTACAAGCACAGCTATTATACCGAAGATCAAACACGAAACTAATATTGATATTTCTCCTTTTAATTCTTTAGTCATATATTCCTCGCAGTTTCATTATACTTTATTTGTTTACTTTTTCATAAAAACCCATATTTGCAAAGTGCGCAATAAGTTTTTTATATAATTCTGTTATTATGTCAGGATTCACGTTTTCCTCATATGCCCAGAGCCTTCTTTCCCTTAACATAGTGGTTATCATCTCGGAAATCCTGAAATCAGTATTATAACCCGAAGCTTCTTTCGTCATCTTTGATCTCTGACCGATTAACTTCACTATCTGCCTGTCTATCCTGTCAATCTCGTTTTTTATTTCTTTCATATTGTTAAAGTTCATGGCTGCCTCCTTTTTCTGCCGGGTTTCGTGCATTTTAAAACTTTCATCCACCTGAATGTGGGTACGGGTTTAACCTCAATATTTTCAAAACCTGCTTTCCTGCATAATCGTGCCCACTTTTTCAAGTCAACGCAGTACTCGCCATGGTTTAAAATATGCTTTTTCCCGTTGTCGTACATCCTGCTGAACGCATTTACCCCCCCTTCTTTCAGGGCAAGGCTGAGTTCTTCTTTAAGATAATCCATAATTCTTCTAAGGCGTTTTACATCGCTAAGGCTGCCCGAGGTATCTACATCAAGCTCGCCTATAACAAACCGGCCTCCGGGCTTGGTAATATTATAAATATTCTTTATAGTACTGTATTTATCCCTGACATGATGCAAAGTTACCGTGGAAGCAACAACATCAAAAGTATTATTTTTAAAATTCATTTTTTCAGCCTCCTTAACTCTAAAATTTATCTTATCTCTTAAACCTAACCTGTTCACTTTTTTCCTGAATATCGACAGCATCTCTCCGGATATATCTGCTGCTTCAATAAAACAATGTGCTTTTTTAAGAAATTTCAGGCTTAACAACCCTGTTCCGCATCCTATATCCAAAATTTTCTCGTTATTTTTTACTTTAGACATCTTTACAGCAAGATCCAGCATTTTGTGGTGCCTGTTTATTCTGCCGAGCGTCCTGTCATACTCGTTTGACCATCCTTTAAACCATTCTTTTGTAGTCCTTTTCCTGTTCATAATATTTTCCTCCAAAAATAACCAACCCCCTGCCGGCTCTTATGCCGTCAGGGGGTCTTTGGTTTATCTGTTTCTAAACAACGTTCTCCTTACGGCACAAATAGCCTACGCACAAAATCAGCCATGCTAATTTTGATACGTTTATTCGAACTATTGGCAGTGTTGAAAAAGCTGTAAAATACATTTTGCACCGTAAAAAGATTATTTTAATTTCTACCAGTATAACAAAATAACTAATTTTTGTCAATAATTTTTTCTGAATATTACCGAAAAAACGGACTTGTACATACCGTACACATGCACGGGATATACAAGTCCTCTTCTTTTACTATCAGCCTAGTTGGCCGGGATAACCTGCTGTATCGTCTCTACTGCAAGTTCAACTTTATCTTCAGGCTTTTTTAACAGATAGTTGTGGCTCTCCCATTTGCAGGGAAATGCATTTGAAAAATTATACCGCGCAACTTCTGTATCCTGTCTGTTAAGCACAACTATAGACCCGGATTTTTTAGTCACCTGTCCAATGAGAACCTGCTGATACCAGTCCCACATCTGTACTGATGCATCGCTTCCTACAGCGCAGGTAATGACAATATTGCCAAAACGTGTGCGCCCCGGACGTTTTCTAAGTATCTTATCCTCGCCGTCCTGGTACTCAATAACCTCTGTCTCAATACCAACACCCTGCACAGACGTAACACCCTCCAGATAAACCCCTTCAATCTCAACTGCATAGTGCATAGAATTAAAAAAACCTTGCTTTTTGTCGTTTGCCGACCCGGCACCAACCAATGCCACAATTAAAAACAGCATACACGTACCTGCAATGAACCTTTTCATGTTACCTCCTGCAATATTATAATTGTAAAACAATTGTATAAAGAAAAGTCCGTTTTGTCAATAATGTTTTGTATGCAGTTTAAAGGAAGGTCAGAATTAACTTACTGTACTACTTTAGGGGATAGTTTCCTTCTTTTTTGGATATCAGCTGGTCGGAAAGCCTTAACCATTCAACGATAAGTATGTTAAGCTCAACCTGATGGATTATAAGAGCGTGTTTGTAACTGTCCAGGGTATTTATGGCATCTATTAAATCGTTTAGTGAAGAACGCCCCTGTCTGTAAAAAATGTTTTCGGACTGGACTACAGAAGAAGCCGCATCAACCTTGTCCTTTGCGATTCCCACAAGATTCTGTTTTATCTTTATGTTTTCGTATAAGTTGAGTAAATCCGTGTATATCTCATCTTTTTTGTTTTTTGTATCTATCTGCGTTTTCTCAAGGTCCACTTTGGATATCCTGTGGTACGCTTTTGCATACGTATCAGGAAAAGATTTCTGCAGGTAAAGCCCCATAAATACGTCCTCTTTTACCGTATCACTGAAAAGATATCCGTCCTCATCCCTGCGGTAAAGTATATTAAGGCTTGCTGAAGGAAGAAGGTCATCAGCATAGTAATCAACGTTAATCTTGCCTTTCTTTTTGAGAAGCTCAAGCATTTTATCCGTGCGGCTTTCCGAAATAACCTTATCAATCCCTGTTGATATTTCAATATCTTTTATGTCCCTGAAATAGGAAAAGACAGGTATAAACTTGTCCTTATCCGAAAGATTTATCGCCTGCCTCACAACATTATATACCTTTTTATAATCCCCGCTCAGCTTGACCACATTTTCTTTTTTTGTAAGGTTCTGCATGTAGGACTTGTCAACATCCGATTTATGCGCTATTTTTTGCCTGTTTTTCTCTATAATGTTTTCCAGGAGCTTATTGCTTTCATCAAGTGCGCTTTGCGCGGCTTTTAGACTCTCGTATGCAGAATACCAGTTATAATAAAGGGTTATGAGCACCGCAAGATAATCTTCATACGCTTCAACAATCTGATACCTTGCAAGGTCCATCTCCATTCCCGCTATTTTAGCATCCAGCCTGTTTGCCCTGCCGAATGCATTGTTGAGTATCGGCTGCAGCACGGAAACAGAAAAAGCGGATTTTGTTGACGTCCCGTCACGGCCCGGCGCATTGGTATAATCTATCTCAAACTCGGTTCCAATGCTGGGAAACAGCTTGCTTAAGTTAACTTCTTTACTTAATTCGCTATCCCCTTCCTCATCGACTACAAGAATGTATTCTCCTGCTGCCTCAAGCACAATGTCTCCGGCAGGGACAGATAGATTCCTTGAATAAACAAGCTTTGCTTCGTCTATCAATATACTCTGGAACTCCAGATTGTTTTTATAAGCTTTTTCAATAAACTCATTCAGAGCCAGGACTTTTGCGCTGGATGTATCCGGAAATACCTTATAATCGAAAGCTTTCACTTCTGTTTTGGCGCCTGATATAACCAAAAGGCCAATAACCATGCTTATTAACGCCTTTTTTGATATTACTTTATTGATAAGAACTTTAGAATCCTCAAGAACGTTATAAATCGAGGGCATTAGAAGCAGGGTAATAAACGTTCCAAACATAAGGCCCCAAGCCATTGCAAGCATCATCTCTGCAAGCATCGAATCATAACCTGCAATACCATATGCCGTTGGAATAAGGCCTGCTACTGTCGTAAGCGTAGTCAACATAACCGCTCTGACTCTTGTTTTTGATATATTTGCGATTCTCTCAATCACAGTGTTACCGTATTCAGGATTATTGAACTCCCTGTCAAGCTTAACCAGCATAACTATCGAATCATTTATAACGACTCCCGCAAGTCCCAGTGCGCCTATTGCACTGAAAAAACCATAGTTCAACATTCCGTGAAGCTTGTAGGCGAGTATTATGCCCACGCATCCGAAAGGTATTGCGAGCATAATAATGATAGGTTTAACAAGAGAGTTAAAAAGTATCGCAAGTACAGCATAAATAAGGAATAAAACCAGTAATATTGCATATTTGAAATCCTGTTTTGATTCACGGGTATCTTTCACTTCGCCCTCAAAACCTATCGAAGTAGTAGGGTTCTTGGATAGAATATCAGGGAAAACGCTCTCTTCGAAATACTCCGCTATTTCAAGAGGGGTTTTTTTTGTAGTGTCAGCAAGGTCTCCATAAACCGTAGTCTTTCTCTTCCCCTTCTTGCGCGTTATAACGTTCGGGGTTTTTGTTTTATCGACGTTTATCACATTCTTTAGCGGTACAAGATAGTTCCCTTTGTTTTCCACAGGTATTTCCACTATCCTGTCTATATTATTTTTTGCACCAGGCTCCACGGTTAGCACTACGTAGAGGTCTTCATTATCCTCCTTAAACTCAAAAACAGTTATACCTTCAACAGCAGCACGTAAAGTCGTGCCAACTGACGAGGGCGTGACTCCTAGCCTGTTTAAAACGTCCCTTTTAAGGGCTATTGAATACTCGCTGTCCCTGAACTCACGTTCAATCTCTGAATTTTTAAGCGCATTGTATTTCAGCATCTCCCCAAGAATCGCATTCGTTACTTTTGCACGGGTATTGTCATTATTCTCCCTTACCATTATCTCTATGGGACTTCCGCTGTCTCCTCCGAACCTGTGCTGCGTAAACTTTATCTCGTCAAATCCTACCTGCACCTTTTCTATTTTTTCCAGCCATTCTTTTTTAAGCTGTTTTACGGATTTTTTTCTCTGGTCCTTGGGTATAACTTCTATGCTCATATGAAACTCGTTTTCCCTTGCAGCTCTTCCGCGCCTTGATCTCGCTATGGAAGTTAAAACACTTAAGACCTCTGTGCCGATGTAATCTTCAAAAACGTCCTCAATAGGTATGGTCATCTCTGCGGTTTTTTGCTTTTTTGTATCTTCGGGCGCTATCCCGTCAAGGCTTAGCATTGTCGTTTCCTCGTTCGGGAACATTACAAACTTCATCTGTGCCTTAAATATATAAAAAGCAACCCCCAGCAGAACCGCAAATACCGTAAATAAAAGAACCTTATGTTTTAACACTTTCTCAAGCACCCTGCCGTAGGCATCCTCAACATCATGGAACCAGTGTTTGTTCAATCCATTGTTGTTATTTTTGATCCTCAAAATATTTTTTATCCTCGCAGGTATGTGAATGTTTAAATGGCTCGGCAGTATTATAATGGATTCAAGAAGGCTTCCGCCCAGCATCAAAAATATAATTATCGGTATGAAAACTATAAACATGCCGAATCTTCCTTCGAAAAACAGCATGGGCACAAATGCTATGCAGGTGGTTACAACGCTCCCGAGTATCGGTTGAAAAACATATGCTGTACCTTTTACCACAGCTTCCTGCTGCGACATACCCGAAAATTTAAACCTTGTAACGTTTTCTGCAACTATTATGGCATCATCTACAATCATTCCCATAACTATAATAACCGCTGCAAGGGTAATATTATTAATGGTATATCCCATCATAGCTGCTATAACCATTGTAAAACAAAAAGAGAACGGAATGCCCATGGCAACCCAGAAAGCAGAGGTTAAATCCAGAAAAATCAGGAGTGTAATGATTATTAACGTAAATCCTATTGCACCGTTTATGCTGATAATTGAGAGGCGATTTCTTACATCACGGGATTCGTCATCAATCAATACAACGTCTATCGGAGTACCTTTAAGGCTTGATTTTTTAAACTTCGCAACCGCAACTTTAAGCTGGTCTATGGACTCAATTATCCCGTAAACCGAGTTTTTCCGCACCTGGGCGCGGATCCCTTCATATCCGTTTATCTTGCTAATCGTGTCAGAATCCTCAAAAGTAGTAATAATGTCGGCAAGTTGTTTCAGCCTTACTTTCTGCCCCTCAAACCCGCCGCGGACAATAAGCTCCTCAAGGGTTTTAACCTCCCTTAACTCCGCAAGCACCGTAACCTTTGCGTCATTCTCCGTTTTTATTACTCCCGCGGGCATCCGTACATTATTATTCCTGAGAACGTTCAATATCTCGTTGACCGATATATTGTATCTTACAAGCTCTTCCGGCTTAAGGAGTATATGTATTTCCCTTTCCAGGTAATCACTCCAGTCAACCTCGCTAATACTGGGAAGATTAAGCAGCTGGTTCTCCAGCGTGCGGGCATAAGCCTGAAGCTCGTTTCTTGATTCATAATCAAGGAATCTTTTGTTTTTATTGATAAGGCCGATGTCTATTATGGCTTTATTTGAAGTCTTGAACTGCCTGAATCTCGGCTCATCGCGCACCCCGTCGGGCATTTTTACGTCAAGTACCGCGCTTTTTACATCAGATACAATCGTATCTATATCCGCAAAGTCAGTATCAAGCTCCAGCATTATGCTGCAGACACCCTGGGAACAGTTGGTAGTCATATCGTATATACCGTCAACCGTCTCAAGTTTTTCCTCAATCGGCTCTGCAACGAAATACTCCACTTCCTGGGGAGAAGCTCCTGGATAACTGACTGTTACCCGCATTATATCCATGGTCAGGTCGGGCATTTCTTCTTTCCCGGTTTTGAACCAGAAAAAAATGCCGCCTATGAACACACCAAGCATAATGAAGTTTGTTAAAAGGTGGCGTTGTGAAAAGTATTCTATTAATTTGATCACACTTGCTCCAATATATTTTGAATAATTATTTTTTAGGATAACCTACGCTTTGGGCCAGAATGATTCTCTGAGACGGGAGAAGCTCCATTTCTGATGATAGTGCCTCTTTATCCACTAAACCTCGCACAACAGTTGCGAGTCCTTCGGAAGCACAATATAGATATACATTCTGGCTTATAAATCCAGTATCACAAGCAGAATATATCTGTTTGGCTTCATCTGTTGAACCGCCCATCTTTTGATAATCAGCTACAAATATCAGGTTTATCGGCGCTTCTTTTACAAAAGACTGTTTTCCGGTAAACCCGCGCACGTCATCCGAGCTGATTTTTTTTAATTCGTGTGTGTCCTCTATATATACAAAAAGCCCTTCTTCCGATGCAACGTAAACATCTACTTCCTGCCAGTTACGTGCAGAGGGTGCAGTCCGTTTCTTTGTGTCAGGCCTGTTTATTCCGAATGCAGCCCAAAGCAGGTTTGAAAGTATCTGGTCCGGCAATTTCTTGGTGCTGAAGCTTCTTATTGAACACCTGTCTTTCAGAACGTCCATCAAAGGCCTGCCTCCGCTCATCTGGGGTTTGGGAAGTTTTATCGTATTGCTGTTTTCAGCAATGACAAAATTCAAGCAAACGCTGCAAACAGTAAATATGACAATAAAGAATTTTCTATGCATTAAGCCTCCGAAACCTGTCTGGTATAATCTTAAATTGTTATTGTTATTTCAGGTATTTTCTAAGTTTTCTTGCGATAGATGAGGCAAGAAACTCCATTGCTGTCTGGGTATTCGCGCCTTCAAAGGAACTTGAAGCTATAAAAATAATCTCGCCGGTGTCAATGCTGAGCATCTTGCACGTTACACCTACCTCTGCAGGCAGGAATATTGTCTGGGTGGCTTGTATTGTCTTTTCGCCATGCTGCGTTCGCTCGATAATCTGCGTACCAACCTCATCCCTTACACCCTCTTTGAATATGTTTACACTGCCGATTACAAGAGCGTCCACTCCGTAAATCTTGCCTATCTCCTTCAACCTGGAAGTGTCTACAACTCCCCTGGCCATCAATTCCCGTTCATCCATGATTTTATCCATATCGCTTCTTTCTATAACGTTGAAGCCGGCTCCGATAAAATGGCTTGCGAAGGAATCAGCTGCCATTTTGCCTGAATTCGGATTCCCGTAATAGTCGTCAAACTTTATAACGGCTATTCTCTCTATCTGGTTGAAATTGAAATTTTTCTTTACCTGAAGTGTGCTCCTGCCGCAGGAGCTGAATAAAAACACGGCAAGCAGTATTTTTGAAAAACAAGAAAATCTATTCATTGCCAAGCTCCTCCTTTAGGAATTCTATATGTTTTTTTGCGGTATCTATATATTTCGTATCGCAGGCGTGCCTGTGGGAATGACGTTTTTTAGATTTCTTTTTCTTCTTTTTTTTATCTCCCGCACTTCTTTTCATTTTTGAGATTTCCGCTTTTTCGACAAAAGCCTGCCATGACTCAAGCGCCTTTTTCTGCAATTTCAGTTTCTCCTGCTCTGTATTAGTCTTCAGGGACTTGGCTTCATACAAAAGCCCCAGATGGTAGTTTGCCATAAATTTTCTGTCATCCAGCTGAAGCGTCATCAAAAACTCGCTTATTGCGCTATCATATTGTGCCATGGATAAATACAAAACACCCAGGTGAAGATGGACAGTGGCTCTTCGTGAACTATCACCCTCATTTGAAGCTTCTTTCAGAATATCCACTGCTTCCTGGTGCTCACCCTTTTCAAAAAGCTCGAATGCCTCTCTTATTCTGGGTTTTTCTTTAGACTGGCTTTCGGCATCCACGAATAAAGGATATAAAACAAACGAAGTAACTAAAACCGCCAGAAACCAGAACATAACTGTTTTATGCTTTTTTATGAACATCCCGACCTCCAATGCCCTCAGTGATTTGCATTATATTAGACATTATTAGTATTTAATAAGTTCCGAAGTATTTAAATTAACCTGACTATCATTGCAATATATCGTTCATTTGTTTTAGCAAAAATAAACTTAAAAATCAACGTGATTATGACTTCTTTCTGATTTCTGAAGGTTTTTGATAAATTATGAAAACGAAAAAATTCACCTATTCTTCACAAGAATTTCACACAATTTTTTCTTGCTTTTTTTAGAAGCTCTACTATAAGTTTATTATAGTCATAATTGGGGAGGCTTTTATGAAAATTAATCAAAAATTCTTTAAAAAAGTTCCTGCAATCAGTTGTTTTGCAATTATGTGCCTAAGCATAGCAATGACCCCCTACCAATCATATGCAGCAATAGAATCAGAAATAACCATTTATGCAGCAGGAATACCGGTTGATGGCGTTTATCCTACCATGGAACTTGTAGTCGAAAACAAAAAGGTTGCCACTTTCCCGAACGTGCAGGGCAACATATATAACAGGACATTTGAAGAGTTCACATACCTGCATCCCCACAAACCTGCATTGGAAGATATACAGGTATGGTTTACCAACGGCCTTGAACATACTGAAGTGCCCTTACCTGAAGCGCGTATTTTATTCGTTGACAGGATAGTAGTGGACGGCGTTACATATGAATCCGAAAGTCCAAATACTTACTCTGTCGGTCTGCCTAATCAGGGATACGGCCCTCCTCCGCGTTATGCGCAAACTGAAGCATTGGTTGGTTCAGGATATTTCCAGTATGCAAGGTCCCAGCATACATCGCAGCAGCAGGATTTCGGTCTGGGCTGGTACGGACACATAAGGCAAGATGCGTGGTTAAGCGAACTTACATATTGGGATAATAATCTGATGCTTCCGTATATATCATGGGGATTTCCCTATGATACCGGCTACCAGTATCTACTAGGCTATCTTAATGAAGCAGCTGCGCAAAACATGAAGGTATGGGTTGAACTGAAGCGTGACTGGATAAAATATGGACAATTGGATGACTTGGCAGATTTTATTTATACGGTTAAAGGACATCCTGCAGTTTACGGCTGGTACCTTTATGATGAACCAAACTACGATCCTGAACTTTCCCCTCCGGGCCAAGCTGACCTGGCTGTACAGAAGCTTAAGGCTGCATATGACCTGATTAAAAGTATAGACGGCAACCATCCGGTCTCGCTTGCAATTTATAATGTTATACCTCAAATCTATCTGGACACTCCTGCAGCTGATATATTTTTCTGTGCGTTCTACCCTGTATTTGCGAACCATCCTGAGTTTGACGGCATGTTTATGGTAACGGATACAGTTCAAAGAGAATCTGTAAGAATTGAAAATATAGGCAAGCAGCTCCAGCCTGTGATTCAGGCTCACGGAGAGCTGCCTAACGGCGAGCCGGAGTGGGACTTCCGCGACCCGACCGATGACGAAATGCGGTTCATGTTTTATACATCATCAATCCGAGATGTGACAGGGATACAATTGTTCTCTGATTTTCATGCAAACTCGCGCCCCTTCCGCACAGGTAACTTTCTCATAAATGAGCTGGCATCTATCTCTGATGGACTAATAGACGGCATATTCAACGATCCTACCATTGAGTGCGAAACTTCTTATATGCATGAGGGCAACCCAATAGTAGGGCCCGGAAGCTGCCTGGATCCTGTATGGCCCCAAGACCAATATCGCACAAATCTCAACTTCCGCCACAGTGCTGATGACAAAAATCATTATATAATTGCAGTAAATGAACCTTTGATATTTCATAACAACCCACAGGACCCGTATCAGATTACGTGGGTGATTGACCCTCACGATTTAACTGCCAAATTCTACATACCAGACTGGATTAAAGCTGATCTTATTGAAGTTGTAAACGAAGACAGATATCCGATCGCCATGCAGCCAAAGGAAACAGGAGGAGACCGCTTCTTTACCGATACTTGTGACCCGTATAAAGTCCATATCTATAAACTCTATTCTTCAATTGAATACACTCGTATTAACTCGACTCATCTGTGGGGCAACGTTAGCTTTAATAATTCCTATGCGGTACCAATAGTTATTGCAGGCATTGAAACATATAACGGAGGCGACCCTGCAGGAGTTCGTATCAAGGACCTGGATGCGGACGGCATGCAGATGAAGATAGAGGAAGAACAATCAAAGGATACAGAAACTAATCATACTACTGAAACTGTATCTTACATTAAATTTCAATATGGGAATATAAAGGATTCAGATAATGAAGTTATAGGCGAAGCAGGAACAGTCAGCAGGTCACAGGCCTCAGCAGGAAGCTGGTATACAATCGAGATGAGCAGGAACTACAGCAACCCGGTAGTATTTATGCAGGTTGCCAGCTGTAATGACGCAAGCCCATGTCATATACGATTAAAAAGCATTACTTCCTCTTCGTTTAAATACCAGATCGAAGAATGGGACTATCTTGACGGGGCTCATTCATCAGAGACAATGACCTATGTTGTACTGGAAGCTGGAAATCATGAATTACTTAATGGAATGAACCTAGAGGTTGGAAAGATAAACGCAAATCATAATTGGGCAAGTGTTTCCTATAATCAGTCTTTTTCAGTATCTCCGGTTACTATCAGCCAGTGTCAGACCTATAATGGAGGACAGGCGGTTGTTACGCGGCAGAGGAATATTTCAAGTTACGGATTCCAGATCAAGCTGCAGGAAGAGGAAGGAAACGACGGGAGCCATGCCACCGAAAGCATCGGCTATATAGCAATTGAATAGACTTGCACAATAACACAATAACTGTAAACTCCGCATACGCGCCCGAATCAAAGCTTTCGAATTTTATCCCTTTTATTGTTATTCTAAAAATACTTCATAACCCCCTGCAAATTGCAAAATCTTACCCGAAGTGATAAAATAATAAAACCTGAATTAATACGTTTTTTTTCTGCAAAACCAATGCAAGATAAAAAGAAAATAGTCTTAATACTTCTCCTGATAATCTGCTCCGGAATCTTCCTTCGGCTCTATAAAATCGGGTTTCAGTCATTCTGGAACCCGGAACTGCAGCATCATTTCTATTATAACGCAAACAATCTAAGCGGTATGATTAATAGAATGATTTACTGCAACTACGACCCGCCCTTATACTATATCCTAATGTATTATTTTCAGAAAATTGCTGGCACAAACCTTTTGCTGTTAAGAGCCCTTTCTGCCCTGTTTAACGCTTTATCGATATTCTTAATTTTTGTGGTTGCCAAAAAACTTTATTCATTCAGGGAAGGCCTTATGTCAGCCGCCCTTATGTCAGTTTTGTGGTGCCCTATATTTTACGCACAGCAGGCCCGCCAGATTTCACTGCTTATTCTGTTAACGCTCTTTTCGTCCTACTGCTTTATTCTTGTGTATCAGGATTTAAAACAGAGTTCTTTAATCTCTCTGAAAAAAATAATTCTATTTACAATATCTTCAATCTTGCTTATATATGTGCATTACTTTGGATTATTATTTGTCATATTGCAGGCAATCGGGCTGCTGTTATCATTCGCAAAAAACAAACGTGCCTTAAAATACATCATCACGTCATTCTCGTTTACGGCAATTACCTATATACCATGGATAAAACATACACTGTTTCATATTAGTGCCGGAGGAAGTGACTTTATTGCCACTCTTAATAAAACAAGGCTGGCGGATTTTCTGCAATACCTTAAATTTATCTACAATAACAGCAATGCAATACTTGCAATAGTATTAATACTCTATTTGTTTTATGTCTCGAAAAAGATATATGAGTTTATAAGAATAAAGAATGCAAAAATGTCTTTTTCCCTGGACAACCCGGATTTCTTCGTTCTTTTATGGCTAACAGCCCCATTTCTTATTGTTTATCTTAAATCAACCGTATCATTTCCCATGTTTATGCCGAAATACCTTATTATTTCACTGCCCGCGGCTTATATACTCCTTGCCCGTTCGTTTAATGCTTTACCGTTCAGTTCAGCAAAAAAAGCTATTATATTTACAACCTTTATTTTTCTCCTGATATCACATCTATTCGCGATGAATTACTATACGAACCCGGTCCATGCCCAGTGGAGAGAAAGTGCTTATTATGTTGCTGATAAATATAACGATTCGTATTCAAAATCATTATTAATACACTATTGCTACAGCACCGAATTTAACTATTCTGATTTGTTTGATTATTATTTCAAGGAAAGAAACTTTGATAAATCCGGATTTGAAACCCTGGGCCGTGAATATGCCGACGGCATCTCTATCGAAGAGGTAAGAAGTTTTGTGAAAAAGAGAAATATTAAATATGTCTGGATTTTAAACTCAGAAAACGGAGGGATGGTGCCTGATATACCGTTTGAATATAAGGATTATGACAAGGAGTTTATCGATTCTTTAAAAAATGAATATAAACTTCAAGAGCATAAGGTTTTCTGGCGCGCTCATGTCTGGATTTTTCGGACTGATGAAGTGTAACTTAAAGTTTACCACACCTATTAATCCTGCTTAATACAAACCGCATTCAGGGCGCCGCAAAAAAGAGAGACAACCGGGATATGCAGCAGCGCCTTTTCCAGCAAGCCCCACAATTCATAGTTATAATTAAAGATATTTTTGACTTTCACCGGGATAAAAGAAAGGTTTTTGGGGATTATGTTCTCCCTTCCTGTTTTTATGACATTAAATCCATTGCTGCCTAATCTCTTTTTCAATACGGAAATAGTGTATTTTACTGGATGGCAGCTTTTGTTTCTTATCGTGGCAATTAATTCAGTGTAAGAAAGAATATTCGGAAAACGATAAATAAAAAAATATCCGTTTTTCTTTAAAACCCTGCGGACTTCTTTAAGGGACCCCTGTTCATTCCCCACATGTTCCAGCACTCCGCAGGAAAGAACAGCATCAAAAGAAGAATCCTCAAAAGGCAAAAGGGTGCCGTCATCCTTCACAACAGGTTTTACTTCAAGGCTTTTCATTATCAGCTTCTGTGAATTATCCTGGAATACGTCATAAGAAACCACCTCGAAACCCAGCTTTCTTAAAAAAAAGCTCATATGCCCGTAACCGCAACCCCAGTCAAGAATCCTGCCTTTAGGCAAATATTTCTTTATTTCTTCTGCCATGTCCAGGTAGCTTTGAACGGAAAACCTGGACGTAAGGTTATCCACGTGTTCATTGCCCCGGATTTTTTCCTCCATAGCCGCTTTATATACGACATCGATCAAATCTCTTCTTTCCCTTTTTGACAGCATTTTCCTTTTTCCTTAAATACTTCTAAAATTCATCCTATTCTACATATTTTTTAATAGTTTAACAAGCCAGGCATTAATACACCGTTACTATTGCAATTTTGAGTGCAAATAATTATAATATATAAACACAATCCAAAAATAAAAATACTAAGGATTATTCTCTTAAAAAATGAAAACAGCAATTATATCATGCCCTTTTATGGGAATAGGATGCCTTCCGCATTATACGTTAGGCTTCCTGTCCTCCCTGCTGAAACAGAGAAATCATGAGGTAGTAACCTTTGATTTCAGCAAACAACTTTATATGGATGCGGGCCAGGTCTACAAGGACCTCTTCCTGTGGGGATATTTCCCTACTTTCCTGATGGATAAAAAACTTATGGCAAAAACCATAGAAAACAACAGGCACCTTATAGAGTCATATGTTGACCGTATCCTGGAAACAAAAGCAGACATTATCGGGTTTTCCATCATTGATTCAACTCAATTGATAAGCATGGAATTCGTCAGGCTAATCAAGCAAAAAGCCCCTGAAAAAACAATTATTTTAGGGGGGCTTGCGTTTGTCAACAGGGAAAGGGCTTATGATATTATGAGAAATAACAAAAACGTGGATTATGTTTTTATCGGTTATGCTGATAACTCTTTGCCCGAGTTCCTGGATATGATGAAATCCGGCTCTGACATATCAAAGTGCAAAGGTATATTATTCAGGAAAGGAAACGACATCCACTATACGGGCGATGCGGAGTACGGCAAAAATCTTGACAAACTTCCCATACCGGATTTTGACGATTTAATGCCGTTGTATAAAAACGAAAGTAAAATAGTCCTGCCTCTTCTTGGAAGCAGGGGGTGTACGCGAGCGTGCCTGTTCTGTACCTCGGAAAGAAAGCACGTTTCGATGAGCCCGGAAAGAAGAGTAGCCGAAATCGTGCATCAGTACAAAAAGTACAATATAAACGAGTTCTTCTTCTCTGATAATGCAATTGACGCCAACCTGCGGGAACTTGAAAGGTTCTGCGAACTGATGATAGAGCTTAAATCCGAAGCAGCTAATGGCGCTGAGGAAAATAAAGGCCTTGCGTCAATTACCTGGCAGGCGCTTTGTTTTATAAGGCCCGAGCTGACACCGGAGTTCCTGGCGAAAATGGCAAAAGCGGGATGCACAAAGCTTTCGTTCGGAATTGAATCCGCTTCTGACGAAATACTGAAGAAAATGAACAAGGGTTTTAAAATCAGCGTGGCAAGGAAGGTCATCGAAGATACCTATAAAGCAGGCATAACAACGTCAATTTTCTTCATTCTGGGATATCCCGGGGAAACCGATGAAGACTTCCGGAAAAGCCTGGAGTTTACAAAAGCGGTAAGCCCCTTCCTGCACGATATTGGCTTTTTTGCTTTTACAATCCCCCCTGATTCGGACCTGTATAAACGGGCGGATGAATTCGAAATCGTTGACAAGGATTCAGCATACCTGTGGTATTCAAAAGACGGGAAAAACACCCTTGAAAACAGGGTTGAAAAATTCGAGACTTTTTTCAAACTTGCATTAGAACTTAACCTTATCAACCACATCCTGCCGTATAAACCGTCCGAAAGCCAGAGAAAAAAAGATTTGGAGAACATTATTAAGCAGGAAACTATATACAGGTATCCTGACAAGTGGTTCCAGCTGAGCAGGTACTATGAATCTACCGGAGACAGCGCCAAGCAGCGGGACTGCATGGATAGATCAGGCTTAATCATTTCAGGCATAATCTAAACAAATGAGACTAAGCATTGTAAATCCTTAACATTGCAAAATTTCTTCCGATGTGATAAAATATTGAAACTTCAATGAATAAATGGTGAGCGTAGTCGAACCATGCCGGGGTGGCGGAATTGGCAGACCTGCCTGCCGCAGGCACGGCGCGGCAGACTCAAAATCTTGACAAAAGCCCCTCATCACACTCAGCCTTTCCGACGATAAAATGAATCTTTTCAAAATCGGTTTTACAGTCTCTTACAGCCTCTTTCAGCCTGTTTATGTCACCTACCGGACAAACAAGTGGACAAACTTTTTAAGGCTTTCTAATAAGTTCTCGCAATTCTTTTATTATTGCTTCTAAAGGCTCTTCATCTTTAAATTTAGAGTCAATTTTTTCCTTAAACATATCTTTTATTTTTTCTTTATACATTATTATTAATTTTTCTTTCATTTGCTGTTCTTTGGGTAATTCATTAGGACTTTTTATATTCTTATCAATTGCACCTATTTCACTACGCATATGTATAATTGAATCAATTAGTAAATTACAAGCATGAAATTTTTTATATGCTACTACTATTTTATTTACTAGATTCTCATCATCAA
>JAFGIL010000057.1 GCA_016929635.1 Endomicrobiales bacterium
GGGAAGTTTTAACATGCTTATTTTTTCCTAATAATTAAATTCTTTTTATATTCCATACAATATTTATTATATATAATTTTATTAATTCCCTGGAAGTAATAAGAAAGCTATTGAGCAGTTCTATTCCGCGTTCAAGCGCAAAAAATGCGATAGGTATTAGGAATAAAGTTAAAATTGTACCGGAAAGCATTCCTCCTATAATTGTCAAACCAAGAGACCTCCACATTTCAGCGGCTTCATCCCTGCTTAACACAAGAGGGAGAAGTCCTAGTGTCGTAGTCAGGGATGTCATTAAGATTGATCTTAACCTTTCCTGGCAGGCTAAAAATACCACCTTGATTATATTTGTATGCCCTTCTCTTCGCAAATTTATTTTTTCCACTAACATAATTGAACTGTTAACGACAATACCGAATAAAATCATGAATCCGATCCAAACACCGAGGCTTATGGGCTTTTTTAATATCCAGAGAAAAAAAGCCACTCCGATGACGCTTAAAGGCAGGGAAAACATGATAAGAGCTGGCTGGGTATATGATTCGAAAAGCGAAGCCAGGACCAGATAAATTAGTATTATAGTCAATACTAAAGCTATTGAAAACTGTTCCTTGTTACGTACAGTTTTTTCATAATCACCGGAGAAGGCAAAAGTGTAGTCTTTTGGAAACGAGATACTGGCTAGGACTCCTTTCATTTTTTCAACAGCTTTGGTTAATCCGACTTTTTGCCGGTTGGCGCTCAGCTGTATGAATCTTTTTTTGTTCTTTCTCCAGATTTCCTGAGTTGCTTTTGTCTGCTTTATCTCCCCGATCTGCCCCAACCGTATGGTATCGCCGGTCATAGAAATAAGGCTGTGGTAAGGCAGCATTTTAATTGATTTGATAGTTCCGGGGACTAATCTGCATATAGTTTCGATTTCTTTTCCTTCCGTCCTGTACTGTGTAGCAATAAGGCCTCTTAAATGTGCATGCAGGGTATTTCCGAGGTATAAAGTTGTCAACCCGAATTGTGCCAGCTTATCGTAATCGACGAATAGATGCACTTCAGGTTCATCCTCTCTCATTCTTATCTTTAAATCACTCAGTTCTTTAAGCTGGGAAAGCCTTCCGCTTGCTGCAAAGGCAACCTGCTTTAGTACATCGTAATCATATCCGTATAAATCTACAAAAACTTCTTTAGAAGCCGCTGTCTGTGATTCCTGGAAGTAAATAAATGCGGGAGAGAATTCATTGAACTTTTTCCTAAATTCTTCCTTAACTTCATCTGGGTTGCTTTTAACCTTTACTTCGACGAATGTATGTAGTTTTTCAATCTTTGATGATACTCTTTCCACTTTAGGATATTCAAGAAGTGCTTGTTCCATTTTTTTGACTATTTCATTAGAGCGCTCAATTCTTGTTGCGGGTGGAAATTGAACTCCGACACGAAATGTATTTGCATCTCCGGGGTCTATAAATTCAGAATCTTTCTTTGACAGTATATATCCGGAACCAAGCAACAGTATAAGAGTAACTAATCCGATATATTTGGCATAACGGAAAGAAAGAGCCAGTAAATGGCTATATTTCTTTTCAATAAGTTTATACCATGACAAAACAGTCATGCTGTACTTAGTTTGCCATCTGAGACAAAGAGGAGGCAAAAATATTAATGTACTTACCAAGGAAGCAATAAGAGAAAAGGTTATAGTAAGTGCAAAAGGCAGATACAACTGCCTGATTTCAGGATCGACGAATACTAGAGGCAAAAAGACAATAATTGTAGTAAGAGTCGAAGCGATAATAGGCATCATCAATTCCTGGGTTCCTTCTATAATAAGTGTTTTTATATCTGGAAAAGTTTTCTTTGAGTAATGATGGGATATATTCTCCAGTATTACTATTGCGTTGTCCATAAGCATCCCTACGCCGAGCGCAAGGCCGCTCAGTGTCATTACGTTAAACGTTAATCCCGAAGAGTAGACCATGAGTACTGCCATGCAGAGGCTCAGGGGTATTGTCGTAATAATAATGATGATGCTGCGGGTATTTCTTAAAAATATAAAAAGGATTAAGGATACAAGAAAAGCACCGTAAACAAGGGAAGTCCTGAGCGAAGCAATAGCTTTTTGTATAAATTCAGCGTCATTTTTTACCACGGTTGTCGTTATCCCTTCAGGCAGGATTTTTTCAAAGTTATTTATTTTATCCTGTACTTCCTTGCACACTTTTATAGTATTTGCGGAGGATTCTTTTTGAATATATAAAGAAACAACGGACTGGACATTTAGCCTGGCAAAGGAAGTTGGTTCAAAATATGAATCCTTGACATCTGCGATATCCCTAATTCTTATTATTGAACCTGCCTCAGTTATTGAAATTCCCGTATCCTTTATTTCTTCTATATCTTCATATTCTCCGGTAGCCCTTACAACATATTTGCTTTTATACTGGGTTATATCCCCGGCCGAAACTGAAATATTGGCCAGATTTATTTTTTCTATCACCTGCAATATAGGAAGGTTATAAGCAATAAGCTTTGAATTATCTATTTCAATAAGAAATTTTCTTTCCCTTCCTCCTCCAATCTCTACATTCGCAACTCCGGCAATACGCATTAGCTGCTCTTTCACCTTGTTTTCAGCCATCTCCCTCATTTGTTCCGGAGTGTACCTGTCGGAACTCATAGATAATATGAGGACAGGCACATCAAACTGCTGGAATTTGGCTATTATTGGTTTTTCTGCTTCTTTGGGGAGTAAATGGCGAATTGTGGCAAGTTTTTCCCTGATATCCAGTATTATAAGATCCGTATCAACGCCGTGATAGAATTTTAGGACAATAACAGATTCGGATTCGCGGGAGGCCGACAGCATTTCTCTTAATCCGTTTATTTCGGAGAATACTTCTTCGAGACGCCTGGTTACATATTTTTCTACTTCCGTTGAAGCTATGCCTCCGCGCAGGCGCGTAATAACGCTTACTTCTCCTAATTGATAGTTAGGATACAATTCAACAGGGACCCTTCCGAAGCCTACAACGGAAAAAAGGACTATAGCAAAAACAAGCATTAAAGTTGTGACTGGTTTATTGATTCCGAGTTTTACCATAATAAAATAAGCCCAATATAGAGTCTAGAATGCCCAAGTTCTTTTGGCTTTATTAATACTGGACATTAGACTTTGGACATTGGACTTTAATTAAAATCCCTGAGGTTGTTCTTTTTGTTCTTCTTTTTCTTCTTCTATTACTGCGTATTTTACACGGACACCATCGGAAAGCTGTCCCTGTGTTTCAGCTACTATTAGTTCATCAGGCAATATGCCATCTTCGATAATCGTCAGTTTTTCCAATTTTTCACCCAGTGTCACATGCCTGAGTTCAACTATACCTTCATCTTTGGTAAAATCGTCCGGTTTTAAAATGGGAACCAAAAACGTTGAATCACCGAGTGCTATCACACTGTCATGCGGGACGCCGATGACATTATCCACTTCAAATATGTATATTGTACCCCGGCCGAACATTCCTGAGCGCAGTTCTCCGTCAGGATTGGGTATGCCGATTTTTACCGTAGTTGTACGTGTTCTTTCTTTTACAGTAGGGGCGATTTCTATTAACTTGCCCAAAAATTCTCTGTCGGGGAATGCATCGCAGTTAATCTTAACTTTTTGATTTATTTTTATTTTGTTCATGTCTTTTTCGGGAACATCCACCTCAAAGTTTGTGTCACTTCCGCTGATAAATTTGGCTACTACATCCTGAGGGGTAATGTATTCCCCGGGTTTTATAAGTATCTGGGCTAACAATCCGTTTTCAGGGGCTATCAGGTTGGTTTTAGTCAGGTTTAGCTGGGCAAGTTCCAGTTCCGAAAGAGTGGCCTGCATTTTGGCTTTTGCAGACATTGTTTCATAGCGTGCTTCCTGTATTTTGCTTTCGGATAATGCCTTCATGGCAAATAATTCCTCATAAACCTTTAGCCGCTGTGATGCAGAGAAGTATATTGATTTTTCACTTTGGTATCTGCTTCGGGCATAATCAACTTTTGTCATAGCATCCCTGGGATCCAGGGCGCAGATGACCTGACCTTTTTCTACATAGTCCCCTTCTGAAAAGTTATACATGGATAGTATCCCGTCTATTTCAAATCGTAATTCGTTCTCTATAGCGCCTTTTATAGTACCCATTACGGAATAAGTCTCTGTAAAATTTTCTTTTTTTGCGGGTTTAACGCGTACCTGGAATAGTTTAGACTCTTCTGCGACTTCTCCTTTTTTCTTGAAGAAAATACTCTTTACTGCAATTCCGAGGATAAGCACGAACGCTATGGATGAGAAAAAAATGATTTTACGTTTTTTTGTCTTGGGTATGATTTTTACAGCCAAGCTGTAGAGTTTTGGCCAGATTTTTTCTTTCAGGAAGTTCAGGAATTTTTTCATATTATTTATTAAAAATATAAATTAATGAAA
>JAFGIL010000058.1 GCA_016929635.1 Endomicrobiales bacterium
ATTAGATTATATAAACAACACCGGGTGTTGGATTAATCCAACACCCGGTGTTGTTTATATAATCTAATTAATAAATACTTATAGTTTGAAAGTCAGTCCCAGCCTGTGCGTAGCACTAAAATCTTCAAAAGGAGTCCAGGCATAATCAAAACTTATCTTACCTAGATTGATACCCATCCCCCATGAAAATCCGTTTAACGGGCTTGAACCCAAATCTCCATACTTCAGCTGATATCTATATCCGGTTCTTAGTGTTACGACTTTATATAAATTACTTTCAAATCCAAGCTTCAGGAGCTTAACATTATCATAATAGACAACCAGCTCGCCTATCACAAAATGCCTTTCTTTAACGCAGGAGCCTACTCCCACATAACCGCCGCTCGGAAGATTATACCCTTTAACAGCCGGCCCCAGGTTAAAAACTCCGAAACTTAAAATTTCTCCTTTTTTCTTATTGAAATATAACCCGGAGAATGATAGCATCGAGCCCAGCGTGGTTTTGCCGTCAACATTTTCTCTTGCTATCTTGACTCCTGCCCCCAGAGAAAAATTACCCGAAACTTTTTTCCCGTAAGTTAAGTTGACCAGGTTATCCGAAAAAGTAAAAGTGCCTTTTTTGGAATATCCGTAAGCATTGCTTGCGTCATACTCTGTTCGCACAAGCCCCCCCACACCCAAAACGCCTGCGGTAACGCCGAAAGACGAGCTTTTGTTTATAGGCGCTGCATATGTCATCAAACTGTAATTAGTTTCTGATATATAAGACATATGCTGCAAATTTATCTCCTTTTCTTTTACCTGGGTCAAAGCAGCCTGGTTTACCATCAATGATTGGGACGACGGTTTTGAATAAACGCCGCCCATTGCAGAAGTTACCGGGGAAGGGTCCAGTTTAAGAAATGCAAAAATGCTCGTTCCCACGGAAGCGCCGCGCACCTTGCTGCAGCTGAGAGAACCAAATATGAACAGTAGAATTAAAGTAGTTACAAATATTTTTATTCTCATAAAACCCCAAAACTATCTGACTATTACCATCTTTCCTGTTTTAACGATGTCTCCCGCTTCCAGCCTGTAAAAATACACCCCGGGTGCGACGTTTTCCCCGTCAATGTTTTTCCCGTCCCAGTCATACTCATATATGGCATTATTGATGTCTGAAACGGCGGCATTCATAATTATCTGTTCTTTGCTTGCTTTTTGCACTTTCTCGCCCGCTATGTTGTATATCTCAAGCTCCCTGTCTGTAATTACTCCGGAAAAATTCAAAACGAACGTTGTGATTATGCCGCTGTCCTGTTTCGGATGAAAGTACCCGTTGCCTGCGGGATTAGGATAATTAACTACGTCCGTAACGCTAAACTCGCCATTTAAAGTCGCGTTCGTTATGTTAAAAGATGCCTTGCCGCTTTTAATCGAAATATTCACAATGTTCATCTCTGCTTTTGTTCCCTCATAAGATTCCGGAGATATTAATATTCCTTTAAGCCCGGGCCAGGGATCGTTCTTATCCCCGTAGGGAAACTCACTGGGATGCGAGTAATCGGCCGGGATTATGTCCACTGTATTGTGGCTGTAGTTATTGATACTGTTATTCTCAAACCTCTGATGAAAGGATTTATCGTCAATTACGCCTTCGTCAATGTGCCATATCAGGATTCCCTCTCCGGGATAGGATGGATTATACTCCGACTGTTCGGAAAAACAGATTAAAAGGTATTCTGTTTCCGAGAAATTAACCTGATAAACATTATCAGGCGATTCCTGGATCGGGTCTATGTCTCCCAGCTCCAATGAAAATTCAACTAGCTTTGGTTTAACCCATCCCAGATATTTTTTGCACCATACAGAAAGATGCGCAGGCTTTGACCCCATGCTTATCCAGCTTCCCATGTCCATAAGGCACCATCTGCCGATAGCAGATGAGCCTTCTGATGTGTTGTATAAGTCGGGGAGCCCCAGCACATGGCCGAACTCATGACAGGTAACGCCGATAGTGCTCGCGTTCTGCTCTCTTGCCGGAACAACCACACCGTCCCTGAAGCCATAGGTTATTTTCGTTATCTTTACAAAAGCCGACCATATGTCCCCGTAATTAAAAGTTGACTCATTTCCGTATCCCGCATGAGCAATAAATACCGCATCATATTTGGACGACGTAACCTGTTTCTCCTGCGAGTTAGCTGCTATCAATCCGTGCAGAATCAGCTTGTTAAGCCCCCACCCGTCGCCTACCTCATCGCCGAGCCCGTAGTATGATATTGATTTATCCAACGTAAAAGGCGTTTCATTCCCTGTTAAAACGTTCGAACTCCCTCCTTCATAGAAAAACGTATATTCAAGATCAAGCTGGTTGTATGAGACTTCAGCGTAGTAGTTCTTCAGGTATTCAAAAGTTTCATTAAAACCCAGCAAATCATCCTGCGTCATTTCATTTGCTTCGGAGGTATTGTAGCCGGCTGATTCAAAATTAACCAGTATAACCGCAATTTCTTTTGTGCCTGTAGGTTTGGAAATCCCGTTTTTAACCATTCCCGATTTAGACGTTATTATCTGTTTTGTTTCCCTGACATGTTCTTTCGGGCCTGTGAGATTCTCGGTTATATGCGGAACTGCAATTACTTCCCTTGGAAAACAGAAAGCCGATAAAAGAAGGCTTGCCGTACAGAGTATTTTGTTTATTTTTAGGATTGAGTGCTTCATTTTTTTCTCCTGTTATGGAGTGTTCACATCAATCCTATCTGCAATAACTGTGCCAATTGACTTAACTCAATACTCTAAAATAATTATCGTGAGTATTGAATTTATAGATATGCATGTGTCATACTTAAAACAAAGTTGTTTCATAATTAAACATATTGAATTTCCAGACATTTTTATATGTCTCATTTTTGATACATTTTTCCATAAATAATAACAAATAAAAAACCACTTGAATAATCAAGTGGTTTTAATATGGGCTATTAGAAATTTAGATTACTATTTATGCATTTTTAATTAATATTTAATTCTTCCTGCAGCCAATCCTTTATCTCATCTCTGACTCGTTTAAATCCAGAAAGCAGCTCCTCATCGCTGCCCTTTAATTCTGAAGGATCGTCAAAAGCTTTGTGTATATACTTTGTTGCACCCGCAACAAATGGACAATCTTCTTTCCCGGTATTGCATAAAGTTATAACATAGTCAAATTTAATATTTTTAAATTCATTAATATGCTTGGGCCTTTGATTTGAGGCATCAATGCCTATATCTTTTAAAACATTAATTGTTATGGGATTAATTTTAGTTGGCCGGGTTCCTGCACTGTATACTTCAAAAACATTTCCATATAGACTGCGCATTATCGCTTCTGCCATTTGAGAGCGGTTAGCATTATGCGTACAAATGAATATAATTTTTTTCTCCATTATCAAGGGGGGTCCGGGATAATGATGTTTATTCTATATCAAACTCAAAGGCATTATTTTCTTTTCCGAAAGTCTCATCAAATATTTTGAGAAGTTTTAAATTCTCCTTGGAAATCATTATGGCATTGCCGATTATGGCATAGAACAGAATACTAAGGCGTGTTTTTGACTCTTCTTCCCTTATACGGTCCATCTGCAGTTTATGAAGCTTACTTGCAAGATTTTTTAAGTTATTATTTTTCTCGATAACTGCAGCGATCCTGTTTGAATGCCTTCTGCTAAAAGTCTTTTCACAATCAAAAAGAATGTCATGTAGTATTTCTTTTACTGCCTTTAGCTCTTCTATTTGGACATCCAAAAGCCCTTTATGATGATTACTCACATGCATATACGCACGCATTACTATGTCTCTGTGCCCGTCAGCGAGTTTCTGCAAAGCCCTGATTGTCTGCCCGTATTTATAAGAAAGGTCTACCCTTTCTTTCTGCAGCAACCTCATAGATTTAAACACATTTGCCACTACTATATTAGCCCATTTCTGGAATCTTTTTGACTTATTACTTTCAACCCTTAAAGCATATGCATTCTGGTTAAAAAGGGCTTCTAAACTAATATCCAACGATTGCCTGATCTCGCAAAGAAGGTAGGATATATGCTCAAAAGTGGTAGATATTGACTCTTGTATATCTGTAATCTTTGTCAGATTGAATACTTTAGTCTGGTCTGTCCCCTTTTTACGTTCATTGAATTTATGATGCTGCTTCCATATGATTACTCCGGATAAACCTATCAATAAAAAGATTCCGGGTGCTTTGGTATAATACAAGATAGCAGCAACAACTGCCGACATCGTAAATGCAAGCAAAGCCGTCATAAACCAGCCGCCTATCACGGTTAACACACCGCTTACTCTATATACCGCGCTTTCCCTGCCCCATGCATGGTCGGCAAACGACGTTCCCATTGCAACCATGAAAGTTATGTATGTGGTTGACAGAGGAAGTTTTTTCGAGGTGGCGTATGATATTATCGCGCTTGCAACCATAAGATTTACTGAAGCCCTCAGCAAATCAAAGGACGGGCGGTTTTCCGTATCTATATTTGCATGATAATGAGTTAAATCAAACCGGTTATTAATCCATTTACGCAAAGGAACAGGGACAAACGTTCTGCAAGTATTAAAAAAATCTATAAAAAGCCTGACTATTACTCTTGATAATGTTATTGATTCGAACATCTCTACTCCCTCTTCCTGCCGTCCAAGGTTTAAAGAGGTTTCTGTAACACCTTTTGCTTTATTTGAAAACCACAGGGTGATAACCATTATAGCTCCTGCAATCAGAAGCAGGTATGTGCTGGTTGGAACTTCTGCGGCCATCATTTTCATGCTTACTGTCAAAGGGTTTTCTGTTAAAAGAGCAGCTTTATAGGAATGGTATCCGGCTATAGGCACCCCTATGAAGTTCATAAGGTCATTTGCCGCGAAAGCCATGGCAAGGGCAAACGTTCCTATGAGAACTATCGGTTTTAGTATATTTACTTTCAGGAAAATCATTATTTGCAGAACTATGGCTGAAATTACGAAAATACCGGATATTATATTTAAAGTATTTGCTCTTATCCACGCCACTGTTTCATCAGTCATAAAAGATGTACCCTTGGCGCCTTTAACGAGAATAAAATAAACGATAACTGAAAGCGCGATCCCGCCCCAGATAGCGCCATAGCTTTTCATCCTCTTTTCAAAGTCAAAAGTAAATATAAGCCGTGAAACAAACTGTATTACAGCCCCGAAAAAAAAGGCAATAACAACCGAAAGCAGTATGCCCATTATTATTACCATTGCTTTGTTTGTATTTATATAATGCGACAGAGAAGAAATTCCTTCGTGTAACCGCGCAACTTTTATTGCAGAAACCGAAACCGCAGATCCAAGGAGGCCGAACACTATTTGAACTGTTGTTGAGGTAGGAAGGCTGTAAGTATTGAATAAATCTATAAGCACAACGCCGCTCATCATTACGCCCAAAAATATTATAATAAGCTCGGGCATTGTGAAGAATTCCGGATGAAATATTCCTTTTCTTGCAACCTCCATCATCCCGCTGGAAAACGTGACGCCCACAAGAATACCCAGGCATGCAGTTATCATTATCACATAAATAGGCGCTACTTTTGACCCTATGGCAGAGTTGAGGAAGTTTACGGCGTCGTTACTGACCCCGACTGCCAGATTAATAATGGCAAAAAGGATAAGAATAACTATCGCTAAGATAATAATTTCCAAACTCACAAGTCTATGGCCTCCATATTATTTTCCGATACTCATATTACTAAAATCATAAAGAAAAATCAAACACATTTGACTTTGACCGCCCCTTTAGTAAATAAAGGGCCTAAAAAAGCATGTTAACCGACTACATTCGGGACTTACAGACAAAAAATTCCCTTCACCGGTTATTTTAAACCGGCTAAGTGATTAAATCTCCCGCCTTTTAACCCGCACTGCTGCTAGCAACGGATTTAATCGAGTTCAAATTCCGAATCTATCTCCTGATTGCTGAAACTTTCATTAAAGATTTTCAAAAGTTTAAGATTTTCTTTTGAAATCATTATAGCATTGCCAATAATGGCGTAATACAAAATACTAAGCCGCGTCCTGGATATGTCTTCGCTGATACGGTCCATCTGAAGTCTGTGTAATTTTTCTGCCATATTTTTCAGCTCTCTGTGTTTGATAGCCATAGATTCAAACCTGCTTGAATGCTCGCGGCTAAAAGCTTTCTGAGAGTCTAAGAGAATATCATGAAGAAGGTTTGCAACACCCCTGAGTTCTTCCTTTTGAGCATCCAAAAGGCCCCTGTAATGGTTCCTTACATGATGAAAAGAACGCATGGTTATGTCCCTGTGCCCGTCAGCAAGCTTTTGAAGCGCACGTATCGTCTGTCCATACTTGTAAGAAACGCCCGAATGTTCCCTTTGAAGCAGCCTTAGAGATTTGAATATATTTGCTACAATAATATTTGCCCATCTCTGGAATTTTTTTGTTTTATTTTTTTCAATCCCGAGGGAATATTTGTTTTGTTCAAGCAATGCTGTTATTGTTGTGTCCAGAGACACCCTGAGCTCCTGCAATAAAATTCCTATATGCTCAAAAGTAGTTGATATCGAAGTGTTTATATCCTTAACCTTCCTTAAATTAAACACCTTTTCCTGGTCAGCGCCTTTTTTACGCTCGCCGAATTTATGATTATGCTTCCATACTATTAAGCAAGCTGTAATTACTAAAAAAATTATGCCCGGTGCTTCTGTATAGTACATAACAGTGGCGGCAATACATGACATTGTAAAAGCAAGAAAAGCAGTCATAAACCATCCGCCTATTACGGTTAAAACTCCGCTTACCCTGTAAACCGCGCTTTCCCTGCCCCACGCCTGATCCGCAAATGACGTTCCCATAGCTACCATGAATGTTATGTAGGTTGTTGAAAGGGGCAGTTTTCTGGAAGTAGCATAAGATATTATCGCGCTTGCAACCACAAGGTTCACCGAAGCTCTCAAAAGGTCAAAAGACGGCCTGTTATCCTTATCGATGTTTGCGTGATAATGGGATGCGTCAAATCTCCCGGCAATCCAGTTTTGCACAGGAACAGGCACTAGGAATCTAACCATATTGGAAACGTTTATAAACAACTTTACGATAACCCTGGATAATGAAATCGATTCAAACATCTCAACACCTTCCTCCTGACTGCCAAGGTTGATGGAAGTTTCCGTAACACCTTTGGCTTTCTTTGATATCCACAAGGTTATAACCATAATTAATCCTGCCAGAAGAAGCAGGGCCGTGCTTGTAGGCACTGTTTTACTTAGCATTCCCATTGTTGATAACAAAGGTGCATCCGTTAAAATCGCTGCTTTATATGCATGATAACCTGCCATAGGCACACCGATAAAATTCATAAGGTCATTTGCCGCAAAAGCCATGGCAAGGGCAAACGTGCCTATAAGAACAATAGGCTTAAAAATATTCACTTTAAAAAATATCAGTATCTGAAGCAGTACGGCTGACGCCACAAACATAACTGATATTATGTTAAAGCTGTTTGCCTTTATCCATTCTACGGTTTCTTTAGTCATAAAAGATGTGCCTTTAGCTCCTTTAACAAGAATAAAATATACAATCAGAGAAAGAGCTACGCCTCCCCATATCGCACCGTATCTCTTTATGCGCTTCTCATAATTAAACGTAAATACAAAACGCGAGACAAACTGCGCTGCCGAACCGCAGACAAATGCCACCGCAACCGAAAGAAGTATCCCGAATATAATTATCATGGCTTTACTTGTGTTTATATACTGCGCCAGCTCTGTCAGGCTGCCGTGTGTATTATAGATTTTGATTGCGGAAATCGCAACGGCAGCCCCCAGGAGTTCGAACACTATCGACACCGTGGTTGATGTAGGAAGCCCGTAAGTATTAAACATATCAAGCAGTATAACGTCAGTTATCATTACGCCCAGGAATATGACAATCAGTTCCGGCATTGTAAAGAAACCCGGATGAAAAATGCCTTTCCGTGCCACTTCCATCATCCCGCTTGAAAACGTAACGCCTGCCATAATACCCAGGCTTGCGACAATCATTATCACAGAAAACGGGGCGACCTTTGAACCTATAGCAGAGTTCAAAAAATTAACGGCATCGTTGCTGACGCCGACAATCAAATCAAAGATTGCAAAGAAAACCAAAATAACTATCGCAAAGATAATAATTTCCAGTCCTATTCCCATAAAGTTTAGCTCCTTTTATTTCTGTTTAAAAAAATCAGAACTTATACGTTAAATCAAGCTGTCCGAGATCGCATTTTTTATCGCCGGCCTCTTCTTTTGCCTCGCCGCTGATATAATAGTCCACGCCTAAAGTAACGTTTTCAGCCAATCCATACGTAAATACAAATTCCGGGCCTGCGGTATCGGTTCTTCCGTCTCTTGCGTCTGAATCAGAAAGCCAGTCCATCCATGCATCCTTGCCGAGGCTTCTGTACACGGCTTTTGCCTGCCATTGCCCGTATGATTTTATTTCTTCTGCGCCAAAAACAATGCCGGCAAGCAACCCGGTATTCTCTTCGGACGGGTCAGGATTGGACACATACTCGCCGAAAAACGCAGATTTATCAAAATAAGGATTATCAAAAGTTAAATTAAATCCCAGCGACATACAATTGTAATCATACAAATAGCTCCCTCCGGTTAATGTGTTAGATGCGCCCGCGTTTGCGCTTGCCGCAAAAGCCGGAGCATTTTTGTGCCCGGAAAGTATGTATTTGGCAGCATTTAATTCCAGCTTTACGCCATCATTTATCTGTATAATTACCCCGGGCTGAACGACTGTCATTGAAGGATCGTTCCCGTTATCTGCATAGTCCATTATAAGATAGTCAACGTTTCCAAAAAACCGCAGCTTTTTCGAATCCGACATGTAACCGGCCGCAATACCCTCTACTGCGATATCACTATCCCATAATAGGTCGCCGTGGGTTTTTATGGCTTTTTTTACAGGAATCTTACCTGTTTTAATATTTAAGCCTTTGACTCCTTTAAATGACCCATATGCATAATCCAGGTTGAATGCCTTTGTTTCAAAACCATTATCCAGAGTCTGGTTTGTTGAACGCGGGTCGGTTCCGCCTGTTGCAAACCCCCAGGCTACCAGCCAATCCTTTACGGGCATTGCTTCGCCCTGAAGCCTGAAACGGATTCTTGCCCTCTCCCTTCTGTACGTACTTCTGTCTTCATTCTGATAACGGAATCTCAGATCTCCCCCTATTTTCATACTTTGGACCCAGGAGAGCGTTTTACCAGGCTCTTCCGCCTTTACCGCACCTGCAGCGCACATTGTGCATAAGACCAAAACAGATAACTTTTTCATTTTCCAAAATCCTCCTTTTTGTTATTGCCGACTGAAAATCAGATATCAAACAATTTGCAGCTAAATAATACAAAATGCCAATTAATTTAGTATAAAGGATTTGTTAAATTTGTGTTAATTCTGGCCCTGAGAAGGATTAATTCTGATTTGATTATGAAAGTTGTAACGGCAGGATTATTCTGAACCCGGTCCCCGTGCCTTGCCGGCTTTCCACATCTATGGTTCCCTGATGAAGCTGTATGATATGTTTGACTATTGAAAGCCCGAGGCCCGTACCACCGAACTTCTTTGACCTGGACTTATCTGCTACATAAAACCTTTCAAATATGCGGTTCAAATGCTCTTTGGGAATACCTATACCAGTATCTTTTATATCAATGATTGTATTTGTTTCATCCTGATTAACTTCGATAGATATACTTCCCTTTTCCGTATATTTTATTGCATTATCAATTAAATTTACAAATACCTGCTCGAGCCTGAAAGAATCCGCTTGAATAGGTTTAAGGGATCCGGTTTTGCTTAATCTGAGTTTAAGCTTTTTTTGTTTAATTCTGTCATCGAACAGTTTTATTACATCATTTATTAGATTAATAATGTTTACTTCCGTTAACTCTATTTTAAACTTCCGGCTTTCAAGGTTTGACAGAACCAAAAGGTCGTTAACTATATTTATTAGCCTTTCCGAATGTTTAAGAATTATATCCACATAACGCGCGGATTCCTTTCTGGCAGCAGGTTTTGAACTTTTTACTGTTTGTTTCAGTGTTTCGGTGAAACCTTTTATTGCGGTAAGGGGTGTGCGCAGCTCATGTGACACATTAGTTACAAAATCTTTTCTAACAGCCTCCATGTGCTTTAGCTCTTTAAAAAGAGCTCCTACCTTCTCGGTCATATTATTAAAACTGTCTCCGAGCTGTTTTAGCTCGTCGCTGTTTTTTATATGTATTTTTGCATTAAAATCACCCGAACCTACCTTTTCGGCAATCAGGCTCAATTCCCTGACAGGATCAGATATTCCTTTTGCAAAAAAATATGAGCCTAACAGCGCCATGATTATAAAAAAGAACGTCAGCCTTATCATATTGCCTTTCAGGACAGCGGTCAGGTCGCCGATATCCTTTAAAAATATGCTTGCCCTTAATACCCCGTATATGTTCTTCCCGTCATCTATCGGTATTGCAAGATAAAGCATCTCCTTCTCGAGAGTAGAGCTGTACCTTATAGATGTGCTTCTTTCTTTGCCGCTAAAGGCTTCTTTTACCTCCGGCCTGTTGCCGTGATTATCCATGTGCTCCGCTTCTTCCTCGGAATCGGCAACCACAGTGCCGTCCGGAGATATTATAGTTAACCTGGTATTTGTTTTCTCCGAAATGTCTTTAATGATTGGTTTAAGTTTTTTATAATTATGTTTTTTTAATGGCGGTTTTATTGCATATAAAGATACGTCTGCAATACTTGCCAGTGAGCGGGTTAAGGTAGATATGTACTGTTGCCTTATGACCTCAAACGAGGAAAAAAGTATCAGAATTGAAAAGATAACAAGTATTACAGCATTAGCGCTGAATATTTTTGAAAATATTGTCCGCCACACCTTTGATTATTCCTCCAGCTTATATCCGACACCTCTTATATTCTTAATAAGATTAGCAGAACTCCCGAGCTTCTCCCTGAGGTGCCTGATATGCACGTCAATCGTCCTGTCAACCACGATTTTCTCCTGCCCCCATAAATGGTTCAGTATCTGGTCCCTGGTAAAAACTTTTTCTTTATTCGATGCAAGCAGTTCAAGTATTTTAAACTCCGTAGTTGTCAGGCTGATTTTCTTATTATTCAGTTCAACACTGTATTTATCCAAATCAACAACGACATTCCTTCCAACCTGGATTCTTCTGGCACCTTCTGTTTCTTTTTTCCCGGAGTTCCTGCGAAGCACTGTTTTTACTCTTGCCACAAGCTCTTTTGGAGAGAAAGGTTTTGTGACATAATCATCAGCGCCTATTTCCAAACCAACTATCTTGTCGGTTTCCTCCCCTTTTGCGGTTAGCATAATTACCGGGATATGAGAGTATCGTTCATCTTTTTTCAGCGTTTTGCATACTTCAAATCCGTCCGCATCAGGCAGCATCAGATCCAGAATAATCAGATCAGGTTTCTTTTTGGCAATATGCCTGAAGAAGCTTTTTGCATCCTCGAACTTGAAAGGCTTGTATCCTGTTTTTTTCAGATGGATTGACACCAGCTCAGATATGTCAGCTTCATCTTCAATTATAGCTATTAATTCGTTCATGGCTTACCTCAGGGCTACATTTTATAATATTTTAAATGCTGTGACAAATAGATATTAATTAAGATTTATGCTATAATGTTATGCGGTATATTATTTGATATCAGAGGGGTTTATGAAATTACCAGTTTTAAAAATAGGTGACATAGAAATAAAGATTCCCATTATACAGGGCGCTATGGGTGTTAGAATATCCAAGGCAGGGCTTGCATCGGCCGTTACGAACCAGGGATGTCTCGGCACTATCTCCAGTGTAGGTATAGGCCCTGTTGAGGGAAAACATATCTCTGAATATGGCGCACTTAACGCGGTAGCCCTTAAAGAAAATATAATAAAAGCAAAAGAAATGTGTGACGGGGGCCCCATTGCAGTCAATATATTGGTAGCTCAAACAGATTACGAACTTTTAGTAAAGGCATGTATCGAAGCAGGGGCAGATATTATTGTATCAGGAGCAGGATTGCCTTTCATGCTTCCTGAATTTACCAGAGATTCAAACATAAAGCTTGTGCCAATAGTTTCATCGGGCCGTGCGGCAAAAATTATTGCGGATAAATGGTTCAAGAAATACTCTCTGTTGCCTGACGCTTTTGTTGTTGAAGGCACTCTCGCAGGCGGTCATTTGGGTTTTTCATTTGAACAGATGGAGAATATGCAGGATTATCCTCTGGAAAAGCTGATAGGAGAAGTGCTGGATGTAACAAAAGATCTGGAGCATAAACACGGTAAAAAAATACCGGTGATTGCTGCAGGCGGTATTTATGACGGAAAAGATATTGCCAAATTCATAAAACTCGGAGCAGGCGGCGTCCAGATGGCTACAAGATTTGTCTGCACGGAAGAATGCGACGCATCCCAGGAGTTCAAGCAGGCGTATCTTGACGCAAAGGAAGAGGATATTACATTGATTAAGAGCCCCGTGGGACTGCCCGGAAGAGTAATACGGAACAGCTTTATAAAAGACATCGTGGAAAGCGGGAAAAAAGCCGTATTCAGCTGCCCTTATCACTGCTTAAAAACATGCGTACCAACAAAAGTACCATATTGCATAGCAAAAGCACTGCTTAATGCTTTCTACGGCAAAATGGAAGAAGGTTTTGCTTTTGCCGGATCCAATGTCTACAGATGCGACAAAATAACGACCGTCAAGGAACTGATAACAGAATTGGTGGAAGAGACAAAAAAGTATCTGTAACACCACATAGCGGGAAATGCCTATTAACAAAAACCTTGCAAAGCGGGGTTTTTTTATTTCCGGATGCCTGACGCCATCTCAAGCTTTTTCTTTCTTGTTAATTTTTTAATCCGTGCCTCGCATTTAAGTGCGGAGCTTCTGGTGGGACATGCTTTCTTATAGATGAGCTTTTTTACCTTGAATGCTCTTGTATACCGTGCGCCCTTGCCTTTTTTATGTTCTTTTATACGGCGGGTGATATTTTTTGTTATGCCTGTATATAAAGTTCTGTTCTTACATTCCAGGATGTAGACGTACCACATTCAATTATATTACAAATAAATGTTGTTCAGGTCAAATCCGGGAAGGTGCAGGGAAGGTTTTAAACGGCTTGTTTCATATCTGTCCTTATGATATTAATTATATCGTTGGCAGTAACAGGCTTTTCCAGATGCCCCTGGGCGCCCATCTCCTCACCCTGTACTTTCAGAGTATTTCCCGAAATACCTGTTACAAAATATATCAGGGAATTACCGCCGCTCTCTCTTATTGATTTCAGCACTTCAAAACCGCTTATATCTGGCAGGGAAATATCGAGAAAAATAATTTCGGGCAGGTGCTTGCGGTATAATCCCAGAGCCTCTTCCCCGCTGCCGGCAGTCAACACGTCAATCCCTTCGCGGGAAAGGAAGCTCTTGAACTGGCTGCATATATACTCTTCATCGTCTACAATCATCACATTCTGCGATCTCTGTTTTGGCGACTGAGCGGCGGCGCCCGCGACTGCGGCATTCTTGGTTAAAAAGGCGTTAAACAATAAAGAGAAGTTCTTGAAACAGTTTGCAGCAAGAGAGGTTACAAGCTCTAATTCCTCGAAGGTGCATGAGCTTACCTTATTGCAGATAGCATTTTCTCTTATAACCGAAAGCCTTTTAAAGTTGTTAATAAAATCGCCTGTCCCTTTTTCTTTGAGTATAGCCGCAGTGTTTTGGTCTATTAACTGATTAAAAAGATTAATAAGAAGCTCTCTGTTCAGCAGCCTGGAAAATTCGGTTCTGTTATTCTGTTTTGAATTATTTCTGCACAGCAGCGAGAATATCAGGTCCTCCAGGAGTATTTCATACACATTATATAAGCACAGGACAGCCATTTGCTGGCCGCTGGCGGTCGAGAGGTCCTGTTCATTAACTATGTTGATAAGGTTCTGAAGATATTGTACAGGCCAGGGTGTTAAAGACGGCGAAGCTGTATTGCAGCAGTTTTGTGCATCATATGCCAATACAATCTTTTTACACGAATTACATTGAAAATACAAGCTGGATTTAGCGTCCATATTTTATCCTTTTTTCGCCTGTTTACTTCATTGATAATACATTATTAGCACAAAATACTTCCAGTTGCAAGGGATTTTTTTATATATAAATTTTTATAAGGTTGTGTAAAAAAAATCAGCCCGGATTTCATTTCTGAAATATGAGCTGATTTATTCTGTGAGAGATTTTTTCCTAACCTCTCAAGTGGTTGCGGGGGCAGTATTTGAATCCCGCCGCGGCGGGATTATGAGCAAGGTATTATGTCATTTTTTTATTTCTTGTCCAATGTATTGCAAATAACCATTGAAAAAGCAATAATTATAAAATAAGTTAAGAATCAATCTTATAAAATAACGCCGGCACGTTAAAATTTATATGAAGCTGTACCGTATACAGCTCTGCCGGGCTCTAAAGGCAGAGTATTAACCCAGTTTTTAGAAAACTCGGGATAATAGTAATCCTGGTCTAAAGCATTTTGTACAAACACATTAAATGATAATGCCTTCATTGTTGGAACGGTATAGTCAAGGTTTACACTCACTATATTAACCGCGTTAGCTTCCGGATTTACCACCTTGCCCGCGTTTTTCTTGGGCTCGCCAAAATAAGTGTCAAAAACACTTGCTATTAGCCCAAACTCCGCATGATAAGATAACCCTGCTTTTACCATAAAGTACGGAGAGGCTACTTTGCCGTCTTTTTCAGCCTGATAGGTTCCCCCTCCCTGTACGTAAAGGCCTGACATCAGAGACACTCTTGATTCTATTTCTAATCCCTGTATTTCCATTGTGCTTGAATTATCATAGGAGCTGGTACCACCCGATATTGTAGGATGAGAAATGCGCGTAATTAAATCTTCGTAGTTGCTATTAAACAATGTTAATGACGACTGATGTTTTTTAGCGTTATAAAGCACCTGAAAATCCAGGGTTTTTACTTTCTCTGGTTTTAACGAAGGATTCCCCACTAAAACACCCGGGAAATAGGTTAATGTTTCTATGGCCCAGGGAGACCTGAATGCTTCTGCATATGAAGCCTTTGTTGTCAACTTATCCGTGAACTGATATGTCCCGCCTATGCGGGGTACGGTAACTGCATCTATATCTTCCGGTTTGTTATACTGTGCTCCTCCAACAAGTTTCAGCTTGTCTACAGGTTTATAATCTAACTGGGCATAACCTGAAAAATAATTGTTATCGAAATCGACTATTTTAGCCGCACTGATATCCTCGTTTTTCTGATTTTTCAGAACCATACCCGCCATGAAATTAACGTTTTCCATAACCGGCCCGCCGATTGAAACTTCCCCCAATATGTCATGGGCGCCTTCGCTGGAAGCAAGGCTATTATTGCCATAGCTTTCAAACATGTAATAATTGTAAGTTAGATTAGCCTGAAAATTATAATCACCGGAAAGTTTTTTGCTGTATCCTATATCAGCATAACGCCTGTAAGTTGTAAGCCAGGCAGCCCCGTTTTCTCCTGTAACTGCCCAGAGAGGAACAAGCCCGAAATCCTTCTGTTCAAGTTTGGCAATATAGAAATCAAAACTAAAATCTTTATATTTTAGGAATAGAGAACCGCTTGTGTTATTGTTTCCAAGTTTTGTTTCACCGCTGTATTCGCTGCCGGGCGCGGGAGAAGCCGAGATGGCCTTAAAATCCCAACCGTCGTCCTTAAAGTAATTTATGTTGGCAAGCAAACTTAGGTCATTATTTTTAATATTGATCGTCCCTTTGCCAATATTTGCCCCGAAAGAACCGGCGCCTATGGAAACTTTGGCATCCATATCTTCAGCAGGTTTTTTGGTAATAACGTTTATAACTCCGTCAAAAGCATTTGTTCCGTACAAAACTGACCCGGGCCCACGGACGTACTCTATTCTGCTAATTACCTCTACCGGGAACATGTTATAGAAAGAAGCGTTCAGCCCGCCTGCCACATCTTCCCTGAAAGGCCTACCGTTAATGAGAATTAATATATGGTTATCGTAATGCCCTACAAGATCCCCGCGTACTACCGCAGCATTCCTGGGATATAAATGAGAACCTATAGGCTGGATACTGGGCATTCTCTGCAATACATCATAAAAAGTAACTGCACCGAAATCCTTTATTTCCTGAGCGGTAATAACCGTGACGACCGCAGGCGCTTCCTGAATTTTTTCTTCCTTTTTTGAAGCAGTCACAATGGAACCCATGTCCATAAATAACAAATCTTCAAGTGAAGTCCCACTCACATCGGCAGCAATTGCATTTGCTGATACAACTGGCAAACTAATTGTTAAAGCTAACAACATTGAAAATACTTTGCGCATACTTCCTCCTTTTTTCTGTTTTTACATATCCTAAATTACTGCATACAAAAACGAAAACTCGGATAAAAGAGTTATCTATCCGGTATCAAAGAATATATAACGGATTACTTCGTTTGGTTTGGTTTGGTTATAAAAGGCTACTTTTAAAACCATTTAATTCCTATAAATTTCTCGTTCTTAATAAAGCTATTTCCATCTTTATACATAAATTTATTTGAAATGTCAAACTAAAATTAATAGCAAATAGTGTCTCTTTATTAAATTATTATTTTTATTAAGGGTTTTGTTCTAGCTAAAAGCTCGCCGACCGTTTTTCCCGGTAACACGTAACACTAAAATATGCCTTTTTGAGCAATACTCCCTTTTGCCATTCTCCGTTGGGATTGGCGGACTTGTCGTTTCACCTTGAACAAATTCAGCAGTTCCAGGTTATCAGGTTTTTAAAGGCGCGGGAAATGCGGGTATACAGGGGAAGATGAAACAAAAAAGCTCATAACCTGGGGAATTTGAAAATTCTCGGATTTGGAGAGTTAGAGAATCCGTAAAGGCACTTCGTACCCATAGACTTAAGGAAATTCTGCAATGTCCCACCCCGGGAGAGTGACTTCGTCCCACTCCCGGGGAGTGACATTGTTATTTTTCCGACGGGAACAAAAAATGAGCCCGGATTCTTTTTGATGAATCGGGACTCATTTATTTTGCGAGAGATCTTTTCCTAACCTCTCAAGTGGTTGCGGGGGTAGGATTTGAATCCCGCCATGGCGGGATTATGAGCCTGCTATCAGTTTTTTCAGTGCATTACCGCCTTTATACGATTTTATCTGTTTCTCACGTTTCATTGCTGCTGCCCTAGTCGGATATTCTTCAACATAAGCCAGTTCCCAATCCTTATATTTCCTGGTCCATATCGAGTCGCCTGACCTGTGCTGTTCTAATCTCCGGTCAAGGTTATTCGTTTGGCCTATGTAATATTTGCCTTCTTTTGATTTCAGGACGTATACTTTAAACAAATCCTACCCCTCCTAAACTTAAGAAACCATCCCCACCGAAAGGCGGGAATGGTTTCTTGATGGTTGCGGGGGTAGGATTTGAACCTACGACCTTCAGGTTATGAGCCTGACGAGCTACCAGACTGCTCCACCCCGCGATTATATGGGATAAAAGGTTGTTATATTATACTCTTTAATCTATCAGCTGTCAAGAATGTCATTTTTGTAGGAAATATCAATGGAATCCCTGCCGACATTTACGAATTTATAACCGAAAACATTTAGAATAGTAGTGTTGTGCAACACCGTAACCTGATTTTTATGCGTATCAGGAATATGAACGTGGCCGTGGAGCCAGAGAACAGGTGAAACAGCTTTAACAAAATCATGAAAACACTTAAACCCCGTATGGCAAACATCCGGCTGGTCGTGTATTTTATACATGGGCGCGTGAGAAATAGCAATAATCTCTTTCTTTTTCCTGCGTATAATTTTATCCTTGAACCTGATCCACTTTACTTTTCTTATGACCTTCTTAACGACCTTAACCATCTCTTTTTCTTTGTACTCGTATCCTTTTCCCCCGTACCACTTGGAACCGCCAAATCCCACAATTATGTAATCATTATAAACCTGTGCCCTGCCGTGCAGGTCTTCGCTGCCCGCAATATAGCGCAGTATTTTGCCGTCTTCTTCCTTTGCCCTCTGGACGTGATTCCCGTGAATAAAAAATAAATCACGCCCTATGCCGTCAGCCAAATACTCCAGATATTGTTTGTCCAGATCGCCGCAGGAAACTATAATATCCAGTTTCTTCAGTTTTTTGGAAGAATGCGCAACATAGTTTTCCAGGCTCTGGCTTGATACGTCAGAAACAGCCAATATTTTCACTCGGTTTCTCCGGCGGGGTTTATTTCAAAATTATAATTTTAGTTTTTTGCTTATTTCCTTTTTAATCATCCTGATAATATCCTGGGTCAGTTGAGGCAATAATTCGAAAAACTTTATTTTACGGAACTTCTGGACGAAATCATCCATGGTAAAATCAAAACCGACATCATATCCTGCCCGCTGGCTGAGATAATACTTATGCTGCTGAATCCAGACATAAACGTCCGTATATGTCCTTTTGGGGAACATTTTCAGCACTTCTTCCTCCATAATGATTTTTGCCGCAGGAAAAAATCTTTTCTCATACCATAAATAACTTGAGAAAATAATATTCTTTCTAGCTAATTCCCTGTTTTCACAATTCCTGCGAAAATCCTCTATTTCCTCGTAAAGTTTAGCATAACTTGTGAGCTCGGTTACCTTTAAAGGATAAATAAGAATATCATTTTTCAGATAAGTCTTCTTCTGAAAAGCGTCTTCTTCAAGGAGTATCAGAAAATCCTTTGCCTGCTCGGTGTCATACGAATATTTGCGGTCCGGGGAAAGCTCAAAATTAAACACTATCTCTATTACCTCCGCATCTATATCAACGGCTTTCAACTCATTTTTGGCAACGGTTATTCTGTGGTGCCCGTCAATAACAAAATAACTGTCCATTATCTTGTATAATTTTATAGGAGGAAGTATTTTACCTGCAAGCATTGCCCTTTTTACGCTTTCATACTTTGCGCTTTTAGGGTGATGTGGCAGAAACCCTTCTGTAAAATCCTGGTAACGCCCCAGGCTTCCCACAATTTTATCTATCGGGATTTCCTGTATCCCGCGGTTAATCTGGTGAATACTGTCCAAATTTTTTTCAATAGAGTGAAAATCAACCAGAATGTCTTTTTCTTCTGAAGACATAATTCTCTCCATTAATTCTAAAATCATCTATTTTAAACCTCTTTCTGATAATAATCATTTTTATCTCTTATAAAAAAATGCGCAGGGAGCCCTTCGATAAACTCAGGACTCCTTAATTGATTTCTTTATAATCCAATTTTAATTTATTTCTAAATTATGGTGAGCGAGCGAAGCGAGTCGAACCATGCGCAGGGAGGGACTTGAACCCTCACATCCCCGGAGGGACTCAGGATTTTAAGTCCTGTGCGTCTGCCAATTCCGCCACCCGCGCATCTGTTGTGAGTTTTTCTACTTATTAAGCATACCTATTCAATTTTCAATACTACCTATGTATAATGTCCGCTTATTATATAATAAGTTGAAAAAAGTGTCAAATTTTGAATAACTTTTGATAAGCCGGCAATACTTTTCACAATTATTTCCCGTTTTTTGAAACCATGGACATTCGCATGAAACATAAAAGCAAATCAGCCATAAACCGGAAACCTACAACCATAAAATATGAGACCAGTATTGCAAGCACCAGACTGATAACAGCCAGTACAATGTCCTGTGTAAGAAATATTAAGAAAATAACAGGTGTTGTTATAACGCCTGTTACTCCGAATAGCCAGGATAAAAACGTAAGGGCGTGAACTACCCGTTCCATTCCGCGGTACGGAGTTACAACAATTTTTTTCCTAGGAGCAGCCACCTGTAATGAATGCCCGCATACAACGCAGTACCATGATGTCAGCGTATTAGTTTTGCCGCAGTAATCACAGGTTTTTTTCTCGAGTTTCGGATCTTCTCTTCTGTTGAAAATATATAATTTTTCAATAAAGCCGATAAAAAACCACAGCACAGCCCCCACCAACCCTCCGGAGAACCCTTCAATAAGCCTTAATGCAAACCAGCTCTCAGGCCGAAATTCAAAATGTATTGAACCATAAAAAAGAGAGCCCAGCAATCCGCCGATAGCCCCGCCCACCAAACCGAAACTAATTCCTGCATAAATCTTCTTTTTGTTCTGTTCAAACAAGCCGCTTGTTGCCCCGATAAACGCGCCTCCGATAGCCCATGTTAACAGAATCGAGAAAGGCAATGCGAACCTGTCACCCTCGAACATCCTGCTGATGGGAATATTAAGAAACCCCCCTATCCCTCCTCCGATAGTGCCCAGTATCCCGCCCCGGAACGCCTTATAAGCCGATTCTTCTATGATGCCTCCGACAGTGCCCAGGAATACACCGCAAATCATGCCTCCAAATAAGTTGTTCAAAACAGGGCTTGCGTTCTGTCCGATTATGCGCGTTATTACGAAAACTATGATCCAGCCAATGAATCCCGCCACAAACCCGGCCCAGCTGCGGCGCCATATCCATCCGAAGTTCGTGCTTAGATGAATCAGTAGCTCACTTTTCTTATTAAGGAACATACCGCAATGTCCGCAGTACTTTGCCTCGTCATCCATAAATCTTTCACAACTTGGGCAATACATATAGAATCTCCTTTTGCCTGGATTTATAATCTGATTTTATATCTTTATTCCAAGAAAGTCAAAACTCCTTATTACAAAGAGTCCCTGAAAGTATGATATTTCCTGACAATTTTATTTGTTTTCCCGCGCTTATGCCTGCAATTATCAAGCCTTTTAGGGTCACACATTAATTTTACCAAAACTATTCCTGTTAAAAAACCCCCTATGTGCGCCCAGAATGCAACGCCCCCTGCTTCTTTTCCAAGAGCCGGCAGCCCTCCCAGTATCTGAAGCAAAAACCAGTACCCCAGCATTAATGAAGCAGGTACAACAATCCTCGTGATATAAAATCCGAAAAAAACAAGCAGGTGCACAGGCGCCCGGGGATACATTATCGCATACGCTCCCATAACCCCTCCAATGGCTCCTGAAGCCCCGACCATAGGTATAGAACTTGAGGGGTTTGTTGCGATTTGCAGTACTTCCGCACCAATCCCGCAAAGCAGATAAAACAGCAGGAATTTCAGCGGGCCCATTGCATCCTCGACATTATCTCCGAATACCAGAAGAAACCACATGTTGATTATGAGATGAAACCAGCCTCCGTGCATGAACATGGAGGTTATTAAGGTTATCCAGTTAGGCACACCGTCCAAAGTGCAAACATAGCCGCCGCCCACGGAAACACTGGCCCCCGGTGAAACCGTTCCCAGAATTTCGGAAGGAATCAGACCTAGAGTGCATATTGATTTCACTAATGCCGGATTAGAGCCCAGCCCCTGCAGAAAAATCCAGGATGCGGCATTGAGAGCCACTATCAGGAATGTTACAAAAGAAGTGTGTAATGTAGGGTTTTCGTCCCGTATTGGAAACATACACAATAATATTACTGCTTATTCTTTTTTATGTATTTCTTAAACTCATTTATTTTTTTTACGATAAACTTATTAATCTCGGGGCTCACATTTTTGGAGCTCTTCACATATTTATGTAAAACATCCTGAAGGGGGAATGCCCCGTCAGGAACCATAATAGGGGTCATATGAATATCTGCAATAGGCTCGCCGTCATCTACTCTGTAGTGTGAAAATCCTGAATCTTTGCTCCAGATAAACACGTGCTCATCATTAAACCTGTTGTAACACAACTCGAAGCCGGCTATTTTTCTCTTGTCGCCGTAAAAGACAATCAAGTCAAAATAATCATCCTGGAACCACCTTCTGAAATACTCTCCCTCGTGTTGTTTTGCGTTTTTAATTTCACTTAGTGCCATTGCGGTTTATCCTTATAAAACATTTTGTATCTTTGATTTTCTTGATTTTTATTATAACATATTTAATCTATATTTTTCTATAAAAAATCTTTCGTGAATTTGCTTTTTGGGGTTGACAACCCGATAAAACATTTATTAAAATTACCGAAATTATAGAAGCTATATTATGTGTGTTTAAAATCCGGGAGGGAGTGAATGTGGCTGTCTAATCGTATACAAAAAATAAAACCTTCGGCAACGCTTGCCATAACAGCAAAAGCCAAGGCCTTAAAAGCTAAAGGGATGGATATCATAAATTTCGGTGCAGGCGAACCTGATTTTGATACTCCTTCGAACATTAAAGAAGCCGCAAAAAGAGCGATCGATTCCGGATTTACAAAATACTGCCCTGTTCCCGGAACCCCGGATTTAAAACAGGCAATTATAGACAAGTTTAAGCGCGATAACAATATAGAATACGCGCAAAACGAGATTATTGTCTCCTGCGGGGCAAAACACTCCCTGTTTAACCTTTTTCAGTCAATATTGAACCCCAACGATGAAATAATTATACCGGCGCCGTACTGGGTATCTTACCCGGACATGGCTCTTATCTGCGACGCGAAGCCAAAAATAGTAAAGACCAGGGAATCTGACAGCTTTAAAATGACTCCGGAACAGCTGAAAAAAGCAATAACAAAAAGAACAAAAGCTCTGATTATCAACACTCCTTCCAACCCCACCGGCTGCGCGTATAATAAAGAAGAGCTGGAATCACTTGCTCAGGTCTGTGTAAAAAACAAGATACTTATTATTGCAGATGAGATATACGAGAAACTGGTTTATGACAACTTTATGTTCACTTCTGTCGGGAGCTTATCCCCCGAGATAAAAGCCAATACAATAGTGATTAACGGAGTTTCAAAATCATACTCTATGACAGGTTGGAGAATCGGTTACGCTGCCGGGGACAAAGAGATTATACAATCAATGGGCAAGATTCAAAGCCAGTCAACCTCCAATCCGACTTCAATATCCTTAAAAGCCGCAACTGAAGCCTTGAACGGCCCGCAGGATGAGGTTGAAAAGATGCGCCGGGAGTTCGAAAAACGGAGGAATTTTATAGTTGAAAGGTTAAATAAAATTCAAGGCGTGAAATGTTTCAACCCTAACGGTGCTTTCTATGTTCTTCCTAACGTAGACGGTCTGCTTGGTAAAAAGTACGACGGGAAGCCAATATCCAGCAGTATGGAACTTGCGGAATATCTGATTGATAAAGCCCAGATTGCGGTAGTGCCCGGGGATCCTTTCGGAGCGCCCGGATATTTAAGGCTTTCATATGCCACGTCTTTCGAAAATATAAAGGTAGGCCTTGACCGGTTTGAAAATGCCGTGAAAGCCTAATTCCGCCCGGTGCAGTATTACTATTCCACGATTATCTGGTAATCCTCTATACCTATATCTTTGCTTGCCTGTATCTCTATTTTATCTCCCACAATCTTCTCAAGCTTTGACAATCTTTCCTTGAAATAATTAACTACCGAGTTGTTCAGTTTCAAGCGGGTTTTCCCGTGATGATGGCCGAGTTTCAGCTGCTGTAAGTCATTGCTGATCTGTATAAGCAGGGACTCCCTGGATACAATCAAACCAGTACCGCTGCAAACAGGACAGGTCTCGCTAAGCAGTGAAGACAAAGATTCCCTTTTTCTTTCGCGCGACATCTCAATAAGCCCGAGCCTTGTTATGGGAAATATCCTTATTTTGGCCTTGTCCCCTTTAACAGAATTTTCCAGAGCGCTCAGGACCCTTTGCCTGTTTTTTGCTTTTCTCATGTCTATAAAATCAATGACAATTATTCCGCCGATGTTACGGAGCCTTAGCTGCATGGCGATTTCCTTTGCGGCCTCTAAGTTGGTAATGGTTACCGTCTCTTCCTGCGACTGATTCCCTACGAACTTGCCTGTATTTACGTCAATTGCGCACAGGGATTCTGCCTCCTGAATTATTATATATCCTCCGGAAGGCAGGTTTACTTTATTGGACCGTAATTTTTTTAACGCTTCTTCTATATTATATGCCTTGAATATGGGTGTCTTGCTCGTATAAAGATTTACCCTGTCTGCAAGTTCCGGGGAGACTATTTTCACGAAATTCGTCAGCTCTTTGTGTTCTTCTTTCGAATCAACTAAAATAATTTCGACATCTTCGCTAAAATAGTCTCTTATTGTCTGGAAAACAAGGCCGAGATCCCTGTGTAAAAGTGACGGAGATTTTACTTTATCAATGCGGGAACATACCGAATCCCAAAGCCTTGTAAGATACCTCATCTCCCTTTTTAAATCTTCCTTTGTAGCGTCTTCTGCTTCCGTACGTATTATAATGCCGCCTTTCTTTGGCTTTATCTCTTCAATAATGACCTTGAGCCTGTTTCGCTCCTGGCGCGATTCAATATGCTTGGAAACCCCCACTCTCTCCTGGAAAGGCATATAGACCAGATAACGACCGGGCAACGAAATATCCATTGTGACCTTGGCGCCTTTCGTGCTTATAGGCTCTTTTTCCACCTGGACGATTATCTCCTTTCTCCTTGAAATCATCTTTTCTATGTTGCTTTCTTTTTTTTCGCTTATTATGTCGCTTACATTAAGATAAGCATTCTTTCCTATGCCGATATTTACAAAAGCACCGGAAATCCCCGGTAAAATAGCTTCAACTCTTCCTTTGTATATGTTCCCGACTATTTTTTCAGACTCGCTGCGTTCAACAAACAAATTTATCAGTTTGCTGTCTTCCAGAATTGCTATTCTTATCTCTTCCTGCGACCTGTTTATAATTATTTCTTTTTTCATTTATTTTTCCTCCTTATTTAAATCTGCTATAGTAATAATAATTTTCCGTCATCCTGCTCTCTGAATATGTTTTCTCTCGAGATTAAGAGTAATTTTACCTCGTCCTCGCTTAAACCGCACAGTTTTTTGACGATTGCCTCAGGCTTTACTGTTTTTCCCGGGCCGAATCTCAACTGTAAATATAAATTATTATTCCTGGCCTCGATTTTCTTTATTAATGGCTTTACGTTTATTCTTATTATACCTTTTTTCTTTGTTTTTTCTACAATAATTTCAGGATGTGACAACAATTCGTCAATTTGCCTTCCGGATACTTTAACATTTATCCTGTAATCAGCGACGTTTGCAAGGGAATCAATAGACGGAAAATACAAGGGTATCTTTTTTATTGATAACAATTTAAACCCCGCGGACATCGCATCCCGGATATCAGATTCCAGCTTTCCCGGGTCTGCCTTCTCTGATAAATCCACGTCTACATATTCGCTTTCGCTTTCATAGCCCACTGATATCGCAGGGCCAAAAGACATTTTCGGCTGCGGGTGAAAACCCGACGAATATGTGAAAGGAACGCCGGCCCTTCGCATTGCCCTTCTGAAATACTCAATCTGGTCCAGGTGTGAAATGAAACGCATGACTCCAGTTCTTGAGAACCGCAGCCTGATTCTCTGGACCGGCTTTTTTTCAATCTTATGTTCCATTTTACCAGTGTTAAATGAATTACTGTCTGCCTCATTTACAGAAACAGGATTTTGCGGACGGCTGCTGTTTTTATCAGTTTCAAGGCTCTTTTTATAGTTTTCCCATAACAGCTCCTTCTCCTTATTATAAAAAACTATGTGATCCCACGGCAGGATTTCATCGTATTTCTTTTCCCTGAACAAATAATAATCCAAATCCAGCCCTTCTTCCCTGAATGACTCCATCCAGAAGTCATATTTCAGCTTTTCCCTCCATTGATCAAAACGGCATCCTTTTTTCCAGGCTTTTAATATCACCTTTGATAGCCTTCTGTCCCCGCAGGCTATTGCAGCTTCCAACAGGCAGTTCCTGGCTGACTGGGATTTAACCGATGCCGGCAATGTTTTAATCAATTTACTTATCCGGGATTGCAGCACTTCAGCTTTTGCCATGTTAACCCACTGAAAAGGAGTATGCGATTTAGGGACAAAAGGCGACAGGGTAATATTAAAATTAAGGTTCCTTGTTTTCTTTTTTACAAGGTTAACCATTCGCCCGATCGCATCAATATCTTCTTCCGTCTCGGTTGGAAGCCCTATCATGAAATACAGTTTTGCCAACTTCCATTTTAAGTTATTCGCAAAAATAAGAGTGTTGACAATTTCATTATCCGAGAGATCCTTCCCGATTATACCCCTGAGCCTTTCACTTCCTGATTCCGGGGCAAAAGTAAGGTTCGGGCGTCTTCCTGCCCCCAGGCTGTTTGCGACTTTTACGGAAAACCGGTCGCATCTCAATGAGGGCAGCGATATGGATATTTTCTTAGAAGAAAACTCCTTATTAATTTCCGAAAGCAGCTCCTCGATTTCCTTATACTCCGTGCAGGAGAGCGCAGAAAGAGAAACTTCATCATAACCCGTATTTTTCAATCCCAGCCTAAGGAGTTCCAGTATTTTCTTGCGTGAGCGGACTCTGTATGGCCTGTAATATTTCGAAGCCTGGCAAAATCTGCAGTTTCTGGCACATCCCCTTGCGATTTCAATGTTAAGCCTGTCATGCACGGTCTGCAGGTAAGGGACGATTGGTTTTACGGGATAAAAGGACTTTTCAAGATTTACTTCCTGCTTGTATATTTTTTCCGGGACGCTGCCAATGACCGGTGAGAATCTTTTTATTGTCCCGTCAGGGTTATACTCTGCCTGATAAAAAGCCGGAACATAGACCCCGGGTATATTTGCCAATCTGACAAGCAGTTCTTTTTTATCGCCTTTTGATTTGGATCTTTTTATTGCCCTGACTTCTTCTATAATTTTTATTACGGCTTCTTCCCCGTCCCCTATGACGAAAGCATCAAAAAAACCGGCAAATGGCTCGGGGTTTGCCGTAACAGGACCCCCTCCTATTATAAGAGGAAACATTTCCTTTCTTTCCCCGGAAAGAAACGGCAATCCTGCCAAATGCAGCATGTTTAAGACATTGGTCGCGCATAATTCATACTGCAGGGTGAACCCCAGAATATCGAACTCAGAGATATCCGTTTTGGACTCAAGCGAAAAAGGCGCTTTTTTATCATTCTTTATCAACTCCTCAAGATCTGTATCGGGACTGTAGCATCTCTCAGCCACAGCACCTTCCTGCTGGTTGATGATATGATAAAGTATTTCCAGCCCCAGATTGGAAGCTCCTAATTCAAACAAATCAGGAAAACAAAGACAAACCTTTACGTCTGCTTTATTTTTACCCGTATAAGAATTTACCTCATGATTAATGTAGCGGGCCGGCCGCTGAACGAGTGGTAATATTCTGTTTAAATCCATTTTTCTAATTGTGCCTGTCATAATTTAATGTGTATACCTTCTTATCTGTATGGAAAATAATATCCCTATAGCACACAAAGAAGAGACCATGCATGACCCTCCGTATGAAAGAAACGGCAGCGGCAGCCCGGTTGCAGGCATGAGGCCCATAACCATGCCGATATTTATTATCCCGTAAAAAGCAAACATGGAGGCAATACCCGTGGCAACCAGCGAGCCGTACCTGTCCCTGGCATCCCTTGCAATAATCAAAGCCCTCCATACAAGAAGGAAATAAAGGATTATGGCAAGTTGAGAGAAGAAATAGCCCGTCTCTTCGCCGATCATTGAAAAAATAAAATCAGTATGCTGTTCCGGTAAAAATCCCAGCTGAGACTGCGTTCCCGAAAACAAACCCTTGCCCAAAAGCTGCCCGGAACCTATGGCTATTTTTGATTGTATAATGTTATAGCCTGCGCCCAGCGGATCTATTTCCGGATTAAGAAAGACTATAAGCCTTTTTCTCTGGTATTCCCTCAGCGATTTCTGTACAACGACGGACGAAATACTGCCAAAAACTATAATACCCGATAAAATAATCAAATATAAAAAGGGAATAGAAATCCTGAGCTGGTTTAAAAACCACCAAACTATGGTCAGGATTAGGATTATGCCCAACAAAACAACAAGTGCCTGCCACCCGCCCCTTGTCGCAATAACTATAAAATTTATCACAGGGTGCGTACCTAAAAACTCCGGCTGCATGCGAAAATACGTTGCCATCAGAGGTATGCCTGCAGCTAAACCGCCAAACAGCACAATCGCCAGCAGGTATAGAAGTTCAGCGCCAACCACATAAAGCAATATTAAAGTCACGGGGAAATAAACCAGGGTTGAAGAAAAATCAGGCTGCATTAGTATAAGTATGACATGGCCTAGAAGCAAAAAAAGCGAAATAAATACAGTCGATAAACGTTTTATTTCCCTCCAGCGCCTGTCAAGATACCCGGCTAAAACCAGGATAAACATTATCTTTGCAAATTCAACTGGTTGAAATGAAAAATAAAACAAACTGAACCATCCTTTCGTTCCCCTGATTTTAATGCCGAAAACCAGGACCAGGGCAAGAAGCAGGAAAGAAGATATATAAATAAAATACGGTATCTGTCTGTAATATTGATAATTCAAAGTTAAAAAAATTAAAAGCCCGACAAACCCTAAAATTACCGCAATAATCTGGGTAGTAAGAAACTTTTCCGGGCTTTCGAAGTTGCGAATCGCGGAATATACAGCCACCAACCCGGATAGGACCAGCAAAGCGACAATGGAAAAAAGCATCCAATCCATTTTCTCCAGAAATCGCCTTGGAAAAGTCTTATTCGTATAATCAATTGATTCAAATTTATAAATCACCTGTTACCTACCAATCCCTTTTTGTCTGTTCCCTGAACGCCTCTTTAAATATCTTTCTTGCGATGGGGGCCGCGACACTGCCTCCGCTGCCGCCGTTTTCAACAATAACCACCAATACCAGTTCGGGATTATCAGCCGGCGCATATGCCGAAAACCACGCATGGTCCTCCCCGTGAGGGTTCTCTGCCGTGCCTGTTTTACCTGCGACTTCCAGTGTTTTGAATTTACACCATTGTCCCGTTCCGTCCCTAACCACCTCTCTTAGACCCAAATGCAGCAAATCCCAGACATTGTCTTCGAGCTTTATTTCTCCGAGCTTGTCTTTCCCGACCTGACGGACTACGTCCCCCTGAGGAGAAATGACTTTCTCAAGAATATACGGCTTATAAAAAGTTCCTTTATTCGCTATAGAAGCCATCATAACTGCAACCTGAACAGGGCTAAACCACAACGGTCCCTGCCCAATAGCCATATTTATGGTATCACCCGGCAGCCATACTTCATCCAGTTTTTCTTTCTTCCATTTTTTATCCGGGACTAATCCTACTTTTTCCGATGGTATTTCAATGCCCGTGGGTTTGTCTAAGCGGAACCTCCTGGCATACTTGCTGATAGTATCTACGTGTGTCTTTAATCCAAGATGATAAAAATATACATTGCAGGATTTAGCCAGGGCAGGTATTAAAGATATTTTACCATGCCCTTTCTTTTCCCAGCAATTATATGTCTTTTTCCCAAAGTAAAATTTCCCTTTACAAACTATCTCTTTTTCCAAATCTATCTTTTCTTCGGCAACCGCAGCCACAAAAGTAATTACTTTGAACAGCGACCCCGGCGGATATAATGCCTGAATGGTCCTGTTAAAAAGCGGCAGCTCATTATCCGTTAAATAATTTTTAAATTCCTTTGAAAAAGACAGCTCCGGATTAAAACCGGGACACGAAACAAAAATCCGCACTGCCCCGGAACGCGGATCCAACCCTATAACCGCACCTCTGCCCGTAGGGCTTTTTTTCAATTCCTCATAAGCGACTTTCTGTAAATCCAAATTAATAGTCGTATAAAGGCTGTTGCCTATAAAGGAGGGTATGTGCTTAACAAGCCTGGTCTGCCTGCCGAAAGCATCTACTTCTATCTGCCAGCCTCCGTCTCTCCCGCGCAAAAGGCTGTCATATACCTCTTCCAGCCCCCTCTGTCCCACCCAGTCGCCCATTTTATAACCTTCATTTTTCAGATTATTCAATTCCTTACGCGAAATTTCATTTAGATAACCTATCAAATGGGAATTGGCTTCGGGAAAGTTGTAATTTCTGCGGGATTCCTTTACAACGGATATCCCTGGAATGACCAGACGCTGTTCCTGGATACGGAACATATCTTCGCGGGAAAGGTTTTCAGCTAATCTTACAACCTGGCCTTTACGCCATCCTGTTGCAATCTGGGAAGATAAGTCTTTGATATCAAATATTTTACTCAGCCGGGTCAGCAGTTCTTTGGGAAGTTCTGCCTCTTGCGTGAAAGGATAGAATAGTGCTACAAAAGCCGTCCTGTTGCCGACTATTATCCTGTTATTCTGGTCGTAAATAAGCCCCCTGGCAGCGCGTTCCAGTATTATCTGTGTACGTTGCTCTTCGGAGACCGATTTGTAATATTTGCCGCGTATAACCTGAAGGTGCAACAACCTAAGAGATAAAAGAAGGAACGCTCCCAGGAAACAAATTGTAACAATTCTGTATTTTTCAAGAAAACTTTCGTATGATAATTTATGCTCTTGCTGCCAAACCATAGTTAAAAAATCCTAAACTATAAATCCCAATAACCAATAAATAATTATTATTTGGTAATTGGGATTTTTAGCTGTAATTAATGTCGACTGGAATAAATATCAAAATAATCAATGACTAAATTACAAAATTTAAAAATTATCGGAGCTATCAGCATATTTAATACCGGCTGCCAAATAACAATATAATTTATCTTAAATGCAAATTCTTCGGGTGCAAAAATTGTATATAACAAATTCAACAGCACCCAAAACATTATTGAACTTATCAGGACAAGGAGCATTTGCGTGACTGCCTTGGATTCATTCCATTTCTTGCTCAACTTCCCGATAAAATACCCTATACATGTGAATATAAAAGTATAACTGCCGAAAAGGTCAACCGATAAAACATCCCAGGATAACCCCCACGAAAAACCCAGCAGCTGGCCTATCATGGGGCCTCGTAAAAGTGAAATAAAGATAATGAAAATTATTAAAAAATTCGGGGCGAGCCCGTAGAACTGAAGGAATTGACTCCAGCCAAACTGAAGAATAACTCCAAATATGAAAAACAGTGAATAAAATATAAATCGTCCCATTTTATTATATACCCCTTATTTACCTTCGGGGATTAGCACTATTACCTCACGCAAATTATTAAAATTAACGATAGACTCCACCTCTACTGAACTAAACCTTTCATCTTCCGATTCAGCAAAATCCACAATGCTCCCAATCATTATACCAGGAGGAAAAACAGAGCTTAAAGGGCTTGTTACCACTTTGTTTCCCAATGCAAACTTTTTTTTGGGGGTTAAATAATTGGCTCTTAACCTGAAAGCATTCTGGCCCTCCAGCAATCCGTCTTCCCTGACAGGCTCAATCAGAACGGGCAACGCGGATAATGCATTAGTTATTAGAATAACCTTGGAAGATTCATTAAAAACCTCTCCTATGCGCCCCAAAGCACAAAGTTTCTTGTCCTGCCACGTTAAGACCGGTGCATCAATAAATAGCTGATCCTCTTTGCCTTTATCGATTATTATCCACTGGAACCAACTGCCCGGCTCCCTGCTGACAACCTTTGCAACAACAATTTTTTTGTTTTTAAACTGTGAAAGGTTAAAGACATTTTTCAATCTTATGTTCTCTTCCTGTATCTGCGCCCATTCATCTTCAAGCAACCTGTAGTATTCCAGCATCTCGCGCAGTTTCTGGTTTTCCTGATGGGCTTTAACAATGCCTTTTATGTTAGAAGATAAATTATGGCTTGCCTGGTATACATTTGCCGCAAACCTCGGAGTAGGAATTATGACATAAAAAAGGAAGTTTTTTATGATTTTTACATAGCTGCCAAGCCGTGCTGTTAAAAGAAAAATGCTGAAGGTTAAAAGAAAAACAAATATAAGGTTAGTTTTACGATGAGGATGGAACTCTTCATTCATAATGTTTCAGGGACTTGAACCCTGCCTTAAAAAGCTTGTATTTAATTGCTACATTATACTTCTTTTTCTGAAACGTATATTGTCCAGCTCTTCCAGATATCTTCCAGTGCCGCGGACAACGCAGGTGAGAGAATCCTCTGCTATGTTAACCGGTAATTCGGTTTCCTGGGAAATCAGCTCCGATATCCCCCGGATCAACGAGCCCCCTCCCGCTAAAACTATTCCCCTGTCAACCAGATCAGCAGACAGCTCCGCGGGCGTCTCTTCCAATGTGCTTTTGATTACTTCGATTATTGCTTTCATAGGCTCAGAAAGCGCTGAGCGGACTTCTTCTGAGGTTATTGTGATTGTTTTAGGAAGACCTGTTACCTGATCCCTTCCTTTTACCTCAAGGCTCTTTTCTTCAGGTAACGGAAAAACCGATCCGATTTTTATTTTTACTTCCTCTGCTGTATTTTCACCTATTAAAAGATTATATTTACGCCTAAAATACTGTACTATAGATTCATCCATCTCGTCTCCGGCAACGTCTATTGATTTAGACACCACCATGCCCCCTAGAGATATAACTGCAACTTCAGTAGTACCCCCGCCGATATCAACAATCATATTGCCTTCGGGTTCCTGTATGGGGATCTCGGCACCGATAGCTGCAGCCATCGGCTCTTCGATTAGAAAAACTTCCCTGGCGCCTGCCTGTTCCGCGGATTCCCTGACAGCCCGCCTTTCGACTTCGGTTATTCCTGACGGAATTCCTATAACGATACGAGGGTGCAATAAGCTTCTTCTGTTATGCACCTTTTTAATAAAATACCGGATCATTTGTTCGGTAATCTCAAAATCGGCAATGACTCCGTTTCTGAGAGGCCTCACGGCAATAATGTTTGAGGGGGTTTTCCCCAGCATCCTTTTTGCCTCAGCGCCGATGGCAAGTACATTTCTAGTATCTTTTTCAATTGCAACCACTGAAGGCTCGCTAAGGACAATCCCCTGCCCTTTCACGTATACAAGAATGGAAGCAGTCCCGAGGTCAATACCCATATCATTCGAAAAAAGACTAAAAAAATAATTAAACATTATAACACCAGCCTTAAGCTATCATTCTGACAGCTTTTAACTAATTAACCTTATTATTGCCATCTCAGCCCCATCCCCCGGGCGTTCTCCAATCCTGAAAATCTGGGTAAAACCGCCTGAACGGTCCTGATATCTGGGAACAAGTATCTCAAATAGCTTCTTCTGGATATTTTTGTCTTTTATCTCACGGCTTATGTATCTGCGGGCAACCAGATCCGAAGGCTTGGCCGTAGAAATCAGCTTTTCAGAATAGCTGGCTAATTCCTTTGCTTTAGGCAATGTTGTTTTTATCTTTTCATGCTGGAACAGTGCTGTTGCCAGATTCCTGAGGGTTGACCGGCGGTGACCGCCTGTCCTTGATAATTTGCGTCGACTAAGATTTTTAATCATTGCCCATTCCTTTCATTCCTAATGCTAATCCGAGTTCATTCAGTTTATCTTTTATCTCATTCATCGAACGTTTTCCGCAATTTTTATATGATAATATTTCTTCTTCCTGCTTAATCACCAAATCACCTATGGTTTTAAGCCCGGCAGCCATAAGCGCGTTTGCTGAACGGACAGATAAATCCATTATAGTTAAAGGCTGTGTAAGTAGTTCTTTAAGCTTTTCGTCTTCCACTTCCTTCTCGGTTACTTTTTCCGGTTCGGGTTCAGGCCCCGTAAAAATACTTAATGTATCCTTTAATATTTTAGCAGAATAGGCCAAAGCATCAGAAGGAGACACGGATCCATCCGTCCATATTTCCAATATCAACTTGTCATAATCTGTGATTTGCTCAACCCTTGTATTCTCGACTTCATAATTTACCTTTAAAATAGGCGAAAAAAGAGAATCCAGAAATATAGTATTTGTCGAATGCTTCTCCGATGCATTTTCTGATTCTAAAACATAGCCCTTCCCGCGATTGACTTCCAGCTCCATGTCCAGATCTGCGCCAAAGTCCAGCGTTGCAATCGGCTGGTCCGGATTGAGTATTTCTATATTTGGGTTCGCTTCGATATCCTTGGCAAAGACTATTCCTTCCTTTTTTATCTTCAAATAAAGCTTCTCAGGTCCGGGCGTATACATTTTTAATCTTATCTTCTTTAAGTTCAATAATATATTAGCCACATCTTCTTTGCTTCCTTTAAGGATCGCAAACTCATGCAATGCACCTTTTATCCTGACCGATGTTATAGCCGCTCCCTCCAGGCTGGATAATAAAATCCTCCTTAAAGCATTTCCTATTGTATGACCGTAACCCCTGTCAAAGGGTTCGGCTATAAAGCGTCCATATTCAGGGGTTGATGTCTTTTCATCCAGAGCAAGTCTTCTTAATTTTCCTAAATCTGATATTTTCATTCCTAAAAACCTCCTAATTTTACTCAGGGCCTTTAATAAGACGGCCAATTTTCATTATATCACAAATGGTTTTATATATTACTTTGAATACAACTCTACTATCAACTGACTGTTTATGGGATGAGAAAACTCTCCTCTTTGAGGCACGCTAACAACCACCCCGGTAAGGCTCTGTTTATCAAAATTCAGCCAGGCAGGATATTTATCCGTCTGCTCTATAGATTTTTGTACAAAAGTATTACTTTTCGTCTTTTCTTTTATCGTAATTTTATCTTCTATCTTTAATATATATCCCGGTAAATCAACTCTTTTGTCATTAACAAGAATATGGCCGTGGTTAACTATTTGCCTTGCCATATTCCTTGACGGGGCTATTCCCAGCCTGTAAACAACATTGTCCAGCCTCAACTCCAGAAGCTGCAATAAATTATCTCCGGTTAAACCTTTCATTCTATCTGCACGAACAAAATAGTGATGAAACTGTTGCTCGGTTAAGCCATATAAACGACGTGCCTTTTGTTTTTCTCTTAACCTTAAAGCATATTCTGACATCTTTTTAGAACGTGATGAACCGCCTTGTTCTCCCGGCGGATTTTTTCCGCGCTTTGAATCAAAAGAACATTTTGTATTACATCTTTGCCCTTTTAAAAACAGCTTTTCCTTTTCTCTACGGCAAAGCTTGCAAACCGAATCTAAATACCTCGCCATCTTTTTTCAAACCTCCAATTTAAACGCGCCTGGGTTTAGGCGGCCTGCAACCATCATGTGGTACAGGAGTAATATCCCTGATTGAAACTATGCTTAATCCTGCTGCCTGCAATCCTCTTATTGCTGTTTCCCGTCCGGGGCCAGGCCCTTTTACCAAAACTGAAACTTGTTTTACGCCGTAATCAAGTGCTTTTCTTGCAACATTTGCCGCTGTCATCTGAGCTGCAAACGGCGTGCCTTTTTTAGTTCCTTTAAATCCCGTGCCTCCGGCCGAAGACCAGACTATTGTCTTGCCTTTTTCGTCTGTTACAGTAATAATCGTATTATTGAAAGAAGACTGGACATAAGCTTTTGCCACTCCTCCGGCAAACCTTAGTTTCTTTTTCTTTTTAACAACTGCTGGTTTTTTCTCTTTCTCTTGAGTCATTAATTAAATCCTCCAAAAATCAACTATATAATACTACTCTGTTTTTTCTGTCGGTAACTTTTTAGTTACTGCTGCTTTTACCGAGCCCACTGTCTTGCGTTTTCCGCGTTTAGTACGTGCGTTAGTCCGGGTTCTTTGCCCGCGAACCGGTAAATTCCTTCTATGCCTGTAACCGCGATAAGAACCGATATTAGTCAGCCTTTTAATGTTTTCCTGAACTTCTCTCCTTAAATCGCCTTCTACTTTAAAATTTTTTGCGATAATAGTATTAAGCTTACCAACCTCTTCTTCTGAAAGGTTCTTTACGCGTTTTGCCGGGTCGATCTGAGCGTCATTAACTATTCTGCTTGCCAGAAAACGCCCTATCCCGTATATGTAGCTTAACGCTATATCAACTCTTTTTTCTTTAGGTAAATCCACTCCTGATACTCGAGCCATACTAAAACCTCCGATTATTGGTTGCGGTTATGATGCCTGTTTTGTTATATGGTTACGGCAACGTAGCTTCTCGTTACCGTTACGGGCTTCGTTACCCTAACCTTTGTACAGTTTTAACCCTGTCTTTGTTTGTGCCTTGGATCATCACATATTACACGAACTACGCCTTTTCTCTTTACTACCTTGCACTTTTTGCATATTGGTTTTACTGATGTTCTTACTTTCACCCAGCCCTTCCTCCAAAAATTATATTTCCCGAAATAAAAATATTATATTATCACCCAGCTCCGGTTACCCTAAATAAATACTTTAGGAAGGACTGGATTCATTTATTTTTCCCTGTAAATTATTCTTCCTCTTGTTAAATCATACGGAGAAAGCTCAACCTTTACCTTGTCTCCGGGTAAAATCTTTATATAATGCATCCTCATCTTGCCGCAGATATGCGCCAATACTTTGTGTCCGCCTTCAATTTCAACACGAAACATGGCGTTTGGCAACGCTTCAATTATTTTACCTTCAACTGTTATTTTTTCTTCTTTTGCCATTCTTTTCTCTAAAAACCTTAAATTATATTCTTGTTAAAACCTCACATCCCTTCTCTGTTATAGCTACCATGTGTTCAAAATGCGCGCAAAGCCTGCCATCGGAAGTCACTACGGTCCAGCCGTCATCCAATGTCTTTACCTTCCAGTCCCCCGCGTTCACCATGGGTTCTATTGCAAGTACCATTCCGGGCATAAGACGAATCCCGGTATTTGCTTCGCCAAAATTAGGTATCTGCGGATCTTCGTGAAGTTTGCGGCCTATCCCGTGACCGACATAATCCCTGACAACGGAATATCCCGATTTTTCAACAAAACTCTGAATCGCCCATGAAACATCGCCCAAACGATTATCCGGCCTTACTTTTTCAATAGCTTTATCTAACGCCTGTCTTGTTATTTCTATTAATCTTTTTGCTTCGGCTGAAATTTCCCCTACCCCGCAAGTAATCGCCGCATCCCCGTAAAAACCATGATGGAACACTCCGATGTCTATGCTTACCAGGTCGCCTTCTTTTATAATCCTGTCAGCCTTGGGAATTCCGTGCACCAGCTCATTATTTATGGAAATACATGTAGATGACGGATATCCTCTGTATCCCAGAAAAGCCGGCTTCATACCCATCCGGTCTATCTCCTTAAATGCTAAATCATCCAGGTGTTTGGTAGAGATTCCCGGTTTCAGGCTTTCCTGAAGTTTCTTTAATATTTTAGGGACTGCCTGAGCCACTTCTTTCATCAGCCTAATCTCAGAAACTGTTTTCAGCTCAATAGGCTGTTTTTCCGAAATACCGGCCCCTTTTTCTTTTTCATATGATAAATTGCTGCTATTTTTCTTCGATAACCGCACAGATATTCTTGAAAACCTCATTTATGGATTTTGCGCCATCTATTTTGACTAGAATCTTCGTTTTGGAATAATACTCAATCAACGGTTCCGTTTGATCTCTGTAAACTTTCAATCTCTGTTTTATTGTTTCGGGATTATCATCAGCACGCTGCACAAGCTCACCCGAGCAATTATCGCATATTTCTCCGTTCTTAGGAGGCTGGGTAATGAGATTATAGTTAGCCCCGCAGCTCTTGCATACCCTCCTGGAAGACAGGCGGCTCACCACCTCTTCTTCGCTCAGGTCAAGGGAAAGAGCTTTGTCAATTTTCCTGTTTTCCTTTAACAGAACCTTGTCAAGATTTTCCGCCTGAACCAAGGTCCTCGGAAAACCGTCTAAAAGAAAACCTTTCTGACAGTCAGGCCTTACTATTCTTTCTTTAACTATCTCTACTACCAAATCATCCGGGACAAGTGCGCCGGAAGACATATAACTCTGCAGCTTCTTGCCTAAATCCGATCCACTTTTTGATGTTTCGCGGAAAATGTCTCCCGTTGAAACATGCTGAATATTATATTTTTTAGCTATCTTTTTTGCCTGAGTCCCTTTGCCAGCACCTGGAGGACCGAGTATTATTAAATTCATCATCAGTATTCGAATTATGTACCTATTATTTTATATTAAACCAGCGGCCTTTGACGCGCCCGTCTTTCATAAACCCGTCATAATGGCGCATTATCAAATGGGACTCAATCTGCCCGATGGTGTCCAACGCGACTCCTACTACTATTAAAAGAGCTGTTCCTCCAAAGAAAAAAGGCGCATTAAGCCAACTTCTTAAATAGTCGGGAAGAACTGCTATTGATGCAACAAATAATGCCCCTCCCAAAGTGATACGCTCAAGGACTTTCTGTATATAGTTTGATGTCGGCTCTCCGGGACGTATTCCGGGGATAAACCCTCCCCATTTTTTCATATTCTCAGCCAGCTCTTTAGGATTAAATGCAACGGAATTGTAAAAATAACAGAAAAATATTATAAGGCCTGCATAAACGACCTGATAAAGCAAAGAACCATGCCTGAACCATCCACTTATAATTTTCGACCATCCTGCGTCAGGAAAAAACTGTGCTATTGTCAAAGGTGCAGACAACAGGGATATCGCAAATATTACAGCTATAACTCCCGACTGGTCAACCTTTAAAGGCAAAAACGTGCTTGCGCCTCCGTACATTTTACGTCCGATAATTCTTTTTGCGTACTGGACAGGTATCTTGCGCTGTGCTGTCTCAACCCATACAACAAGGGCAGTTATTACCAGAACTATTCCTGTAAGCAACAAAACCGTTAACAATGAAAGCTCTTCAAGACGCAGAAGCCGTATCAAGTCTTTTATAGCTGCGGGAAGCCTGTCTACAATTCCCGCAAATATGATCAATGATATACCGTTTCCCACACCCTGTTCCGTAATCTGCTCTCCGAGCCACATAATGAACACTGTTCCAGTAACTAATGTCATTACAGTTAACGCAGTCCATGCAGTCGTCGGATTGTTAACTATAGGAATACCTGCAGGCGTAGGCATCTTGCTTATGGCCATGGTAAGCCCGAAAGACTGTATTGAACCCAAAATCAACGTTGCATATCTTGTTATCTGGGTAATCTTCTTTCTTCCTAACTCGCCTTCTTTGGCCAAACGGTCTAAATATGGTATTACATGCGCGCCCTGTAAAAGGCTCATGATGATTGAAGCATTGATGTACGGCATTATTCCCATTGAAAAAATTGAAAGCCTGTTCAGCGCTCCTCCGGAAAACATATCCAAGAACCCAAGCAGTGAATTTCTGTGAGCATCGAACAAAGAACGTAAAGCAGCAGCGTTTACTCCCGGAATAGGAATAGCTGCCCCGAGCCTGTAAGCAGCAAGAATTCCCAAGGTAAATAAAACCCTTTTCTTCAATTCAGGAATCTTAAAAATATCGCCAAAAGATTTAAGCATATTACTCTCTTTATTTTTTAGTTTCTGCCGTTCCGCCGGCAGCTTTAATTTTCTCTATAGCCTGTTTTGAAAATGCTTCGGTTTTAACTGTCAATGCCTTCTTAATTTCACCGTCACCGAGTACTTTGACGGGCCAGTCTTTCTTTATCAATCCCTTTTCCCTCAGTTTATCGGAAGTAACCTCAGCGCCGGAATCAAAACATGCATCCAGGGTTTCAACGTTAATTACAGCATAAGGCTGTCTGAATTTATTTGTAAAACCTCTTTTGGGTATTCTTCGCAATAACGGCATCTGCCCGCCTTCAAACCCGATCATCTTTCCGTCGCCCGATCGGCATTTTTGTCCTCTCATGCCGCGGGTAGAAGTCCCACCGTGCCCCGAACCTTCACCGCGCCCTACGATTTTTTTTCTATGTTTAGCCCCAAAAGCAGGCTTCAGGTTGTTTAAACCGTTTAAGTTAACAACTATATCACTGCCCTTGGTTTCTTTTTTTCGAGATTTCCGTGATTTGACTACCATGAACTTATCTCCTTTAATTCAACTAAAACCAATTATATCTCACTGACATCTTTATTTCTGATTTTCGCCACTTCTTCTTTTGTACGTAAAGATTTCAATGCTTCAATTGTAGCATACACTACATTAAAAGGATTTGCAGAACGCAGCGATTTGGTCAGGATATCCTTAATTCCGCAAGCTTCAAGAACCGCCCTGACAGGGCCGCCAGCTATAACTCCGGTTCCCGGTGCTGCGGGCCTTAAATAGACACGGCCTGCGCCTGACTCTCCTATAATTTCATGCGGAATTGTAGCATCAACCATAGGAACATGAACCATGTTTTTACGGGCTTTTGAACTTGCTTTTTGGATTGCAGCCTGGACTTCCTTTGCTTTACCTAACGCACATCCGACGTTGCCCTGCTCATCACCCACAACTACCAGGGCATTAAACGAAAAACGTTTTCCGCCCTTAACAACTTTCGTTACGCGGTTTACAGCGACAACAGTCTCTTTGCTTATCCCGGCATTACTGCCTTCTGATTGTAAGCTTGCTTCTTCTAACAATTAAACCTCCTGCTGATTTACGATTTTATATTATTTAAAATTCAAGTCCCGATTTTCTTGCGGCTTCCGCAAAAGCTTTTATCCTTCCGTGATACAAATACCCGCTTCTGTCAAAAACCACTTTTTTTAATCCTTTTTCTATTGCCTTTTTGGCAATTAAATCTCCCACTGACTGGGCTGCCGTAACAGAATCTGTTGATTTTACTTTTCCTTTCAGTTCTTTCGATAGAGTTGAAGTAAAAACAAGCGTATTCCCGTTTTCGTCATCAACCAGTTGTGCATATATATGCTTGTTGCTCTTATAAATGTTAAGCCTCGGGCATTCATTTGTGCCAATAACTTTTTTCCTTATCCGTTTTTTTCGTAACATTAATCTCTTCTCTGCAGTTCTCATAAAAACTCCGTTTAATAATTATGCTTATTTTGCTCCCATTGCTCCGGCTGCAGCCGCTTTGCCTGCTTTTCTGATTATGTGTTCGCCTACATATTTTATGCCTGTAGCTTTATATGGTTCAGGCGGCCTGAATGACCTTATATGGGCAGCTGTTTTACCAACTAAAGTTTTATCCGCTCCGGAAATGGTTATCCTTGTTGCTTTCTCTACCGTAATCTTGATTCCTTCCGGAACAGGAAAAACCACAGGATGAGAAAAACCCAGCTGTAAATTAAGTTTATTACCTTCAAGCGCAGCTTTGTACCCCAATCCTGATATCTCTAATTCCTTTTTAAACCCATTAACAACCCCTTCAATGCAATTCTTGACCAACCCCCTGGTTAAACCATGCATCATGTTGTTTTCAGGGGAGAATTCGGTCATTTCAAAAACAACCTGGTTATTCTCTATCTTTGCATTAATACATAAAGGTATATTCTGGTTTAAAGTGCCTAAGGGGCCCGTTATTCTTAAAATATGGTCCTTTTTCTCAACTTTAACCTTTTCTGGTATTGGCAACGGCCTTTTTCCTAAACGACTCATTTTATCAACCTCGTACTATTTATATTTTACCACACATAACCCAGGATTTCTCCTCCGGTCTTTTCCAGTTTCGCCTGCTTATTTGCCATTATTCCCTTCGATGTGGAAATTATGGCAACTCCCATGCCGCCTTCTACTTTCGGCAGCTTCTTATATCCATGAAAAATCCGCAGTCCTGGTCGTGATACCCTTTTAAGTCCCTGCAGAACTTTTTTACCCTCTGGAGTGTATTTAAGATAAACGCGGAGAATTCCCTGTTTATAATCCTCGATATTTTTATAGTTTGCAATATATCCTTCTTCTTTCAAAATCCTGGCAATCTCGACTTTAAGTTTCGATGAAGGAATATCAACTTTCTCCAGCAATTTTGCATTAGCATTTCTAATGCGTGTAAACATATCAGAAATCGGATCTGTAATCATTATATTACCTCTTTTACCAGCTTGCTTTTGTTACGCCGGGTATTTCGCCTTTACGTGCCAGTGCACGGAAACAAATTCTGCAAAGACCAAAATCCCTGATAAAACTCCTTGGCCTTCCGCACAATCTACAGCGGTTTCTGAACCTTGTTGTGAACTTTAACGGTTTTCTCATTTTCACCATTGCAGAAATTGTTGACATATCACAAGTCTCCTTTTTACTCTTCTATCTTTTTTTAAACGGCATTCCCATTAAACCTAATAACTCTTTGGCTTCATTATCGCTATTTGCATCTGTTACAATAGTTATATTCATCCCTCTGGCTTTATCTGATTTTTCAATATTTATTTCAGGAAAAATATACTGTTCGGATAAACCCAGGTTAAAATTACCTCTTCCGTCAAAAGCATTGGACTCCAGGCCGCGAAAATCCCGGATCCTTGGTATTGCAACGCTTACCAGGCGGTCGAAGAATTCATACATTCTTTCGCTTCTTAAAGTTACTTTTAATCCTATAGGCATACCTTTTTTCAGCTTAAAGTTCGAAATGGCTTTTTTTGCACGGCGGATCTGGGGCTTTTGACCACAAATAGAACCAAGCTCACCAGAGGCAATGTCAACTACTTTAATGTTTTCCTTTGCTTCGTTTAAACCGATATTAATCACTATCTTTTTTAATTTCGGAACCTGATGAACGTTTTTATAATTAAATATCTTCATCATCTCGGGAACCGTAACTTTTGAATATTTTTCTTTTAGTCTTGGAATGTATCCTTTCATTTTTTAATCCTGTCTTTTAAGATATCATTTCTCCGCAGCGGCGGCAAACCCTTATCTTTTTGCCGTCTGAAAGAAAATCTATCTTTAATCTTGTAGTTTGGCTGCATTTAGGACAAATCAGCATTACGTTGGAAATATTTATGGGTGCTTCCTTTTCATGAATTCCGCCCGGATCCTGCTGCGTAGGCCGGGTATGCCTTTTGACAAAATTTACCTTTGACACTATTACCCTCATTTCGTTGGGAAACACCTTTAAAACCTCTCCGGTTTTGCCTTTGTCTTTTCCGGATAATATTTTTACCTTATCTTTCTTTTTTACGCTTAACATTTTCAATACCTCTTTTAGTTACACAACCTCGGGTGCCAGAGAAATAATCTTTAAATAATTCCGCTCACGAAGCTCTCTTGCAACCGGCCCGAATATCCTTGTCCCTTTTGGCTCTCCGTTATCATTTATTACAACAGCAGCATTATCATCAAACTTAATATAAGTACCGTCAGGCCTTCTATATTCTTTGGTTATTCTTACGATTACCACTTTTACAACCTCGCCCTTTTTCACTGCGGTTCTCGGCAATGCATCCTGGACAGAAGCAACGACAACGTCCCCAAGAGTCGCATATCTGCGCCTTGTGCCTCCTAAAACCCTGAAACACCTGACTTTCCGAGCACCTGAGTTATCGGCAATATTTAAAATCGTTCTTTCTTGAATCATCGTTAAATCCTTTTCCCGGTTTACTGCGCAGCTTTTTTAATTATTTCTTCAAGTCGCCATCTTTTAAGCTTCGAAAGCGGCCTTGTTTCCATAATTTTAACTTTATCTCCGGCTTTTGCTTCATTTTTTTCGTCATGCATATAGTATTTTTTATATTTCCTCACTACTTTATTATAAAACTTATGATGAAAAGTTTGAAGCACCTTGACTACCCTTGTTTTATCCATCTTGTCCTGGATAACCACTCCTACTTTTGTTTTTCTTTTGTTTTGACTCATTTTACCTTCCATTAATATTATTCCTTTTCGTTCTCTTTTTCTTTTAATAATGTTTTAATCTTTGCAATAGTGCGTTTTGTGATCCTAATTGTCAGAGGATTTTTTATAGGAGTTGAAGAATGCTTAAATTTAAAACGAAAAAGCTCTTCTTCTATGTCCCTCAATTTAGCTTCTAATTCGATTTTGGATAAACTTCTCATTTCCTGCCAGACTTTATTCTTCATCCTATTGAACCTCTTTCCTATTTAAATCTCTTCTCTTTCAATAAATTTTGTGCGTATGGGCAATTTATGCGCTGCCCTGGCCATTGCATGGCGGGCTACATCCGGGGTAACTCCTTCCAGCTCAAACATTACCTTGCCGGGTTTAACCACGCTAACCCAATACTCAGGGGAACCTTTACCTTTACCCATCCTGGTCTCTGCCGGTTTTTTACTTACAGATTTATCAGGAAATATCCGAACCCAAAGCTTTCCGCCTTTTTTCAGGTATTTAGTTAAAGCCATTCTTGCTGCCTCAATCTGCTGGCTTGTGATCCAAGTTGGCTCTAACGCACGCAATCCATACTGGCCAAAAGCAACCTTAAGGCCTCCTTTGGCTTTGCCTTTCATCCTGCCTCTCTGTGTTTTTCTGTATTTGACTCTTTTAGGCATTAACATTTTTCTATACCTTCCCGAATCTTAACTTTTAGTGTTCCCGGATTCTTTTTTTTCTGTTTTTGTTTCCTTTTCATTCTTATCCGGTGCCTGCTCGATTGATTCTTTATCAACCACTTTTGCTTCTTCCAATAACTCTTTCTCTGTCTTTTTAAAAAGTTCTTTTTTAAATACCCATACCTTTATTCCAATATGCCCCATGGTTGTGTATGCTTCCGTAAAACCGTAATCAATATCGGCCCTGAATGTCTGCAGAGGAATTCTTCCTTCCTTCAGCCATTCACTGCGGGCTATTTCCGCACCGCCCAACCGTCCTCCGACCATCACTTTTATCCCCTGTGCGCCTGAAACCATTGCTTTTTCAATAGCCCGTTTCATCGCACGGCGGTAAGAAACCTGTTTTTCAATCTGGAGCGCAATGCCTTCAGCAATCAACTGTGCGTCAATCGCGGGTTGTTTTATTTCCATTACATTCACAAATGTTTTCTTTTCGCTTATTTCCTCCAGCTCTTTCTGTATGGTTTCTATACCCTGGCCGCCTTTGCCTATAACTATTCCCGGGCGTGCGGTATAAATGTTTACTCTTAAATACTTGCCCGCCCGCTCAATGCCAATCTTGGAAACAGCGGCTGTGCTGAGTTTGTTTTTAATATAGCGCCGTATCCGCTGATCCTCTTCAATAAAATCCGGCATTTCTTTTAAGTTAAACCATCTGGAATCCCAGTTTTTAATGTATCCTAATCTGACACTTTTTGGATGTACTTTTTGACCCATAATTTTTTCCTCTGTTTAATTTAGTCTCCTATTACTATTGTTAAATGACATGTTTTTCTTTTATATAACATACCCCGCCCCATCGGACCAGGCCTCAATCTTTTTAATACGGGCCCCTGCCCTACCCAGCAGTTTTTTACCTTAACTCCGGTCATGTTTTTTAATTTTCCTGCGTTAGCCACAGCGCTCTTTAAAGTCTTAGATATCAAAACAGCTGACACCTTGGAGCTGAATGATAAATTCTCCAACGCCTTTTCAACCGGTTTATTTCTTATCAATTCTAAAACCTGATTTACTTTTCTAGGTGAATACCTTACAAATCTGCTTCTTGCAATTGCTTCCATGTTTTCCTCTTATCTTTTTATGTTAAAGCGGTAGCTTCCTTAGTATGTGCTTCTCCGTGACCTTTGAAAAATCTTGTCGGTGCGAATTCACCCAATCTGTGCCCGACCATCTGCTCCGTTATAAATATAGGCAAAAACTTCCTTCCGTTATGCACCGCAATGGTATGTCCAACAAAATCCGGAGTAATCATACAAGCCCTTGCCCATGTTTTGATAACCTTTTTCTGCCCTGTATCATTAAGCACCTGTATCTTTTTTGTGAGTTTCTCGTCAATATAAGGACCTTTTTTTGTTGAACGACCCATTTATGTTATACCTCCGATTAATTATTTAGAGCTTTTTTTCGAAACACGCCTTCTTATGACCATCCTGTCCCAGACTTTTTTACGCCTGGTTTTAAATCCTTTAGCAGGCTGATTCCACGGGCTGCGCGGCTGATTGTTACCTTTGGATTTTCCACGTCCGCCGCCGTGAGGGTGGTCCACGGAATTCATCGCCGTACCCCTTACCGTTGGCCTGATTCCCATACGACGTTTTCTTCCGGCCGAACCTAAAGTTATATTTTCATGATCTATATTTCCTATTTGTCCTATAGTAGCAAAACAGTGCAAGGATATTAATCTCATTTCACCTGAAGGCATTCTTATATGTGCAAACCCTCCCTCCTTTGCCATAATTTGAGCTACCGCCCCGGCTGAACGGACAAGCTTGGCCCCTCTTCCGGGCATTAATTCAATATTGTGGATAAAAGTTCCCGCGGGTAAATTCGCCAAAGGCAGTGCATTGCCTACTTTTATCTCAACATTTTTTCCGGCTACTATCGTATCTCCGACTTTTAACCCTAAAGGCTGAATAATGTAACGTCTCTCCCCGTCCTCATATTCCACCAATGCAAGCCTTGCAGATCTGTTAGGATCATATTCAATGGCAATAACCTTGGCCGGAGCATCATGTTTTTCTCTTTTGAAATCAATTATTCTATAAAATCTTTTATGCCCGCCGCCGCGATGCCTTACAGTAACACGCCCTGTATTATTTCTTCCGCCTGTTTTTTTCAAAGGGACTATAAGAGATTTTTCCGGTTCTTTCTTCGTAATATCCGAAAAATCTTCTATCGACATGAATCTTCTTGTCGGCGTATATGCTTTGTAGGTTTTTACTGGCATTTTTTCCTCGCTTCTGCTTTATAATTAAACTTCTTCAACCATTTTTATTTCCTGGCCTTTTTTCACTTTTACTATGGCTTTCTTCCAGTCCGATCTGTAACCGGAATGAGCGCCTAATCTTCGAAGCTTGCCAGGCATGACTGATGTATGAACGTTTTCTACCTTTACTTTAAAAAGCTCTTCAACAGCCTTTTTAATCTGCCCTTTGGTCGCCAATCTATTTACCCGAAAAAGATACTTGTTCTCCTGTTCTTTCAGCAGATTGGCCTTTTCCGTAATTAAAGGTTTTTGTATAATTCTTTTTGAATCCATTTGGATACCTATTTATTCCCTTTTTCTTCTAATTTTTTTACTGCTTCCGACGTAATGACAACTTTGTTAACCCACAAAACCTGGTATGTATTTATAGTAGAATATTCCTCCACCAAGAGGCCCTGTATATTCCTGCTTGCGATTTTCAATTTTTCTTCCAGTTTGTCCACGATTAAAAGGACTTTCTGGCCCTGAATTTTTAAATTTTCTAATATTTGTACTACATTCTTGGTTTTTGGCTTGTCAATAGAAACACTATCCACAACTATAACATTCTTCCCCTTTGCTTTTTCCGATAAAGCCATAAGCAGTGACAGCTTTTTTTTCTTTCTCGGAATATTTTGATAATAATCTCTTGGTTCCGGGCCGAAAATTATGCCGCCCTTGCGCCAGAGGGGCGAACGGATACTGCCTGCCCTTGCCCTTCCCGTACCCTTTTGTCTCCACGGCTTTATTCCTCCGCCTTTGACTTCGGCACGGGTTTTGGTTGAATGAGTACCTGCCCGCTGATTAGCAAGATATCCTGTCACTATTTCATGCAACAAAGTGTTAGATGACTTCACATCAAAAATATTCGGCAAATCCATCTTGCCAGATTCTTTTCCCTGCATATTATAAACTGTTATTTCCATTTATTAACCTCTTAAATAATTACTTCTTGCCGCCTTTGGCTTTCTTTTTTTGTGATTGCTGAGCATCAGGAGCCGTTACTTTTTTAACAGTTTTTTCTATTATCAGCAAACTTTCACTAACTCCCGGAACCGCCCCGCTGATTAAAAGAATGTTCTTGTCAGTATCAACAGCAACGATTTTCAGTTTTTGCACCGTAACCATTTCATGGCCCAAATGCCCGGCCATTCTTTTTCCTTTTATTACATGCGTTGGACGTTGCGCTCCGATACTCCCGGGTGCGCGCTGTCTGTCAGACTGGCCGTGGGTTGTGACTCCACCCTGAAAACCATGTCTTTTGACCGTGCCGGCAAATCCTTTTCCCTTGCTTACTCCGGAAACATCCACATATTCCCCGGCTTTAAATATATCTGATTTTATTTCCTGTCCTATTGTGTATTGTGATACATCCTCGATTCTGAATTCACGCAAATACTTTTTTACGGGTATATTCTTCTTTTTAAACTGCCCGGCCAACGGTTTAGATAAAGACTTTTCTTTTACGTTACCAAAGCCAAGCTGTAGGGCACAATATCCGTCGTTTTCTTTTGTTCTTATATTTGCAACGATACAAGGGCTGCAATCAACCACGGTTACCGGGATGATGTTGCCTGTTTCGTCAAAAATCTGCGTCATTCCTACTTTGTTTCCTAAAATTGATTTTAGCATTTCTCTGCTCCGCTCATTACTCAGATTGCCGCAGGTTCTTCTGCAGATTATCACTTAAACATCTGCTATCATCTGCTTCTTTATCTGCGATTATCCGTGTACTTACATTTTTATTTCAATGTCAACGCCAGCCGGCAAATCAAGCTTCATCAGTTCTTCCACTGTTTTCTGAGACGGCTCGATAATATCAACCAGTCTTTTATGGATTCTCATTTCAAACTGTTCCCTGGACTTTTTATCTGCATGCGGGGAACGGTTTACGGTGTACCTTTTAAATTCTGTCGGTAAAAGCACCGGGCCTGTTATACTCGCCCCTGTACGTCGGGCTGTATCAACAATCTTTGCCAATGAATCATCCAGCATCTTATGATCGTACGCTCTCAGCTTGATTCTTAACCGTTGTGTAGTTACTACTTTTTCTGTAACCATAACCATCCTTCTTATTCAACAACTTCGGTGACAACGCCCGCGCCTACAGTGTGTCCGCCTTC
>JAFGIL010000059.1 GCA_016929635.1 Endomicrobiales bacterium
AAAAATGCTCTGCTATCAAGCTTACATTTAAAACAGAAGGAGTAATAGTAGCGTTTAACAGGATCAATGAACTCCGGAATATATTACATAATGGATTTATGAAATATAACTAATGAAAATTCATAAATACCCTCTTAAATCGGCAAAACTATTTGTTTATTTCCATGCGTTATAATCAAAATTAGAACATTTCTAAAATGGATTTTCCGTGGTCTGCATGCGGTCTTCTTGAGTGAAAAAATGGGAGATTGCAGCTGCCTCTAATTTTACATGTTATTGACTTAAATATAGTTTATTGATATAGTAATTCATTATAAATTGATTTTTATTATAAAAGTGTTATTAAAATTCTGAAGAAATAATGTTGATAAAGATGGGATAATTATGATTTCAATTAAAAAATGGCGTAAATTAAAAAGTTCAACCTTATTTAAGTTAAAACGATTAAAAATTGTTGATAAAATGTGCAACGGAATACTTTTTAATAAACAGGCTAAAAAGAAAAAAGTAATTGAAATTGGTTGTGCAAATGGCATAGATTTTTTACAGTTTTTTAAAGATAAAAGCTATCTTGATTTATATGGGATAGATCTAAAAGATAGAGGGTTTAAACAAGATAATTTCACTATGATAGTAGGAGATGCAGAAAAAATCCCTTTTTCTGACAACTATTTTGATTTAGCAATATCTATTGGGGTACTGGAACATATCCAACCCATTGAAAAATTATGTTTAGTTATAAAAGAAATAAATAGAGTTGCAAAATCATATATTCATATTGTCCCAGCAATAAATACCTTATTTGAACCTCATACTTTGTAAGCGTCAATTTCACCCATCTTCACACCTGGCACAATACGTGTAATACTTCCTGTTTCAAGGAGGTACTATATGAAAAAATACAGGACAAAAGCAGAGTGGTCAACCCTGATCCGGGAGCAGGAGAAATCAGGAAAGACAACAGTTGCATTCTGTCGGGAAAGGAATATTCATCCGAATCTGTTTTACAAGAAGCGGAGAGAAAATAAAGCAGGAAGATTTGTAAAACTACCGGAATTTTACAAATCTATAGTTCATAGTAGTTTAAAAATCAGAATACAAGATGTTATCATCGAGCCGGGACCACATGCCAGAGTAGCTGAGTTAAAAAGCATTCTTCAAGCAGTTATTGAGGTGGTACATGCTCACGTTTAATGAAAATACAGAAATATATCTGTGGACCGGCGCAACAGATATGAGGAAATCAGTGAACGGGCTTTCGGCAATCGTGCAAAATGAAATGAAATTAAATCCTTTTAAGCCAGGATATTTTGTGTTCTGCAATAAAATGAGAAGGCTTTTGAAATTACTCTACTGGGACAATACCGGTTTTGCCTTGTGGTATAAACGTCTTGAGAAGAACAAATTCCCTTGGCCGCAGGAAGAGAAAGATGTGAAGAAAATATCAGCAGAGCAGATACGGTGGCTTTTGGCAGGGATAGATTTCTTTAAAGCCCATAAAAAATTACATTTTTCTGTTGTATAGGACTATTAATTTTTTTTCAAGTATGATAGCATCACGATCAGGATGTCACGAGATGCTTTATTTGTAGAAAACCAAAGACTCAAAGAACAACTTGAAAACGCCCTGCGTGATCTCTCATCGAAAGTAACGTTGTTAGAGGAGAAAGAAGCAGTGATACGAGAACTTTCTGAAAAGGTGACGCTGCTTGAGATTCTTCATTTTGGCCCGAAGACTGAAAAGTGGACGAAGCATGACAACCAACAGGCGAAGTTGTTTAATGAAGCAGAAGATGAGGCGTTCAAGCAGAATGATTCTGCAAAACAGGAATCAGCAGTCGAGACAATTGAGCTTGGTGCTTATACCAGACGGAAACGGAAGCCCCAGGGACAGGGACGGAAGCCGATCCCTCCGGATCTACCCCGGGAAGATGTAGTGTACGATATTAAAGAATCAGAAAAAATCTGTGCCTGTGGATGTGAAAAAACAAAGATTGGTGAAGAAATAAGCGAACGGGTGAAAATCATTCCGGCAAAAGTAACAGTGCTGCGAGAAAAACGCCTTAAATACGTATGTAAAAATTGCGAAGGAACAGAGGCTGATGAACCTGGCGTTATGACAGCCACTGGTATCAAACATCTGCTTCCGGGAAGTATAGCGGATGAGAGTCTTATAGCCTGGAGTATAACCGAGAAATTTGCATTTGCTTTACCCTTGTACCGGCAGTCCATGCGACTTAAATACATCGGTCTGCCCCTGCCGCGGGCAACTTTGAGTAACATTACAATAAAAGCCGCAATGAATTGTAATGTGTTATATGATTTATTAAAAAAGCATATAAAAAGCTGGCGATATATCAATGCCGATGAAACCCGTGTGCAGGTACTTAAGGAGCCGGGAAGAAAAGCACAATTATTATCCTGGATGTGGGTGTTTCTGGGCGGGCCCCCCGGCAAAAAAGCAGTAGTGTTCCAGTATGACAGGAGCCGGTCGTCGGAAGTACCAAAGGAATTTTTCAAGGATTACACCGGGTGGTTACAGACTGATGATTACAGCTCCTATAACGCTGCCCTGAAAGACCTGAACATAGATCGTCCACCGGAGGAAAAGATCAGGCATATACTCTGCTGGCAGCATGCGAGGAGTATGTTTTACAAAGCTTGGAAAGTTTCCAAATCAGAATACGCTGAAAAAGCCATAGAGTATATAGGGGATTTATTTGCTCTTGAAAAATTACGGACTGAGTATTCTGAAAAAGGGTTCTATAAGCAGAGGAAAAACCGTGCTGAACAGATATTTGAAGAGTTCAAACCCTGGCTTGAAAAACTCTATGCTGCAACACCGCCCAGTAATCCACTTGGAAAAGCAAGCGCCTATACTCTTGATAATTGGGAACTATTGATTCTATATATTGAAGATCCCATACTAACACCATCAAACAACCTTGCGGAGAATGCGATACGGCCATTTGTCATCGGTCGTAAAAACTGGCTGTTCTGCAATACTCCGAATGGTGCTAATGCTTCAGCTATCCTTTATAGCCTTATCGAATCTGCTAAACTAAATAAGCTTGTGCCATATGATTATCTATACTATATATTTAAAAGATTACCTTATGCAGAAACCGAGCAGGACTATATTGATCTGCTGCCTTTTAACCTGTCCCCTGAAAAAATCAGCGTCAAGAAATAGTGGGTGAAATTGACGCTTACGTTCCAATTTGATTTTCTGTATGTACAATTTTATTCCTTAATAAAAAATGTATAAACGATTACGATATTTTATAAATTCGTATTTAATAATTATAATACTCTTTGCTTTTCTTATTTTATAATATTGCTTGTATGCAGAACTTTGTAA
>JAFGIL010000060.1 GCA_016929635.1 Endomicrobiales bacterium
CTGAAGGGTCGCACTACGTAAAGGCTCATCTTTTCTTAAATCTATTGTTCCATCAGGCATCTCAATCCCTCTAAACACAATGCTTGCAATCACTCTTGTTACAAACGTTGCTGTTAACTGCCCGCCTAAAACTATCACAACAGGAAGTGTAACCGGTAACACTACTACGGCTAATCCTGCTAACGGCAAACTTAATGCTGCTGCCCCTGTTAAAACCGGGATAACTGCTCTTAAAACCAACCCTGACATTACTACCCCTAATACTACCATTAACAGGTTCTGTATCAATGAATAAGGCCTAAATCTGCTTTCATCCTCACCGGCTGCACCCGCTTCTTCGTCTCTTTCCAAAACAATCGTTTCAAGCATGGAAATCTTAACATCTTCACCACGTCCATATGATTCCTGAACTCTGGATGGAATCCCTATAGCTTTGAATCCGCCTTCTTTGGTTCTCAATTTGTCGACAGATTCCACAAATCTGGCTATGACATATCTTCCGGTTTTTTTGCATATATTTTCCCAGAATCCCGGTTCTTCTGAAAGAGTCCCGTTATTCCCCGGCCTGAATATCATTGTAATGACTTCATCAGGCTCGGAATCATAATTCATAGCGTCTCGTTGTTCAAGTTTAATCTTTATCCGGCGGCCATCATTCATAACGAGAAGTGCGGTTGCGAAAATACCAGTTCTATCAATTTTGATTTCATGTATTGTACCATAACCGGAGTTTTCTATTTTTACCTTAAATTCATCCATCAATTCTGCGAATTTATCCCTTTTTAGAGGAATCGAGAGCCCTCCTGTAAGCTGTTGGAATTGCTGCATACTTCCGAGTTCAGGCACAACCGGATAGTTCCAATCCGAAAAAGTAATTCCATCTATATTTGGTAAATGACGAGCCCATAGAATACCGCGTATCCAGTCTTTGCCTGCAGCAACATAGTGTAAAGTGCCTTGAACGGAATAATCAATATCGCCGAAAACCCTGCTTTCAGCTGCAATCCTTTTATCTGCAGAAGCGATATGGGGGCTGGAATCTATAGCTGGAATACCCCCTTTCAACAGCTCTTCGCTTAGTATTTGACGGTGGGCCATATAAAAATCATATGCCATATGCGCTGTATCGCTATCTAGCATCGCCTGCCTAAACTTTTCTAAAGAGACTATATCAGGGTAAGGGCACCAAAAATACAGATATTGCCATGCTCTTTCGGCGAGCAAAGGATTATCAATAGCATTGTTCAGCCCTTTTCTTAACGCATCTTCCTTTAGGCCTCTTCCAAACCTGGGAAACTCAAAAACTTCTTCCCACGATGCTATAATGAGCTTCTCTTCCGGGCTTAAAGATTCTTTTTTTGTTGAAGTCCATGCTATTAGTTTGTTTACCAAATTACTAAACCAGTCAGATAAGCTTACTATTCTTCCATCCGCAGTTATCCAACGCCCCCTTAACAGATTAGTGGTAATAACCTGTATCTTTGTATCATATGTTCTGCCGACTAGCTGCTCCGCGCCATATACAATTGCAGCAGGGAGCATCAACGGTAACAACCATATTGAAAATCCTAGAATAGCCATATTATACGGCACTGTACCTGTTAATACAGGCACTACTGCATTAGCAATTAATCCTGTTGTTAATAATCCCGCAATTAACACTATTAAATTTTGAAGCAAGAAAGAAGGACTAGAGCCACGTGTACCGGTAGATGCTGTTACCGGAATTTCAAGAAACTCAAATAAAGAAGCCCAATCATCAAACCTGTACATCCTTTCACCCATATTTTCACACTCACTGCTCTCTAAATAAACTCTTATGCGTCTGCCTATTTCACTGTCTTCTCTGACCATTAATAAATTTAGAAGGTTTTTTTCCGCAGAAACAACAGAAATAAACCCTTCAGGCATTTTTAAATCTTTCAACACTTCCAATACAGGTTCGGCATCCGAAGTTGCATGGGAAATAGCAGCTATTCCCTCATCATTTAGCATGGGTAGCATTTTATCTAATACCTGCTGGCTTCCACGCGTAGATTCTCTCTTCTCAATGTCCCTGCTTAACGCTATGGATAAAGGGCCCCAATGACTGTAAATAAAATCAAATTTCATTTCATCGGGAAGTTCCAGATCCATAAAATTCATAATATATTGATGTTCAATATAAGGAGTATCCGACACCTCAAATACATCATAGCCTTTGGATTGCAAAGCAAAAGCAGCCTCAAGCGGGATAAAAGAGGGGTCCTCGAGAATAATTCTTTCTCCCGGTTCTGCCTGTGCATTATATTCTTTAATCCACGAAAATATTTGCTTATACCCTGCCTTTAATTGAAATGTCGGCGAAAGCGGGTCTAAACTGACGGTGCGCATTCTTACTTTTCCGCTGTCAGCACCCAATTGTGCTTTAGCAATCCCGTTCATCTCTGTTAATTCCACTCCGGCACCAGGCCCAAGCGCCATAACTTCCAAAGAAGCAGCATCCCAGGGCAGGTTTTCGGCTAAAAAGCCAATGACAGCTTTTGCCTGTTTTCTCAATGGCTGTGAGTTGTATTCATGAATCCCGCCTTCCATATGAGAATACTTATAAGGGAGTATGTTAGGACCATAAGTTATCAAATCCGCACCAGCACCCTCAATACTGGCCATATAACCTTCAAGATTAATTTCTTTTTTGCGAAACAGATTTAAAAGTAATGATTGTAATTTAGTGTATTCGAATGCCCGGTATGCTCTTGATAGGTAGATTTTAGGTGTGCTTATGACGGAAGGTGTTCCTGCATTTCTTATCCTTCCTATTTCCTGGTCTATTATTATCGGAAGTATCCATGTTCTTAACTTGTTTAATATAGCACTGTCGCTCTTTGCCACCAGCCAACTTGCTACTCTTATTGTTTTACCATCTGAGCTTGTCTCTGCAAACCGTCCCCATTTCATATCGTTTGATACTTCTATTGTCTCTGCACCATACGGTTTCCATGCGTTTATTAATTGGTTTATCGGGGAAACGTAGCGCGAGGCTTTAGCCTCGCCTTC
>JAFGIL010000061.1 GCA_016929635.1 Endomicrobiales bacterium
GAAGGCGAGGCTAAAGCCTCGCGCTACGTTTCCCCGATAAACCAATTAATAAACGCATGGAAACCGTATGGTGCAGAGACAATAGAAATATCTAACAATATGAGATGGTGGCGTTTTGCGGAGACGAGTTCGGATGGAAAGACAGTGCATGTAGCAAGCTGGCTGGTTGCAAAGAGCGACAACGCCATATTAAACAGGCTGAGGACATGGATACTTCCGATAATAATAGACCAGGAAATAGGCAGGATGAGGAACGTCGGCACGCCCGGAATAATAAGCACGCCCAAAATCTACCTTTCAAGAGCATACAGTCCGATTTTAAGATTAATTACGAGTTTATTTACAGATCGTAAAGAGATAAAGAAAATAACACCGGATGAGTTTAAATCCATATTTGCTTCATTTAGGTCACTAAATAGAGCAGTAAACAAGGGGCGGATGTCCAAAATTATTCCGCGTTGGGATGTCCTTATGAAGATGCCGCAGTGGGGGCCTCATAAGGATACAGTAGGCGAACATATAATGGGCGTGATGAAGATATTGGACGAAACAGTCCCGAAGGATATGGAAGACAGGGAAGATTTTCTGCTGGCTGGTTTTTTCCATGATTTTGGAAAGAATCCAAAGTTCAGATATTTACCTGATGAGCATGATGTTGAGGGAGCTGTGATTACCAGGGAGATTCTTCTGGGGCTTGGATTCAGCGAAGGCGAAGCTGAACGTTTTGCCAGCTATACAAGGAATCATGGAGTCTTCTGGAGATTATGTTTTCTGGGTGCTTTTGATATGAAAGCAGGCCGGGAGGGCCTTGATGAGTTTTTAGACACTATTACCGTAAAAGACGTAAACATACTATATTATTTGTTTTATGCAGATTCATCTCAGGCCGGGACACTGAAAAATGTGGGAGAAGTTTTCGATAGATTAAAAGAAATTGCAGGTGAAAGCAGTCCCGCCCGCCGCAGCCGGTTAAAAGAGGAGTTTGTTGCCTACCTGGATGAAGTGAGAGAGAGATCAGGTTCACTTCCCATAGAATATCTGGAAAAGGCAGCAAGCCCTTTTAATGCTGAAGATATGCTGCTGGAAGACGATGTGGTCACAGAACGATTCGGAACCGGAGACAGGGATTACACATCAATAATTAAAAAGTCTTTATATTCTTTGCTGGAACTGGATGATGGTTGGAAAATAGAGTTAGAAGTCAGCAAAACTCCTGAGCCTTTGGCAAACGGAGACCCTCTGGCGTTTTTATTTCTGCTTGATGACTGGAGAACAATATATCTTTATGTTCATGAGGACTTTTTGGAAGGGTTATCTGACCTAAGCCCTGCAGAACAGGAAGAATTAATCGGTTTATTTGTCCAGAGGGAAGTTTTAAGGCATTTTATTGTTCGCGGGCCTAATGGATGGGTTAAGTTGCCGGATGGTTTTAAGGAGCTTATAAGAATACATTATGAAGGATTCACCCAGTTTCTTGAAGAAAGGAACCTGTCACTTTACGGAGATGAGGCTGATGCAAAATTCTATGAATACATAACGGGAGCTGTTGAAGGACAAGAAAAACTAGCTGCATACGAAGAAAGCTTATATAAAAATGCATGGGGATCGCTTTCAATGGCTGCGCTGAGGGAAAAATCATACAAAGTACAAGCTGCAATTAATAGAGCTTTCATCTCTTTGATGAATAGTAATTTTATGAAGTTAGTGAAGCTTAACTCAGGAAAAATATCTGCAATGGCTGAAAGATTTGAGCACAGGGACGGAGGATATCATACAAAAGAGGTTCCGGGCACATATTCAGTAGTAAGTGAAGTCTTTCCTGATGCTGTTCAGGATGCTGTCAGTAATATATTAGGTGATATCGCATCGGTTTTGCCTGAAGGTACGCCAATGTATGAAGTTTCGCCTAATACTTACCATCTGTCTGTAGCTGTATTACAGGAATCAGCAATAAGTCCGAAAGAGATAAAATATTTAACAGAAGAAGAGAGAAGCAGATTAGTAGCATTAGTAAGAGAAATTGCCGCCAAGCACGGGCCAATAACATTAAAGCTTAAGGGTATACGATTCGGTGACGACGGCGGAATAATCGCTGTCTGGGAAGACAACGGAGAGATAGAGCTGATAAGGCAGGAGTATTTTGAAAGAGGGGTAGCCGAAGTAACAGACAAGATATTAAATGCTCGTCCAAAGCCATTTTTATATACTACCATAGGAAGAATATTGGAAGAAGATGAAAATAAATTAGAAGTTATTTTGAAGGCATTGAAGGAAAAAGCGAAAGAACTCGAAGATCTGAGTTCTCTAAAAGTGGCAATGGATGTCAATAATCTAAGAGTAGTACATGAAACAAAATGGATGCTGGAGGAATACGAAAATAGGGAAAGCATACCATTAAGAGATGATAAAAATATAAGAGCAATAATATCCAGTGTATCTCCTAAATCTTTACAGGGATACGCAGATATTCTTAATAAAGGCATTGAAGAATTGACGTCTGAATATACCGATGTATCTATTAAACCCTTTACTCACGATGGAACTCAAGATAAGGAAAGTTTTTGCAGAAGTGTGGGTTCTCATAAAGATGCGGATGTAAGAATCATACAATTCCATGGTGCGCATAACGAGGATCCTGTTATATTTGAAGATTTTGGAGATTTTGACGGAGTAACTATAGTTACTGTACACAGGCCTGAAGAGATACTAAGAAAATATTCTGCTGAAGAATTAAAGTCGTTATCTCAAAAGATAGACGCAATAGTCCTTCTGGGCGAAGCGATGGTTGATGACTATAAAAAAATATTCGGCGATAAGGTTTTTGTGATTCCTCACGGATTTGTAAACGTAGACCCGGAAGAAATAGCGAATTTACTTACAAATAAGGATTTGGGCACGTCTATTATAGGCTCAGCAACGGCATGGTCCGACATGAGATGGATAAAAGATGTCTTGGGGATACTGAAGAAGACGAGAGAAAAGGATCCTCGTGCCGGAACATTCGGTTACGTGACAGGTGCTTTTTTACCATATAAACATCCGGAAACAGGCGAGGAAATAGATGAATTAAAAGAATTGGCAGAAAGCGATGAATGTTTAATAGTTGAACCTTCCGTAGTTAATAGTGCATATGAATCAGGTGTTATACATGACGTACCATCATATAAGGCATGGATTAAAAAACAGCTGGGTGACAAAGCTGTGTTGTTGATAGTTGCAGGAAATGTCAAACCTGAGATAAAACAGCTAGAATCACAAATTTTCGATTTCGATACACAGATGTATCGCGAAATAGAGAACAGGTTTTTAGCAAAAGTCGAGTATTCCAGGGCATTGCATAGTAAGCCGGGAAGCCGTGTATCTGTGGTGTTAGATTCACCAGCAATGGAAGATGTAGAAAGAGAAGGGCTGCAGATGGTAAAAGTGCTCATTGATGAAGCGGGTGAAATAGATTATGATGTTGCTGCAGAGGAGATATTAAGACTAGTCAAAAATCCAGAAGAATATAAACGAATCTGCAGGGAAAATCTAGATGCTGGCCGAAAACTTACAATGAAAAACATTGGAATGAAATATATTGAACTGATAAGAACTGTTAGAAAAAGCACAGAAGCTGCTTCAGATAACGCTAAGTTAGGTTCTTTGAGAGTATATGGATTAGCAGTTCTATCTAAGATTTCTGATTTAATAAATAAAATATTACGAAGAAATATATTCCCAAGTGCTGATAATGATGAATATTGGAGAAGAACTGCTTTAGAGTTCGAAACAAAAAAATCAGAAGATCCCCAGCCAAGAGAGTTTTATAGAAGAATGTTGGATGGATTTGGAACAGACAGTAAAATTCTTGAAGTAGCTTGTGGTGCGGGGCGTGCGGCAGAAGTTCTTGTTGATGAGTTTGGTTACGAAAACTATATGGGGCTTGATATAGCCGATAATGTAGTAGATTTAGCCCGTCAGAATGTTCCAAAAGGCAACTTTACAACTGCAAACATTAAAACAGACCCTATACCTAATGTGGAAGGGGAGAGCCAATGTAAGCCGGGTGAGTATGACTTGGTTCTTGCCAGCGATATTCTTTTATATTTAGATGATGATGAGTTAGATGTAGTTTTAAGAAAAATAAATGATGCGCTTGCAAAAGGAGGCGTGCTTGGGATTAGGTGGGCTATGGGAGCTGAAATTGTTGATAAAGGTGACAGATGGGTAAGGCTTGCAAACGAAGAGTTTTTAAGAGAACTTATGGCAAGGTATGGATTTGAGGTTGAATATCTGGAGGTTCAGGAAGAGTATATATATGTAGCAGAAAATAAAGATAAGACGGAACAGGAAAAACCAAAATGTGATTACTGGTATCTAAAAGCAAGAAAGAAATCGGAGGTTGTTAGCGGGCATATTAGTGATTCTGAATGGAGGAGACAGATTTCTATAGCTGAGCAAGAATATTCGGATGTAGAGGTTATGCCGGATATAGATATTGCCATATTTGATTTGGATCACTTTATGGTTTGGCCATTGGTTGATTTGTCAGAACAAGAACTAAAAGACTTAATCGATGGAAAACAACCTTTGCCGATGAGAAACCGTCTATCACCTAAAAATTATGTATTCCTGAATAAATATTTAGCTCGGGGAGGAAGACTAGTTATAATGACAGGCAGTGATGTAAATAATGCTTTATTGCGGGTAACTAACTTTATACCCAAAACTTTGCGTAAAAATATCATGATAGCTCATTGTGGAGGTAGGCAGATATTCACGTTTGATACGGAAGGACAAGCAATACTAAAAGAAGATTTTGTAGGGAATATAATATCAGAAGATTTTGGAATGGATGAGGAAGATTATAAACACAAATTGAATACTATAGTGAATAATGCAGTAAAAATCTATGGATTAAATAAAGATGAGGTTGGCGGGACTTCCATGCCTGGAATTAGGGTTGATATGAGAGGAAGCCAGCCTGGATACAGACAGGGTTATCCTGTTCAGATAACTTTTGAATTTGATCCACGGCACGAAGCACTTGAAGGCACACCTTTAACTGCTGAACAAAAGCAAGCCATCGCAGATGAGATAAATGCAAATATACGAACATTAAATTTAGATATACCTGAAATAGATGAAGCTGAGATTGAAGACAATGGAGATATACGTAAACATTTGCAATTATATTTGGAAAAAGAGTTAGAGAGAGCCGGGCTTCCATTGGAATATTTTACATTTAAATGGGAGCAGAGACTCGGATATTTTGATCTTGCATTAGGGAAATGGGGTAAAAGACAGAGTGTAGATGCAATGATTCAAAATGGATTACTGGGTGAGGAATTTGATGGTGAAAGAATTATTGTGGGAGATGATGGATTAGGAAATGTAGAGGATATGCTTGAGGGTATAGTTGATGCATCAAAGAAAGTTCCTGAAAAATTTAAAGGGGCTGGGACAAATATTCCAAGGGCACAGGGTAATGCAAGAAAAGCCATTGGCTTAGTAACCCCCAACAAAATTGTTTTTAGTGAAGATGTTAGTGGAAGTCACCGCAATCAAGTGAAAATAATTAATGGCAAATTCGGAGAAGCTTGTGAAGGATTAACGGAATATATAGAGAAAACAGCAAGAAAGCATAAAAAATCTATTAAATATATTTTTAGTCGTTTGATGCGTTCTTTCAGAGATATTGATGCACTATCGCAACTATTGCAAAAAGCAGAGCTAATACAAAATTTATTAACAGCTAAAGATGTAGAAAAGGATGATGTGGATGCTGATGTGGTAATCATCTGCGGAAATGACGATATGGATACATTCAGGGCTGCTCTGGATTTATATGAAGAAGGAAGGGTAAAGAAGATATTTATATCAGCAGGATTTGGAAGATTAACATATCCTTTGATTAAAGCTATGGTAGAAGCAGGAATACCAATAAGGATATCGAACACTGAAACGCTTAAAGATGATTCAGATATTGAAAGGTTAAATCTTGATGCGCTTGACAAAGAAGGAAGAATTCGCGAGGTTATTAAAATTACTGAAGCAGATGCAGTTAAGCAGGCAATGATGTATTTTGCCAGGATTGATGGTATAGATCTCGATGAGAGCGATATTATTCTTGAAAGAGTGTCTACTAATACATATGAAAACTTTGTACAATCAAAACCGCTGCTGGAGCAAATAAGGATCGAATTAGCCGGTGATGGGCCTTTAAGAGTCGTATATGTAGCAAAACCTTTACAATTATTAAGGACCAAAGGGAATTTTAACGTAGTTTTTCAAGCTGAATTAGAAGATGGAAGTATACAGGGGCAAGCTTATACAAGTGAGTATAGAAGGCCTTTGGACACACAGGAATATATCAGACAACTGGTTATGGAGATGTGGAAGTTAGTGATTTATTCTGCAAAAGGCGATGCAGTTATAGACTTGCAGGAAGGATTAAACTCAATTCCCGATATTTATTGGGATTATGCTTATACGCTTTTATCTGAATGCACGGATAAGTCAGCTCTAAGAAAACAGATGAGGGATTTGGCTTTAATTACAACCATTGATGGTGATTCCCGGGAAGTGTTTGAAAGCATGGATTCGTTAATATCAAAATTAGAGGAGAGGGATATTACTATTACTCCTTCTTTAATGAAATTTATGGATTGGGCTTATGAATCTGAGCGGATGCGGCTGGTTGAGGTAATAAGAGTAAGCACAGAATCGTTCTTAATCGCAATTGATGCAACTGTCAGAAGGTGGAGTTTGACAAGAAGAATAGTCGAGGGGTTGTGGGACAGATATCCCGAATTAAGAACAAGATTCGGCTTTTTACTGTATAGAACTGAATATCACCTGAATTCGTTGTCAGGGAAAAATGAAGATGACATCGATATAAAAATCGAAGAGATGAACGCAAAAACAAGGCTGGGAATGAACCAGGTAAGCGTTGATGTTCTATCAGAAGATGAAGCTGGTAGATTGGGATTCGAAGATTTGGAAGGATTAATGATTCAAGAAGGAATAATACCTGAAAGTGTTATCAGAATTGTTCCTAATATATCCATCCGTATAGGCGGTGAAAATGTTGAGTTGCCCATACTTGCAAGAAGAATAGATGCTGATAAAGACACTTCGGCATTAATGCTTGCGGTTGCGCTCCCGCAGAATGTTTTGGATGCCATTGATTCTATAAGAAAGACAAATCCGGGAAAAGCGGGTATATTGGAAAGCCGGATAAAAGACCAACTGACCAGGTTGGCGATATTAACGGTAAATACGCATTGCGTTAACGTAGATGATAACATTATGCTAAGGGACCTAATAGGCAGGTTTGCAAGATTGCCGGGTTATGTAAATAACTATATCAGCGGTACAGACCTTTCCCCGCTTGTTGTCAGTGTCGGCAGTGATTATGGTTTAATCCGTGATGATTTTGAAATGGAGATAGAGATTGGAGATGGGATAAAAATTGAGTTTAACAAAGATGATGCGGAAAGAGCAAGAGGATTTTACAGGAAAAATAATACATTCATTGCTGGTGACAGAGAGGTAAATCCGCAAGATTCCCAGAGGAAACGTTTATCGGATCTGGGCAATTCGGTTAAAACGCATCTGAGAGAGAGTTATTCTGTAAGTGCGGTGAAATCTCCTTTCTGTTTAAGGGTTGATTCGAAAAGGGCTGAGAACGGTATTTTAAGTTTGAATGCATATACGGAAAATCAGCTGGATAACTGGCCAAGGCATGCAGGCCCTATTATTCTAGCAGATATTTTTGAAGGAAATAGCTTAAATCCCAGATACTTTACAGATGTTAGCATTCATGAACTTGGATGGAGGCAAAGGCGGGTATTTAATAAGTTTGTAAGAAATATGTCTGACATCGAGAAGAAGTTTATACAGGATGAAGCACAAAAACTATCTGCTTCTAATAGGTTAACACCAGAAGAAAATAAACATCTTATTGAACTCGCTCTTTGGGAAATGAGGCAAACAAGAAGTTTGGAAAGAGTGGATGGAATAATAGCCGAATGCGTGATAACAGAAGAAGCTCAGCTCAGCGAATTGGTTAATACAATAAGAATTTCCGCATTAATCGGGTTCACCGGAGTTAATGTTTATTTCACACCGGGTCTTAGGATAAGTGATGAAAGCTTAACTTTATTTTTTAGATCATATCAAGAAGCTGTACAATCCAAAGTTATACCGGTGGATTTTACAAGGATGTCACCGCCTCTTCTTTTCGGTGAATTAGATACCATCAGCGGAAAGATGAATAGTGCTGGTATAGGAACCCAAAGAATGGTTGCTTTTGGAGGTATGCAGGGTGTGATAAGTGACAGGAGTTTATCCGTGAGGATGCTGATTCCCGGAAAAATCAGCGAGAAAGATACGATCAAGAGTGATTTAGAAAAGTTCATTGATGAGGGCCCGGAGAAATGGGATGTTGATATGGTGATTGTTGACAGCCATCTTCCGGAAGCTGAACAGTTGAATGGCTCAAGATTGACCACTGTTGAGTTTCAGGAATTCATAAAGGATTTGCTGTCGTTTGCCGAACCTACAGATGAAGAAAAGATGTATTTTGAGTTTATCAAAGGAACCAATGTCTTGAAAGATGATGAAATACCGGTGTTAGACATGAATGACGAGATGTTGGTGGAATTCAAGAGGATTTTTGAAGAATACGAAAAAATAGGCGATGAAAATATTTCAGGTAAGGTAGCCAAATTTAGTGAAATATTTGATATAATTAGTGCGAGAAAGTTCAAACGCAGTAAATGGAACAGGGAATGGGAGAGAGTTGTATTGCGTGTTAGTCAGTTTGCTGATGATATGGCGAGTATTTCTGGTGGGGAATCAGGAGTTGTTTGCGATCAAAGGATGCAATACATAAAAGGTATTTATGCTTCGATTGCAGCCAAATCTTTAGTTCCTGAAACCTACGAATTTGAAAATGAAGCAGCAAAGTTTTCTGTTGTTTTATTAGCCCTGAAACTGAATAAGGTGAATTTAGAAGATATAAGCGGGCAAGGAAACGAGGAATACAGCCAAGAAAACAAACGAAAGCAGCAGTACGAGCAAATTATAAGGGGAGAGTATCCTGCCGATCCTCAAACTCTGGAAGAAATACTAAACAGCTTGTTATTGTACGGTAGGGTTTTTGACAGGTTGAATTTGATAAACCAGCCGGCTGGTATAGCAACCGAGCTTATTGCCCAGATTACGTTTGCAGCATAGATTTTAGGTTTGAGAATTTTGAAAATTACCTGTTTTTCGGGTTTTTCAGTTGGATAATTAGAATAATTCGAACCTTGACACACTACTAATTGTATGTTATAATATTAATAGAGCATATATAGTGACTATTAATTTAATAATTAATAAAAATAAACATTAAGAGGATAAAAAAATGCGTTTTTTATTATTTTCTACCATTGTGTTGCATCTTTTTGTAATAACTGCTAATGCTGCTTTTCTTAATTCCAGCTGGGGAGCAAGGCCCGCTGGAATGGGTAATGCTTTTACAGCAATATCCGATGATGCAAATGCACTGTCCTGGAATCCCGCAGGAATAACGAAGTGTAAAACAAAACAGGGTACATTTATGTTTGATAAACCTTTTTATGGCCTGGAAGAAGTAAATCTCTCATTTAGCCATATAACATATGTACATCCGTTAGGTTTTGCGACACTTGGAGGAGGCATTCAGAACTTTACTGCGGACCAGTATACAGAGAATACCTACTTCGTTTCATTTGCCCAGGATATGGGCCGATACTTCCCTTCTTTTGCGGAAGATGTTTCACTGGGCCTGAATCTGAAATACCTGTACCATAAATACACTCTGGATGAAAGAACGCGGGACGATGCTGTTTTTGCAAGCGGCAACTCAGTAGGCGCTATCGGGGTGGATTTTGGCATGTTATTCCGTCCTCTGTACACGGTTTTAAAAAATGATTTGCCTTTATCTCTTGGTTTAACACTGAAGAATCTAAACAGTCCTGACGTGGGATTAAAAGATACAGATAAAGTCCCCATGGAGACAAGAATCGGGCTTGCTTATACTTTTCCCTGGTTTATATCTTCATTGGATGTAGGCAGCAGGGATAAATATACAACCGTTTACTTCGGGGTTGAATCAAATCCGTTTTTTAACAGCATTTTAGTGAGAGGCGGAGCAAATTCAAACGAAATAAACCTGGGTTTCGGGTATATATTCCTCTTAAAGGATTTCGGGATAGATATAGATTATGCTTTCCGCTGGCCTCTGTACATAGAAGGTTCGAACGGTTCCCACAGGGTATCGCTTTCACTCCAGTTTGATGCCCCGACAATAAAGAGATACGAAGTGCTCAAGATGCAGAAATCTGAAAAAATGAAGATGAAGAAAGCCAGAGAGTTAGAGATGAAGAAAAAGCAGGAGAAAGAAAAAGAAAAGAGAATGAAAATGAAAGAAAAGCAGGAAGGATATAAAGAACAAAGGAAGATGATAGAAGAAGAACCGGAAGAGAAAGAAGTAGAAGAAGAATTTGAAGAAGAAGAGAAAGAAGAAGAAGATTTTGACTTTTCTCCCAGAAATAGAAGAATAATGCCCTAAAAGCTAGGGGGATTCAACAGGATATATCGAAAAGTTATATGTATCGTAAGCTGAGCATTCTCACCATTCTAATAATGTGTATTTCAGCGAGCTGGGGGTTTTCTGCGTCCAACTTGGCACGTGACATGAGGGGCGTTGCTTCAACCTGTAAAGGTAACTGGTTTGCGATCGACGGTGATGGAGGTACGCGCTGGGAATCTGGACATCAATCCGATCCTCAGTGGTTTAAGATAGATTTACAAACCACTAAATTAATTAATAATGTGACCTTTTACTGGGAGGGAGCAAGAGCATCGCATTATCAAGTTTTAGTTGCAACTGTTGATGCGGATTGGGGTATTTTTGATCCGAATGACAGCAACTGGACTGTTATATTTTCTACAGATGACCATCAGGCGTTACAGGAACAGTTAATATTTGATGATGTTGAAGCCCGTTATGTTGTTATGTATGGTACTGCGAGGATCGGAAGCTGGGGATATTCTTTATACCAATTTATCGTGTCATCCGGTGCTGCAGACTTTGCTAAAAATATGCCCGCTGCTTCTTCCACGACTGTTATAGGTGGGCACCATCAGATGTATGCGTTTGACGGAAATGCAGCAGGTGAGTCCAGATGGGAGTCAATGCCGGATTCAGATCCGCAATGGATATATGTTGATTTAGAGTCAACAACGACGATTAACACTGTTGTTTTAAAATGGGAGGGAGCATACGCAAGCGCATATCAAGTACAGGTATCAACAGACGCTAATACATGGTCTGATGTGTACTCTACTTCTTCCGGGGATGGAGGAACCGATTATGTAGTCTTTGAGTCAACCGATGCAAGATACGTGCGAGTATACGGTACCACTCGGGTTTTAGGTGCTGGTAGCGGTTACTCAATATATGAATTTGAAGTATATCTGGACAGCACACCTCCGCAGGCAATAACGGATTTAGAGGCAGCGCAGGGCCAGTATGACGGCTGGATAGATTTGGACTGGACATCACCGGGAGATGACGGAAGTACGGGAGATATAACCGGCGGGGAATATGAGATAACACTTTCGTCTGACACTGCGTTTACCTATTACTATACACTTCAAATATCAACCTCATGTTCACCTTTTGAATATCATAATACAACTATAAAAAATCTGGAACCGGGCGTTACATATTACATGAAGATTCGCACTAAAGATGAGGCAAATAACTGGTCCGCCCTTTCAGAACCATCTACAGCATATGCAACAATAGGGGAAGGTCTGCCTGTGGCGAATGTTTCACTAACAATGCCTTGGGAAGCATCTTCCTGCAGTGGAAACAAAGAGGCATTTGATAAAAATGGGGGGAGCAGGTGGATATCGATAAGTGAAAAAGACCCGCAATGGATTTACGTGGATTTAAACTCCACATATACCATAAATACGGTAACCCTGGAATGGGAAACAGCCAGGGCAGCGTCATATGATATATGTACATCCACTAATGCCGTTAACTGGTATATAACGTATTCTACCGGTAACCATACTGCAACTAGCGATACTATAACATTCCGCGATACAGTAGCAAGATATGTAATGATGTTCGGAAAAACCAGGGTAGGAAATTACGGATATTCGCTGTATGAATTTACTGTGTCTACGGGCGGAGGCAGTTTTATTCAGGACGGAATGCCGTCATTTTCCTCTTCTACGGTTAATATAGGATATCATCAAAGATATGCGTTTGACGGGGATCCCGGCACACGGTGGCAGTCAGAATCCTGGAGCCCTCAGTGGATATACAAGGATTTGGGTTCAGAACAGTGGGTTAACAGCGTAACATTGGACTGGGGTACGGATTATGCAAGTAGTTATCAAATACAGGTATCTACGGATGCAGAGAACTGGTCAGATGTGTATACAACTACTACCGGGGACGGTGGTATAGATAATATAGGTTTTAGTTCAGCATCTGTAAGATATGTAAAGATGAATGGTACGGCAATCGGTTCAGGAATCAGGTATATTATAGATGAATTTGATATCTTTTTGGACACAACGCCGCCTTCCTCGGTGACAGACCTGGCAGCAACGCAAGGCCAGTCCGGAGGGCAAATCAGGCTAGACTGGACAGCGCCCGGTGATGACGGCAGCAGCGGCAATATAGTAGGAGGAAGTTATAATATAATCTATTCAAGCGATACTGGGTTTTCACCCTATTCGAATATAAATATATCAACATCGTGTTCGCCGGGTGAAGCGCATAGCAAAATACTGACAGGATTGGAAGGCGGGGTAACATATTATATAAAGATACGTACAGGGGATGATGCAGGATTGTGGTCAGGGCTGAGTGAACCTGCAACAGCGTGGGCTATGAATGATGTGGTGGCGCCTGCGGTAATAACAGATTTAGCAGCAGAAACAGGAAGTGCTGAAGCACAGATAAGGCTGGACTGGACGTCACCCGGGGATGATGGGAGCAGCGGGAATATATCGGGCGGGAGTTACGAGATAACTTACTCATCAGATACAGGATTTTTATATTTTGCCACAATAAACATATCAACTTCGTGCTCGCCCGGAGAAGCGCATAATAAGATACTGACAGGATTGGAGGGAGGGGTAACATATTATATTAAGATACGGACAGAGGATGATGCAGGTTTATGGTCAGGGTTGAGTGAACCCGCAACAGCATGGGCAATGACAGATGCTGTATCACCTGCAGTTATAAATGATCTGGTTGCAGATGCAGGGATTAACGAAGGTGAGATAAGGTTAGACTGGACGTCACCCGGAGATGACGGGAGTTCTGGAGGGATTGTAGGAGGGAGTTATAATATAAGATATTCGAGTTATCCCACATTTTCATCATATGTAAATGTAAATATATCGACATCGTGTTCACCCGGAGAGGCGCATAACCGTATATTGACCGGGTTAGATGGCGGAGTGACGTATTATATGAAAATACGCACATCGGATGAGTCAGGCAACTGGTCGGGTTTATCAGAACCCGCAACAGCGTGGGCAAAGGTTGATCCAATACCTCCTTCAGTGATAACGGATTTGGTAGCAGTTCCCGGCAGTATAGATGGAAAGATAGATTTAGACTGGACATCACCCGGTGATGACGGCACTGCAGAAGCAATCATAGATGGAGAGTATGAAATAAGCTACTCATCAGATTCAGGATTTCCGTATTACGGAACAGTGCAGATTTCAACATCATGTGTATTCGGAGAATACCATAACTGGACCTTGCAGGATTTAGAGCCCGGAGTAACATTTTATATAAAAATAAGGACATCGGATGATGCGGGAAACTGGTCTGCTTTAAGTGAGCCTGCTACGGCATATGCGACCACAGGCGTACCTTTTGAAAGAGCGAATGTTTCGTTAACACTGCCGTGGGAAGCATCGTCAGTTTACGGAAACAAAATGGCATTTGATACTGATATGGGCAGCAGGTGGGAGTCAATAGCGCAATCAGACCCGCAATGGATATATGTAGATCTACAGTCAACGCGTACAATTAATACAGTTATTTTAACATGGGAAAATGCGATGGCAAGTTCCTATGATATATGTATATCGAGTAATGCGAGTGACTGGTTTATAGTGTACTCCACGGAGAATCACACTATAAATAAGGACACAATAACGTTTTCAGATACAGAAGCCAGATATGTAATGATGTACGGTAAGACAAGAATAAACGGTGATTGGGGATATTCGTTGTTTGATTTTAAAGTATCTACAGGCGGAGATACTTTTGTACAGAATGGGATGCCGTCATTTTCTTCTTCAACGGTTTCTGGTGGCTATCATCAGAGATACGCCTTTGATGGTAATGGAGGCACGCAATGGCAGTCAGAAGCCTGGAGCCCGCAGTGGATATACAAGGATTTAGGTTCAGAACAGTGGGTTAACAGCGTAACATTGGACTGGGGTACGGATTATGCAAGTAGTTATCAGATACAGGTATCTACGGATGCAGAAAACTGGTCAGGTGTGTATACGACCACTACAGGAGATGGTAATATAGATGACATAGGTTTTAGTTCGGCATCTGTAAGATATGTAAAGATGAATGGGACAGCAATCGGTTCAGGTATTAGATATATTATAGATGAATTTGATATCTTTTTGGATACAACACCACCTTCAGCAGTGACAGATTTAGCAGCAACACAAGGTTCGTCTGGAGGACAAATCAGGTTAGACTGGACAGCGCCCGGTGATGACGGGAGTAGCGGGGATATAGTGGGAGGAAGTTACGAGATAATATATTCATCAGATACAGGATTTTTATATTCTTCTGCGATAAGCGTATCAACATCGTGTTCACCTGGTGAAGCGAATAGCAGGATCTTGACAGGATTAGGTGAGAGTGTAACATATTATATCAAGATACGGACAGAGGATAATGCAGGGTTATGGTCAGGGCTGAGTGAGCCTGCGACAGCGTGGGCTATGAATGATGTGGTAGCTCCTGCGGTAATAACAGATTTAGCAGCAGAAACAGGAAGTGGTGAAGGACAGATAAGGCTGGACTGGACGTCACCCGGGGATGATGGGAGCAGCGGAGAGATATTAGGAGGGAGCTATAATATAAGGTATTCAACTTATCCCACATTTTCATCCTATTTAAACATAAATTTATCTACTTCATGTTCGCCTGGTGAGGCGCACAGCCATATATTGACAGGACTGGATGGGGGAGTAACATTTTACTTCAAGATACGAACAGAAGATGATATGGGTTTGTGGTCAGGATTAAGCGAACCTGCAACAGCCTGGGCAATGACGGATGCTACACCACCTGCAGTGATAACTGATTTGGTGGCAGTTACAGGAAGTAATGAAGGCGAGATAAGATTAGACTGGACATCACCAGGGGATGACGGCAGCAGCGGAGACATAGTAGGAGGGTATTATAATATAAGGTATTCGAGTTATCCCACATTTTCATCATATGTAAATGTGAATGTATCGACGTCGTGTTCGCCCGGAGAGGCACATAATCGTATACTGGCAGGGTTGGATGGCGGTGTTACGTATTATATGAAGATACGCACAATGGATGAGGCAGGCAACTGGTCAAGTTTATCAGAACCTGCAACAGCGTGGGCAATGCTTGACACAATAGCTCCTGCGGTTATCGATGATTTGACGGCTACGCAGGGCACGTTTGACGGCCAGATAGATTTGGATTGGACTTCGCCGGGTGATAACGGCAGTTCCGGGATTATAACAGGCGGAGAGTATGAAATTAGATACTCCTCAGATTCAGGATTCCCTTATTACGGTACTGTGCAGATTTCAACAACATGTTCGCCCGGAGAAAGCCACAGCAGGACTTTAAACGGTTTAGAGCCGGGAACAACATATTTCATAAAAATACGCACATCAGATGAGTCAGAAAACTGGTCTGATTTGAGTGATTCAGCCACGGCGTATGCTACAATAGGTGCACCGCTTCAAAAAGCCTCATTTTCATTAGATCAAAGCTGGAAGGCGTCAACCTGTTATGGAAACAGCCTTGCATTTGATATAGACGGCGGCACACGGTGGGAATCAGAGCAGTCTGACCCGCAGTGGATATACGTGGATTTACAGTCGACATACACGGTTAATCAGGTTATTCTAAGATGGGAAACAGCAAGAGCCGCATCATTTGATATATGTATATCCACAAATGCAAGTGATTGGTATATAGTATATTCAACTAGTAATCATACCATCTTTGTGGATACAATAACTTTTTCAGATGTTGACGCTAGATATGTGATAATGTACGGTACGGCCAGGGTGGGCAGTTTTGGATATTCCTTATTTGATTTTGAAGTATACGGCACAACAAATATAGCAGGAAAGAAACCTTCCGCATCTTCCTCTGCAAGCGGCAGCCATCAGAAATATGCGTTTGACGGTAATCCAACCACGTTATGGGAATCTGAAATATACGATCCACAGTGGATATACAGAGATTTAGGCTCGCCGACAGCAATAAATACCGCAAAGATTTATTGGGGAAGCGGATATGCAAGCAACTATCAGATACAGTGTTCGGCAGACGCATTGCAATGGACTGACATTTATTCGACATCCTTGGGTTCGGGCAATACGGAATACCTAGTACTCACATCTACAGAGACCAGGTATGTAAGAATGTATGGTACTGCAAGAGGTGCAGGTGGGAAATACTCTATTTATGAATTTAGCGTTTATCTGGATACGACACCTCCGGCTGCAATAACAGATCTGGCAGCAACACATGGTTTGGGTGACGGCCAGATACGCCTGGATTGGACAGCACCCGGGGATGACGGAAATACAGGGGATATAATAGAAGGCAGTTATGAGATAAGGTATTCTTCAGATACCGTATTTTCATACTATGGGACTGTTTTAATATCAACAGCATGTTCCCCCGGAGAGATGCATAACCGGCTTCTTACAGGTCTAGAACCAGGAACAACTTACTATATTAAGATGCGTACATCAGATGAGACACAAACCTGGTCACAATTATCAGAGCCTGCTACAACATGGGCTACGATAGATGATATCGCCCCTTCGGTTATAACCGACCTCACATCCACACAGGGAATAAGAAACGGCCAAATAAAATTAGATTGGACGTCACCCGGGGATGATGCCGATACAGGAAATATTGCAGGAGGACAATATGAGATAAGATACTCGTCTGATGCGGCATTTCCGTATTATGGAACCGTGGCAATTTCAACAACATGCTCACCGGGAGAAAGCCATAGTTATCTTTTAACTTTATTAGATCCGGGAGCAACCTACTATGTGAAGATTCGTACAGCGGATGAAGGCGAAAACTGGTCTGCCTTGTCAGAACCGACTACAAACTGGGCTATGATAGGAGAAGTGCTCACAAAAGCGGGATTTTCAACAGCACAGTCATGGCTGGCGTCAACTTGTTATGGTAATTACCAGGCGTTTGACGGTAATTCAGGTTCGCGCTGGATATCGGAAAGCTCTGACCCGCAGTGGATATACGTAGATTTACAATCTGAGTATTCTATTAATCAAATTTCGCTGCAGTGGGAAGCAGCCATGGCAGAGACCTATGATATATGCATATCTACAAATGCAGAGGATTGGTACATAATATTTTCGACCGACAGCCATGCAGCACTGTCTGAAACATTGATTTTTTCACCCGTTACTGCGAGATATGTAATGATGTACGGTTATGACAGGGCAACGGAATACTCATATTCAATATTTGAGTTTGCAGTATCAGGAGGTGCGGGGAACTTAGCACTCAATAAACCATCGGTTTCCTCATCCGCGATGGGCAGCCACCAGAAATATGCGTTTGACGGGAGTTTAGGCACAAACTGGGAATCCCAGACATCGGGCACACAGTGGGTTTATAAAGACCTGGGTTCAACAACGACAATAAACAATGTAAAATTGCATTGGCATACAGGCGGATACGCGAGCAGTTATCAGGTGCAGGCGTCCACTGATGCAGATACATGGGAAGACTTATATACCACGGTTTCCGGCTCTGGGGGTACGGAATATATAGCCTTTACTTCAGCAATATACAGATATGTCCGTATGTATGCAACCGTACACGGCACAGGCGGGAATTATTCTATAGATGAATTTGAGATATTTGAAGATACAACTCCTCCATCAGCAGTAACAAGTATTGCAGCAACACAGGGCCAGCAGGGAGGGCACATAGACCTCTCATGGATATCTCCGGGAGATGATAGTTATACAGGATTTATTTCCAGCGGCAGTTTTGAAATCAGGTATTCATCTGATTCGGCATTTCCGTATTATGGCAGCATTGCAATATCAACCTCGTGTTCGCCGGGTGAGATTCACGGCAAATCAGTAGGCAGTCTGGAACCCGGAGTAACGTACTACATGAAAATCCGCACTCGCGATGATGTGGGCCTTTGGTCGGGGTTGTCGGATTCAGCTACAGCATGGGCTATGACAGACTCTTTTGCTCCTTCAGTTGTTACGAATTTATCAGCATCACCGGGGAGTGCTGAAGGCCAGGTCTTTTTAACCTGGACGGCGCCAGGGGATGACGGCTACACAGGAACAATCATAGACGGAAATTACGAGATAAGGTATTCATCTGATTCGGCATTCCCGTATTTCAGTACGGTTGTGATATCTACAACATGTTCACCGGGTGATCACCAGACTCGGGTACTTACAGGGCTTGAAGGCGGAACGACATTTTATGTAAAGATCCGTGTGTCAGATGAGTTAAACAATTGGTCGGATTTGTCAGAATCAGCAACAGCGTGGGCGATGACTGACATCACGCCGCCTGCGGTTATAGCAGATTTATCAGGCACGCAGGGAGCTAATGAAGGCGAAATAGAATTGAGCTGGACGTCACCCGGAGATGATGGAAGTACAAAAGCTATAATAGACGGAAATTATGACATAAGGTATTCATCCAATTCTGCATTCCTGTATTACGGAATAGTTATAATATCAACCTCGTGTTCTCCGGGTGAGACTCACAGCCGTATACTCACCGGGCTTGAAGGAGGAACAACCTACTATATAAAAATACGCACATCGGATGAGTTAGGTAATTATTCGGGATTATCACAATCAGTAACAACATGGTCATTGCCGGATATCATACCTCCTGCGGTCATAACCACTTTATCAGCGGTTCCCGGACAAGGTAGCGGAAAGATAGATTTAAGCTGGACATCTACCGGAGATGATGCTCTCATAGGACCGATAACGGGAGGAAAGTTTGAAATAAGATATTCGGTAAATCCAAGTTTCTCACCATACGACTACACAGAAATATCCACTTCCTGCACTTCAGGCGAGGTGCATAGCTGGACCATAAAATATCTAGATCCGGGTACGACATACTATATAAAGGTTCGTATACAGGATGAATCAGGGAACTGGTCAGCGTTATCAGAGCCTTCAACAACATATGCCAAGACAGCGGATGGATTTGAACAAACAACTTATCCTTTAAGCCAGTCATGGTTGGCTTCGACCTGTGATGGTAATGCCCAGTCTTTTGATGGCAACACAGGTTCGCGCTGGGAGTCGGAGCATTCTGATCCTCAATGGATTTATGTAGATTTGCAATCGAATTTTACTGTAAATCAGATTGTGTTAAGATGGGAAACAGCAATGGCAAAAGAATACGAACTTGCAGTGTCCACAAATGCACAGAATTGGTATATAGTCTTTTCGACAAACAACCATAGTTCCAATCTTGATTCGATAGCATTTCCAGATATAACAGCAAGATATGTCATAATGTATGGTTATGCCCGTACTACGTCATATGGTTATTCTCTGTTTGAGTTTGAGGTGTACGGCGCTACAAACGTAGCTAAGGGAAAACCCGCAATATCTTCTTCTGCAAGCGGCAGCCATCAGAAATATGCATTTGACGGCAATACAGGTACCCGTTGGGCATCTGAGTGGTATGACCCTCAATGGATATACAGGGATTTCGGTTCACCGGTAACATTTAACAGTGTAACGTTGCAATGGGACGGGGCTTACGGGAAGAGTTATATAATTCAAACTTCAGATGATGCCGAGTCGTGGACTGATGTGTACACAACAAGTGCAGCTACCGGAGGTTCGGAAGGTTTCTCATTCGGACAGGTTACGGCCCGTTATGTGCGGTTTTATGGAACTGAGATGGGAACAGGTACGGGATATTCATTGTCTGAATTCGACGTGTTTCTGGATACAATTCCTCCTTCTGCAGTAAATGACCTGAATTCTTCGGTTGTATCGGGATATAACAGCCTGCTTCTTACATGGACCGCCCCGGGAAATAACGGTGCCAGCGGTTCGATTATAGCTGGATCTTATGAAATAAGATATTCGTCATCTCCAACTTTAGCAACATATGATACCGTGGTGGTTTCGACTTCTTGCACTCCGGGAGACGACCAATCTTATATTTTAACAGGATTAACCAGAGGTACCACTTATTTTGTACAGATGAGGACATCTGACCAGGCAGAACTTTGGTCTGAACTATCTAATGTAACGCAAACATATCTGGGTAAGGGCGTGTCATTTAAAAAATTGGCTTCTACTACATCCCAGCTGCCGGGGCAGAAAATTACATTTACTCTCAGAATAGAGAACAACGAGAATGAAAATATTACAGGTGCTCAGATTATAGACGTTGTTCCATATAATACAATTTTAACGGCTAGTTCCAATGATGTTACAGGTGGAAATATAAAGCAATATTGGTACAATGATAAATGGAATAACGAATGGTCGCAGGAAGCGACTAAAATAAAATGGATCTGGGATACGATAGGATCTTTCACTGCGGAGGAAGCTGAATATAAAGTTACTATAAAGTAGTTAAAATAAAATGAATAAGATTAAGTACTTATTATTACCCATAATTTTCCTAATCCTGTGCGTTAATCCGCTTTTGGGAACCGAGCTGGTAGTGGACGACTTTAACGACGGAAAAGATCCCAGTTATTTGGGCGGGAATAATGCAATGTACAACGATGACGGAAACGGGGTTAACATCACTGATACCCTTTACAACAGCCAGATTGCACTTGGAGGCAAAGGATATTCCTGGTGTATTGCATGGGATGGAGTAGCTCCGGGGAACTGGGGCGCGATTGCCGTGTCGCCATTTGTCCCGCATATAGATGTATCTTCATACGACTATTTAACTTTCTGGATTTATTCTCCCAATGTCGGGACAAAAGCAATGGTTATATTCAAGGATTCTTCGGACGTAGAGGCAAGGTTCAGGCTTACAGAGCTTGTGAATACGGGGCCGACATGGCAGCAGGTAAGCATCCCCCTGGAAGCAGTGAAGAGGAAAAACTATCAGATAAATCTTGCGTCGTTAAAAGAGTTTATTTTCTTTATGAATGCCGATGAGCCTGAGTATGATGCAGGAGGAGGCATTTACATTGATGACATTAAGTTCATGAGGACTCCTCATGCCCCGGGAAATACCATAACTTACAACGGAGGAGATGCCGGATTATCGAATATACCTGATATGCCCGGAGATGCGTTCATGTGGTACAATGAAGCTGTAGGAACGCATACAGTTACCGAGATGGAAATAACGATTCTGCCGGGATATGCGGCCAGCTGGGTAAGAAACCCAAGATCAGTGGCTTATTCGGTTGAAACAGATGTGACCAGGTTCCTGCCATTCTCAGTGAAAAATGACGGCAATACGGCAGATTTCATCTATCTGTCAACGTCTGCCGTTTCAGGAGATTGGCCGGCCAGGATTTATCTTGACAGAGGGGAAATAGGCGTATATGATACGCTTGATGTAGAGAGTTATAATACAGTAGCACTGCAGCCGGATTCTACGGAGTATTTCCTTTTGGCAGTAGATATCCCGGCTAATGCAGTAGTCCAAAGCAGCACTACAATAGAGATTACGGCAAAAACAAATAATGGGCAGGGAACCGATGATAACTGGCCCTCATCATCCGTTAACGATGATACTATAACAAGCGATGTGTTAGTAATATATGACCCAGATACAAACAACTGGCGTGTACCTCCCGGCTATCCCGCAATCGAAATTGTCAATAAACCGCCGGAAATTCTGGGGGTACTCGGCGGCAAGATAATACTTTCGTTTAATGTGGTAAATACATCATCTATATTAACCGATGTATCTATCTGGTATTCTTACACCGATTCTGATTCCAATGTAAGCACGGGTACAATTTCACTGCCGATTAACGACGATTACTTCTATTCATATGATCTTAAAGACATAATAACAGACGAAGGTACCTTTGATTATAAGATTACCGTAATAAATGAAAACGGGGACATTGCACAATATTCAGATTCTTCAAAGATACAGTCGGAAATAGAAGAAACCATAACTTCGGGCGAGGTGAAGCTTGAAGACGGCAATCCCGATGACGGTTATACTTATGTGCTCATTCCAGAAGGCGCTATGGAAAACGCGACTGCTATTAGGATAAAACGGCTTGATAGGAATCAAGTTACAAGAAGGCCTAAATCCTCCTTTACGACATTGCCCTCTGTTATCTATGAGTTCGGCCCGGAACAGACTTTTAAGAAACCTGTTACTATATGTTTGCTGTATCCTGATTATGATAGTGATGGTATGGAGGATAACACGGGATATGAAGAAACTTCTCTTAAAATATTCTTCTGGGATGGATATGACTGGGTTTTTGTCGGAGGGACAATAGATGCGGACCAGAATACTATTACGGTTAAAGTTATGCATTTTTCACAGTACGCGGTATTTCCTTCGGCCGCACCTTCTACTAGCGATTACAGGCCTGTACAGAAAATTATAACGCCTGCATTAATAGATGATAAGAACGATTATGCTGAATTCCCGGCTATTGATTTATCACAGGATTTTAAGATATACATTTATGACATTAACGGACGCCGTATAAAAACCCTTGAAAACGAGAATATATGGCGCGGTGATGACGATAATAATGACACGGTTGAAAGCGGTGTATATATATATCAATACAAAGTTAATATAAACGGGAAAAAAGAGCTAATTAGCGGTACGATAACAGTTGCAAAATAATTTTATTTTTTGTATAAATAATTATTAAATTAAAATACAGGAAAGTGATGAATTTCAGCAAGAATAAATTTTGTTATATACTTATTTGTGTTGTTTTTGCAGCGAATACTCTGTTAATGGCTGAGGATGAGCCTATCCGGATAAATTTTTATGCAAAAACAAGGACAAATGCCCTGCTCCGTTCAGCAGTCTTGCCTGGATGGGGCCAAGTTTTTAATGGGCAAAGAAGAAAAGGCTATATAATCGGCGCCATGGAACTAACCACAGTGCTTGGTTCTGTTTACCTTTTTTCCCAGGCATCTACCAAATATGATGAATATGCTGATACTGGATTGAAAAACAGCACTTTATATGATGATTATCAGACGCAGTATAATACTGCAGTTATGGCAACCGGGGTGGCTGTGGTTATATGGCTGTATTCTATGGCTGATGCATATTTTTCAGGTTCTTCTGCTGATATGGATTATGAAGAAGAGATAAGAGATTGGAAAGTATATATGTACGCAAGAAAAGATTTAAAAGTATTGTATCAATATAAGTTTTAAAAATACTTTTAGGGGTAAAGGAGGAAATTTTTCGTGAAAAAGGTTTTATTTATTTTGTTATTTTTCGTTTTTGTTTTGAAATTAGGGGGAGTTGAATCACGCGCAATGGGGAAAAAACCGGATGGGAAAGGGGGGCAAGGCAAGGTATTCTATATTTACCAGGATGAAGGCAGCCCGTTGAACCACTTTTCGCCTTCCGGATGGATGGGTGATACCGGAGATCTAAGCATTGACGGGAGATGGATGGATAGCCCTTTTTCAGGGCAAACGTGTTTTAGAATCGAATATACTGCAAAAGGCCCTCAGGGCTGGGCAGGTATTTACTGGCAGGAACCCGCAAATAACTGGGGAGATATTCCCGGAGGTCATAACCTTTCTAAGGCAAACAAGTTTACTATGTGGATAAGGGGAGAAAAAGGCGGTGAGAAAATCAACGGTTTTACTATAGGAGGAATATTAGACGGCAAGGTTTCCTCTGATACGGATATAGTAAGTATGAACCCTTTAGTGCTTACGGAAAAATGGAACAAAGTCGAAGTGCCTTTGGAAGATAAAAATCTTAAAAATATAATAAGCGGTCTTTCTTTTTCAATCAGCAAAGAAAATAATCCAAAAGGAGCCGTGTTTTATATAGATGAGGTTAGGTTTGAATAATATAGTGAGGGAATAGTCTTAAATGCAGACCAGATCCAGAATTTATTTTATTTTAATATTATGTGTTTTTTGCATGGCTGTTGTGTCATGTAAAAAAAAGAAAAAGCTGGCTACATCAACAGTTGATGTGGCCATTACTCCTGTTTCAATAAGCCTTGATGCCGGAGCTTCTGAATCATTGACGGCTTCTGTGACAAATGCCGGGAAGGAAATAGATGCAAATCCCACATGGGCAGTATCAAACACCAATCTTGGGCAATTTTCACCAGAACAAGGTAAAAAAGTTACTTTTACGGCAGGAACTCTTTCTGGGTCCGCTTATATAACTGCTATAGTAGATGATATTACTTCTAATTCCGCAAGTCTCGTGGTTAGTGGTGATAGCGGTGGTGGCAGTAATGGAGGTGGAGGCGAGTATTTTTACGTTTACAAAGATTACGAAGATGCTGAAAATCATTATATTCCTCATCAATGGTGGGGTGACCAACCTACGGTTGATTTTAATAATGCCACTATCCCCACGGGAGGCGGCTCATCTTCCATGAAATTTACATATACCTCCGGAGGTGCGGGTTGGGGTGCTATACTTTGGACGGAACCATATGATAATAATGGCGATAATTATCCAACTAATACAGATTATGATTTAAGTGATTATACTAAATTGACATTTTGGGCGAAAAGCGACACTGCAGGCAATAAGATAACAGTACAGGTCGGAGGATTTGAAAATGCTAAATACCCCGATAGTTCCCAAACATCTCAGGAATTTAGCCTGAGTACAACATGGGATCAGTATGAATTATCCTTAGCTGAGAAGGATTTAACAAAAATTCAGCTGGGATTTTATCTGGGTTTCACCAATCCTCCTTTTGTATTCTATCTGGACGAAATTAAATTTGAAAATTAGCGTTGTGATGTTTTGTTATATAAGTTTTATTTAGCATAAGATGAAAATGAATTTCTGATGGAAAGTATCAGAAATTTTTATTTAAAGCCATATGTTATCGATAACAAATTGGTTTATTTGGCAAATTTAATGATTTAGAGGTTTTATGAGCAGTTCAGTCAATCTAAAAAAAGGTTATTTTGAGGTTAACGGAAAAAAGCAGTTTATACTTTCGGGTGAGGTCCAGTATTTCAGAACAGAGAAGAAAAACTGGAAAAAACTTCTCAACGGACTTCGTGAGGCAAATTGCAATACGCTTTCCACGTATGTTCCATGGAATTGGCATGAGTACGAAAAAGGAAAGTATGATTTTACAGGAAAAACCCATCCAAGCAGGGATTTGGCGGGTTTTTTAAAGCTGGTTAAAGAATACGGGTTAAATGTTCTTATAAAACCCGGGCCCCATATCCATGCGGAGTTCTTAAACGGGGGAGTTCCACAGTGGGTTTTTTCCGAGTATTCCCAGGTTCTGTCGCTTGATAAAAACGGAAATCCCACAGCCGATTATGCTTTTTATCCTCCAATAACTTACCTTCATCCTGATTACATGCAGCTAACGAAAAAATGGTTTGAAAAATTCATGGACGTAGTGCGGCCTTTCGACAATATAGTAATGTGGCAGGTAGATAACGAGATCAGCTACAGCCTGACTTATTTTACTTACTGCAGAGGACAGGCATTCACGGGCGATTATAACCCGTTTCTTATTAACGACGGGCCGTATCAGAGATTCTTGGAGGAGAAATATAAAAAGATTGAGGTTTTAAACGAACGCTATAATGAAAAAAACAGTTGTTTTTCTCAGGTTGTACCTCCAAGGAACGAACCGGCGAACCAGAATGAACATTATAAAGTATATGACTGGTGTGAGTTCAGGGAAAAGCTGGTTGGCATGTATGCTCATGCGTTAATGGAAATGCTTTATGATTTAGGCGCCAAGGGCCCTTTTAGCATAGATGACCCTCTGCTCGGATATGATACGGCATGGAGAGATGTTTACAATGAAATAAAAGACCCGCGATGGGAGACGATAGTAGGTTACACGTATTATCCTGGAAGTGTTGAGGAAGAGGGGATGGGGCACCATATCTCACGAATAGGATTTACCAGGGCTACAGGGAGCCCGTTGATTTCAAACCATGAGATGCAGTCCGGGGATATGTATTTTCTGCCGCACTGGAAGCAGTCTCCCTCGGATTATGACTTGCTGTGGAAAACGGCTATCGGCTGCGGGAACAATATGATAAATTTCTACTGGTTTTGTGACGGATTTAACTTTCTCGGATATGAATATTTTCTTCCTGAACTGAATTTCCTGTCTCCGCTGGATAAAAATGGAAATAAGAGATTCCAGTTTAATATACTGAAAAATATAGGCAAATTCCTGAAAGAAAACAGCAGGATTGTAGAAACCAATCCTGTGTATGATCTGGCCGTGGGCTATTATCAGCCGCATATAAGGGACATTAAATTCAATAATTTACAGGGAATAAATAGTTTTGAGCTGGGAAAAGGCGGAATGAAAGGTTCGTTAATAGATCTTTTAGGAGTCTGTAATGTTCATTTTACGATGCTTAATTTAGAAGAAGAGCTGAGCGACTATAATTCAATTCCACAGAAAAAATTGATGTTTATAGGTAGTGAATATTTAGATAAAAACATTCAAAGCAATCTGATTGATTTCGCGGATAAAGGCGGGCATTTAATATTATTGAACAATATTCCGAAAAAGGACGAAGAGTTCAATGATTGCAGGCTGATATGGGATGTGTTAAAGTTAAAAGAAATTAAAAACATGCCGAAGGGGAAGGGTGTTTTTGAAGTAAATAAATTAAGGTATAAAAACCTCGATTTTGTTGTCTGTGATGATGTTAATACGTTTGAATTTGCGGATAAAGGTTTTAGTGTTGATATTACTCCGGCCAATGACGATAGAATATGCGGTTTTACTAGAAATGTAGGCAAGGGTAAAATATCAGTTGTAGGGTTTATACCTAAAGTATTTATGGATATTTCAAGAGATTTTATCAGGAAATACTTAAATAAAAAGTCTGAAGACGGCATTCATATATTTGAAAGAAAGCATAAGAATTATTCCGTTTTTACAATATGCAATCTAAGAGAAGAAAGAAGAAAAGTTAAAGTCGGAAGTAAAGTGATTTCAGCTCCGCCTAGAAAGGCAATTTTTGTCGTAAAAGAAAATAACAAATATAAGGTGTGGGATAAATAATTGTATCCTTAACGGGAAAGGAAAGAATATGGAAAACAAGAAAATTATAAGTTACGATTCCAAAAGTGTATTTATTCGGGGAAAGAGAGTTATCCTGATAGGCGGAGAGATTCATTATTACCGGATACCCAACGAGCTGTGGGAAGACAGGCTGAAAAAAATGAAGCGGTCCGGTGCAAATTTTGTTTCTACATATATACCCTGGAACTGGCATGAGCAGGAAGAGGGTGTTTACAAATGGGACGGCGACCAGGATTTGCCAAAATTCCTGGATTTGTGCAAGAAGTATGATTTGTACGTTGCTTTAAAGCCGGGCCCTTATATCTGTGCCGAATGGGACTGTGGCGGATTCCCGGACTGGATATTAAAAAAGAATTTAAAAATGAGATTAAACGATGATAGATATTTCCAGCACGTTGACAAGTGGTACAATGAAGTTGCCCGTGTAATTCTTCCGCATTTAATAACGCGTAACGGAAGTGTGGTTCTTTTTCAGATCGAAAATGAATACGACCATCTTATGCTGCAGCAGAGAGACATAATTATAAGCAATGAAGAGGCAATGGAACACTTAGGGCACCTTTTAAAGATTACAAAATCAGCGGGTATTGACGTTCCTATTTTTACCATAGAAGGCGTTTTTGTGCACGGAACCGAAATTATTGATACAAGAACATTTTATCCAAACATACCCTGGTTGTGGATGTGGGAGTTTGACGATTTTGACAAGAAATTCAAGCAATCGAAGAAAACACAGCCGGATAAACCTATTTTTGTTCCTGAACTGCAGGGCGGCTGGTTTGCCCAGTTCGGGCAGCCGGAGTATAACCCGCCTTCAGCTTTGACAGCAGCCATAATAAGAAATGTGCTTTCTCACGGTGCTTCCCTGATAGGAGTATTTATGTTTACCGGAGGTACTACGTTTCCTTATTGGGGCTGCAGGGGAGACGCCAGAGGCGACGGTAATATGAAGGCCATAGGCTCGGTAACCAGTTATGATTTCGGATCCTCCCCGATCCGGGAGTGGGGGGAGTTAAATGACAAGTATTATGATATTAAATCAATTGCAATGCTGTTGAACGCTTTTCCTCATTTATTTACGGACACGGAAGTGCAGGAAGGAGCGGCAAAAATTATTGCAGGGGATGACGATACTCACATAATAAGAAAAGACAGTGTTGTTACCGGAACTTTCCCGGACCATTATGAAAAAGTGACGGTTGTTCAGAAATCAAACAAAGATACGGGATTTCTTATGGTGCGGAATGTTGAAACCTATAAGAAGGAGCTGTTAATACGTTATAAAGTGCCCGGCAGTAATAGTGAACGCACATTGCCCAGCCACGGCAAGCTCTTAATGCCGAGCCACAGCGCTTTTCTGTTCCCTATAGAAGTTAAAATCCCTAATACAGATTACGTTATCCAGCACTCCACGTCGGAAATATTGACCTCAAAGAAAATCGGCAAGGAGGAAGTAGTGTTATTCTATGGCCCGAACAAAGGCAAAGAAGAGCTTATTATACGCGGTGTAAACCGGAAACCTCAGTATGTAAGCGGAAATATCAAATACAAATATGATTCAAAGGAGAAATCACTTACCTTTTCGTATTTCCATCATGGAATCCAGATGATTAAGCTGGATAAAACTACCCTGGTTATTCTCGATAATGAACATGCCAGAAAAACATGGGTTGGGGCAAAGGGTAATATTTTAATTTCCGATTCCTATTATTTTTCCGGAAACTCCGCTGTTAAAAAGGGCGTGGAGCTTAGTTTTCATGTTAAAAACGGATCAACCAACAATAACCTGGTGTTTTTGGAAAAGAAACCTTCCAAAATTTCTGTTGATGGCAAAAAAATTCCGTTTAAATGGAATAAAAACTTTGGTTTTGCATCTTTTATAGTGCATGACAAAAAAGAACGTGCGCTGCAGATAAAGAAAGACGATTGCTGGCATGCTAAAGCCGACAGCTATGAGAAAGATATAGATTATAATGACAGCGATTGGCGGGTTCTGAAGGAACCGGTATATTTAGAGGATGTTGATTTGACTAAACACGGATATTACTGGTACAGGGCGGAGTTTGATAAACCCTCGGATGTTAAAGATTCGATGATTATAATTGATACAGGCGGTATTGACAGAGCTTATATGTATCTCAACGGGGAGTTTTTGTGGAAAGGCATAGGAAAAGGGAAGATAGAAACCTTTGATAGATTAAATAAAGGTAAGAATACGATAGCAATCAGGTACGAAAATGCCTATCATACAAAAGGCCATCCTGCAGAAGGCCCTTTAATCAAGAAAAGCGGGCTTGCAAAACCCATAGAAATCCATGGAACCTTAAACGGGAAAGAATGGAAGTACAATATCAACAGTCTTAAAGTAAGGTACAATTTAGGCGGCGGCACTGAAGGATATTACAAGAAAGAGTTTGATGACAGCAAATGGCTGAAAATCCCGCAGGGAGAAAAGTATATTTGCCATAAGGAGCTCGGGGATGTAATATGGTTTAGATATAAGTTTTCTTATAAAAAGGAGAAAGGATATGAAGCTCCTTTAGGTTTATATATATCTGAAGCGTTAGAAAGGCTTATTATCTACTTGAATGGCAAGCTGCTGGGGAAATATGAAAGCTGCGGGCCGCAGCATAAATTCTACATTCCGGAGTCCATGCTGCAGGAAGATAATGTTCTTGCTATAGTGCTTGAAGGCCCGGGATATAATCAGTTTAATCCGTGGGAGTTTAAACCTCCATATATCAGAGAACCCAAGTTTGAAACTTTCCACGAATCTAAAGGCATAAAAGTTGAAATATCTTAATTAAAAAAGGAGTTTATGATGCGATATAAAGGTGTAAACTTAGGCGGCTGGCTTTTAATGGAAGGTTACATCCTGCATGGAAGAAATATCCCCGAGACCGGTTTCAAGAATGAGTTCTCAAAGAAATGCGGAAAAGGCAGTTTAAAGGAGTTTGAGAGGTTATTCAGAGACCGCTGGATAACTGAAAGCGATATAAAAAACATTTCCAGGATGGGTGCAAATGTCATAAGAGTGCCCTTTAATCATAAACTTATCGAGAAAGCCCCGTATAAGTATTCAAGCGAAGGATTTTCATACCTGGAAAAAGTATTAAAATGGGGTAAAAAACATAATCTGAAAATCATCCTTGACTTGCATGCTGCCTGCGGCTCCCAGAATCCCGACTGGCACGGAGACAGCAACGGTAAAGCATTGTTGTGGGAAGTAAAGGAGTACAGGAAGAGGACTTATGCGCTTTGGGAAAATATAGTAGAAAAAGTTAAAAATTACGATTCACTTTTAGGGTATGATTTATTGAATGAACCCATAATTGAAAATAGAAGAATCAATATCCTGAGAGATTTTTATAAAAATATTATAAAAAGAATCAGGGCGATTGATAGAAAAAGAATGATATATCTTGAAGGAAATGTTTGGGCACAGCATATAGAGTTTCTTAGGGATTTGCTTGATGACAATACTACGGTCAGCGTCCATACCTATGGCCCTTTGTTTTATACGTTCAATTTAAGAACCTTGCAGGAATATCCCGGCAAGGTCGACGGAAGAGTATGGGATAAAAAGTACATGTATAAGTATCTTGAGCCGTACTATAAGTTTTCGCAGAAAAACAAGGTAAAGATATTCTCGGGCGAGTTCGGGATTAACTGGAGAAGCGGTTATTTCGGCGAATTGAAATGGCTTGAAGATATTTTAAAGGTTTATGAAGAGTACGGGTTCGATTATACCTACTGGACTTATAAAGCCATAGCAAATACAAAATTTCCGGATGGTTTATATCAGTACATGCCGGACAGCAAATACGTGAAAAGAGAAGGCCCGGTTTACGGGTGGGAAAACTATCCTTTATACTGGAAAAAAGAGAAGAAGGAAATAGTAAAGGTATGGGATACAAAGAATTATGTTCCAAATAATTCAATAATAAAAACGCTGAAAAAGTATTTTTTGAAGAAGCAGCAAAGTAATTAATTGTTTTCGGAGGATGATTTATGAGCAGTGTAAAAAAAGACAAGCCGATATACCAGATACTGGATGATGGTACTTTTGTAATAGAAAATTACTATTCAGGAGAGCCTTTCGCTAGTTTTTTACCCGGAATAGCCGGGCTAAAAGGCATACCAATGTGGGCTTTCTATGTGAACCGCGGCCAGGGGATATCTTCATTCGGGGTGCAGGACAAAAACAACTCCATTATGGAGTTTTATTCAGCAAATAATGCATATTCTTTTACGCAGAGTCTTGGATTCCGCACCTTTATTAAGGTGAAGAAAGGCGGAAGTTCATTATTTTACGAACCTTTCCAGAGTAATCCTTCACAGAAGTCTTTTGTTACACAGAAGATGTTCATAAATCCCTATGAGTTAATGTTTGAAGACGTAAACTCAAAGATAGGTTTAAAAACAAGGGTCCGCTATTTTACGCTTCCAAATGAAAGTATTGCTGCTTTGATGCGAATTGTTGAGTTTGAAAATACAGGTAAAAAGCCGTTAAATCTTGAGATAGTGGACGGTATGCCTAAAATTATAACATACGGACTTGAGATGCAGGGATTAAAGCATGAAAGCTGGCTTGTTCAGGCATGGACCTCAGTTCTTAACTTTGATAAAACGGGAATACCTCTGTATAAAACAAAAGTTGCTGTGCAGGATACTGCCGAAGTTGTTGTATTAAATAAAGGTAATTTTTATTTTTCTTTATTGGAGAAAAAAAATGGATTTGATAAAGCTCAAATCATAATAGACCCTGATCTGGTTTTCGGAAAAAATACTAATTATAGTTTTCCGGACGAATTTATAACTAAAAACAAACTTTCGCTGGGTTCTCTGCAATGTGCTGATAATAAATATGCTTCAGCAATGAGTTATTTCAGTATAGGATTAAAGCCCCGTTCAAAACAGTCGTTTTATTCTGTTACAGGGCACATAACGGGAGAGTCTGAATTAAATAATTATTTTAAAAAAGTAACAAAAGATAAAGATTATTTTAAAAGAAAAATGCAGGAAAACAAGAAAGTTGTCGAAAACGTCACAAATGCAATTTATACAGAGTCAGGCATAAAGAAGTTTGATCAATACTGCGGCCAGACTTTTCTTGATAACGTTCTTCGCGGAGGAATGCCTATTGTTCTTGACGCAAGAAGCAAGAAACATGTTTACTACGTTTATTCGCGTAAGCACGGCGACCTTGAGCGTGACTATAACTTCTTCCAGTTATCTCCTTCCTATTATTCCCAGGGAAACGGAAATTTCAGGGACGTAAACCAGAATAAGCGAAGTGATGTAATGTTTAATCCGAAAATCGAGGATTACAACGTTGTTTCGTTCTATAATTACATACAGCTAGATGGGTTTAACCCTCTATTGATAAAGGGAATACTTTTTGATTTAAATCCCGACACCAGCGAGGCGAATGCTTTATTTAGTAAGTATGTGGAAGAAAAATCCATACCGCAGCTAAAAGCATTTTTCAGAAAACCTTTTGAGCCGGGAAGCCTGCTTTTATTGCTTGAAAGAGGAAGTATAGCGTTAAAAATATCTCCGGATGATTTCCTAAGCCATTGCCTGGAGATTTCTCAAGGGATGGATATGGCTGACCCCGGGCATGGCTACTGGGTAGACCATTGGACGTATAATCTTGACCTTTTGGAAAATTATTTGGCGGTTTATCCTGATAAAGCCAGGGATATTCTTTTAAATAAGAAAGAGTTTACTTATTATGACAGCCCTGTGGTTATTGTTCCTAGAGAAGGCAGATATGTAGAAGCAGAGCCTAAAAAGGTAAGGCAGTTTGGCTCTATAATTGTCGATAGAGATAAAGAAAACCTGATAAAGCAGAGAAAGTCTCAGCCTCTGGTTGTACGTGAACGTGATAACCAGGATAAGATTTATAAAACAAATCTTTTGGGAAAAATGCTATGCCTTATTTTAAATAAACTGTCATCCCTTGACTGTGAAGGAATGGGTGTCGAGATGGAAGGGGATAAACCCGGCTGGTATGATGCTCTTAACGGCCTTCCCGGAATTTTTGGTTCATCAATGCCCGAAACTTTTGAGTTGAAAAGGACAATCAAATTTTTATTAAAAGAACTGAAGAATCTGAATTTAGCGTCGAATTGCAAAATATATATTGCCGAAGAAATATTCGGATTTTGCAGGAATCTCGGAGACCTTTTGAATAATAAACAAATATCTGCGTTTGATTTCTGGGATAGGGCATCAGATTTAAAAGAACAGTATCGCAAGGAAATAAATCTGGGGGTTTCAGGCAAAGAGGAAGTTATTATATATACCGACTTGAAAGATTTCCTTAATAAAGCATTGGAAAAGATAGAGGCAGGAATTGCAAAAGCTTTTGATAAAAAAACAGGACTTTATTATACTTATTTCAGCTATGATGCGGTTGAATACAGCTGTTCAGGGAAAGTAAGTCATCAGGGTCTGCCGTGTGTTAAGGTTGCTAAATTCAGGCAGAGGCCTCTGCAGCTGTTCCTGGAAGGCGAAGTCAGATATATGAAAACCGAGGAAGATAAGGAAAAAGTCCGCGGAATCCATAATACGATAAAAAAGAGCGCTTTGTATGATAAAAAGATAAATATGTATAAACTTAACGCCTCATTAAAAGATGAGCCGGATGATATAGGCAGGTGCACGGTTTTTACTCCGGGCTGGCTTGAGAACGAGTCCATATGGGTACATATGGAGTATAAATATCTGCTTGAGCTTGTAAAAGCAGGTTTATATAAAGAGTTCTATGAAGAGTTTAAGAAGTCAGGAATCTGTTTTGCAGATCCGGATATTTACGGACGCAGTATATTTGAAAACTCATCCTTTATAGTATCAAGCGCTTTTTACGATAAGAGAATGTGGGGAAGAGGCTGTGTTGCCCGGCTAAGCGGAGCAACAGCAGAGTTCGTGGAGATCTGGCTTCTGATGACTATGGGGAAAAATCCGTTCAGGCTGGATAATAACGGCAGGCTTATCCTGGAGTTTAACCCGGCGCTATCAAAAGAATTTTTCACAAAGAAAAATACTTTTGCATTCAATTTCCTTAATAGCACGTTAGTAACATATCATAATTCCAAGAATATAGATACGTATTCAGATAAGTTCAATATAGATAAGATTGATATTTCATGGAACGATGGCGGCACGGATACGGTAAACGGCAAAATTATACCTGAAAATCTGGCGCTAAAGATAAGAAACCAGGAAGCTAAAAAGATAGATGTATACTTCTAGTGCTATCCAATGCTTTTTTGAATAACAAATCTACTTAAAAAATCAACATATAGTTATTTCCTTTCCGCAGCTATAAAAGAACCAATCATTGCTAAAATCATAAAAATTTAGTAAAATCAATTGAAATATAAATGCATATTATCCTGCCGGGGTAGCTCAGCGGTAGAGCAATGGTTTCGTAAACCATAGGTCGTCGGTTCAAATCCGACCTCCGGCTTATCTTTTATTATTAATTATTTATAAATGAAAATTAAAAAAATTTTACTTTTATATCTAATATTGTTTTTTTGCTGTTCA
>JAFGIL010000062.1 GCA_016929635.1 Endomicrobiales bacterium
GCCCCAACACATATAATACCTTCCTCATCGAGCTGATCAAAAGAACGTTCACTTGTATTTGGAATATCTCTTGTGATTTTTTCCGGCCCCAGCTTTGTTTCACGAACCTCTACAGAAAATTCTTTTATATGTATGGAAGTGAATATGTCATCTTTTACAACTTTTTCGGATATGAGAATAGCATCTTCGTAATTGTATCCATTCCAGGGCATAAATGCAACAAGCACATTCCTTCCAAGAGCAAGCTCGCCATGAGAAGTAGCAGGGCCATCAGCAATCACATCCCCGCTTTTTACCTTTTGCCCCTTATACACAATCGGTCTCTGGTTAAAACATGTATCCTGATTTGTCCGCTTGAATTTGAAAAGTTTATATTTATCAACATCCTTTTGCTTTTCTTCATTCTCTGGTTTTATATGTATTTCAGACGAAGCAACATACACCACTTCTCCCGATCTTTCTGCAACAACCATAACACCAGAATCATAGGCAGTCTTTTGCTCCATACCTGTTCCAACCCTTGGCGGTTCAGGCTGCAAGAGAGGCACACCCTGTCTCTGCATATTGGATCCCATAAGAGCGCGGTTTGCATCATCATGTTCCAAAAAAGGAACTAATGATGCAGACACAGAAACAACCTGTTTAGGTGATACATCCATATAATCGATTTCAGCAGGTGCTCTTGTGGTATAATCTCCTCCCTTACGAACAGGAACCAGTTTTTCTATAAATTTTCCGTCATCATCAATAGGAGCATTTGCCTGGGCTATATAATATTTTTCTTCATCCATTGCAGAAAGATATTCAATCTTGCTTGTTGCTTTCCCTTTTATAACCTTTCTGTATGGTGATTCTAAAAATCCATATTCATTTACACGCGTATAATTAGCCAGCGAAACTATAAGACCAATATTAGGTCCTTCAGGAGTTTCAATCGGGCACATCCTTCCATAATGGGTATAATGTACATCTCTAACCTCAAACCCAGCCCTCTCCCTCGAAAGCCCTCCCGGCCCCAGTGCGTTCAAACGCCTTTTATGTGTAAGCTCGGATAAAGGATTTACCTGGTCCATAAACTGTGATAATTGGCTTGAACCAAAAAATTCCTTTAAACAGGTTACAATCGGCTTAATAGAAATAAGATCCTGAGGTTTTATTGTTTCTACCTCCTTAAGAGACATCCTCTCTTTTGCAATTCTCTCCATTCTTGCAAAGGCTATTTTTAGCTGATTAGAAAGAAGTTCTCCAACAGATCTTATTCTTCTATTACCCAGATGATCAATATCATCCACATTAGATTCACCAATAAAAACCTTAACAAGGTATGCAACAGTATTAACAATATCTTTTTTAAGAAGAGTCTGGTCATCTGTTGCTTCTTTATAATCAAACTTCTTGTTAAGCTTGTATCTTCCCACCCTGCCCAGGTCATAACGCCTGGGTGAAAAAAACATAGATTGAAGATCCTTATCAGCACTTTCGATTGTTATAGGCTCCTCCGGCATTAATATTGAATAAACATGGGAAATAGCGTCTTCTTTGGTTGGCTCATCTTTTAAAGGATCATCCTTGAGGATTTTCATTTCCTCTCTTTCAAAACAATTAAGGAATATAATTGAATGAAGAGATTCCGGATGTTCAAAATCGATTACTTCGATTTCCTTTACATCCTGGTGAATAAGTTCATCCACATCATGCGGGTGAATCTTCTCTCCAGCTCTGTAGAGTTTTTTCTGTTCTTCATCTTGAGAAACATAAACCTCTTTGGCAAATACTTTGCCAACCAGATTTTCTTTCACTTCCCGGGATTCTGACAAAACAACATTCTTTGTTTTATAGAAAAGCTTTATTATCTTCTCTCGAGTATCAAATCCTATAGCCCTTAAGAACATTGTTATAAGAATTTTCTTTTTTCTGTCTATCTTTGTATAAAGAAGCTCCCGTTTGGCATCGATCTCAAATTCTATCCACGAGCCCTTGTATGGAATAATCCTTGAAGAATATACACCTTTATCATCCGAAAAAATTACTCCAGGGGACCGGTGAATCTGACTGACAACTACCCTTTCAGCCCCATTAATGATAAAAGTCCCTCTATTTGTCATTAATGGGACATCTCCAATATATATTTCCTTCTGTCTTATTTCACCTGTCTGGAGAAAAAGCAGGTTTATCTTTGCTTTTACAGGTATTGAGTAGGTAAGCCCCTTCTCTTTGCAATCAAACTCAGAATATTTGATTCCTTCTTCATTAAGAGTATACCCGCAATACTCAAGCACCAGCTCTCCATTTGGACTTTCAATTGGAAATGTATCCTGAAAAACCTCCTCGAGTCCCTGTCTTTTAATTTTCTTGCCTTCTGCAAATGCTTTTCGCTGAAGAAATCTTTCAAACGATAAAAGTTGAATATCTATTAAATTAGGAACCTTCATTACATCCTTGTATTCTTTTCCTAGATATTTTCTTTTAATGGTTTTTGTCTTTTCAAGGACCATTTCAACCCCCTTTAATATTTAAAACACCAGAAGTGTATAAATATACCCTCTGGTTTTAATATTTTAAAAAAGAGTAATTTTATTCTTTTTCAAACAACTGTTTCCCTTAATTACCGGCATCATCTATTTAAGCTCGACAACACCGCCAGCTGCTTCCAATCTTTCTTTGATTTTCTCAGCCTCCTCCTTTGGAATATCCTCCTTTATTGCTTTACCGCCTGCTTCAACAAGTTCCTTTGCTTCCTTAAGGCCCAGCTTTGTTATAGTCTTTACTTCTTTTATTAAGGGAATCTTTTTCCCTTCAGAAAAGCTCTTTAAAATTACAGTAAATTCTGTCTGCTCCTGTGTTTCAGCCGGGCCGGCAGAACCAGCCTGCTGCCCTCCTGCACCAGCCATCACACCGACAGGAACAGCTGCTGTAACACCGAACTTCTCTTCCATAGCCTTCACAAGATCCGAGATCTCCATCACAGTCATGCCGGAAATAGCATCCATGATTTGTTCTTTTGTTATTGCTGTCATTTTATCATCTCCTTAATATAATATATATTCAAATCATTAAAAGCCCTTTAAGAGCAATCGGTTGATTTCATAGATATTTTATTTAAAAATTATGTTTTCTACTTAGTTTGCTTAAACAGTTAAAAACAGTTGCTTCCTGCAGTTAAAAATCTTATATAAACACCTTAAAGCTATCCAGGATTACCTGATACATCTTGTCAGGATTGCCCGACAAACTGTCAGGATTGCCTGACAAACTGTCAGGATTGCCTGACAAACTGTCAGGATTGCCTGACAAACTGTCAGGATTGCCTGAC
>JAFGIL010000063.1 GCA_016929635.1 Endomicrobiales bacterium
GTGCTTCCGGGATATAAGGCAGTATAAATAAAGGTATAGAATTAAATATTAGGAACGGAAGAAGGTAGACAACAGACAAAAATAACCGCATTCCGAAATTAATAATATCTTTTTTAACATCTTTTGCTGTTATGGCTTTTTTCAGCCCGCCCCTCTCGTTCGCGCGCACCCACCAGTCTCTGATAACATGAGAAAATGCAAAACCCAGGGTTGCCCATAGCAATCCAAATAGGAAATATCCATAAAGAATGAATATAGTACCGATCAAAGGGTATAATATAGTCTCAATCAATGGAAACTTCTTTAACGCATCAAAATCGCGAACGTCTATTTCATCAGTAGAATCTTTAGGTCTGAAAAACAATTTTATGTATGCTCTTGAAATTATAAACAACACAGCTGTAATAAAATAAGAAATAAACAAACTTAATATTTTATAACCAGCGTAATGTTTTTTAGTCTCGCCATACACGCCGGCTCCGGAACCCTTAATGACTAACTCCGGCAATTCGCTTTTATGCAGGAAAGCCCAAAGTCCCGGATTAAATTCATCTTCATACCATGCACGAATTATATATCTTCCATTTTCTGCTATTTTAACCCTATACCTGTTGTTGCTATATCTGTTTTCTTCAGCAAAAGCGTGCGACTCCCACCTGTACATATTAAAAGTATAATCCAATAGAGACATAATCCAGTTAACAAATCCTCCTCCCGGATATTTTTCCATCATATCTTTAACGTGAGTTATTTCATGTTTCAGAGTGTCATCTTTCCGGTGAGCCCTTTTGCCTAATAATATATACGGATTACCTTTTGGCGAATAGACAAACATACCGCTGTTTGTAAATAAAGGGTTATCGGTTATCCTGATTTCAATGTTGTTATCAAGGATAAACATAAGGTCTTCCCAATCATAATACATAAACCTGATTAATACTTCTGCCACTTCTTCATCATAATTCTCATAAATCCTTGCAACTACACCATCCAGATAATCCAAAGTTTCCTGAGGCAGCTGTTTTTCCAGTGATTCAAGATATGCTTTTTCTCTTCGCTCCATCATATTGATTACTTCAACACCGGAATTTACAACCCTTTTTTGATTTTCCTGATTGTCTGCCGGAGCAGTTATATCATCAATATCAATTGACATGTCCTCCAAAGAGTACTCAAGAGAAAAATCATCCGGGAATAAATACTGTGTACTTGCAATAGGCATACTGTATTTCGTAGCCGGCATTTCCTTATACGCATCCCAGCTGTCATTAAACAATGCTAAAGCCAGATATAAAGCCAACAAAAGTATATGTTTATAAATACCGGTACGTATTTTTTTTCGAAGTTCTCCGGCTTTTGATTCTTTTGATAAATCAGCGCCTTCCCGTTTTTTTGCGGTTTTTGCCGCGGGGGTCATTAACAATCCTCCCTGGTGTGTCTGGATGAAGTTCATTAATGAATGAAAAAGCAACCCATTTATAAATAAATCCGTCAATTTAATAAACAGCTGCCGGGTAAGCACTAACCCCATACTCTGAACTATGGAAATTGCGGGTACAATAAATAGAAGATGAACCAGCAGGAATCCCGCAAACAGTTTGCATTTATCAATTAAGTCTGTCTTACGTTTCATATACCATATGCCCCAGGCTTTAAATGCGTAGGCTTCTTCTCCATTTATCATGTACTTCTTTTGTCCGTCTTCCGTTATCTCGACCGGTACTCCATATCTGATATCTTCAGGATCACCTTTTAGTACTTCATACGCATATCTATGTAAAACAAATGCAATCAGTCCTGCCACGGCCGCACCTATGCTTAAAGCAGCGACAGGCCCGCCTAGTACAAGCCCTAAATATGAACTAAAGACTATTAAAAGGTTCTCTACTACAGGAGCAATACCCAAGGTGATAAGAACCGGAGCTTTTTCAAATAACCTGCCAAACAATAAAGGGCTCGTGCTGAGAAGTGAATTTGAAGATTCGCTGCCTAACAGTTGAGGTGCTGATTCTAACCCGGGTGTATTATTAATCATCGTATTCGGAAATAAACCACCAAGGGTATCAATCGTAGCGTTTAACCGTACAGGCTTTCCCCTTTGAAAAGTACCAAGTTCTTCTTCTAATACTTGCCACAAATCATAAAACCTTCCCTTACCGACTTCTAAGGCTGCTATTTCAACCGCGTACTGTGTAGCTTCATCTAAAGCGCTTTTAGCTACCGCATTCCCTTGACCGTGTTTCTGTTTTAAATATGCTAACTCCCTTAAACATATGGCTAATTCATAATATGCTTGTGTATTTTCGGCATCTACTTCTAGAATCTTTTTGTATTCACTGATAGCCATTTCTAATAATGGAATCTTATCAGAATCTTCATCTTCCAATACTGCACTTCTATTAAACAAAATTCTGGCCAATCTTATAGTGTCAATATTTTGACGATTAAACTCCAAATTATCACTGCGAGATACAAGATTCAAATGTATAGGATCGTCAACTAAATACCATAGGGTAATATCACCGTTTTTCGAATGAAGCATTCTATCCATTTGTCTATCATATGTTCTGGTATCAGTGACTGCATGAGTCATAGCGGCATTTCTTAAAATTCCAATAATTCTTCCTTTCATGCTCTTATTAGCAGCTAACTGCTTTCTGATTTTTGTCTCTATAGATTTTGCAAGTCTTCTGTTTTTTCTCCCTCTCAAGAAATCAAGCAAGTCCTGCAATTTAGCCCTCTCTGACTCTTTTACCTCTTCATCCGGGTAGTAAGATTTTACTTCCCAAAAATGAAGCGTATTATTTTTGGGATCATGTGTAACAATATCAATTTCCCTGAAATCACAATCCAAACTCAATGCAATTATCCTATGCCCCTCACAGGCAAGCTCATAAGCCTTTTGAAGTTCCAGGATATGCCCTATTTCATTCATCTCTATAGTGCCTTCCCAGATTCTAGTAATTAAACGCGAAATTCCCGGAACTTTCAGGAATATATGAATCATCCTTAACAAATCATCACTAACTCTGGCACTGTAAACAAGGTTATTGTAGTGTTCGAATGTTTGAGGCGGATAATTTTTCCAAACATATGCTCTTGTTTCTTTAATAATTTCTTGCATGCTCATGGTATCGCTTACAAAACGAGGCTGCGGCGACATTTTAAGCACTGGCATTCGAGTCCGAGTTCTCGGAAATGTTTCTTCATATGAAGATGTGTCAGTCACTCTGCTTGCTGCTGGAAGTTTTCGATACTTTGGCGGCCTTTCTGCCCGTGTCACCTTCTTTCTAGACTTACGAGATTCCTCAGGTATGAGTCTTGCTTCCTCAGGTTTGATAAAAGCTTTAACAATCCAAGTAAAAGGCGTGCTTAATATGCCCCATCCTGAATATTTAAGCTGTAACCCCTCATGCTGGATAATAATCCTATTAAACTCCGCTCTTTGTTTATTTAATTCAGGATCTCTGCTTTTTGCTACTAGGTAACTTGCAACCCGTACTGTTTTTCCCGTTTCAGACTGGGCCTGTGTTACTGCTGACCTTATTCTCCAGGGGACCCACTTTTCTTCTCCATTCCTTGTATACCTTATATCAGAGTTACTAAATACAACGGTTTCAAATCCCTTTTCCCTCATTCCAACTAATATTTCAAAGATTGCTTTTCTCTCTGCCCTTTCCAAACTAAACCCTAAATTCTTAAACTTTCTTTTTAACTGGCCATTGTTTAAACCGCTGATATCACCCAGCTCTTCAAGGTCTACAATAATATCAGTATCAATCGGCAAACCTTCCGGAGACAAAGCTTCGGCACCTGTCGCGATCCTTAATTGATGTTCGTACTTTGTCAGCATCCACCCTGCGACAAAAAATACTGCCGATCCCATTATAAGGATAGAACCAACAGCTATCAATCCAAGACCCGGGATAGCAATAGCGCTTACTATCAAGCTAAAGCCCAAAGAGCTCGAAATATAACCAGCAATTATTGCAAGAGAATTATGTAACTTTGAAAATGGACTGGACTTTCCGGGAGGAATTCTTCTTATAGTCCTCTCAAATGCTTCATCTAAAGCTTCTTTGACAATTGCATATTTCAACCCATAAAGTATCTTTTTAAACCCGTGGTCAGGTTTAACTGAAGTTAAAATTTCCAAATACTTATCTTTTATCCTATTTCTACAAGCCTCCGGTACGAAGCTGTTTTGCACAATTGCGTTAATAGCGGCAACGGAATCTTTCAAGAAATAATTTATATAGTCTCTTGAGGATATCCTTTGTGTCCCAAATTCTAAATACTGCCCTCTCATAAATGTCATCTGTCTCTCAACTATTTCTCCGACGTACTCCAGATTTCTAATTACTTCATCTGTAATTTCCTCAGCTGTTTCTTCCGAAATTAACTCTGTATTTAACAGCTGGCTGTATACTTTTATTGCCGGCGTTACCTGCCTGCCATCAGCCTGCGCCCTTTGCCCTACTGAATGCATAATATCAAGCATAAAACTTTCATATTCTTTTTGTACCCTTCTTCTTGTCCTGCGTGGAAATCCTCTATTATTCAGAACATATTTAACGCTTTTGTTGAGAATATCCATTTTACCTATCTCCAAATATACACCTGCATCAACTGATACTCTAATGTCGGAATAAAGATTGCTAATACATCTGACGATATTCCTTTGTACTGCATTTTTATCTTTCCTTCCCAGTTTTGCCTTATCTAATATATCCCTCAATACAATAACCGCAGTCCTGGATATTCCGGGATATATCTCGATTATTTCCTCAATATTAGATATGGCTTCAGTTACAAACCTGTCTTTCTTTACATTTTTCAGGCTTTCTACCGCAGCTCTCAGGGTTTCTATGTAATTGTATGCATAATGAATATTTGAAAATTCACCTTTATAAAGAAGTTCTGACCATCCGCTTTCTTCACGAATATGCGTAACAATTCCTTTCTCTTCAACCTTCTTTCTACATATCTGTGAATTCATATCCAGGAGAGCACGCTTGGCGTAAACTTTGCCTGAAGATTGTTTTTCAGATATAATAGTATTCAGAAAAATCATAGAAATCGAAGGAATATATGCAGGCTTTTTCTCTACAACTTCAAAAGCCAATACAACTGCTTCTTCATAAATCTGGCTTGGCAAATCAGATAAAAGCATAGCCCTGATATTGTCCAGCAAATCTGAATATTTCCTAATATCCCTGTAATCCGTAATTTTTTCTTCTAACAGTCTTTTTCCATCATTTATGATTCTCATAGCTTCAGCTTCGTCTATATCAGAACCTAACATCATGATCCTTCTCTTAGCAAATTCTTTTATGGATTCTTCAAATTTGCCGATCCTGTCTAAATCCTGAGGCCATGTCAATGATTTAAGATAATGATCTCTTAATTCCTTATGCAAAGTTCTATCCTGCGTGTAAATATCATTCAGTTTGGCAATATCAGTCAGCATATACAGCTGGTCACTTATGAATTTCGATTCAGTAAAATCTGTCCAGCTTTCATGCTCGGCTATCTGCTGACCCCATGCCAGTATATGGGCAGCTCTTGAAATTGCCTTCTCAACATTTATTTCATCATCCAGCGCTGCCTGTTTATCTTCCAATAAGCCTTTGAACCTTTCAGGCACAACACCGCCCCAATCATCTCTCAGATAATCCCTCCAGTATATCTCCAATACTTCATGGTTTACTGCAAATGATTCATACTGGCCTTGTCCCTGGACAAAAACATATGTTTTGCCTTTATATTCATAGTTATAAGCACCCACTATACCTTTTTCAGCAAATAAATTTCCTATATCACCATACTTACTACAGGTTATTCTGTGATAAGAAATATCTTTTAGGTTCGTCCATGATCGGCATTTTTGCATTTGGAATTTCCCCGCATCAAACATGCCAATACTTTCCTGGTATTCCTTTTCCTTTTCTAAATTGTCTATATATTTTTCCAGTATTGCTTTATCCGCATCTGTAAACGGCTCTTCCGTACCTAATATCGTCTTCAATCCGCCACCCGCAGATTTTGTTTTCATTTTCCCAAAAGATCTTAATACTATATCTCTTGCTTTTTCAGGAGTGAGCATAAAACCATCAGGAACAGAATGGCTCTCAACATCCCATTCAGAACCTAGATATTCTGCTAAGACCTTGCCTACAAAATCCCCAAAGTTTAATTCCGAATCTTTTTCCTGGTACTCTAAAACTATTTGAAACAGGATGCCCCAGTTTATGGTCTCACCTTCTCCTAATATTTCCTGTATTGCATTAGTAACGATACGAACCTGTGCCCTTGCTGTCTGATTTAAAGTCCTGTCCGTTTCTCTTTGCCCCATAACGTACCCATCTTTTTCTTTGCATAACAAACAAAAATCATAATGACATGCATATATAGATTTTTCAATGTTCCTAATCCTATCCTGCCATCCCATCTGCTCAAAAGCGGCATGCCATCCGATTTCTGCAACAAACTCAGTTTTGCCTCTTTCTGCAAATGTATTATAGTCCGGAGGATATAAATTATGCGAAAGCTCGTGAAAACTGGCCATTTCAACATATCCTGGCCCTCTGCTCAGTATTTTCGTACTGAAAAATAAGTCTAATATCGCATCATATTCAAGCTCATCGGTAAACCTCGAAGTAAGAAGAATCTGTGCTACTATACTTTCATACTTTTTACGTGTAAGAAACACAGGGCATGTTTTACGTAAAATTATTAATTCAGCAAGCAAAAATTGCTTTAAGGCAATATCCCTTTCAGCTGACTCAAGGGTTAATGACTTGGCTTTAAAGCCCACAACTATTTCTTTTGCTTCAGCTAGATATTTTCCTTTAAAAATACCCCTGATATCCAAAAGAAATTTATTTTCCTTTTTTATCTTTTCTTGCGCTAACTCATACCTTTCAAAAAAACCCCTTTCAAACAAATTACGGAACACTATATGGAAATATTTCTTATTCATTCTGCTATAAATCATCATAATATTTCCCGGGTTCAAATATCTCCAAATCGTAAAGTATTTCACAATCCGTCTTAGCAAGGGCTCACTTTGAATGTGAACATAAATCAACTCATTATAATAGAATTCTATAATGAACGATGCTCTCCCTTCGCTCAGGGAATCCCATTTTATTTTTTCTCCTATGATATCTAATACCTTATATTTTTCCTCAGGATTTATTCCATATCTCTCAAATAAACGGTCGATATTAGTAAGGTTTAACACGCTATCCTCATCTACATCGAAAGCTTTCTTAAACAATAAATCATCTTCTCCAATCAATAGAGATACGATTGATTCGGCCATCCTCTCTGCTTGATAATCTTCCAAAACCGGTTTTGCAAATCTTCTCCAATCCTTCTCATCTTGACCAAAGTAATTATGTTTTATTCTATCCCACCAATCTAACTCCTCAGGTGTATATATTTCTAAATTCAACAATCTAAGAATAATTCCAGATTTATGCTTTCCTTTAGCCATTAATAATTTTTTATCAAGGATTATTGCCACAACGTTGTATATCGCGTGAGCAACCATATTTGCTAGTGCTATTGATAAAAGGTATGCCGGGAATGCAAAATAGATGGGTATTCCAAACGCGGTTGCTGCTGTTATTAAAGGTATCGGCATTATTAAAGCCGCTGCAATCATAGAAAGCCATATCGCGTTTATTCCTGCTTTCAGCCAGTTAAACCTGTGCGTTGACTCATATTCTAACATCGCTTCTTCATCAAAATTGCCTTCCTCATCTGTAAAATGGCTGCGATAGAAATCTTTCCTGTTCAAACTAGCCCAGAACTCCCTGACCGGGGCATAGTTTACTGCTGCAACTATCAACTTCCATGAACGTTTCCCACTTTTCTTATATTCCTGATAATCCTTACTGAGCCTATCTCTAAATGGATAGAACTGGAATGGAAATAATATACTCCATTTCTTGTTCTCAAGTCTCTTTATCGTATCAGACCTTATAAGAGGTCTTCCTACTACCGAACCTGGTGTCGTAACCGCTGATTTACCCGTTGCATGACTCTTGACAACAAGATATCCTGATTCAAATTGCAATTCGGAAACTCGAGCAAAGCTAAAAGCCCTTCTGTATGTTTCCATGATTATTGACTCTTTATTGCCCGGCTGGACACCAAAAAATGAAAAAGCGCCCAATCCTCCATCATTCATCACTGATTTTAATTCCTGCACAACCTCTGATGCCCGTGTCTGCATGACCTCGGGTGATGCATCGGGGTCTACAAGGTAACGAAGCACGGAAGCGGCAAATACAACATCAAATTTACCAATGTTTGATTCAGAATACTGATTAATGTCCTCTAGAACAACCCGTACGCGATTGTTACCACTGTATGTCTGCCGAAGCATACGTACTGCACGCCAGTCAATGTCCGTGAGAACAACATCTGCGCCATAATCCAACAACTGGTCAATAATAGGTCCGCTTAACCAACCCGGGCCTATAATAAGCACCTGTTTTCCTTCGAAATACTGTTGAGGATATTCTATAGTTGAAAGAAGCGAGTTCCATAATCTCTGACCCGTTGAACTGTCATTATCACTATCCACTATTATGGGTGTAAAGCGTTCATGTCGCGCATATTCAATATAAGCAACGTTGCAGTAAGGAGCTTCCGATATTTCTGACAGCAAGTTAGAAAGCCGCCAGCTTGCGATTTCTTCCAGTAACAGGGGCTCCTTACGCTGCACGATTTTTTCGTAAAGTATGTATGAAACCTGTTCCAGAAACTCTAATCGGTCATAAGAATCATTCCGTGTGTTCACAATATTGATCAAAGATCGCAACAACTGCACCCTTTGTTCTTCAGACAGGTGTTCCAGAACAACAAGTAGGTCAGGAAGTATGCGCCTAAGGAAGAATAAGCGATGTTTATCATTTACATTTTCCGCCAATTCCTGTAATAGATTTGCAACAGACTGGGATTGCATCGCAGAGGCGGCATCCGCATGTAAAACAGCCCTGCAAATGTAATGGAGTGCCGTTTCCTTCGGATGCCTTGGCTGGAGTTGAGCCAGTCGCTGTTCATTCCAAGTGACACGTCGTAAGAATTTCAACGTTTCCGGACGCAGCATCTCAGGATCACTTGCAGACCGTTTCCGGAGTGAAAACCATCGACGATCATGTGCCTCAACGGTTACAAATAAACCGTCTCTGGTGTCAAGGAGCACATCTCCGGATTGAAGTAATTCTAAATCTTTAAGGTTACAGGGTCTCATACTGGAACTGTAAGCAGCAAGCAGACGCGCTGTCAAGGGCACAAACTCGCTGACAAAAATATAGCTGAAATACACGGTATCTAATTCCTGCAAATCTTTGAAAGCTTTATCGATGGGAAGAATGCGAGATGAACGGCTTCTCTTTAAGGATACCTGCCTTTTCCTTGGCGTTATCAGATTATAACCTGCTGAGGCTATTACCATTAGTCTATTACCTTTCACTAAAGCAATTACATTATAGATTGCGTGAGCAATCATATTTGCTAGTGCTATTGATAAAAGGTATGCCGGGAATGCAAAATA
>JAFGIL010000064.1 GCA_016929635.1 Endomicrobiales bacterium
ATAATAAGGGGTCTGAAATAAAATGCAGATTAATATTACAGCTCGTCATGTTAAGTTAAATAAACCTTTGGCAGATTACATAAAAAAGAAAGTAAATAAGTGCCAGAAGTATTTTAATAATGTAATTTGGGCTCAGGTCATTCTTTCTGTTGAAAAATACAGGCATATGGCTGAAATTATAATCCATGTGAGCAGAATGACATTCAGGGCTAAAGAAGAGGCCGGAGATTTTTATTCAGCAATTGACCTTACATTAGACAAGATAGAAAAGCAATTGCGTAAACAGAAAGAAAAGTATAAAAAGTCGCACAAAACGCGTCAAATTTCTTTAGCAGAGATGTCAGTATTAGAGCCAAAATCAAAAAAAACATTTGTCAAAGAGGTTAAGAAAATTAATGTAAAATCACTATCTGTTCGTGAAGCAATAAATGAAATGGAAGCCATTGGCGATCAATTCTATTTATTTCTAAATGAAGAGTCATCTAGGTTAAATTTGGTATATTTGAAAGATTCAAATTCCTATGGTTTAGTAGAAACGGATATATATATTTAAGGATTAAAAGATAAAACGCATCGAAAGGGAGGTTGTTTTTAATGAAGATTATGGATTTTCTTTGTCCGGAAGCAATAACAATTGATTTAAAATCACAGGATAAAAAAACAGCTATTACTGAACTTGCAGAGCTGCTTCATTCTGCAAAAAAGGTAAAAAATACAGCTAAAATAATAGAGGCCACTCTTGAGAGGGAGAAGCTGGGATCTACCGGAATTGGCCAGGGAGTTGCAATACCCCATGGTAAGACGGACGTGGTATCTGAACAAATCGGAGCACTTGGGATTTCACAGAAAGGCGTGGATTTTAACTCCTTAGACGGTGAGCCGGTATATATAATATTTTTGCTGATAGGCCCGGCAGAAGTAGCGGGGCAACACTTGAAGGCATTGGCAAGGATCTCGCGTTTATTTAAAGATAAGTTTTTCCGGCAAGCACTTCGTGACGCAAAAACAGTCAAAGAAGTAACAAAGATTATACAGCAGGAAGACGAATATTAGTTAAATCTCTGTCCGAAAGGATTGTTTAAAAGTGGAAAACAAAATGTCTGGAATAACCGTTAAAACGTTCTTTAGCGAAAAAAAAGAAGAATTGAAGCTTGAACTTTTAAGCGGAGAAAACGGGTTGTCTAATAAGATTGCAATCTCTGATATTAACAGGCCCGGAGTAACTTTTGCCGGTTATCTTGAACATTTTTCAAATGAGCGCGTTCAGATAATAGGATTAGGCGAATATTCTTATCTTAAATCCTTATCTGAGAAAAAACAAACTGAAGTTTTAGAAAAAATATATGCATTTAGAAACATTCCTTGTTTTATTTTAGCCCGCGGGTTAAAACCATTGCCAGTGATGCTTAAAATGCATAAAAAATACAAGATACCTCTTTTTAGTACACCACTAAAGACCTCGTTTTTAATGGCCGAACTTATATATTACCTAGAGAAAAAGATGGCAGAAACTACTACGGTTCACGGAGTCCTGGTAAGTGTCTATGGACTTGGTGTTTTAATTGTTGGAGATGCGGGGATAGGTAAATCAGAATGTGCGTTGGAGCTTGTAAAAAGAAATCACATGTTTGTAGCAGATGATGTTGTTGAGATTTCCAAACACTCCGGAGGTAACTTAATCGGGAAAAGGGAGAAGCTTATACAGCATCATATGGAAATCAGGGGTATGGGCATAATAGATGTAAGTAAATTATTTGGTATAGGTTTCATTTTGGATGAGTCTAAAATTGAATTAATCATCCGCCTGGAAGAATGGAAAAATAACAGGAATTACGAAAGGGCAGGCTTAGAGGAACATTATACCATGATTTTGGGAGTTAAAGTCCCAGAAATAGTTTTTCCGGTACGCACCGGTAGAAATTTGGCAATTCTGGTTGAAATTGCAAGTTTGAATCAACGCTTAAAAAAGAAAGGATATTATAGCGCAAAAGAATTAAACAAACAATTGATAAAACTGATGTCAAAATAGGGTTTGATAGCAAAGAAGCCTGTATCGTAATTCGAAAATGTTAATATGCTGAAATTGAGTTATTTCACTAACGAACGAAACAGGCTTTAAATTTTGAGGTGTGTTTATGTTGGCGAGATTTTATATTATTACTGGTTTATCGGGAGCGGGTAAAAGCCAGGCTTTGAAAATACTCGAAGATTTTGGTTTTTTTTGTGTAGATAATTTACCGATTGAACTGGTTAAAAAGTTTTCTGAAATAGAATTAAAAGGCAGATGGGGGCATATTGCAGTAGGTATTGACGTAAGAGCTGGTGAAAAATCTTTGTCATCTTTAAAGAATATACTTTCGCAGCTTAAAAATAAAGGGATAATTTACAAAATAATATTTTTTACTGCGAATGATACAAATTTACTCCAAAGATATTCGGAAACAAGACGCCGTCATCCTTTAGGCAAACGTGTAATCGATGGTATAAAGAAAGAAAGAAGATTGATGACAAAAATTTTGGAAATGTCAGACAAGGAAATAGATACTTCTCATTTAAATCTGGGTGAGCTGAAGGAAATAATGGCAAAAGAGATGAAAATCAAGGCAGAGAAAAATATTTCCATGTCTATAATTTCATTTGGATATAGGAACGGAATACCTATAGATTCGGATCTGATAATAGATGTAAGATTTTTACCGAATCCGAATTACATACCGAAGTTAAGGTATAAGACAGGGCAAGACATAGAAGTTAAAAGATATATAGAAAAAACAAAGATGTCAAAGACATTTTTTAACCGTTTTTTCAGCATGCTGAAGTTTTTATTACCGAATTATGTGAAGGAAGGAAAAAGTTACCTTACTTTGGCGATAGGATGTACAGGAGGAAGGCACAGGTCAGTTATGGTTGCAGAAAAAACGGCGAAATTCCTAAAATCGATAAAATACCCGATACACATATATCACCGGGATATTGATAGAACTTAAGAATCAAGGTTCAGGAAGAATTACTAATTTAGCAGGATATTAAAATTGAAGAAGAATAAATTTGAGCCGAAAATCACTACGATAGGCGGAGGAACTGGCCTATCTGTTTTGTTAAGGGGTTTGAAGAAGTATACACCCGATCTTACAGCCATAGTATCCGTAACGGATGATGGCGGAAGTTCAGGCAAATTAAGAAAGGAATTGGGTGTTTTACCTCCCGGAGATATACGCAATTGCCTTGTGGCTTTATCTGAAGAGGAAAATCTAATGGCTAAGCTATTTCAGTACAGATTTTCGTCTGCAGGGTCACTTTCGGGCCATTCATTCGGTAATTTGTTCTTAACCGCTATGTCTGCTTTAACGGGGAGTTTTGATGAGGGTATAGCTCAGACAAGTAAAGTCCTGGCAATAAGAGGAAAAGTATTGCCGGCAACCTTAAGTTCAGTAATATTAAAAGCAAAGTTAAGTGATGGAAAGGTGGTTAAAGGAGAAAGTAAAATAACAAAGAGTTATTCCAGGGTTAAACACTTAAAAATGTTTCCTGCTTCACCCCCTGCAGCTCCGGAAGTAATTAACGCCGTTAATTCTTGCGACGGTATTGTTATTGGACCAGGCTCGCTATATACTTCTCTTATAACAAATTTATTGGTTGAAGGTATGGTGCCGGCGTTGAAAACCGCTAAAAAACCCAAAATATATGTATGCAATATTATGACGCAGCCCAATGAAACGAAGAATTATAAACTGAGTGACCACCTAGCTGCATTTAAAAAGCATATTGGTGAAAATATATTTAGTTATATAATAATAAATGTAGGGTCTATACCTAAGATGGTAGCCAAACGTTATGAACGCAAAAGACAGTTTCCTGTCAGGATTGATATTAAAGATTATCCCGGGACTAAGATAATCAGAGAAGACCTGGTATCTCATCAGGAGTATGTCCGTCACGATCCTGATAAACTTTCGAAAATCATAATGAAAATACTAAAGGATAATAAAAAGTAGCATTAATAACTAAACATGATAAAAATTGTAGTCATTACTCATGGTCATCTGGGAAGAGAAATAATAAGTACTGCTGAGGCTATTATAGGAAAACAAAAGGAAGTTTCTGTAATATCCCTTGGGCAGCAAGAAGGATTAACAGAATTGTGCAATAGAGTCTCTGAAGTAATAAAAGATGTGGATGATTCTGAGGGTGCTTTGATTTTGACCGACATGCTGGGAGGCACTCCGTGCAATGCCTGTTTGCCGTTTAGTGCTAATGATAATGTTGAAATAGTCAGTGGCATGAATTTATATATGGTATTATCAGCATTTATAAACCGCAGTAATATGCGGTTAAAACAGCTCACAGATAAAGTTATTGAAGACGGTAAAAAAAATATAAGTAATGCAAAAGATCTACTTGTAAGAAAACTGAATCAGGAAAAGTAATTTATTTAAAAAACATATGTCTATAATCTTAGCACGTATTGATGATAGGTTAATCCACGGGCAAATCGTAGAGGGTTGGCTCAGGGTAATAAAAGCTAATTCAGTTATTATAGTATCCGATGAAGTAGCCAGGGATAAAGTACAGCAGACACTGCTAACCATTGCTGTGCCGGATAATATCAACATAAACAGTTTTTCAATAGACGAGGCTGCCGAAAAAATAAAAGAAAAGGAATTTGAAAAGAAAAAGATAATGCTGTTATTTTCAAATCCGCAGGATGTTTTAAGATTTATAAAAAAGGGGGTAAAACTAACCTCGGTTAATGTAGGCGGAATGCATTATACTCCCGGAAAGAAACAAATATTGAGAACACTTTCAGTCGATGAAAATGATATTTTGGTTTTAAAGGAAATAAATAAGATGGATGTTAAGCTGGAAGGCCGTGTGTTGCCGGGGGATGATTATATTGATGTAATTGAAACAATAGAAAAAAGCAAAAACCAGAAAAAATAAATAGGAGATAATAAAGAAGTTGCAAATTAAAAAATTATATGAAAGAAATATATTTCTTATTTGGTGTTCACAACCATCAACCTGTTGGTAATTTTCCGGAAGTTTTTGAAGATGCCTATCAAAAAGCCTATCTGCCGTTTGTAAGGGTTTTGTCGAATCATCCTTCTGTAAAGTGGTCATTGCATTGCAGTGGTATACTGTGGGACTTTATTTCTGAAAAACACCCTGAATATATGGAAATTATCAAAAAGATGGTAAAATCCGGGCAGGTGGAATTGTTAACCGGAGGATACTATGAACCTATTTTGCCTTCAATATCAGATAAGGATAAAAAAGGACAGATTGGAAAATTAAATAGGTTTCTAAGGGATAAATTTAATTTTAATGCCAAGGGAATATGGCTGACTGAGCGTGTCTGGGAACCGTACCTTGCAAAAATACTGGCTGAAATGGGAGTTAGGTTTACAATAGTTGATGATACTCATTTTGCAGCAGCAGGCATGGATGTGGATAAGTTAAAGGGTTATTACATTACAGAAGAACAGGGCAGTAAGCTGAACATTTTTCCAATTAACAAATTATTAAGATACTATATTCCTTTTAAAACAGTTGAGAAGAATATTGAGTATTTCGCGTCATGCGCACAAGAGTATGGAGCTCCTGCCATTACGATGGCTGATGACGGGGAGAAGTTCGGCCTTTGGCCGGAAACTTACAAGCATATATACGAAGACAAATGGCTTGAAAACTTCCTGACTGCCTTGGAATCCAATTCCTCCTGGATAAAAACTTTAACTTTTTCCGAATACCTGGATAAGTTTCCTCCGGAAGGAAATGTTTACCTGCCGACAGCTTCGTATTTTGAGTTATCGGAATGGGCTCTGCCTCAGAAAACACAAAGTGAATTTGAGAGCCTGGTGAAACAGTTTGATCTGCAGCCGAACATAAAGAAATTTTTAAAGGGCGGGTTCTGGAGGAATTTTTTGACAAAATATCCGGAGTCAAACAACATGCATAAAAAAATGTTCTATGTAAGCGAAAAAGTGAACAGTATGGTGAATAATCCGGTAAATAGTAAGAATAAGAAGGAGAGAAATAGGAAAACAGATGATAATGCTCAAAAAGCATTTAATGCGCTGTATGCAGGTCAGTGCAACTGTGCATATTGGCACGGAGTGTTTGGCGGGTTATATCTGCCCCATCTGAGAAATGCAATATACCAAAAGCTGATAGAAGCAGAATCTCTTGCTACTAAGAAAGATGCAAACGGTTATAAGTGGAAATCTTATGATATTAATTATGACGGAAAGGCTGAACGGTTATATGAAAGCAGTGGCCAGAATCTGTATTTTTCTCCACAAAAAGGCGGATCGTTATTTGAATGGGATTTAATTGAAAAAAAAGTTAATTTTATGAATGTTCTTACACGAAGGCAGGAATCTTATCATCAGCGTTTAAGAGAGTTCTTGGCAAATAAAGAATCACAATCAGCACAAGGGAATCAGGTTAAAACTATACATGATCTGGTAAAAGTAAAGGAAGAGAATCTGGATAAATATTTAAACTATGACTGGTACAGCAGGGCTTCGCTTATAGACCATTTCCTGCACCCGAATACAAAGTTTGAAGATTTTAGAAATAGCAAGTACGGAGAACAGGGAGATTTTGTGTTAGGTGATTACGAAGCAGAAGTTGACAGTGATAAACTGGTTCTAAAAAGAAGGGGGACATTTTGGGAGGGTGACAACCCCAGAAAAATAGAAGTAAAAAAGACAATTGTCCCAAATAATACTTCTTTAAGACCTGGTAATTGCGGGTTCAAAGTGTTTTATCAATTAAAAAACCTTGAGAATGCTGATATAAAAATGGTCTTTGCTCCTGAATTTAGTTTTGCATTTTCCTATGCTTCTGAAGATGAAAACAGGGTTATAAATAGTACTAAGGCATGGGATAGGAAAGACGAAGGCTATGGTTTTTTATTAAAGACAGAATTTTCAGAGGATATTGAATTGTGGACTTTTCCATTGGAAACAGTTTCTCTCTCTGAAAACGGATTTGAAAGGACTTATCAAGGCACAGTCATGCTTCCGGTTTTCAGGAAAGACATACCAGGAAATAAAGAAATAAATTTAGAAATAGATATTCAAATTAAAAAGTAGGCTATATTGGCATGTTAGAAGTACTTTATATATCTTTTTTGGCAGCGATATTTAATCTGGATATTACAGCATTCGGACAATTCATGATTTCCAGGCCAATAGTATGCGGGCCTGTTTTTGGATATCTGCTGGGAGATATAAAAAGCGGTCTTTGGATGGGGATGATTGTAGAGCTGTTATGGATAAAGATTATCCCTATGGGCGCTGCGGTCCCGCATGATACTACGGCAATAACGATACTATCTATGGTTTGGGGCCTAAATACCGCAAAAGACAGCTATGGTGCGTTGATTTTTGCCTTAATGCTAGCTGCTCCGTCGGGAATTTTATCCAGGAAACTGGATATATGGGTTCGTTATTTAAATGTAGAAGTTGCTCATTGGGTTGAGAAAGGAGTTGCCTCGGGAAAAGAAAGCAGGATAAATAAAGGTATATTAATTGGTGTATTGTTGTTCTTTTTAAAAGCGTTTCTGTTCTATTTTGTTTTGATCTGTTTGGGTAATTCAATGATTCCGAGGTTGTATAGTCATTTAAATGTTGCAGTGACAAATGGATTAAATCTAGCTTGGTGGTTATTGCCTTTGACAGGATTTGCTGTTATATTAGTAAGTTTTCATAATAAATTTCCAACTCTCATTAAAAAGTAAGTAAAAAGAAGAAATTTATCAATATGAAATATGCGATTTTTTTAAGTATGTTATGGCGTTCATTGTTCCTGCAGGCGTTGTGGAATTTTGAGCGCATGCAAAATATAGGTTTTGCATATGTACTGTTGCCATTATTAAAGAAAATATATCCTGATAAAGATGACAGGAAGGCAGCGGTTATACGGCATCTTGAATTTTTTAATACAAATCCCTACGTTGTCAACTTTATATTTGGGTTTATTGCAGCAATGGAGGAGGACCTGGTTAAAGGAAAAGACTTGACAAAGGAACAGATTTCCTCTCTGAAAATAAATGTAGCCGGCCCGTTGGCCGCAATAGGAGACAAGTTTTTCTGGGCTACGTGGAGATCATTTACTGCTCTTTTATCGATAAGTTTGATTATTTATTTTCATGATATTAATGATTTCCGGGGTACGTGGCTGCCTCCTTTGTTCTTTTTACTAATTTATAACATATTAACAGTTTTTTTCAGATATTGGAGCCTTAGGATAAGTTATCGTTACAGAAAGAAAGTAGTAAAATTAATTACAAAGATGGAGTTTAGGTACTTAATAAATGCTGTTCGATATATTGGTTTGTTATTTTTAGTTTTTATTTTAGTGTTTTATTTATATTTGAATTTTTCGAATATCCAGCAATTGGCTGTTTTTATTTTGATATTATTACTTTCTATGTTATTTATTATGCTGCAGTTTGTACCCGCAATTCTATTATACTCAATAATAGCAATCTGTATTGGGATTTCATGGCTGAATTCAGTTCTTCAGTTAAATTTATATATGTGAATTTAATATAGGAATAAAAAACTAATGTTGGAAAAAGCAATAACTATAAAAAATAAATTGGGCTTACATGCCAGGCCGGCTGCGATACTAGTTCAAACTGTGTCTGCATATAAATCTAATGTAAAGATATTAAAAGACAGCCAGGAAGTGAATGGAAAAAGCATAATGGGAATTATGACACTGGCTGCTTCTTGCGGCTCAGAAATACGTTTGGTTATAGATGGAGAAGATGAAGCGGAGGCTATGAATGCTTTGGTAAAATTGATAGATAGTGGTTTTGGAGAAAAATAGACATATTAGAAATTGAAGATGGAGGAAATGGGATATGGATAAAAAAACTAATGTATTTCAAGGTATTCCGGCTTCGCCTGGCATAGCAATAGGCAAGGTTTTCTTGCTGGAAGACGAAGATTTCTGTTTGATACATCGTGAAATACCAAAAGATGCCATAAAAAAGGAAATTAGCAGATTTAAGGAGTCCCTGGCAAGAACCAGATCTGAAATGTTAGCAACCCAGGAAAAGATTCATAAGACACTGGGTAAGGAATATGCACGTTTGGCGGATGCGTACCTGCTAATTCTGGAAGACCCTATCATTACGCGGGATGTTGTAAAGAGAATAGGAGAGGGAGTCAATGCCGAGTATGCACTTTTTAGGATCTTGGAAAAAGTTGTTAGATCGTTTGAGAAGATAGACGATGAGTATTTCAGGGAAAGAAAACATGATATACAGGATGTAGGCAAAAAAATATTAAACAATCTTATGGGCAAGGAAAGAAGGTATTTGACGGATATAGAGTCAGAGTCAATAGTTGTCGCACATAATCTTGCTCCGTCCGATACAATATCCTTGCGGGAAAACCTGGTAAAAGGTTTTGCTACGAATATTGGAGGTAAAACCAGCCATACAGCCATTATAGCACAGGGTTTGGAAATACCTGCAGTTGTTGGTTTGAAGAATATTACCGCTAATGTAAAAGAGGGCGATACGATTATTGTTGATGGCAACCAGGGCATAGTAATTATTAATCCTGTTCAGGAAATCCTGGAAAACTATCATAGAGAGCATGAAATACAGCAGTCGCAGATCCGGGAACTTCAAAAACTACGTGACCTGCCGGCTCAGACCACGGATGGACACAGAGTGGTAATAGCAGCTAATATCGATAATCCCACTGAAGTTAAATCAGTGTTAAATCACGGAGCTGAAGGTATTGGGTTATATCGTACCGAGTTTCTATATTTTAACCGTAATGATTTACCTGCAGAAGAGGAACATTATCAAAATTATCTTCATGTGACTCAAAAAATGCTTCCGTACAGCGTGATAATCAGGACCATAGATTTAGGCGGGGATAAATTTGTCCCTTTAGGTTTAGAGGGAATTAGTGAGGAAGATAATCCATTTTTAGGATTAAGGGCTATCAGGTTATGTTTAAAGTATCCTTCAATATTTAAAACACAGCTAAGGGCAATATTGCGGGTTTCGGCGGAAGGTCGTGTAAAAATAATGTATCCAATGATATCCGGAGTAGAGGAAATACGCGCAGCAAATAGAATATTAGAAGAAACAAAGCAGGAACTGCGCAGAGAAGGCATAAAATTCGATGAAAACCTTGAAGTCGGGGTTATGATTGAGGTGCCGTCAGCCGCGCTTTCTGCGGATATTATAGCCAATGAAGTTGATTTTTTATCCATAGGAACAAATGATTTAATTCAGTATACACTAGCTGTTGACAGAGTCAACGAAAACGTGGCTTCACTCTATGAGCCTTTTCATCCTTCAATTTTGCGTCTGATTAAATCTGTAATAGAGGCAGGGCATAAAGCTGGAAAATGGGTTGGAATGTGCGGGGAAATGGCTTCCGATCCCCTTTTAACTTTAGTTCTTATCGGTTTAGGATTAAATGAATTCAGCATTTCACCGCTGCTGATTCCAAGAATAAAAAAGATTATCCGCTCAAGTTCCCTGTTAAACGCCAAAGCTCTGGTTCAGGAACTTTTTGAGTCAAAGAATTGGGAAACAGTCATTAACAGGATTAAAAAACATCCGACACCCTGAAAAAATATGGAAATAAGAAATTTTTGCATTATCGCACATATTGACCACGGTAAAAGTACCTTGGCTGACAGGCTATTGGAGTATACTGATACTATTCCAAAAAGAGAGATGCGCGAGCAAATCCTTGATGGTATGGATCTTGAAAGAGAGAGAGGAATTACCATAAAGTCAAAAGCAATAAGGATGATTTATAAAGATGCACAAGGAAAGGAGTACATTCTTAACCTGATTGATACTCCCGGACATGTTGATTTTACTTATGAAGTTTCACGTGCCCTTGCTGCATGCGAAGGCGCGCTTTTAGTCGTGGATGCTTCCCAGGGGGTTGAGGCTCAAACCCTGGCAAATACATTTCTTGCACGCCAGTCCAATTTGAAAATTATCCCTATTATAAATAAAATCGATTTATCAACAGCAGATACAAAAAACGTTATTGATCAGATAGCTGAGGGCCTGGAGATATTCGATGAACCTATTCTTGCAAGTGCAAAGGAAGGCCGTGGTACCAGGGAAATAGTTGATTCAATCATAAAAAACATACCTTCGCCGAAGGGCGATGCAAATAAACCGTTGTCAGCATTGATATTCGATTCTTTTTACGATTCATATAGAGGTGTGATTGTTATAGTAAGGATTTTTGAAGGCGAGATACATAAAGGAATGAATATACAATTCATGTCGTCGGATTCCACCTATGAAGCACTTGAAATAGGCTATATGCAAATAAAAATGGTACCGAAACATAGCCTGCGGGCAGGCGAAGTAGGATATATAGTAGCAGGAATTAAGGATATTCACGATGTTAAAATCGGCGATACTATAACTGAGAAAGCCAGGCCCACACATACACCGCACCCGGGGTATAAGGAAATTAAACCCTTTGTATTTGCAGGGCTGTATCCCATCAATACGTCAGATTATGACAATTTGAAAACAGCATTAGAAAAACTGCGTCTTTCTGACTCTTCTCTTTCATATATGGCCGAGAGTTCAGCGGCCTTAGGATTCGGATTTAGATGCGGTTTTCTGGGCTCGCTGCATCTGGAGATAGTTAAAGAGAGGCTCGAAAGAGAGTTTAATTTGAATCTATTAACAACCTCTCCTAATGTGGAATATAAAGTTACTACGTCCAAAGAAACTATTGATGTTGATAATCCCGCGGTGTTTCCTCCTCACGGCGAGATTATTGAAGTAAAAGAACCTTATGTGCTGGCTACGATAATAAGCCCGGCGGAGTATGTGGGGCAGATTTTTGATTTATGTCAGAAAAAAAGAGGAAAACAAATACTTTTCAGATATTTGGATATAAAGAGAGTTATTGTAAAGTATGAATTACCGTTATCAGAAGTAATAGTAGGATTTTATGATTCCCTGAAATCCGTGTCAAAAGGTTATGCTTCTTTTGACTATGAACATACGGAATATAGGCCCGGTGACCTGGTTAAGCTTGAAGTGTTAATTAACCAGGAAGTGGTTGATGCCCTTTCGTTAATAGTTCACAAGGAAAAAGCACAGACAGTAGCTCATTATCTTGCAGAAAAACTGCGCGGAATCATTCCGCGTCAGCTTTTTGAAATACCTATACAGGTGCGAGTTAATAATAAAATCATTGCACGAGAGAATATAAGAGCATTAAGAAAGGACGTTCTGGCAAAATGCTACGGAGGAGACATTACGCGTAAAAGAAAACTTCTTGAGAAACAGAAAGAAGGCAAGAAGAAAATGAGGCAGTTCGGTAAAGTGGATATACCGAATGAAGCTTTTGTAGCAGTTCTCAAGATGGAACGATAAATCATTAAGAAAGGAAGGATAAATGGAACAAAAGTTATTGATAGCTGGTGTAATTGTTTTTATTTTGGCAAGAATTATGAAAAAGTGGCGCGGTAAAATTGAAAAGCCTTTTTGGAATAAGGTTTATAATGAAATATACGAATGGATAGAAACCGGATGGTCTGCGATAATCCTTGCTTCTTTTATAATGTATTTTTTCCTGCAGGCGTTTAAAATCCCGTCGGGTAGTATGAGGATGACCTTAATTGAGGGGGACCATCTTTTTGTAAATAAATTCATCTATGGATTTCACATTCCTTTCAGCGGAGGCAAAAGGTTCTTGCCTATACGTGAAGTTAAAAGAGGTGATATTATAGTATTTAGATGCCCGCCTGAAGCTTTAACGCAGGATGAGCTTGATAGAAATATAAAGAAGGATTTTATAAAACGCTGTATTGCTTTAGAGGGTGACGTTGTTGAGATAAAAGACAAAAGAGTTTTTATTAATGGAGAAATGCTGGATGAGCCTTACATAAATCTTGATAGCCGTGTAACATTTCCTGAATTCAAGATATATGACTCACCTGAAAAATATCAGGAAGTGTGGGAAGAAGGTCAGTTTGTTAACTTTTCTTCAGACATGATCAGGGATAATTTTGGACCAATAAGAGTTCCTGAAAACTGCTATTTTGCGCTGGGAGACAACCGGGACCACTCCCTTGACTCAAGGTTTTGGGGCCCGTTGCCTGATAAGTTTCTAAAAGGACGAGCCCTGTTTTTATACTGGCCGTTGAAAAGAATAAGATTGATTAAGTAAAAGTTAAATACTGGTTTTTAATCCAATCTAAAATCTTCTATTAATACCTTAACGTTTTTACTCTGGGTTTACAAATCATTCAAAAATTAATATAATTTTAAATATGATTTAATATTTTTATGTATATTAAATGGAGGGCATTTTTATGTCTTGGTCATATTGGATTATAGTTGCTGTCGTGCTTTTTATTGTTGAGATATTAAGCCCGGGTATTTTTTTCTTTGCTTGTCTTGGAATAGGAGCTTTATCTGCGGGTGTAGTAACTTCCATGCAGCCGGCTTTCTGGATTCCATGGGTTGTGTTTCTCCTAGTTTCGCTCTTTTCGATGTATTTTATACGTCCTCTTGCAAAGAAGTTTTTCCAGCCGAGTGAACTTAAAAAAACAAATGTCGATGCTCTTTTGGGACAAAAAGCGTGGGTAATGGAAGCTATTGAACCTCCGAATCTGGGAACAGTTAAAATTGAAGGGGAACTTTGGAGAGCAGAAGCAACCAATGATATTGAAGCTAATATCTGGGTAAAGATAGTTGAGGTTAAAGGGTCGCATCTAAAAGTTAAGAAATAAAATATTGCAGGAGGTATGTATGCCGCCAGGCCTAATTTTTGTACTAGTAGTACTAGCATTTATTTATGTTTCCCGTGCAGTAAGAATCGTGCAGCAATACGAGAAAGGTTTAGTTGAGACTCTGGGTCAATACACTCGCAGTGTTGGACCGGGGCTTATAATTATCTTTCCGCCATTTCAAAGACTCAGGAAAGTGGACCTCAGGGAGCAGGTTATCGACGTTCCTCCCCAGGATGTTATAACAAAGGATAATGTTATGGTCACTGTTGATGCAGTGATTTATTTCCAGATAACCGATCCTGTAAAAGTGGTCTACAACATATCAAGCTTTGCCCTTGCATCGCTGAAACTAGCGCAGACGAATCTCCGTAATGTTATCGGCGATATGGAGCTGGACCAGACATTGACTTCACGCGAGAAGATAAACGTTCAGTTAAGGCAGGTCCTGGATGAGGCAACGGACAAATGGGGTATAAGGGTAACGAGGGTTGAGATACAAAAGATCGATCCCCCGAGAGATATTACGGATGCAATGTCAAAACAGATGAAGGCAGAACGTGAGAAACGTGCTGCAATTCTGGAGGCAGAAGGCCTCAGACAGGCAGCAATTTTAAAAGCCGAGGGAGAAAAAGAGGCAAAAATACTGGAAGCCGAAGGGAAATCCCAGGCCATAAAACGCGTGGCAGATGCGGAAAAATATCAAATCGAGATTGTTTATGATGCCATACATAAGGGCAAGCCGACAAACGATTTAATCGCCGTTAAGTATTTGGAAGCCCTTGAGAAAGTAGCTAACGGGAATGCTACTAAAGTATTTTTACCGCTTGAGTCAAGCGGTATTCTCGGTTCCATTGCTGGAATAAAAGAATTGTTTGATAAAGAAGATAAGAAAAGTAAATAAAGCTACGGATTCCAGGAATAAAAATAGATATCGGAGGTTGTGATTTGGAATTTGTAATTTGGAATTTATATGTATAGTTTATACATTCACATTCCTTTTTGCCAGCAGAAATGTTTTTATTGCGACTTTGTGTCTTTGCCCGGCTGCAAAAGTCTAATCCCGTCCTATCTTGAAGCGCTTTTCCGTGATATGGAGAAATACAGGGGGGAGTCCTTATCAACGATTTTTATTGGCGGGGGCACTCCATCATTACTCTCCTGCGAGCAGATTAATCGGTTGTTTCTGGAAATTAGAAACATCTTTTCATGCAAATACCTTTCCGAAGTAACATTTGAAGCAAATCCAGAGTCATTGTCCAATGAAAAAATAAGAACCTTAAAAATTTGCGGAGTGAACAGAATCAGCATAGGTGTACAGTCTTTTATAGAATATGAACTCAGGTTTCTCGGCAGGATTCATAAAGTGGTTGATTTCAACAGAGCTTACGTTAATGCAAGAAAAACGGGTTTTTCCAATATTAACGTTGATTTGATTTATGGACTTATAAATCAAAATCTTGCAAATTGGAAGCATAATCTGGAACAGGTGATTTCGTATGAACCTGAACATATCTCTATTTATCCACTAACGATAGAACCAGGTACTTTTTTTAATCAGAAAAAAATGTATGTAGATGAAGAAAAACAGGCTGAGATGTATCATTTGGCGCTGGATTTCCTCGAATCCAACGGATATCAGCACTATGAGATATCCAATTGGGCTAAACCGGGTTTCAGGTGCCGCCATAATATGAATTACTGGCAGAATAAGGAATACATCGGAGTCGGTGCTTCAGCATCTTCATATTTAAATGGGGCAAGGGTAAAAAATTGTTGTAATGTAGAGCAGTATATTAAGCTTATTGACAAAAATAAAGATCCTGTAGAAGAACGGGATTATATAGACAGCGCAAAAATGTTAGCTGAAGAGCTGATACTGAAACTTCGGTGCAGGACAGGTGTTAATTTGCGAGAGGATATAAATATAAAATATGGATCTAAGATAGATAGGCTTATAGAAGATGATTTGCTTGAAAAAGAAGGTGAAAGAATCAGGTTAACAAAACGCGGATTGTTGCTGGCTAATCAGGTTATGAAAGAATTTGTGTAAAGATTAATTTCAGCAAGAATGTGTAATGCAAGAGGTAAAAATGATTGAAATTACGGTAGTCATTCCCTGTTTGAATGAAGAGAAGACGATCAGCCCGAGCATTGAGAAAGCAAAGCAGGGTATTAAAAACAGCGGTCTTGAGGGCGAGGTTGTTGTGGTTGATAACGGATCGACAGATGCTTCGATTGAAATAGCCGAAAAAAGTGGTGCAAGAATAATTTATGAGAAAAGAAAGGGGTACGGAAGCGCACTGAGGAGGGGTGTCGAAGAAGCCAAAGGCGAGTATATAATAATGGGCGATGCTGATGATACGTATGATTTTTCTATCCTTGACCAGTTTGTAGAAAAACTTAAACAGGGATACGATCTCGTGATGGGTTCAAGGTTTAAAGGCAAGATTTTACCAGGGGCAATGACATGGTCCCACAGATACATCGGAAATCCCATACTTTCGGGCATACTTGGAATATTTTTCGGGGGTAATATATCTGATTCTCACTGCGGTTTGCGTGCATTTACGAAAACCTCATACAATAAAATGGGCCTGCATACAACCGGTATGGAGTTTGCTTCGGAAATGGTTATACACAGCCTGAAGAAAAAACTTAGGATTACGGAAATACCAATCGTCTACTATGCGCGAAAGGGCGAATCAAAACTGCAATCATTGCCTGATGCGTGGCGCCATATGAGGTTTATGCTTCTTTACAGCCCTAATTATTTGTTTTTGCTGCCCGGATTGATATTTTTCGCAATAGGGTTCATTTTGACAATCAGGCTTTTTTACGGCTCGATTAATTTTGCGGGAAGGCCGTGGGACATACATGTTATGGTTTTTTCGAGTTTACTTGCTATAGTAGGCTGGCAGATTCTTAATATAGGATTCAGCGCAAAGATATATGCCCATCAGGTAGGCCTTGAGGGAAGTGAATTTACTTCTAAAATTCTAAATATGTTTACATTAGAAAGGTCTTTAATTTTAGGCGTTTTATTATTTGTTCTCGGTTTGGCTTTCAGTGCGTATATAATTGTTATTTGGGCGTTAGACGGTTTTGGCGAACTAGCCCAGGTAAAAGCTGGACTCGTATCTCTGACCTTGGTAGCTATGGGTATTCAAACCATTTTTGCCGGTTTTCTGGCAAGTATGCTTCAGATTAAATATAGAAAATGAAAATATTCATAATAAACGAACCGTTTGTAAAAGATTTCTGCAGGACGCAGAGATGGGCTGCCCGTACCAGAGGGCGCGTACTGCGCGCTCCTGACTGGCTGGCATATGCAACAGCTGTCCTTGAAAGGGATATACTTGACGCTGATATAAGATTATACGATTTTCCTGCAATGAATTGGGGTAAGAATAAATTCAGGAGCCTTATAAGGGAAGAAAATCCTGATTTTGTCGTTTTAGATTCCACAACCCCATCAATATATTCGGATATTGAATGTGCAAGAATCGTAAAAGAAGAATCAAAGGCAAAGGTTATAATGGTTGGCCCTCATGTTTCAGTATTGCCGGAAGAAACGTTATTAAAGGCAGAAGGAACCGTTGATGTAGCGTGTATAGGGGAATATGATTATACGGTAAGGGACGTTATAAAAAACATAAAGACTCTGGAAAAAGTCGATGGGATATGTTTCATAAAAGAAAATAATGCTGTTAGAACCGGAAAAAGGGAACTGATAGAAAACCTGGACAAGCTGCCCTTTCCTGCATGGGAGCATCTTGACCTGATGAAGTATTTTGACGGCGGAAAACTTTATCCCTATATCGACATGATTTCAGGAAGGGGATGCCCTAACAGGTGCATATTTTGCTTATGGCCGCAGGTAATGCACGGGTTTAAATACAGGCTTCGTTCCCCGAAAAACGTAGTTGATGAGATTGAGCGGGATATCGAACTGTGCCCTCAGGTTTTAAAAGGCGGGGAATTTTTCTTTGAAGATGATACCTTTACAGTCGATAAAAACAGGGCTGTGCTGATTTGTGAGGAAATACTGAAAAGAAATCTGAAAATAACATTCTCGGTAAACGGGAGGGTTGACAGTTATGACAAGGACATGCTGAGAATGATGAAGCGGGCCGGATGCAGGGAAATACTGGTCGGTTTTGAGTCCGGGGTTCAGGAAGTTTTAGATAAAATGCATAAGGGTATTACTCTTGAACAGTCAAGAAAGTTTATGGAGAACACCAAAGAGGCAAAAATACAGGTTCATGGATGTTTTGTAATAGGCCTTCCGGGAGAAACAGAAGAAACAGCAAGAAAAACCATAGATTTTGCCATGAGCCTTGGTTTGGACACAATACAGTATTCAGGAGCCGTCCCCTTTCCGGGTACGGATTTTTTTAATTTATGCGAGAATGAAAACTGGCTTCTGACAAAGGAATGGGATAAATGGCTTGATGCCGGAGAACAGCATGGCGTAGTAAGTTACCCCACTATAAGTCAGGATAAAATCAACTACTATGTAGATTTGGGGCTGAAGAGATTTTATTTAAGGCCGTCATACATGATGAAGTTTTTATTAAATACACACAGTAAATCTGATTTATACAGAAAATTCCGTGGTGCATATAATTATTTCAGTTATCTTTTTAAAAAGTAACAAATAATTTCCCAGATATCAAAAAGGAATGGGAATAAGGAAGGAATTATGGAAAAACAGCTTATTAGCATAATCGTACCGGTTTATAATGAAGAAAACAATATCCCCGAGTTGTATGATTCTATTAAGAAAATAAAGGATAGCATTCCTGGGACGGTTGAAGTAATATTTATAGACGATGGATCGACTGATAAAAGCAAGGTTGAGATTGAAAATATCGCAAAACAGGATAAAGACGTGAAGATGATAGCTCTTGGCAGAAATTACGGGCAAACAATAGCGATAGCAAGCGGAATAAAGAATTCAAAAGGAGAGATTATTGTAACACTGGATGCCGATCTGCAGAATGATCCTGGCGACATTCCAACTCTTGTCGGACTGATCAATAAGGGGAACGATGTTGTGAGCGGATGGAGGAAAAAGAGAATGGACCCGTTTTTTTCAAGAAAAATACCAAGTTTAATTGCAAACTCCATAATTTCGTTCGTTACTGGATTGAAACTGCATGATTTTGGCTGTACACTGAAAGCTTACCGCAGGGAGTTCGTTGACCATTTGTCTATCCATGGAGAAATGCACAGGCTTTTGCCTGCATACTGCGTGTTGCAGGGGGCTAATATAGTTGAAATTCCTGTAAACCATTTTCCGAGAAAACACGGAAAGTCAAAATATGGTCTTTCCAGAACCTTAAAGGTTCTTCTTGATTTGCTTGTAATAAAGTTTCTGTTGTCATATCTGTCAAAGCCGATATATGTTTTTGGAGGAATAGCAATATTTTCGTTTGTTTTGGGTGCTGCAATAAATTTATTTGTGGTTATCAGGCGTATATATTTACATGGACAATGGTTAAGCCCGCTTTTCTTTATAGGTTTTTCTTTTTGGACTCTGAGTGTTATTTGTTTATTATTAGGACTTATTGCAGAGGTTTTAGTCAGATTATATTTTGAATCAGGGAATAAACTTACTTATAAAATAAAATCAAAAATAAATTTATAGGCAATGGAATATGTGTGGAATCGCAGGGATAATAATCAAAAAAGGTAAAATTGACTCTTATACTGATAAGATAAAAGATATGATTAAGATTATGTCATACAGAGGCCCGGATTCCGAAGGCAAGCTTATAGACAGCGGCAAAGGGATAGCTTTAGGGCATAAAAGACTATCAATTATTGACTTAAGCTGTTTGGCTGACCAGCCGATGGAAATAAACGGAACAATTATTGTTTATAACGGGGAAATCTATAATTACAGGGAATTGAAAGAAGAGAACCTTTCAAATGAAAATTTTAAATCAACTTCTGATACAGAGGTGCTTTTAAGGTTATATATTAAATACGGGATTGATAAAACAGTTAATCTTTTAAGAGGTATGTTTGCATTTGCAATTATTGATAAAAGCAAGGATAAAGTTTACCTGGTCAGAGACCACATTGGAAAGAAACCCCTGTATATTTTAGAAAACGAAGACGGTCTGTTTTTTAGTTCTGAAGCTAAGGCTTTTAAAGTATTGGATAATAAAAAATATTTTGAACTGAACGATGAAGTGGAATCAGATTGCTTGTGTTACAGATTTACTGAAGAGATGTCGCCTTACAAGAATATAAAAATGCTGAAAAACGGGCATTATCTTGAAATCAACCTTTCCGATAAAAAAATGACTTTGCACAAATATTTTGAGTTTACGGATTTAATCGATAAAAAATATTACGAAGAGAATAAGTTAAAGAGCCAGGGCGAGATAGAAGATGAATTCGAAAAATTGCTGGTAAATAGCGTTAAAAGAAGGATGGTTGCAGATACTGAAGTTGCATCCATAGCTTCAGGAGGATTGGACTCCTCATTAATAACTGCAATAGCGCATAAAATAAATAAAATCAGGATGCTCCATGTTAATGTGACTCAGATGAGTGAAAAATACTACGCAGAGCTGCTGTCAAAACATATAAATGCCGAACTCCTAATCCAGGACCTTGATGTTAAAGAGATAGAAGACAGGATTGATAATACAATCTATCATTATGAATATCCGTTGGTTCATCCGAATTCTATAGGTATTTCTATGCTTGCAAGACTTGCACGAAACAGCGGAATAAAAGTCCTTCTCGGAGGAGAGGGCGCGGATGAACTATTCGGAGGATACAGATTTCAAAAGAAGTACTATTTGAGCAGGAAAATAAGGGAATTGGTGGGAGATAAAAGCATAATTTCAAAAACATTAGGATTATTTACAGGTTTAACAAGAGATTATGATTATATAAAGTCATACAGCAAAGAACCAAATTGCAGTGAGAGAAATGCAATAAAAGAAAGATTTGAAAAAATCAGCAGGAATTACGATTTCATCGAAAATAAATTTGAAAGAGACATCAGTACTTTCCTGATGTCTGTTTTGTATGAGTATCTGCAGCCTATTCTCTTAAGGGTAGATAAAATGGGCATGATGCATTCGGTTGAAATACGCTCGCCTTTTTTGGATTTAGAATTAATGAAATTTGTATTGAACTTGCCTGTTAAATATAGAATGAATTTATTTAAATCAAAAATATTGTTAAGGAAAATTGCGAAAAAGTATATACCGAAAAAGATTATCAACAGGAGCAAGGTGGGCTTTCCTGTACCTATTCCTGAAAAATATAACCTAATGAAAAACGAACACAGGGACAGAAATTACGTAATTTATAGCTTAAAAATTTTGAAAGATCTGTATAATCATTCCTGAAGGTTGATGTTTTAATAGATGAAAACACTGCTTATAGAACCATTGGTGGACACAAAGACTAAATGGGGCAAGTTTGAGCCCGGGAAAGGGTTCATACCCCCGATGGGGATAATGTCTATTTATTCTTATTTAAGGTCAAAGGGGAAAGACGTCAGGTTCATTGACACACAGTTTGGAGATTTTACTGAAAATGATATCAGAAAAATATTATCGGAAGACAAGGAGATTAAAGTAGTAGGAATGTCTGCTTTTACTCCTACCGCTTATTTTACTTTCAGGATGGCAAAAATATGCAAGGAGATAAGGCCTGATATCAAGGTAGTTTTGGGGGGATTTCACGCATCTATTCTTCCGGAGCGTTCTTTGAGGGAATGTCCTTGGGTAGACTATATTGTTTTAAGGGAAGGGGAGCTGACTTTTTTAGAGCTTGTAGATAAAATTGAAAAAAACGAATCACCGGACGATGTAGACGGTATTTGTTATTTAAAAGACGGAATGTTTGTTTCAAATAAACCGAGATGTTTTATAGAGAACCTGGACGATTTGCCTTATTCAAGTTATGATGAGATAGATATATCGAGGTATTTGCCTCATCCCACGCAGTATAAAGTATTGCCGAATTTTCCGTTCCTTACCCAGAGAGGGTGCCCTTATAATTGTGCTTTCTGCAATGCTGGTATAGTTCATGGGAAGAAAGTCAGGTCTTTCAGTACTGACAGGGTGGTTTCCGAGTTGGAGTTGCTCACCAAGCAGTATGGCGCAAGGGGGGTTTATTTCCAGGACAGCACATTTACAATCAATAAAGCGTATGTCAGGGAGTTGTGCCAGAAACTGATAAGCAAAGGAATCAAGCTGAAATGGGCATGTAATACAAGGTGCGACAGGGTAGATGTAGAGCTTTTAGAGTTAATGAAGCGTGCCGGGTGCTGGATGATTAACTATGGTGTAGAGTCTGCGAATCAAAAGTCATTGGATATGCTGAAAAAGGGGATAACAATAGAGCAGGTAGAAAAAAGCATAAGTGATACAAAGCGCGTAGGGATTGATATGACCTGCAATTTTATTTTGTGCATTCCGGGAGAAAATGCAGAGATGGTTGAAAATACTATAAAGTTTTCTAAAAAATTATTTCCGGATATAGCATTGTTCTGGCTTCCGATTCCCTTCCCTGGCACTGAGCTTGAGGATTTATGCAAGAAAGACGGGGGGTATAAGGAGAACGCAAAATGGGAAGATTTTATAGCTTTTGATTTTGATAATCTTGTTTACGTTAATCCGAACTTCGGCGTAGAAGGAATGATGCATTACAACAGAAAAGCTTTTAAGGATTTCTATCTAAACTTTCGTTATATAGCCAAAATGTTTGTTAAAATACGTTCTCTGGATGACATAAAAAGATATTATAACGGGCTGCGGGTGATTTTAAATGCTTTTGTATAAAAGTGAATTTATAAAAGGGGATAAAAGATATGGATTATGAACTTTCGGTAATTGTTCCGTGTTTTAACGAAGAACAGAATATACTGGAACTGGTTGACCGCATACAGAACGTTTTCAAGAAGAAGGATATCAAGGGCGAGATACTGCTTGTAAACGATGGAAGCAGGGACAATACGGGCGAAGCAATCAATAATGTTTCAAAAGAATATAAAAACGTGGTTCCCCTGCACCATGAAAAAAACCAGGGTATTCCCGGGGGATGGAAGACGGGGCTGGCTAATTCAAAAGGAGAATATATCTGCATTATTGACGCCGACCTTCAGTATTTGCCCGAAGATATATGGAGGCTGTACAGGGCAATAAAAAATTCCTACGTTGATGTTGTCCAGGGATACCGCAGCTATATAGGAAGAGAGAAAGACAGCAGGTATCTGCTGAGCAAGGGACTGAACATTATGCTGAACTTCCTGTTCGGAATGAATTCAAGAGATAATAAATCGGGATTTTTAGTATGCAGGAGGGAAGTTTTCGAAGATATCCTGAATTACAGGTTTGATTATTTCTACTTCCAGACTTTTATCAGTGTTGCTGCAAAAATGAAAGGCTACACTATCGGCGAAGTCCAGACTTTATTTGAAAGCCGTTTTCTAGGTAAGTCTTTTATACCGCAATTTCCGATGATGATAGTCGTTAAAGCTTTATGGGATATAGTGATGGCTTTTGTAGAGTTTCGCTTGCTGGATAAAAGGGAAAGAATTTTAGAGAAGTTTCTTTTAAATAACATTCCCAAGAAGTATGTTGAGACACTGAAAATCTGGCGTAAATGGTATTTTAAACTTTATATTGCATTTATGCCTATGCATCATTGGACCATTACAAGGCAGGCAGCAGATTACTATTATGAACTGGAAAAAAGCCAGTGGCTGACATTGGATCAGATGCACCAGCTGCAGGAGAAGAAACTAAGAAAATTAATCCATCACGCATACTATCATGTAGGTTATTACAGGGAGATGTTCAATAAACTGAATATAAAGCCGCAGGACATACAAACTTTGGATGATTTAAAGAAATTACCTCTATTAGACAAGCAGACTGTCAGGGAAAATATATATTTTGATTTAATGTCAGATAACTTCGACAAAAAGAAAATATTAAGAATCACCACAAGCGGCTCAACGGGGGAACCGTTTATTTGTTTCGCGGACAAACATCAGCTGGAAATCAGGTGGGCGTCAACACTCAGAAGCATGGAGTGGACCGGGTACAGATTCGGAGATAAAACAGCACGGCTCTGGCATCAGACTATCGGTATGACATGGTCACAGGTGGTAAGAGAGAAAATAGATGCCTGGTTTAACAGAAGGTTATTTATCCCGGTATTTGAAATGTCGGATAAGAATATGGAAAGAAATATTAATAGAATCCGTAAATATAAACCTGTTTTATTCGATGGCTATGCAGAAGCCTTAAATCTGATGGCTAAGTATATAAAGGAGAAAAATCTGAAAGGTCTTTCATTAAAAGGTGTTATTTCATCAGCCCAGTTTCTCCCGGATGAAAGCAGGGAGATTATTGAAGAAAGATTCGGTTGCAAAGTGTTTGACAAGTATGGAAGCAGAGAATTTTCGGGTATAGCTTATGAGTGTGAGGCCCACGACGGGCATCACGTTGTTGCCGAGAACTATATTGTAGAAATACTAAAGGACGGGAAACCCGCAAAGCCTGGAGAGGTTGGCGAGGTTGTCATTACTGACTTGAATAACTATTGCATGCCTTTTATCCGTTATCGTATCGGAGACCTCGCAACTGCTATGGATAATAATGTTACATGCAAGTGCGGCAGGGGTTTGCCAAGGATAGGAAAAATTGAAGGCAGGGTGCAGTCGATAGTCTTGGGTACTAACGGGAATTATGTTCTGGGATCATTCTTTTTGCATCTTTTTAAAGATTATGATTATATCATACGCCAGTTCCAGGTAATCCAGGAGGAGTACGGAAAAATAGATCTCAGGATTATTAAGGCAAAAAGATTCGATGAAGAAACATTTAATAAATTAGTATCAGAGCTGCATTACTACTTAGGCAAAGATATGGTTATAAATGTAGAATTCGTCGAACACATTCCTATGGTCAGGACGGGCAAACAGCAGGTGAGCATCTCTAAAATCGGTATAGATTTCCAGAAAGTTAAAAATAAAAATTAGATGATAATTAATTTAGTTCTGCTATTTATCGGGATTTTAACAAGCATTGGTAAGGTTACTCTAAACTCTCCATATTTATCAATAGCCTTTTATTATTATATTTTTCTGTATCTTCCCGGCTACTTCCTGGCAAAGGTGTTTTTTAACGGAAAGGAAATTAATAAATTGGAAATGATACCGTTGTCTTTATGCCTGGGGTATATAGTCTTTGCCTTTTCAACTTTCTTTGCATATTCGTTCAAGCTGCAGATAAGCCTTTTTTCACTTATATATTGTACGGTTATTCTTCTGTGGATGTTAATATATATGTTCTACGTAAAAAAAATAGTGAAGTTTGAATATGCAAAGCTGGATTTGACTTCTTTGCAATGGCTTATAATAGCTTTAATTGCTGTTACATCATTTTTGATGGCGGACTATTTTGGCGGATTTATCAGCGGAAATTTTCTGGTCCAGGTCAGTGGTATAAGAAAACTTGTTTCAAATGGGATAATAGAGCAGAGATGCTGTTTTATTAAGGACTCGCCGTATTCACTTATCATGTATCATTCCTATAATGTTTTCTTGGCGATGATATCTTACTTAAGCAAGAATGACCCCGTGAAAATATGGATTTATTTACCGCAGTTTATACTTCCGATCGGTTTAATAGCGAATTTTTGTTTTGCAAGAAGACTATTTAACAGCAATAAACTTGGGATAATTTATTTTTTAATATTTTTTAGTTATAATTGCCTGTTCAATATAAGAGCACCCGCTTATGGAGCTGCATGGTTCCATTCAGAGTTTTCCGCATGTCATAATTTCACTGCAATGGGCGTGTTTATGCCAATAATTCTTATCATAATAATGCAGTACTTGAAATCTGACAATAAAAAGCTGCTTATACTTTTGCCTTCGGTTTTTCTGGCACAAGGTTCGGTTCATCTTTATGTGCAGTCGAAAACATATTTTATCTTGTTTACATTATTTTTCTGGGCCCTGTTAATAAAACCTTATTTTCTGGATTATAAAAAGCTTTTTAAAGTTGTTCTTTTTTCAAGTTTTGGTTTAATACTTTTCTTCTATGGTTTTTTGGTACTAACCCCGAACATAAATCCTGCTTATAGTGTTTATAACGGTCCCGGAGGGGGGTATCCCGTAAACTTTTATGGAAAATGGCCCCTTACTGACATGAAAGTCACCATATTTCAGGATCCTTTCGTAATTATCGGGACAATTATATTTCTATTTACGCTTCCTTTCGTAAAAGCAAGCCTTGCTTCATTTTTTGTTTTTACTCTATTTTTTACGGTATATTTTGTCCTCTATAATCCTTTTATGATGAGATTCGGAGGCATGATTAATCCGATGTTTGAGAGAATAACAAGGCTGCATAACATTGTACCTTTTTGTATTGCTATGGTTATCCCTTTTGAATACATTTATAGAAAGCGGTTTAAAAAAAATGGCATGATAGCTGTTTTGCTGCTGATTGGCGTGCTTTTTGTATTGTTGCTCCAAATTAAGAGTGTGCCGGAAAGGCTTAAAAAAATAGTCTATACAAAAGAGTATTCATTAAAACAACTAGAGGGGAACAAAGGTTTTCATGATATAGTTAAGCAGACGATACCTGATGGCTCGATTGTTCTGGTCGATCTTCCGTATACTACATGGTGGACAACATATTTTCCGCATTATATAGTAGCTCATACTTTTCCGTTTGTTTTTCCGCCCAATATAGACCCGACCCAGAGGCATGACGATGTGGAGTATTTTTATAAGAGTCCTTTTAACGAAAAATCACGCGAGATAGTAAGCAAGTATAATGTTGATTATGTAGTGTTTTTCAATAAAGACATGGAAAAGGTGCCTTCGTATCTTAAACCGGCATATACTTCCGCTCAGTTAAAAATATTTAAGGTTGATTTCAATAATGAGCCAGCAAAATAATTCGCCACTTGTATCAATAATTATTCCTGCAAGGAATTCAGAGAAGACAATAGATAAATGCCTCAAAAGCCTGTCTGAATTGAATCATAAGAACATTGAAATAATAATCATAAACGATGGTTCTACGGACAAGACAGAACAGATTATAAATGATTTTATCGAAAACAATAAGGATTTAAAAATAGAGTTGATTAAAAAGGAATCTATGGGGCCGTCAGTTGCGAGAAATGTTGGAATAAAAAACTCAAGGGGTGAGTTTGTAGCTTTTACTGATGCAGACTGCATCGTGCATAAAAACTGGCTGGATGAATTGTTGAAAGTGTTCAAAGAGGATATTGTAAGCGTTGGAGGTATCCAGCTAAGCCCGGAAGACGAATCAGAGTTCGGAAAAAACGTGAACTCTTTTATGGGTAAAGTGGGATTTATAACTGACTATATGAAATACATAAAATATAAAGATGATGAGAATTTTAAACCTATGGAAATCGAACACAATCCTACGTGCAACGTTATGTACAGAAAGGACGTATTCAAAAAAGTCGGGGATTTCCTGGAAAATCTCTGGCCGGGGGAAGATGTAGAGCTGGATTACAGGATAAGGAAAAAAGGATATAAGATATTTTTTACTCCGAAAGCGATAGTGTATCATTACCGTGCCGGTGATTTTGAAAGGTATTCGAAAATGATGTTTAATTACGGAAAAGTACAGGCATTTCTGGTTATGAGGTACGGGTTTTTCAGAGCCATACATTATGTGCCGATATTATTGATTTTATTATTGGGATTTCTGATTTATTCTGCGTTTTTAAGTCTCTGGTATCTTTTATTATTGTTGATATGCATGGATTTAGCGGTAGGTGCTTATTTCTTTATAAGAACCGGAAAAATATCGCTTATGATAAATTACGGAATGTTGTTTTATACTACAGTATTATTCTGGAATCTGGGATTTTTCAGGCAAATTATAACAAGAGAAATTAAATAGTATGAAAGTTTTATTAATTTATCCCCCGAGAGAGAACTATATTTTTGGGATTACCCCTCATGTTTATATAGAGGCAGATGCTGGCAATTATCAGCCCATAGGTATGCTTTATATAGCAGCCTGTCTGGAAAAACTGTCAGGGATTGAAATCAAGGTCCTTGATGCACATACTGAAAGATATAACCATGAGGATGTGAAAAAAATTATCGGCAGGTTTAAGCCGGATATTATAGGCGTTTATTTTTCTACATATTACTTGAAAGACAGCCTCATAACAGTTGAGAATGCAAAAAACGTATCGCCAAAGTCATATGTAGTAGCCGGTGGCCCTCACGTTGCGTTATATCCAAAAGAAACCATCGATGTGCCTTCAGTTGATTGCGTGATGGTCGGGGAATCCGAAGAAAGTTTTAGTAGGCTGGCGGAGCTGCTTGCATCAGGAAAGAGTAAAGATATCGGTTCATTGGATAATGTTTTAACAAAAGAGTCTGCAAGCAACAAAGCCCCAAGCAGGGGGAAAGTAAATGACCTTGATTCTTTGCCTTTTCCTGCACGTAACATGATTGACTATAAGAAATATAGTTCAATTTTAACAAAGAAAAATCCCTGTACAACTGTTATTACTTCCAGAGGGTGCCCCTTTAAATGCTATTTTTGTTCAAATCTGGAAAGCGGGCAGCGAGTAAGGTACAGAAGCCCGATAAACGTTGTTAATGAGCTTGAGCAGGTAATAAAGGATTATAATATTTATGATTTCTTATTTTTCGACGAATTATTTACCTCTGATAAAGAACGTACTATATCGATCTGTAATGAGGTATTAAAACGAGGTTTAAAGATACGGTGGCATTGCAGAAGCCGTGTTGATGTCCTTGATGAAGAAATGGTTAAAGTTATGAAGAAAGCCGGCTGCCGGTTGATACAGTTTGGAATAGAGACTGGAAATCAGAGGCTTCAGGATGTTATCAATAAAAAGCTTGATTTGAAAAAAGTAAAAGAAACCGTTAATATGGTCTCGGACTATAGAATATATACATATGCTGATTTTATGTTCGGCATACCTTCGGAAACAGCTGAAGAAACAAGAAATACCCTTGAGTTCGCAAAATCACTGAAGCTCGATTACGTGGCTTTCGGTATGTTTCATCCTATTCCCGGAAGCGTTTTTTATGACCAGGGCATAAAAGAATCCAAGTTCGGGGATTTCTGGAGAGATTATGTGGTGGATCAGGCAAAGGTCATTGAAGACCATTCATGGACGAGGCGTGACAGGGAGAAATTTCATCTTATTATGGCAGACGCCTACAAAAAATTTTACTTCAGGCCCGGTTTTATGATAAGAAAGCTTTTCCGCATCGATTCTTTAAGCCAGATGATCTGGCAGATGAAGTCTGCAATAAGGGTATTCTCGAATTTAATATTGAAAAGGTTTAAATAGATGAAAATAGTGTTTATAGATCCTCCAGGCGATGTTTCGGGCTTTAATACAGGGCTTTCTTATCTGGCTGCTGTATTAAAAAGAAAAAATCATGATGTTTCTGTCGTTGATTTCAATAACAGAATGAAAGATCAGGATGACAGGCTTGATGAGATTAAATCCATAAAGCCTGATATAATCGGGATTTCAGTTAAGACAAGCACAATTAAGGCAGCAGGTGATATAGCGGAAAGCTTAAAGGGAGATTCTGTCAGGATAGTTGCAGGCGGGCCGGGTGTTACCTGTGCCCGTGAAAGATTTCTGGAAGAGAACCCTGTATATTCAGATTGTTTCATTGGAGAAACTGAAAGGTCATTTGTTTCATACATCGAAAACAACAATGCTGATATGTCTATTCCGGGGCTTTGCAGAAGAAAACAGGAAAGCGTTGTATGCAGCGAATCAGAGCTTATTGAAGATCTGGATTCACTGCCGAATCCTGATTATTCGGTTTTTGACACAATCGATTTGCTTTCAAATCAATATCCACTGGTAACCAGCAGGGGGTGCCCTTATGACTGTACGTATTGTTCGGTAAATAAGGTTAGCGGAAGGAAATGGAGAAAAAGAGACCCACAGAATGTAATAGATGAGCTCATTGAAGCAAAAAAGAAATACAGTATAAAAAGGTTTAACATCGCGGATGATAACTTTACAATGGATGTTAACCGGGCAAAAAAGATATGCCGGCTTCTTATTGAAAAAAAACTGGATTTAAGCTGGGGATGTATTAACGGTATCAGGGCAGACAGGGTAGATAATGAGTTGCTGCAGCTTATGCATAAAGCAGGATGTGACGTTATATGGTTCGGTGTTGAAAGCCTGGATAAAAACGTTTTTGACCTCATTAATAAAGGGGAAAACCTTGATGTGATGTTGAACGCAATAAAGATGGCAAAAGAGGCCGGCTTATCAGTTGGCGGATTTTTTATCGCAGGGCTTCCGGGAAGCACGTATCAGAAAGACACGGAAACGCTTAAGAAAGCTCAAACTTTAGGATTTGACGAGATGCTGTGGAGTTTATGCACGCCTTATCCATACACTGGATTATGGGACTGGGCACATAAGAATGCCAGGTTTATAAGCGATTACCAGCATACGAGTTTTTTTAAGTCTCCAAAGCCTGTTATTGAAACGGATGATTACAGCGCATCGGAGCGTTTGCGTATGTTTTATGAAGGTAACCTGGGAGGTTATTCTTACAGTTGCTTTTTTCCTAAGAAAATATCATTTTCTGACATAATCAGGTTTATTTTTTATCTTATAAGATATAATCCCTTAAGGATTCATCTGCATTTAAAGAAAATATTATTTGGCAGGTATCACCGCAAATATATTAAAGAATTTATTAAACGGTTTTTTTAGTTATTATGAAAATTGTTTATGTTACTAATTATTTACCCGGGTATCATGCGCACGCAGGAGGTGCTGAACGGGCCATAAATAATATAGCTAAATTGTTGTCAGCCAAAGGGCATGACGTTTATTTCTTGACCCTGCCGGCGGATGTTAAAAACGGCTCACGTTCGGGTAATGATAAAGTTTATAAGATTAAAACCCTGGAAAGCATATTCCCGTTTTTAAAAAAGTATATAGAAATACTGAAATGGTATGTGTTCCAATATGACCCTTTAGCTTACAGGAACGCAAAGAAGGTTTTAGAAGAGGTAAAGCCGGACATTATTCATTGCGGGAATTTTCAGTTTCTTACGTTTGGCGTTTTAAAAGCTGCCAGAGAACTAAAAATTCCCACGATAGTATCAATTTACGATTATTGGTATTTCTGCCCGTTAACTACCTTATATGATTACAAGGAAGAGTTTTGTAGATTGTATCATTCGGCGAAATGTCTACCGTGCCTGCCCGGGACGATGAGGCCTGTACAGGCAGTTCTCGTGAGTTTAAGGAAAAGTTATTTTGATAATTTGATAAAATTAGTAGATGAATTTATAGTTCTTTCTAATTCTTCATTATTAATATTGAAAGATTACGGGATTGAGCAATCTCGCATTTCAGTAATCCATCTTCCGAATATGGAAGAGGATATTAAACCTGCAGATTTTAGCGAAGAGGATAAGAGCATTTTATTTATGGGCTGGTTGCAGAAAAGGAAAGGTCTGCATGTGCTTATTAATGCCATTAAGGAAGTGTGGGAAAAAAATAAAGTTAAGCTGGATATACTTGCTCAAAAGGTAAAGTGGGAAAAGGAATATGAAGAACAAATTATGAATCGCATAGATCATTTACCCCCCGAACTTGTCACTTTTGACGTTGAAAAGAAAGACAGGAAGGAGATTGAAAATATAATCCGCAAGGCATATATGATCGTAGTGCCTGAACAGTGGGAAAATATGTCTCCGTTAATAGTCATGGAGGGGATGCTATACTCAAAGCCGATGGTTGCAAGTTCAATAGGAGGCATCCCGGAGTTTATTGAGAATAAGAGAGAGGGTTTGCTTGCAGATCACAACAATCCTCATGATTTTGCCGAGAAAATTCTGTATTTACTGGAAAATAAAAATGATGCGATAAATTACGGTATAGCAGCTCAAAAAAAAGCAATGAATCTGTTTAATAAGGAAAAAATAACACAGCAGTTGGAAAAGGAGTATAAAAGATGGATACAGCAGTAATATTGGCCGGAGGTAAAGGGATACGTTTTGGAGCAAATAGTGAAGACGTGCCCAAGCCTATGTCACTGGTCGCGGGTAAACCCATACTCCATTATATAATTACAATGTTGAAATCCATGGATGTTACCAATCTTTATGTTATTGTTGCATATAAGAAACATATACTTATGGATTATTTTAAAACAGGGAAAGATTATGGCGTAAATATACAGTACAGGGAGAATTTAAACATCAATAGTACAAAAAAAAGCGGTTTAAGCGACGCTGTTTTATTGATGAAGGATGAGCTGCATTCACCTTTTATAACCATATTAGGGGATGAAATATACTCTGGAACACGCCATATAGAGATGAAAAAGCGTTTTGAATCTCATAAGGATTATGATGCTATGATCGCCGTGCATAAAACAGCTAATATTGAGGAAGTTAAGAAGAATTATTCTGTTAAGCTGGATGAAAACAATCTTGTACTGGACCTGGAGGAAAAACCGCAGGTTCCGTGGAACGATCTGATAGGTTGCGGGACTTATTTTTTTAAGGAAAGTATATTTGAATATATTCAGAAAACACCATATTCAAAGAAGTCGGGAAGGCGTGAGCTTGCCGAAAGTATGAAGATGATGCTGCAGGATGGTAAAAAAATACATGCATTTGAAATAGGAGGAAAATATCTTAACATTAATTATACGGAAGATATGATAACTGCAGAAAATATTCTCGGAGGAAATAGTGGAAATATTGGATAGAAGAAGACGAAGATTGTTATCAATGATTTGGTCCAGGCTTCGCTACGTATTTTACTATATAAGAACGTTTCAGTTCAAAGCAGCATACGTTTATCTGTGGACATCAATGTTTACAAGGGATGCAGGGCTTGGGCTTGCGGATTGGATCTATAGAATCAATCCTTTCTGGGCGCCTCATCCGCAGACAATGGAAGTTGAAGTTACAACACGGTGCCATCTTAAATGCCTGATTTGTGAACATACCTACTGGAACGAGCCTGCAAGAGATATGTCATTCGATGAGTTTAAACACGTTGTCGACCAGTTTCCAAAACTTAAATGGATAGGGCTTACTGGGATAGGCTCGTCTTTTCTTAATAAGGATTTTATGAAGATTCTCAGATATTTGAAAGAACGCCACGTGTTTATTGAGTTTTACGATCATTTTGATTTGATAAACAGAGACATTGCCGAAGAGTTAATCCGGATAGGGGTAGACAAGATATGGGTGTCTATGGATGCAGCAACAAAGGAAACCTATGAGAAGATTCGTCCCGGAGCTAATTTTGATAAAAGCATAGAAAATATCAGGACAATGTTTAAATTAAAGGAAGAGCTCAGGTCGCCTTCCCCTGAAATCTGGTTTCACTATATCGTAAACACTGAAAACATGAAGGAAATGGGGGATTACGTTGATTTGGTTAACAGCATTGTTCCGAGAAATAATACTAATTATGCAACTTTGATTTATTTTACCGCACTGCTTCAGTTTAAGGAAGTACTGCATCTTTTTCCGAAAATCCCTGCGGAACTCCGGGATTCGGTAATAGCAAAAGCAAATAAGTACGGTTTGTACATAAACTGGAACGAGAACGTGACTTGCGACAAGTACATCCGCGACTGCACAAAATGGGTGGAGCCGTTTGTTCTGGTTACGGGGCACGTACAGCCTTGCTGTGCAATAAATATGGCTAATGACAGAAATTTTCAGAAGGAAAATGCATGGGGAAATTTGTTCACCGAAGATTTTAAGGATATCTGGAATTCAGAGAAAGTTAAAAGCTTTAAAAAGATGATACATAATAACAAACAACCTAAAGTATGCAAAAATTGCAGGATATACAGGGTATAGCAAAGGAATAGTCCGATGAATTCGAAACCAAGAGTTGCGCTAATAAATCCGGGAAAATCCCAGAGGTTTGCTGTGCAGGAGCCTCTTAATCTGGGATTTATTGCTGCTGTTTTGGAAAAAGATGGCATTTCGGTAAAAGTGTTTGACCAACTCTCTGAAGAAAACATTAGAAAAGAAATAAATTCATATAAGCCGGATATGGTCGGCATCACAGGCACGACTCCTGTTATTCACGATGCATACGAAATAGCGGATTTTTGCAGGGAAAACAAAATATTTACGGTAATGGGCGGTGTTCATCCCTGGATATTCCCCCAGGAGGCTTTGGAACATGCTGATATTGTGGTCAGGGGCGAGGGTGAAAAAGCAATGCTCGATATTGTAAACGGCAGAACCAAAGATCAGGTGATAGATGCCGGATATATCGAAAATCTGGATGATATACCTTTGCCGTCCAGGCATCTTATGAACATGAAAAGGTATATGTACTGTAAAAAATACGCTCCGTACATACTGCATCTTCCTTACGTGTCGTCCAGCAAAAGGATTATTCATATATTGACAAGCAGGGGATGCCCACACAGTAAATGCATATTCTGCCATAATTCATTCAAGCAGTTTCCCTACAGGGCGAACAGCGCTGAAAAAGTCGTGGAAGAGATAAAATTGTTGAAAAAGGATTATGATGTGGAGGCCCTGTATTTTGTGGAAGACGATTTTTGGACTGACAAGGAACGGGTAGTGAAGGTATCAGAGTTATTAATCAAGGAAGGGTTGAACAATATAGTGTGGGGAACAAGCGCAAGGGTTGAACAGATACTTGAGACCGAACCCGATGCTTTTAAACTTGCAAAACGTGCCGGATGTAGGTCTGTTACAATAGGTTTTGAGAGCGGCTCACAGAAAATTCTTGATGTTTTGAATAAAGGGTATAAACTGGAAGACTCTCGTAAAGCTGTTAAGCGAGTAAAGGAAGCCGGATTGCTTATGCATGGGAATATAATACTCGGAGCTCCCGGGGAAACCATAGAAGACGTGGAACTGTCAAAAAAGTTTCTCAAAGAAACCTCACTTGTTACTCCCGAAATATATGTTTTTACGCCGTATCCCGGAAGCAACATATGGTGCAGGCTGGAACAGGAGAATAAAGTATCAAAAAAATACGACTGGAAGAGGTTTAATCAGGAAGAGTCCATAATTAATTTATCCAACATACCTACGAATGTGCTCAACAGGCTCAGGACACAGATGTACATCTCATATTATCTTAATAACCCGAAATATGCTTTCGCTCTTATATTCAGTATGATACTTCATCCAAAGTCGGTTTTTGATAAAATTGTAAAAACTATATTGCCGTTTTTTAAAGGGTTCATAAAAAGAAGGGATCAATAATGAAGAAGAACGTAAAAAATAAGCCTTTGCAGAAAGAATATCCGGTTAATATCCTTCCTTCAGGGATATTATATGTTTTGTTGGCGGTATGGTTTTATGTAGTTACTGCAAATTATATGAAGGTATATCCGGCTAATATTGATAATATTTTTGGATTTTACTCGGTTCCTGTAACTTCTGCTGTTTTTTCAAATATTTTGGGTTATTTCTTCTCAATAATATTCGTTATTTCATTTTTTGTTTCTTCGTTTGGAATAGGAAAACTCGTTGCCGGGCTTTTTAAATTAGAATATTTGGAAAAGGATGACGTTTTTTATGTATTAGGCATCGGCTTGGCCGCGATTATTTATTTTTTGCTTTTAGTAGGTTCATTGGGATATTTATATAACTTTATTGTCTTAATAGTCTTATCAATAGGTTTGATTTTCGGGTTGAAGAATATATATGGAAATAAACCAGGTATTTTTATATCCTTTGAAAAAACATCGATGCTTCTTAAAATACTTGTTTTACTTACTGTATTCCAGCTGTTTTATGTTTTTCTTGGGGCACTTTCGTATGAGACTTTTTATGACTCTCTGAAATATCACTTGACCGTGCCTCAATACTGGCTGAATCATCATAAGATTTCAAGTATAACGAATTTCGAGTATTCTTATTATCCTGTTAACATACATATTGTCTATTTGGTCGGCCTTATGTTCGGCAGTGATATAACCGCAAAGCTTCTTCATTTTTCCTTTGGCATATTGTCGGCATTTGCGGTTTACAGGTGGAGTAGGAAATATTTTTCTAATGCTATGGGATTGCTGGCTGTCGTAATCTTGTTTGCAGTCCCTTTTGTTTCAATGGTTATGTGGAAAACAGCGATTGAGATGGGGCTTGCTTTTTTTGAAACACTTGCAGCCTTAAGTTTAATACGATACATAACTGAAGAAGCACAAAAAAAGAGTTTCTGGCTTATACTATCAGCTATTTTCTGCGGTGTGGCTATTGGAGGCAAATATTTAAGTATTTTCTCACTGATCAGCATTGTATTTGTTATTCTTGTTTACTCAATAATAAATAAAACCGGTATAAAAAAGGCTGTATTAAGCGCATGCTTTATAGGGATAATTTCGATTGTATTAGTATTGCCTTACTTGATCAGGAATTATTTTGCGACGGGAGTCCCGACGTATCCGTACGGGGTAAATTTTAATAAAGGTATCACAACCATTGTAAAGGACGACCCGATACAATTCAGGGATCCGGCAAAACCGGACAGAAGCATAAAGAATTTTCTAACACTCCCGTGGAATATGACTATGGGTAAAAAGACACAGGAGCCTTTATCAGGCGCAGTGTGGCTTTTATGTCTGCCCCTCCCGTTTTTATTCAAGAAAATAGATACTAAAATAAGGCTACTCTTATGGTATTCTCTGATTTATTATTTATGCTGGTTTTCTGTGCGGACGTACTTTAGGTACATAATCCCTCTTATGCCGGTGACAGGTATCATTTTTGCCTATTTCATAACCGAAACAAGAATCAACAGTTTCGTAAAGGGAATAATTTATATATTTTTCGGATTGATATGCCTGTCGAACATTACTCTTATATCTGTTACCGAATTTATGACTATGGATCCATTAAGGGTTGTGTTGGGTAATATAAGCAAAAAGGAATATCTTTCGATCAACAGGCAAAGCTATCCAAGCCCTTATTTCCAGGTTGTTGACTGGGCAAATAAAAATCTACCAATGGATGCAAAAGTCCTGTTTATGGGTGAATGCAGGGGGTATCATATACAGAGAAAGTTCGTTACTCACACCACAAGTGACCACAATCCGTTGGTATTACTGTTGAATGAGTCAAAAGATGAGGAAGAATTGTGCAAGAACATAAAAAGAGAAGGGATTACTCATATTTTGCTGAACGTTCCTGAAGCGAAACGGCTCTCTGCTTACGATATAATGAGTTTTGAGCCGGATGACCTGGAGATTCTTGACAGATTCTGGAAGAAATATATAGTACAGATATATAACGAAGCCGGTGATATCTCGGCTTTTCACAGGGAAAAAGGCCTTTATTCCATAAGGAAGCTAAAACCCGAGGCTTGGGAGAATTATGCCGGAAACCCATATAATAATGTATATCTGTATAAAATATTGTCTGAAGAAGAAGCGAAGGAAACGCATATAATACCTAAAAATTTTTTCCTGGACGGATATATTTATAATTCCGAAAGGTGGAAAAGGATAAAATCTTTAGTTGAAAAAATATAATTGTATTGGAGTATTTCAGATATGAAAAAAATATTCAAATTGTCCATTGGTCTAACTGTCAGTATCCTTTTTTTGTGGCTTGCTTTTAGAAAAGCTGATATTAAAGAGGTTTTAACTATAATTTTGAATGCTGACATGGGGTTTTTATTTTTGGCATTTGTACTTTCTGTATTCAGCTTAATGTTAAGGAGTTACAGGTGGAAATTTCTTGGGAGGGAATACGAAAATGTACCATGGAAGTATTTTTTTAAAGCAACGGCAATGGGGTTAACGCTTAATGCTTTTCTGCCTTTCAGAAGCGGGGATATATTCCAGGGATACTATCTTTCTTTAAAAAGCAACATGTCTAAAAGTTACGTTTTTACTACAGTTATTCTGGAACGTATAATGGATTTCATACCTCCCGTACTTATGCTCATAGTAAGTTCATATTTTATTGTCCTGCCTAGACAGGTAAAAACAGGCGCATTAATATTGGTATTTGCTTTGGTAGTAGCGGGAATAATTTCGTTTATAAAGTTTAATTATATTTTTAAACACTACATTAATAAGATAGGTTTTATCCGTAATAATGAGAAAATAAGGCGGATACTAAAAACGATGAACGAAACAATTTTGTTTTTGAAAGATAGGCAGGTTATAACCAAGGTTATACCTTTGACTTTGGGAAACTGGGTATTCTTGACAGCAACAGTAACATTTCTTCTGCTTAGGTCAATAGACATTCAATTAGCTTTTTGGAATGTATTTTTGATTTTAGCAATAACTGTCTTAAGCGTAGCCATTCCGTCTTCACCAGGTTATGTTGGTACCTGGGAGTTCTTTTGTTTATTTGCGTTGGGCATTTTTAATGTGGGGCGTGAAAGAGCCCTGTCTTTTGCGGTTTTGTCTCATTTTATGGCTTTTTTTCCTGTTTTGGTTTTCGGTATATACTATTTACTATACGAAGTATTCGTTGAAAAATTTAGGATTAAGCTTGCAGGAGAGATTGAGCTGGTAGAAAAGAAATAATACATTATCTATTTCGCAGTTCCTGCTGAATTCCCCTAAAAACAAGTTTGTTTAGGGGGATTTTTTATTAGTATATAAGGAATAGAAAAACATATAATCCGACTTGACAAAATTTGGAATTGGTGATATAATATTAGCACTTAAACAATCAGAGTGCTAATTATATTAAACGCAGATTATCACAGATTAGAAACACAGATGATCGCAGATGGACATCTCTGATCAATCCCTGCGTGACGGCAGGCAGGTATGCAAACCGAACGAAGTGAGGTAAGAAATGAGGCATGTAGATCCTGAAATATTGAAGGAAAGAAAAAAAAGAATTCTTCAGGCTATTATTCATCAATATATCAAGACGGCAAAACCGGTGGGTTCGCAGATTATTACCAAGGATTATGAATTCGATTTATCCCCGGCTACTATCCGCAGTCTTATGTCTGAACTTGAGGAGGAGGGTTATTTGTCTCATCCTCACACTTCAGCCGGAAGGATACCTACTGATAAAGGGTACCGTTCCTATGTTGATTCGCTAATTGAACTGCAGAAACTGGTGTTAGATGAGGAAGACAGAGTTCGGCATGAGTATCAGGGCAGGATAAGGGAGCTGGAGGATTTACTGTCAAAGACTTCGCGTGCGCTTTCGAGCCTTTCTCATTATACCGGTTTTATAGTTGCCCCGAAGCCGGAAAGCAATAAACTTAGATACATTGAATTAGCACAGGTATCTGAGAACAGGCTCCTGATTCTTTTTGTAACTCATACAGGATTAGTAAAGCATAAAATAATCGAAGCCAGCGTGCCTTTTGATAAATTGCACAGACTAAACAGAATACTGAATGATAATTTAAAAGATTTGAATTTATCAAATATAAAGCAAAAAGTAGTTGAAATATTAGATGATTTTGAAAGAGAAGAGAAGGAAGTGATCAGTATAGCCAGAAATCTTAGCAAGTACATTTTTGATATAGAGGATGAAATCTATCTGGAGGGAACAAAGAACGTTTTAGTTCTTCCCGAATTTCACGATTATGAATCTATGAGATGCCTTTTAAGCCTAAGCGAAGATAAAGACAGGCTTATTCAGATATTGAACGATAATATATCCGGAAAAGGAGTCAGTGTATTGATAGGTTCAGAAACTCAATGCAAGGATTTTCAGCATTTGAGTGTGGTGAGTTCCATTTACAAAGATAATGAAAGGCCCCTAGGGGTTCTGGGCATAATCGGGCCCAAACGTATGGAGTATCCGAAGATGATGGCAATTGTCAGTGCAGTGACAAAAATTGTAAACAAACTGCTTTCAAAGGTCGGGGGCTAAATAAATTATTAATATATGAAAAATTATAGACTTAATTCTTTTCCAAATAAAGTACTATTATGTATTCCTTCACAGGAAGATAACATTTTTGGATATTCAATGCCTAATTTAGGAGTAGGATATGTTGGGGCATCTTTAAAGTCAGATGCGCATCGGGTTCGAATCTTTGACTCTGCTTTTTATGATGATTATATTCCTGTGTTAAGGGATGTTTTAAAAGAATTTGAGCCGGAAGTAGTAGGTATCACTGGATTTACTTTTCAACATTCCAGTATGATTAAGATGGCGGAGTTGGTGAATGCTCTGAGTCCGGATACATTAATTATATTGGGCGGGCCTCATGCCAGTGTTTTAGCAAAGACAATTTTAGCTAAATATAAATTTGTGGATTTCGTAATAGTTGGGGAAGGGGAAGAATCATTTCCCGGATTATTAAAAGCACTTTATACTGGGTCTGCTTTAGAGTCTCTTCCCGGACTTGTGTATCGCAATGAGGGCGGCATCAGGGCTAATAATTCATACTTTATAAGTGATCTGGATAATCTGAAAAAACCCTGGGACGTTTTAAACCCCCTTGATTATCAAAAAGGGCGGATTCATGGATTTATTGCAAAAGAGCAGCCTGTTACACAGGTTATTTCCTCAAGAGGATGTCCATATGAGTGCACATTTTGTGCGGGGAGAGCAGTTCTTGGAAATAAGATGTATCTGCGTGATCCAAAAAAATTTGTGGATGAGATAGAATATCTAAAAGATGAGTTCGGGATCAAAGAAGTACAAATAGTAGATGATAATTTTACTTTTTACCGTGACCATGCGGTCAATGTGTGTAATGAGATGATTAATCGCAAATTAGATATTTCCTGGAGTCTGCCTAATGGAGTACGAGCCGATAAACTTGATAAAGAGCTTCTAGGATTGATGAAAAAAGCGGGGTGTTATTCTATAGGAATTGGTATAGAGTTTGGTTCTCCCAGAATGCTGAAAATGGTCCATAAATCTTTAGATCTTGAAAAAGCAAAAGAGACAGTGATGCTATGCAATAAACTTGGTTTTATAACAACTGGTTTTTTTCTAATCGGTTATCCTGAGGAGACTTTAGAAGATATTAAAATGACTGCTGATTTTATAAGCTCTCTTCCTTTTGACAGGATACGCGTTAGTATACCATTTCCTTATCCGGGTTCAGAGTTGTTTAAGTATTATTTGGAAAGAAATTATCATAATGCTGAGAATATAGATTGGGATCATTTCCATTCTATTGATAATATTTGTATACTAGAAAACTTAAATAAAAATTTTGTGGAAAAATTCTGCAGGAATATTTATTTTAAATTTTATCTCAATCCTTTTAATACGCTGCGGTTTTTATCAAAATTTAGAACTTGGATTCAGTTTAAGAGTGTATGGCAGGGATTTAAGATCTTTTTGCAAACAATGGAAGGAACACACTAGATTTTTAGATGGAGGTCGGATTGACTGAAAATAATAACAATAAAGAAGATATTCAAGCCGTATATGAGACACTGCGAAACCAGAAGGTTTCTGAGTTGGATATTTTAAAACAATCCTTAGAGGAAAAGAAGAAGCAGGCTGAAGAGTACTATGACCAGCTGCTGCGGCTAAAGGCTGAGTTTGAGAATTACCGGCAGAGGACAGAAAAGGAAAAGCAGACTCACAGGCTCTGGGGCAAGGAAGAGATACTTTTAAAGCAGATTATGCTGCTTGATGTTATAGAGCAGGCTTATAAAAGCATAGAGAATAACGCAAGTCCTGAAAGTATTCTAAAAGGGCTTGAGTTAATAAAAATAGAGTTTGCAAAGATGCTTACCAGCGAAGGCGTAAAAGAGATAGAGAGCCTTGGGGAAAAGTTTGACCCAAACCTTCATGAAGCAGTCGAGCAAATCGGGAGTGAGGAGGAAGAAGGAAAAGTATTGGAGGTATTACAAAAGGGATATATCTTCAATAAAAGATTAATACGACCTGCAAAAGTAAAAGTTTCAAAAGGAAAAAATGAAAAATAAAGGAGGACAATAATATGGCAAAAATTATAGGAATTGACTTAGGAACATCAAACTCTGCAGCAGCAATTATGGAAGCAGGAAAAGCTACCATGATACCGTCTGCGGAAGGTACCACATTGGGGGGAAAGGCATTCCCTTCATACGTGGCATTCACTAAAGACGGTCAGCTGCTGGTTGGTGAGCCTGCACGCCGTCAGGCAGTAACCAACCCGGAAGGAACACTAACGGCATTTAAAAGAAAAATGGGAGAGGATTACAAGTATAAAGTACACGGGAAGGAGTATACTCCTCAGCAGTTATCAGCTTTTGTTTTGCAGAAGATTAAAAGGGACGCTGAGGCATATCTGGGCGAAACGATTTCAAAAGCGGTAATAACAGTACCAGCTTATTTTAACGACCATCAGCGTCAGGCAACCAAAGATGCAGGCGCCATAGCAGGGCTTGAGGTTGTAAGGCTGGTAAATGAGCCGACAGCAGCATCTCTTTCGTACGGAATTGACAAAGCCGGCAATGAACAGAAGATACTGGTGTTCGATTTCGGCGGAGGCACCCTGGACGTCACCGTAATGGAGATGGGAAGCGAAGGTACATTCGAGGTTTTATCGACATCCGGAGACACCCATTTAGGCGGAACTGACATGGACAACGCCTTGATAGACTATATTGCAGAACAGTTCAAAAGAGAAAACGGAATAGATTTGCGTAACGATAAAATGGCAATGCAGCGTTTAAAAGAAGCTGCTGAAAAGGCAAAGATTGAGCTTTCAACAGTACTTGAGACAGACCTCAACCTGCCTTTTATAACAGCAGACTCTTCGGGGCCAAAACATCTGACAATGAAGCTTACCCGTGCAACGCTGGAACAGCTTGTTCAATCAATTGTTGACAGATGTACCAGCTCCATTGATACTGCATTAAGTGATGCAAAGCTTAAAGCGAGCCAGATATCCAAGATTATCCTTGTAGGCGGGCCTACCCGCATGCCTATAGTGCAGAAGTTTGTTGAAAACCATGTAGGTAAAAAGGTGGAAAGAGGCGTTGATCCTATGGAGTGTGTTTCCACAGGAGCTGCGATTCAGGCTGCTGTTTTAACCGGCGAGGTTAAAGATATTCTGTTGCTCGATGTTACACCTCTAACTTTAGGCGTTGAGACTTTAGGTGGAGTGCGTACTCCTATTATTGAAAGAAACTCAAAGATACCTACTGCCAAGTCACAGGTGTTTTCAACAGCGGCTGATAACCAGCCTGCTGTTGAGATTCATGTACTTCAGGGTGAACGTCCAATGGCAAAGGATAACGTATCTTTGGGAAGGTTTCATCTGGAAGGAATTCCGCCTGCACCGAGAGGAGTGCCTCAGATTGAAGTCAAGTTCGATATTGACGCAAACGGTATTCTTCACGTACATGCAAAGGATTTGGGAACCGGTAAGGAGCAGTCAATAAGGATTACTTCATCTACAAAGCTCTCCAAGGACGAGGTGGACAAATACGTAAAAGAAGCAGAAAAGTTTGCAGACGAAGACAAGAAGTATAAAGAGGAAATAGAGGTGAAAAATGAGGCTGATGCGTTGGTTTATGCGACTGAGAAAAGCCTGAAAGAACACGGCGAGAAAATTTCCCAGGACGAAAGGCTTAAGATTGAGCAGGCGCTTAATGATGCAAAAGAAGCCATAAAAGGCGGAGATATAAGCTCGATTAAAAAAGCAAAAGAGAATCTTACAGCCGCATCACATAAACTTGCAGAGGCAGTATATAAGGAAGCCCAGTCAAAAGCCCAGCAGCAGCAAGCCGGAGTTGGAGCAGCACCCGGCAGTTCAGGTTCAGGGCCTCAACAAGAGCCTGAAGGACAACAGGGCGATAATGTAGTAGATGCAGAAGTTGTGGATGATAAGAAATAAAGTCATTTAGTCCTGGGTCCTAAGTCCGAAGTCAAAGACATAGGACCCGGGACATACATAAGACTGATATATGAAAATAACAAAATTCGAAGATATAAAAGCTTGGCAGGAAGCAAGAGACTTAACTAGACTTATTTACGGCATTACTTCTAATAAAGAATCTTCTGTTTCGGAAGATTGAGGTTTTAGAGATCAAATCCAGAGAGCTTCGGTTTCTGTTATGGCAAATATTGCCGAAGGTTTTGACACTCAACCCGATAATGAATTTATAAGATTTCTAAATTATTCTAAAAGGTCATGCACTGAAATTCAATCGCATTTATATGTAGCTCATGATAATAAATATATCAAAAAAGATGAATTCGAAAATATCTACAACAAATCTAATGAAGTCAAAAAACTGATTGGTGGTTTTATTCGTTATTTAAATAAAAATAAGACTTAGGACTTTAGACTTGGAACTTAGGACATAGGACTTAGGACTATCAAATGAAAAAAGATTTTTACGAAGTTTTAGGAGTGCAGAAAGGCGCTTCAGCTGATGAGATAAAGGCAGCTTACAGGAAGATAGCTTTAAAAAACCATCCGGATAAAAATCCAGGAAACAAAGAAGCTGAAGACAAGCTGAAGGAAGCCAACGAAGCTTACGAGGTGCTTTCTGACCCCAAAAAGAAACAGATGTATGACCAGTTTGGCCATGCAGGCATGGGAGCTGCTCCTCCGGGCGCCGGAGGCTACGGCGGGTTTGAAGGCTTTGGTGATTTCGGGGATTTTTCTTCGGTAGGCGATATTTTCGGTGATTTTATAGGAGATATATTCGGCGGCGGGGGAAGGCGCAGGTCTTCGCGCTCTGCACGCGGTGCTGATTTAAGATATGACCTTGAGTTAACGCTTGAACAGGCAGCAAAAGGTGCTGAGATACCCATTGATGCATCTCGCCATGAAATATGCTCGGAGTGTAATGGTTCCGGTGCAAAACCCGGGACTTCAACAAAAGTTTGTCCTAAATGCAAGGGTCAGGGACAGGTTCGTTTCAATCAGGGATTTTTTTCATTTGCCCAGACGTGCCCGCAATGCGGAGGACAGGGTAAAGTTATAAGTTCACCGTGCACTGTTTGCCGCGGAACAGGACAGAAAAAAAGCTCACAATCAATAAAGGTAAGAATACCTGCGGGAGTTGATGAGGGTACTTCATTAAGAGTTGCCGGTGCGGGGGACGTGCCACCTAAAGGCGGTACTCCCGGTGATTTATACGTAGTTATTTCACTTAAAGAGCACCCGCATTTTAAAAGGGAACGTGATAACCTGCACACTGAGTTAAAATTGAACTTTCCCGAAGCTGTTTTCGGAGGGGATTTTGAGGTGCCTGCTATTGACGGTAAAATCAAATTAAAAATCCCTGCGGGAACCCAGCCGGGAACTGTTTTCAGGGTCCGGAATGAGGGATTCCCTCATTTGGGTAAAAGAGGCAAGGGTGACCTTTTAGTTAAAGCGAATGTTGAGGTACCCAAGGTTTTAAATGAAGAGCAGAAAGCTGCGTTGCGCGATTTTGCCCGGGCATCAGGAATTAAGGAAAACGATTCTTCAAATATCTTTAAAAAAATGTTCGGAGGATAGGGACAGACACTTTATGTTTTATATGTTTTCACTACTCAGACTTATACAAGCTTTTAAAAACATGTTTTTCTTAAACATATAAAACATAAAGTGTCTGTCCCCATAATGTTCGAGGATAATGCCACATTTTTTTATTCCACCAAAAAACATTAAACAAAGCAGTTTTGTAATCGAAGGAGCCGAAGCACATCATTTAACAAACGTAAGACGCGTAAAGAAAGGTGATGAAATTCGGCTTTTTGACGGTACAGGCAAATCCTATCTTGTATGCATTGAGAATGTTGATAAGCTAAAAGTATCGGGACGAATTATAAAGGAAGAAGAATTAAAGCCTACCAGGATAAAGTTGAATGTGTACCAGTCTGTTCCAAAAGGCGAGCGTTTCGACTGGCTTGTGGAGAAGTTTACGGAGATCGGCGTTTCAAAACTGTTCCCTTTGATAACTGAAAGAAGCGTTGTAAAAAAAGTACCGGAATCAAAACAAAAAAGATGGGAAAGACTCTCTTTATCTTCAAGTCAGCAATGCTTGAGACAGGACATTATGGAAATCTCCACCCCGATAGAGTTTAACGCTGCAGTTAAAAATATCTCATCTGATGCATTTAATATCATTCCATGGGAAGGGGCTTCCAATATCAATAAAGGATGGGAGCCTCTTTACGGTGCACTTTCTTCAAAAGCCGAAGTGACGAAACTTACACAAGCCAATATATTCATAGGACCGGAAGGCGGGTTTACTATGGATGAAATAAAACTGGCTGAAAAATCAGGCATAATTCCGGTTTCCCTGGGTCAGAGAATCCTTCGTGTTGAAACAGCAGGCCTTGTTTCCGCAATCCTTGTTTTAAACGGGTTTGGCGAGTTCATCTCCAAATAAGCGTTTGATGAAAAAGCAAAAACTATTGAAAAATGAAAATATTATTAGCCTGCATAGTAATCCTCATTTACATATTAACAAGCCCGCCAACAGTTACAGTTGGAGACAGCGGAGAGTTCATCACAGCTGCCTCAACCCTGGGCATACCTCATCCTCCCGGATATCCGCTCTACTGCCTCATTGGAAAGTTATTTAGTTCTATACCTTTTAGCAACCATGCATGGCGTGTTTCATTTGCCTCAATGTTTTTTTCTGGATTAGCTGTTATCATAGTCTTTTTATTGCTAAAAAAACTTACGGAAAATGACATTGCATCATTTGTTGGTTCGATTATTTTTGCTTTAAATAGGGTTGTATGGTCGCAGTCTATTATATCCGAAGTATATGCCTTAAATGTTTTTTTTGTTGTTTTTTGTCTTTATTTACTTTTTTTATGGAACAATGCCGAAGATAATAAGTATTTGTATCTTTTTGCTTTAGTGTTTGGGTTATCTCTGGGTAATCATTATCCTTTAATGATACTTGCATCAGTAGGTTTTGTTTTACTGATAGTTTTTAATAGAAAACTTGTTGATCTGAAAGTGATTTTGCTCTCTTTATGTTTTGTTATTCTGGGTATTTCTGTTTATCTTTATCTTCCCGTAAGGTCTGCAATAAATCCTCCGGTTGACTGGGGGAATCCTCAAGGGCTTATCGCCTTCTTTAATCATGTTTTACGTCAGCAGTACAGAAGCCTGGAGTTAGGCAAAGACATATTGCTTACAGAGAAGATAAAATTCCTGAAGGATTATTCTTTGGGTGTTATAAAGCAGTTTAATGTTTTTTTGATTCCCGTATTTGTGGGTATATGGATTTCTTTTAAAAAGTGCAGGAATTATTTTTGGGTTTTCTCTGCTGTATTTCTAACAAACAGTGTATTGCTAATTTATATGCTTCAATTTGAGTATAATCCGGAAAGATTGAGCATAGTAAATGTATACTACTTACCGTCTTATATGATACTGTGTTTATGGTTGGGGATAGGCTTGAAAGGCATGCTGTCAAAATCCGGGGTAGCCGTAAAAACCGCGCTGCTTTTATTGGTTTTGGTATCAGGATTGTTCAACGTTGCTTCGGGTTTTCAGCTGAATTATCAGAGGGATAACTTCCTGGCCTATGACTTTGCAAAGAATATAGTGTCATTTTTGGAAAAAGATTCGGTGCTTTTTATCCAGAAAGCAGGTGATGAGTCTTTGTTTACCACTCTTTATCTGCAGAAAGTCCGGGGAGTAAGAAATGACCTTAAAATATATGACTGCTGGGGAAACGTTTTTGAAAATATCTACGGGGATGGTTTTAATATCATTGGCGATAAAACTAAATGGCTAAGCACCAGAAAAGAAGTGGAAAGCAAAATAATAAGGGCTAATCCAAACCCCACCTACTATTTGACTTTTCTGAAGGAAGACACTGCCGTTGATTTGCCTATGGAAAAAACGGGGTTGGTTTATCGCGTAAAAAACAAGACCTCAGCTAAGAGTTACGATAGCGCTAATCTGTGGAATTTATATAACCTGAGAGGTACCCATATGCAGGTTTTTAGCGAATATCAGGAAAGAGAGCTGGTTGGAGTATATTCCTACATTATGGCTCGGGATTATCTGGAAAGGGGTGCCGCAAAAAACGCTGTCTTGTGCCTTAAGAAGGCAGCCGGGACAGCTTACGACATAAACTGGCTTTTGAATAACATTGGATTGCTTTATTACAGAAATGGGTTTATTGCTGATGCAAAAATAACCTTTTTGTCATTGCTGGATATATATCCTGACTATGATTCTGGAATATATAATTTAGGGCTCGTATATAAAGCAGAGAAGGATTTTAACAATGCTGAAAAATATTTTATGAAATATATTGAGCATTTTCCGGAGGATATGGATGCATACAGGGAGTTATCCGATGTTTACTGGGTTTCTAATAAAAGAGGGAAAGCCAGGAAAATATATGAATCAGTGCTGAAAAATAACATGGAGCTGGCTAACAGTTATATTTTTAAGGGAGCGGAGTTGTATAAGTCGGGCAAAAACATGGATGCAATAGATGAGTGGGAAAGAGTACTCCTGATTAATCCGGATTATTCTATTGCTTATTACAATATAGGTGTTGCTTATATGGATTTAAAATTATATGATAAAGCAAAAAAATATCTCAAAACTTTCCTGGAAATTGAACCGGACGGGCAATTGAAGCGGAGAGTTGATGAATATATTAAAGTTATCCAATAATGGGTTAAACAAAGGGGATTATCCAAGGTGCTAAAAAAATATCATAAGATGATTTATTTTATTTTATTCTTGTTGCTTTCTCCTGCGGGAGTGTTAGCAGAGACAATTTACTTAAATGATGGCGATGTAATTACAGGCAAAATACAGGGGCAAACCA
>JAFGIL010000065.1 GCA_016929635.1 Endomicrobiales bacterium
ATCGGATTTATTTGACGAATTTTACAGGGCTAATATCGCAAGAAATGACTGTTTCCTGTCAAACTGTCTTGGCAAATGTGAAGAAATAGCCCCTTGCAATGTATTTACTTCATCGTATGATAATCAGCGGGAAAAAGCTATTGAATCATTGGGTGATACCGATGAGATTGTAGTAATAGTTACGGGAGGGTTCCATACCCCTGGCCTTGCCCAAAGGCTTGAAGACAGAAGGATATCATATGTTATAATTACCCCGAATGTAACTAAAGATGCCGGTTTTTCAGAATCAGTATATAAAAAAGACACCCGCATACAGGCAAAAATGCTTGGCAGCTCCCTCGCACTTTTAAACCTATCCGAAAACCCGATTAGTTATAAGTTATGGTCTATAGCTGAGGCTGAATTAACAAATCTTGTTTCGCAGGGCCTTTCTCCGGAAGTTATAGTAGAAAGAATGGAAGCCTTATTTGAGAATTATGCTGATGAACTAAAACAGCAATCTGGAGTTAAGGTTGGGAAAGTCAATATTAGTTATACTGATAATCATTTCATATTTACAAGAAATAGAAAATCTCTGAAGTTTAAATATATTGAAGAGGAAAATAGGGCAGAGCTGGTATCAATAGATGATTTACCGGTTAAGTTGAGCTACGGTAAAACAGAGAAAGCCTTTTTCAGGAAATATAGAATACCGGCATGGATGAAAAAATATAGTTTTATTTATCGATTAATTCAATCCTGGATTTCTGTATTTTTTGCTCCGAAGTATGAGCTGTATGCATTGGTTAGAGCTCTGTCTGCAGGAGAAGAGGCATGGCAGGAGTTCGTGGATGCACACGAATTTCAGAAATTAGTTAAATCCATAGGAAAGAAAAGCTTAAAGATTAGTAAAGTTCATATGGATAAAGATCAAAAAGCCATGTATAACTATATCTACTATCACATATCAGAAGATAAAAGCATTCAATTGGGTTATAAAACTTTATTAAAGCAGATTGCGACTTCTTCTGTTAGACAAGAAGGAGAGAACATTGTAGCTCTATCACTTTATTCAGAATTCACAGATAGCAGGCAGGAATTTTATAAAAGTATAATAAAAGATTTTTATAATGATAAACAAAACTTCAGATTCGCAGGTGGTCTGCAAAAAATATCAGTTATTTCTGCATTAATAAAAGATGAACTTTCCAAACAGGAGATTGATGCTTCGCTATTAAGTAAATATAAAGAAGAGCTTATTGAGATGACAATACTTGAGGATTTGGATTTATTGGGACAAGGATTGCTTGCTGATGCATTCATTTTAATTTTAGATTATGAAAAAGATTTTAAGCAGATTAAAATATTTAAGGGAATTCTAAATGAGATTGCCGCATCAGATGATAAAATGGCAAGAGCATTTTCTATGATTGCACTTAGGAATCAACGCCGGCGCGAACGGACAAGAGGGATGGTTGCTATTAAAGATAAAGTCGTAGCTGCGCTTTCAATGATTACAGGTGAAATGCCGTCAGCTGGCCTAACAGAAGCTATAGCCGAATTATCAGCAAATCAATCAAATAAGTTATCAAGGCATATAAAGGCATTCCACCGGCAAATAAATGCATCTCATATCCGCCATGGTTTCGCTGCTTTAATGGCAGGATATGAAAACCCGCTGGATGCTGAATTCGCAGAGCTTGAAGGAGGAGATGCTGTCCGCCATACATTACATAATAGGAAAATGGTTCAAAGCGATAGAGAGTTACTAACTCTAAGTGTAGAGCAAATAAAATCAGTTACTCTAGAAGAATTAGAGGATATTGCCGGCAGAGTCAGGGCAGCACATGATGCATTCATTGCTCTGATGCTAAAAAAAGAAAAAAAACGTAAACCGGGAAGGCCGTCTGCCAAAGATAGAGAAAAAAGAAGAAAAGCTATAGAAGAAAGAGAAATAGCACGGGAAAAATATATACAGGTTTTGGATGAACTGGATAATGCATTGGAAACAATAGATATGGGTGTTTATTGTATATTTCATTTAAGAGAAAGAGAAGGGGTAAATGAGTTCCTGAATGATTTAATGACATTTTGTTTCGGGCAGTTTGAGGTAGGGGGGGAAAGAATAACAAAAGAAGAAGTGGAACAGATGGTTGATATTATCAGATCATCAGGAAATTTTGATGAGGCAAGGGAAAAATTGTATAAGTCAGGTTTCAGATGGACAGAACCCGGGAATAAATTTTATAGAATATTTTCAAGAAAAGCAGAGATAGAAAAACCTGTTAAATATGATATCTTAAAACCTGTTATTCTTAAAGGGGGGTTTAGTGAAGATTCGGTTGTTATTGACATAGGATGTGGAAATCATAATATCGCACACCAACTAGTGCAGGATATGAGAAATGCGGATGTGCCGGAAGAAAATATACCAACGTTTATAGGTACTGATTTTGCAGCAGATCCTGGTATAGATGACGCAAAAATCAGATACATCCAGCAAGACGCCGCAGAGCCCGGTACAGTCTCTATAGAAGGGGAGGGGGTAGCAGATAAGATTTTGATAAGTGCTGCTTTGCATCATATGCCCGAAGATGTGATGATGTCTATTCTAGATGAGGCTTATAGATTGTTAAAGCCCGGCGGTGAGTTAATAATATTTGAAGATGTTGCGCTTTACTCCAGAAAACCCAGATTTGATGGAGGTGGTCTGGCTGAGCAAGTTAGAGAACTTTATGGTGAAGAAAAAAAGGTTGCATATACAATTTTCGATTGGCATGCAAATCATGTAATGGGAGGGAATACATATGTGCCCATTACAGGCAATTATCATTCCGAGTCAGAATGGATGGATATTTTTTCAGAAGCAGGATTTGAAGTTCACAGGAAAGATCATATAGGTATTTATGAGGGCAGGTTCAGTGCCCTACCGCATTCAATTTTTGTCCTTAAAAAAGCGCCTGAAATCATTAATGTCCCTATAGGAAAGCTTGTGGTTAACGCGTTTAATGCTAATCCGGTAAGAGGCCCTGTATATTCTGCATTTACGGAGGCTGAGAAAATAGTTAACACTAGCAGTTGGGTAGAGGCAAACGAACCCGAAGTTGCTGATGTGCCTCTGTTTTATGTTCCCGGAAACTCATTGGATTATAATGATGCAAAAACCAGAGAAATAATTGAACTCGGGATGAATGTTATACCTGTTTTACCATATTCTCCGGAGCGTACGAACGAAGGAATGGGTGATTTATACAACGTAGATTTTAAATATAATGAAAATGATTATACAGTACAACTGATGGTTGGCCGCGTTGATCCTTCTGATGAAAACTCGCCTGTTGCAGCATATTTTACTTATGAGTATCAGGACATTTCAGAAGCAGAACTTGAAGGATTTTATGAGCAGGCTTCTTTTGCTGTAATCAAAAAAATTTATGACGATCATATCGTAAGAAGCGAGTTTGCCAAATTCGGAGTCAGTTTGAATGCTGAAAAAAGCCCTATCATAGCAACCAAGGCTCAGGAGTTACCTCCATATTATCTGGGAGATTTGGTGTTAAGGGAGTCCTTGCTTACAAGATTTATTAGGTCGGATATTCCCGCGATGCAATATATAGGTACACTTGTTTATTCTAAAGCAATAAGCAAGACAGGCTCTGTTACAAGGCCAAGGGCAAACTCTGGGGCAAGTTTCAATGTAAGCGATAAGGCGAGTTTTGGCAATTTAAGGGAATATATAAGATTACTTGGCGAGATGAAAGCTAACGTCCTTCTGGTAACCGAATTGTTTGATGAATCCGGAGAAATGAAGGATTTATCTGAGTTGGGTGATTATGTGGAGTTTGCAAATAAATTTGATATTGCCGTACCTTTTGAATATAAGTGGACAGGCCAGAGCCTGGAAGATGTCAAGAAGGATATTAAAAAAGCTATAGAAACCTATAAATTAAACGGGGTAAGATTGGATTTATCTGGTTACGAAGGGGATATTAAGAGCGAATGGCTCGAGGAGATCAGGGATTTAATAAGAAATATTCCTGCTAATCCTAATGTTGGCGAAGTCTTAATAGTATTATTGCCGGATAGCCAAAAAAGAGCTTTCTTGGGAAAACATTGTAAAACTATTGGATTTAGTGTTGTAAAAAGATATGTAATAGGAATGCATGCAAAAATACCTGCGATTGAGAAAGGTGATTGCATAGAGATAGTATTCCCTGAAGCAGCTGTTGCAGAGATAAGGGAAGGGGATGAAGCGGATATTCTTGCCGGAACCGAGCAGATATTTACATCGGAAGCAGCTTTAGTTATCTGGGATTTTTCCTTGCTTTATAATGGTAAGGAAATTTTACCTATAAACGAAAATCAGGGCATTATGGAAATGGTAAAAGGATTTATAAGCGGGAGAATAGAGCAACGCCCTGTAACTCAGGAAGAACATTTCCAGATAGGGGGCAGGGCTGCATGGAGTTTATCTGATAAATACATTAACCAGATACAGGAGAGGCTAAGCTCTGATGGGCGCACATTGTTAACTGCTCTGTTACAAAGATATATTGATATTGTTGAAACCGGAAGCGAATCAGATATTATAAATTTAGTTGACAACAGATATGACTTTGAAAGTCCGTTTGTTAATTCGGTGTTAGCCGCAGATCTGGCAGGCTGGATTGGTACGGATGTAATAAAAGATGAACTTGCTAATAATTCTCAGATTGCGGGTTTCCTATGGACGGTTATGATGAGGATCAAATTCAATGAGTTTAAGGCTGAATATAAAGAAGCTCATGATCAGGAGTTTCTGGGTTTTAATAATGCTAACTATGACGGATTCTTTGCATATTTATTATTGTTGGCTGAGACAAGAAATATAGCTGTGCCGGAGCTGCCTGTCAGCATGCCGGACAATATGCCGGAATCCATTTCCAAGGCACGGGAAATATGGCAGTTATATTATAAAAGACTGAATAGTTTGATAACAGCAGGTGAAAGCTATGAACGCGTAAACTCGGAGCTTTATGCGATTTTAAATAGACACATTCTTTCCGCAACGAGTGGAACTTTAACGGATGTGGATGCTGTTGCTATTATACATCTGTTAATGATGTTTGCCGACAAAAGAAGGCCGGATTTTGGCGATATAGCCGGCGAATCCGGGAGTCAGGTAGGAAACCTGATATTTGGCACTGAGGAGCTGACCGGTGCAGGATAATCTTGATATTTGGTGAAATTTATGCTAAAAATTATATCTATGAAACCAGCCATAAGAATTATTCCATTTTTAGTAGTTTGTTTTTTTATTAGCAGTTGCGGACCGTCTTATCCAAAAGATAAGCTTGCGGAATCGTTGAAAGGTGTATTAAAAAAGGAATACGACATAGACGGCGAGGTTGAGTTAAAGGAAAAAACACTGTATTTGGATATAATATTAACAGGATTAACAACTACAGAGCCAAAAGCACTCTCTGACGTTTTAAAAACTGTTCAAAAAGCAATGTTGACCATAACCCGCGTGTCTTTAAGCAGTGATGCCCAGGTTGAGTATATGGTTGTAAACGCAAGGGATCCGGGATGGAAACTCAGCCTAAGGATAGTTCAGAGGCTTGAGGATGTGAAATGGCTTATTTATCATAAAATATCACGTTCAGATTATGAAGGCCGAATGGTTCTTGAAATTGACAGGGGAAGCGATATGTTCAGGGATACTGAAGGCGAGGTTTTTTCAGATGACTTTTCTGTAGAGGAGGAGCATACAGAAATAACTGAAAGCGAGCATAAAAAAATATCAATAGAGGAATTCATTGGACGATTAATTGCATCCCAGGTAAATATGCTGAATCTTAAAAATCCGTTTCTTTCTGTATTTCTTAATAATCCGCAGCTGAAGTTCCAAAGTTTTAGCAGCGATGAAATTGTAATAAGTGTCAATAATTATTTAAATGAGTCTTCCTTATTGCTGTTTAAGAAGATACTGGAAAGAGAAGCAAGAAAAGTGGTTAGTAAATATGACGAATTATGGAGTCCAAAAAGGATAATAATTGAAGGAAAGAACAATCAGATTATTTATCTTGATTTGGCTACTGCGGAGTTTTAGATTCTGAATTAGTAACGGTTTCCTGTTGAGGTTCCTTTTTAATGCTTATCTGCTGGCTTAACAGATAAACCGTAGGAACAAAAAATAAAGTTAATACTACACTAAAAGCAAGCCCGCCTATAACTGTTATAGCCATCGGAGCAGTAGATTCCGAACCTTCCCCGATACCTAAGGCAAGCGGAATAAGGCCCAATATAGTAGTCAGCGTTGTCATTAATATTGGCCTTAGACGTTCAGATGTGCAGCTTATAACAATTTCCTTTAAAGGCATAGTAGTATTTTTATCTCTTATTTCGTTAAATCGGTCAACAAGTATGATACCATTGTTTACTACTATTCCCGTAAGCATTAAAAATCCCAGCATTGAAATGGAGTTAATTGACTGAAAGCTGAATAACAGCATATATACTCCGCCTATCAGCCCCAGAGGCACGGTCACCATTATAATTAATGGTTGTGCTAATGATTCGAATTGTGATGCAAGAATCATATAGATAACTATTATTCCAAGGACTAATGCAAAAACTGAAGACTGGGCAGATTCCTTAAGTGCCAGCATCTCACCTGTAATCACGCATTTTATTTCTTCCAACGGCGGCAGATTCTTCAATATAGTATCTAATTTTTTAATAACTTCGTTAAAATTCTCCGTAACATCTGCCTTAACAAAATAGGTCCTTTCACCTTCTATTCTTCTTATTTCAGGCAGTGATTCAAAGAAATTTATATTTGATATCTGTTTGAGCTGTATTGTCATGCCCCATGGAGAGTAAGCAATCATCTCACCTATTTTTTCCAGGCTGCTTCTGTCTTCGGGCCTAAGCCTGACGCGGATATCAAATTCATCGTCTTTCTGTTTCAGCACCGTAGCGACATATCCTTTAATAGCAGCCAGCGCCATAGCAGAGATATCCTGGGTGGAAAGCCCGAATAAGGATGCGCGTTCCCTGTCAATTTGAAGCTTTAGTTCAGGTACCAAATCGGAAGGGTCTATTTTTATGCTATACACTTCAGGGATTTTTTCCAATTTATCTTTTATTTCCAGAGACCTTTGCCTGAGAAGTTTGAGGTCTTTTCCTTTAACTTCAACTATGATGCCGGCTGAAGATCCGATTTGCGAGCCGAACATTCCCTGTTGTGTAATGAACTCTGTCTCTAAATCTTCCTTGCCCCATTTTGTTATGTCTGCAGATAGCAAAGAGACTATTTCCTTTGTAGAACGGCCTTTTTTCTTCAATCTTGCAAGGATTCTCGATTGATAGGAGCCCAAAGATGATATTGCACCTGCTCCGCCTTCCTCTGTTGTTGAACCTATAGTCACTGCTATATCTTTTATTTCAGGAAAAGCGGCAATAAGGCTTTCTATATGTTTTGTAACGTCATTTGTAATTTCTAAGGGCGTTTTTGGGTGCATTGTTATGTTCAGAACAAAGCGTCTTTCATCCATCTTCGGCATAAACTCCTTGGGTATAAAATATACCGCTATCAGTCCGCCAAATAGATAAGAGCCAATTATTATGAGCATTCTTTTCAAAGGCCAGTTAACGACTATTTTAAGTTTTGATTTAAAATAACTTTGAAAGTCGAATTTACTTTTACCCGTATCGGGAGAAGGGTTAGCATTAGTATTTTCTGTATCAGAATTGTTGCCTGATTGTTCCAGTGCTTCATCTTTTGTTGCAAGAGCGGAAAGTTTTGTAAGGTCCAGACCCAGCGCAAGCCTTGGCACAAGGAAAATAGCCACGAATATTGATGCCATAAGGGAAAATGTTACAGTCAGCGCCAGTTCTTTAAAAAGCTGGCCTGCGACTCCTGTTACAAAAATGAAAGGAAGAAATATTGCCACTGTTGTCAGTGTAGAGCTAATGATAGGGGCTACAACCTGGGTGGTGGATTGATATATAAGTTCTTTCTTTTGGAGGTGGGGATTTTTTTGGAATGTAGTAAAAATATTTTCTAAAACAACGATAGAGTTATCAACTAACATTCCGACTCCAAGAGCAAGTCCGCCGAGTGACATGGTATTTACCGAGAGGTCCCCAAAATACATTAAACTTAAAGCCATAAGCAATGCTATGGGGATAGATGTGGTGACTATTATCGAAGCTACAATACTTTTTAAAAATAAAAACAGGATTATAAAAGCAAGTACTCCTCCCATAACTGCAGATGAATATATGTTATTTAACGACGTCTTAATGAACTCTGCTTGGTCATAGATTATTTTAATTTCAATATTGTTAGGGAAAGACAATTTCAGGTCTTCTAATTTCTTTTTTACCGCATCGGATATTTTAATTAGGTTTGAGCCGGATTGAGGGTATACACCCAGTGAGATGTTATCCTTTAAGTTATATCTTGAATACCCCTGTTTGTCCTGAAGGGCAATTCTTACGTCTGCTATATCCTTCACAAAAATAATTTTCTTTTTCTTCGCATGAGCGTCCTCGTCCCTTATTCTGCGGCTTCTCCTTTCAGGCTGGGAACGGTCATCTTTTACAAATGAGAGTGAGGCAATGTCTCTTATATTCTGGAACTCACCAACAGTTTTTACCAGGTATTCATACAGCTCTTCTTTTATTACTCCTGCAGGATACGTCACATTTGCATTCCTTATAGAGTTTATAACATCCATTAAGGATATCTGGTTTGCAATCAGCCTTCCTTTATCTATCTCCACAAGAACTTCTTTCTTTTCACCGCCGCGAATCTCGATTTTCGCCACGCCGTCAAGCCTTTCAAGCTCGTCTTTTATGTTCTTTTTACAAAAATACCTGAGTTCCGCAAGTTTCCATGCATTTACATCTTTTTCGGTATAACTAACGGATAATATTAAGGCTTCCATCTGGAAAGGATTGTACTTAAGGACTATGGGTTCCTGGGCTTCTCTTGGCAGGGCCTGTTTTACAAGGTCTATCTTTTCCCTGACCTCCATGGAAGCGAAGTCCATATTTGACCCCCAGCTGAATTCGCAGGTGACAATTGAAACACCTTCTTTTGATACAGAAGTCACTTTTTTGACATTCTTTACTGTTCCTACCGCTTCCTCTACCACTTTACTTATCAGCTTTTCTGCTTCTTCAGGGCCTGCTCCCTCATATTTTGTTACAACTGTAATCTGTGGATACTCTAAAGAAGGAAATAACTCCTGGGGCAGACGTGTCCATGATATAAATCCCAGCAAAGAGAGCCCTATGAATATCATTAATGTTGTAACTGGTTTTTC
>JAFGIL010000066.1 GCA_016929635.1 Endomicrobiales bacterium
AGTATCTTCAAAAACATATACCTGGCCTTTTACATGGCCTGTTAATTATTCCCTAACCGTTGATCAAGATTCAGACCAATATTACATAACTGCTTTTATGGATTTAGACGGCGATTTAGCACCTGTTGCAGCTAATGACCTTACAGCACCCGCAAAAGGGCCTTATACCATTATGACCAGCTCTAACATTTATGAGAAATGGGGAGTATATGTGCAATTATTCGAAGCCGGGGCAACAATTACTTATAAACTTGAAGGGGACGTTAGTTACCCGGGATATATGATGAACGGGCCGCTGCACATCAACATATTCGACTCTGTTGAAAATTACAATACAGGAACAGCTATGCCCGGGCACGAAATAATTATGTACAATCCAGGATACCCCGCACACTACACTTTTGAGGGCTTGTCATCCGGCACATATGTTATACATGCTTATGTTGACGCAAACAACGATGGCGAATTTGATCCCGAAGGGGGGACTGACCCCGTTGATCCTTCGGGTACATATGATGAAAATTACAGCACCCCGAGTACAATTGATCCAATAAACATTACAGACAGCGATAGATATCTTCCTGCCTTTAGCATTGTTAATCCCGGAGAAGAAACAGAGGGAGGCACAGGCGGCGGAGAAAAGCCCACGGGGACCAATACGGTTTCAGGACAGATCTCTTTTTCCGGCTCAATATCAGCGAGCGATAGAATAATAGTAAGAGTCAGAGATACCTATTCGACTTGGGTTTGGGAACAGGAGATGTACGGCGTTGGATATTATCAGATTAGCAATTTGCCTAATTTTGATTACGGGAACTGCGAAGTGGAAGCTTTTGTTGATTACAACTGGAACTGGAGTTCGGATTTTACAGAGCCTCAGGCCAGGTCAGACCCCTTTACCCTCACAGGCTCTGCAACCAAGGATTTGGAATTGCAGCAGCAGGATGTGCAAAAAAGTACAATTACCATAACAATAAGAGGAAAAGTATACAGCAGCGAAAACCAGAGCTCAGCGTTATCAGGAGCGCTGGTTCGCATGTATGATACGGGTGGATACGAAGACTGGATGCCCGAGAACGATATATTAGTAGGCAGTGCGACAACAAAAGCCAGCTGGAGCGGTTCAGGGTACGAACAATATAACTTTGAAATTTCTTCGGTAACTGTGTATGTAAATCCGGACGGAACCTGGCCTTATTGGAATTACGCGTTTAAGATTTCATACCCGACTTTTAGAATGGAACAAAGGCATGAATCATTCAATACGGGAGAAGATGGCTCACAAAGATACATAGATGTTATGATGGAACCTAAACCTACAGTGTCTGTTGAGAACCTTACTATTACGCCTGAAACCATTAGCCCTGACAATGACGGAGTAGATGACAGAGCAAATTTCAGTTTTAAATATTCGGTTACGGGCTCGGAAAACGAAACTGACAGACGGAGGCTCGGAGCGCAGGCAAAATTAGTCATAGATACCAACAATGACAACGTTTATTCTCCCATGGACTGGAGTGTTTTTGTCTTCATTGACGGCAAAGAATTCATAAAAGTCAACAATTCGGGCGTACCGGATCCTACTATCTGGATTGATTACACAAACCCTGACTATACGAAGCTGGAAGGACCTTTAAGCTGGGAGGATAGAGACAGGTATGCTGCAAAGTTTGATGCAACAATGGATTGGTGGATTGACGGCTGGGGTTTATCATGGGACGGAAGCAAATATTATCAAAACATAGAAATGATGTGGGAAGGAAGGGACAATAAGTGGCAGGCGCTTCCTAATGGTACATATAAATGGAAACTGCTGATAGATGACCCGGACTTTTTTGATACTACAGACGGGCTGCTGTATTCGTCAAGCGGTACGATAAGCCTTCAGACAGCATCAATCAGGGGCGTAGTGCAGGATTCAGACGGCAACGCGCTAGAGGGAGTAAGAGTCAGCGCAGGAGGTCCCGGCGCATGGGGCGAGTCTTTTTCTGATGAAAACGGTGACTTTGAGATTTCAGGATTAAGAGTCTCTGCCGAAGGGGACGAGTTTGGAGGGTATCATTTTGAAGCAAGCAAAGAAGGATACGTAAGGCAGGAAAAAAATAACTTATTAATTCCTTCTGATCCCGGATATTATCAATTCACTTCACCTATTAGATTAACTAAAGGCATTAAAGTTTACGGGACTGTTACAATTCCGGAACCGCCTTTAAGGGGTACTTTAACTGACAGCTGGGGCGGAACCATGTGGGATTTATGGGGCTGGATGGATGCATGGAAAGTTGATGGGCCGGGATGGTATAACGCAGAAGTAAGAGTTGAACTGCCTACGGTTTCCCAGAGTTCCATTAGTGCGGATTATGAAATCTGGCTGGAACCGGGGAATTTTGAAATGCAGATCCAAATGCCCGGGTATGTTTCAAAAACCGAGACAGTTACAATTACAGAAGCAAACAGGTCTTCAGGGGTGAATAAAAATCTTACATTGACAAAATCAGCTGTTTTGACAGGAAAAATAAAGCTTCCTGTCAGCAATAGCACAGATGTTGAAAACTTAATTGCAGATGCCCAGAAACGGGGCTATTGGAACAACATCTGGATAAATATAAACGGAGAGACAAAAGACAGGAGAAATCACAGCAATACAGGAGTGAATTTTGATTTCTGGGAACTGCGAAATCCTCCTGATGCAGCTAATGCGTACACAAAGGATTTCCGTTTTGACACCCTGATACCGGGCACCTCATACACTGTTACGGTTGAATCTCAAGGATTATTTGCCATGAAACGCTTCACTGTATTTATGCCGTCTTCGGGTGAAAAAGATCAAGGAGTAGTATCGCTTGATTTCGGGGCAGCCCTTGAGGGATATATAGTGCTTGAAGATAACATAGGAGAAAAAATAGAGTCAAAAGACTGGATGAGCTATATGTCGCAGGATATGATACCGGAAGAGATGAGAGGAAAAGTCCCTATCTGGGTTGATATAAGAAACACCAAGTACTATACATGGCACGGGATAGAACTATATGTGTCATCTACGACTTTCCCGGGTAAGTATCACTATACAGTGAGAGGTTTGTCCGGCGGGAAACATGAAATTGAAGTTCACGGCATAAGAGGGGTTGATATCGATCCTCCTCTTAATGAAAGATATGTTTATGTTTCTACTACAACTGATAGTTCAGCTGGTATTACTGCTCATTCAGCATCAAACCCTGCGCAGGCTCCAACAATTTATGTGAGAAAACCCTCCGGTATATTAAAGGGAAGAATTACGAATTCAAGCGGCAATAACGTTGATTGGAACCAGGTTGCCGTTATAGTTGCAAACATTGGATCCGAGGGAGACATGCCTGGGTCATATCCTGTTACCCCCAGCGCAGACGGATCATATGCTGAATTCACAGCAAATAATCTTATGACAGGAGAGCATCTGGTTTGGGGTACCGAGTACAGGGTTAAGCCTTTTGATACAGATCCTAATACCGGTGCACCGGCTGATTTCTTTGGATTTGCCAGCGGCAATGCTGGCGTATTCCTGAAAATGGTTAATACACAAAGCGGCGGAGTTACGACAAATATGACTGCAGAGCTATTGCCTCCGGCCAGTATAAAAATTAACATAAAAGGTTCAGCGGAAATAATCTCTGATGTGGTGGCAAAAACAACGACCTACGTTTACTCTCCATACGGGACAAGGCCTTCCCTTTGTAAAGTTCAGCCTATAACTTTGAGAAAGCTGGGGCAATACATGGAAGAGATGGACCAGGGAAGCAAGGTAGGACAGGATGAATTTAAAGACGACGAGGAATACCATGGTACTGATGCGCGTGAAATAGCTTTATCAGCAGAGTATAGCCCGTCAGAATCAAGCGAAACCAACGCTGTATTTAACATGCTGGGGCTTTCCGAAGGAATTTATTTTGCATATCCTCTTGTTAACTTCAAGATGTTTTATGGAGATGAAATAAACGAGTACGGCTGGCGCGCACCCGTTTATGTGGAGTATAAATATGCAAGCAACCCCGCGGAACAATATGTGGTTCTACAGGCAAATCAGGAAAAAGAGGTAAGTTTCACCTTGGGCGAAGGCGTTACCCTGACCGGGCAGATTAAAAGGCCTGCGTCTACCGAAAACCGCAATAATAAACAGACGGTTTATTTAGCGCTCAGAAGCCCGGTGACAAATGAGGTCAAATATACGCAGACGCTGACATACAGTACGTCTACAACACAAAGCGATACATTGTCGTTTAGTTTTACCAAAGTATCGCCTCCTCCTAGCGGCAAGTACATATTTGTAGTTCAGGTGCTGCAGGGACAGGCCCTTGCATATAAGGTATATTCTAAAACTATAGAGGTAACCGAAGCAAGCGGCACTCAGAACATAGGGTTCATTCAGCTGAAAAAAGGAGCAACCCTTAAAGGCAGGGTTGTTGACAGCCAGGGGCAAGGTATTTGTTCAGATATTTTAGTTGAATGCGAAGCTTATCCCTATGTTGAAGGTTCATATATGAACACTGACATGGCCGGAGTTCAGCTGTCGTCAATGACCTCCACTCTGGGCACGTTCACGTTCCCCAATCTGCCGGGAGGTACTTACAGGGTGAAGGCTTCGATGAAAGAAGATTCGAAAGCTAACTACGTAACTGCGGTTTTGGCAGGAATAACCGTTCCTGATTCTGCAACCACAGTTGAGACTGTAGGAGAAAAAGCCATAGTGCTGACAATGAAGAACGCAACTTCAATACAAGGTATAGTAAAAGGCGCAACGAGCAAAGAAAATTCCACTCTTGTACCTTTGGGAGGTATGCGGGTAAGGGCATATCCTCAGGACGCACAGCGACGGGAAAACAGGTATCTTGAAGCCAAAACAGACAAGGACGGAGCATTCAAGGTAAAAGGAGTGGATCCTTCAATCCAATACTGGGTAACTAGAATTAATATAAGAGAAGAGGATCCCACGAAAAAAATCGAAAGGGCTGTAAAGTACGGGTCAGCCAGAAGGATTGTTAATTTAAGTACAAATACTTTGATAACTGTTACTTTGCCCATAGCAGATGCAACGGTCAGCGGGCAAGTAGTAACTCCGGACAACTCGCAGTTAGTACTTCCGTTTCCTATAGAAGGTCTTATGATGGAAGATTTTCCTGCAGCTCTTGTATTAGTACAATCATTGTCTGATCTTGCAAGCGGGGACCCGATGGCAGGCATAAAAATGATTACAAAAGGTAACGGCGAGTTCTCGATTGACGGCATTGTTGCGGGAGATTATACGATAAAGATATTTTCTAAGAGGTTTGCCACGTATGTTTCCACAATGACAATAGCTTCAGGAGAGAATGATTTAGGAACTATAACATTAGAAAAAGGAGCAACTGTTACCGGAACAATCCGTACCCAGTCAGGCACAAAAATCTCGAAAAACGACGCAAACATAGTCTTGGCTGCTTCCAAGGATTTCAAGAATGTGGTGTTTGGATATCTGAATGCAAATCCGAGCACATTGGAAGTTGACAGCTATGAGATAGTCGGGCTTGTGCCTGACGTGCGTTACTATATTGTTTTGGTAAATCCCGAGACAAACAGGGTATATGTCGATTATAAATCTACGTCAGCGGTTGCTGCCAAGAACGGCGTTTACGACTACATAACACATAACGTGCGTTACCTTAAACTGCCGCCTATGTTTAAACCAAAGGCGAAGAAGCTGACATGGGAAGGAAGAAACATCAAGGGAGGCACCCTGCAATATGAGTTGACAGGAGGGCAGACTTTGACTATCGAAGTGCCGAACATGCTGGAAATAATATTTGATGTTGATTTGAGCAACGTCGATTTCTCGAGCATTGAAGAGGACAGGTTCTATGATATGTACTTCACGTTCGTTTCGGCAACACAGCCTTTAATGGAAGACGATGTTGCTGATGTTGTAAGTGATACTGACGGAACTGCCGGGGTCTTCGTACCTCTAAAAATGTACGATGACAGAAAGAGCATGATGTGCATTTACATACCTGATGATACCGAGACTGAAACCTTCCAGCTGAAATTTACGGGAACTAACTCTGAGGGCCAGGTAGGTTCCAGCGAATACGTATTCTACGTTGGAGAAGACGGAAGAAGCGAAGAGATACTTAACCCGTTAATGGGAGGAAACATTTCGCTCGGAGAAGGAGACGGAACAGGGCTGGAAGTGCCATGCGGGTTGGAGATAGAAGACGATCCTGATACTCCGGAGGATGAGAGTATTGTAGTTATTTCCACTGGAGTAAGGGTTGCCGTTGTGAAGGTAACAAACGTGACAGCCAGCCAGACGGGAGACTTACAGCTGTCACCCAAGAAATACTCGCCCAAAGCTTTCTCACTAAAGAAAGTCCCAAGCGCGGATTCATACCCGGGAGACCTTTACAGCGACCTTTATGACATGCAGGTAAGGCTTGTTGCAGGGCCTCTTGCATCACTGGCACAGAACAGCTCCGTTGGCTTAACCATATCACTGTCCACCCAGACCCAGACAGCTGATATTGAAAAAGAGTACTTGCAGTTGTACAACTATGAAAACGGGGTATGGAATGCTGTCGAAGGCGCTACCGGAGACACAATATCGGAAGAAGACTGGACAGCATGGATTAACGGCGAGCTGAACAGTTTGTTGATAAGCGCCGCGGTTAACAGCTTTTCGACGTTTGCCGTGTTTTACGTGCCAGGAGGGGCGCTGTCGCCTGCAGCAGATAACCTGGATAACGTAGTTGTTTATCCCAATCCATACAAACAGGGCATAGCAAATTTTGACGGGGCCAACAACGTTAAAGGGACAATAAATATAGATAGATTAACCGCCAAAGCCAAAATCAAGATCTTTAACATAGCAGCTGAACTCGTATACGAAGCATCGAAAGATGACCCATATGACAGGTTCACCTGGGATATGAGGAATAAAGACGGAGACAAGGTTGCAAGCGGTATTTACATTTATTATATAACAAATCCTGATGTTAGCGGTGATAAAGCAACAGGAAAATTTGGTATAATAAAATAAGAGATATTTTCTCTCGCCACTTTTCCTCGGCATCTGTCGGGGAAAAGTGAGGCGAGGGGGATATATACAGGTGTGTAGTTTCCCATTTATGGGTAATACGTTTTGCCGATAAATCGGCAACTACATAAAATAAATTAAAGGAATGGTTAAAACAAGGAGGTATTTTATCATGAAGAAACTAGTAATGTTTTTAATTTCTGTGTTTGTTTTTACAAGCGTGGTTTATTCAGCAAAACCTTTCAGGGCAGTAGTTACTAAAACAAGAGGGAAGGCTTTTGTTAAATTAAATGAAAGCGAGCCGTGGCAGAAGTGTTATACTGCTATGGTTTTAGACGAGAACGCTACGGTTAAGACCAACAGATGGTCTAAAGTAGAAATTATTCTAAGCGACCGCAGCAAAATCAACATGAAAGGGGACTCCCAGCTTAAGCTGAACAATCTTTCGGATGAGGATAAAGAGGTTGAACAGCAGAAAGGCAAAACCATTTTTAAAGTTGCCAAGCTGTGGCGCGGCGGAAAGTTCCGATGTAAAACGCCGGTTGCTGTTTGTTCTGTCCGCGGCACAGAGTTTGCGGTAGAGGTAGGCGATGACAACAAATCTACTTTTAAAGTATTTGAAGGAATGGTTGATGTTTCTGGACTTGATGGGGTTGGAGGCGTTACGTTGAATCCTAATGAAAAAATTGACGTTATGGAAAACATCCCAATGGGAGCTCCGACACCTTTTTCTATGTCTGATCAGAATGAAAAATCGGATTTAGTAAAAACCGCCATTGCACAAGGCGTAAGCATCGAGGTTTCTGCGGATTTATCAAAAGAAGCCATACAAAAGGCAGCTGCTGATGAAATAAAGAACGCAGAATACCAGAACGGTAAAACAATAATCGACGTTTACGGAAAACGCGTCAGGATAGAAGACTACATCGTAAGGACAGCCGTAAACCAGTATAAACTGGTAGTGTTAAATGAAAGAGACGACAGGTATGATTATTTGACGAATATCCAGACTTTTAATAAAGAATTGCCTGTAGATTTATCTGTTGCAACGAAATCATGGAGAGAGTGGAGTGATAACTTATCTTTAAATACACAAACGAATGTGTTAGAATCAGGAACTCAACCGGAATATTATCCAATAGCAAATGAATCTGCGGCATCCAATACAGAGGATGTGGTTGATTGGGGGTTCACTGGCGGTCATATAGTAACTAACGGGAATTTAACATATACACATTTTTATGATAATTATAATTTTAATATAAATGGGAATTTAAAAATTTCTTTTAAGCCGCAGACAGGTATTAGCAATATAAGCAGCATTGATGAAAGAGTATATACAGTTGAAGGATACGGTGATATGACAAATACAGAGTTTTTTGAAGGTACTGGTGATTGGGTAGGTTATTATTATTTATGGTCAGCTCCGTCAGGATTAGATGTAGTACATACAAGAGGAAATATAACATTTGGTGCTGAGACTTATCAAGAGGACTATTATACAATTGACGATGAAGGTAATACTGTTTCTGTTTCTGATTATATTAGCAACGGAGTTAATGCATATAACATGCAGATGATAATGTCCGGAAGTGATTTTAAAGGTACTGGAAGCAAGATTGATCTTTGTGTAGAGCCGCAGATATTGATTGACGCAGGTATACTTGCTCAATAGTCAATAGATGAGGAGTTTTATCTCATCAGCAAATAATTTTAGCGGGCAGGCTTTTGCCCCCAATTAACGGAGGTCTGTTGTGAAGAAATTTTTAACATTTGTTTTGGTAGTTGGTTTGATGTGCACCGCTGCATATGGAGCGGATGTTGCAACTGTCATTAACGCAAGCCTTATTGGCGGGCAGAATGCGATTGAAGGTGAGACAAGCAGTTTCAGCGGGAATTTTAATCTTGATGTTATTCCTGCAATAAAATTCAGCGAGAGAACAACATTGCTTCCCCTGTGCTACCTGGAATACAGGGGCGTAAAACAGGTTAATGAGCTGGCTGACGGAAATATTTTGTTTCAGCAGGGTTTCAATTATAACGTTGCATTAAAACCAGTGTTTACCCTTGGCAATAACATGAAGATGCGTATAAAAACAGGATATTTTATGCAATATCTAAAAGAATCGGATGACGAAACTTTAAGCGACGGGGCATTTAATTACAGCAAGACCACGGCAGGCCTTGATTTTTCAGGAACGTCTTACAGCATTGGCTACAGTATAAACCTGATTCAGTTTCCGAATTATCAGGAAGTATACGAAAGCAATTCTGATCAATACGGTAGCGCAGGAGCAGGTATCGCAACCCAGGGTACGGACATATTGAACTATTCCGCGCATGATATTTATATAACCAAAAAATTTCCCGTAAGCCCGGTTTTTATGCTGGATATTACCGCTGATTATATGATGAAGCTTTTTGATGACCAGAAAGTCGCAGACACCGAAAGCACGGTTTCATCGGATATGAGAACAGATAATTCTTTACTGGTTAATTTATTTCCTTCTATGGCGCTTGTCCCGACAGGGCCTACAACTATTTTCTGCGGCCTGAGTTTAACCTATATAATGTATGACTCAAACCAGAACTACGGAGACGGGGCAGTATTTACGAAATCATACTATAATTATTCCGATATTAAAATCGGACCGATGTTTAATTTTTCATTTAACAAATTACCTTTGAGGCTAAACACCGCATTTGAGATTTCGACAAAATCTTATTCTGACAGGTTAGCGCAGGAGGAAGACGGGACCTATAAAACGGATAAAACCACGATCTCGACGACCTATCTTAATTTTAATTTAATTTATCCTGTTATGGAAAACCTGAACATTAACTTTAACCCGAGCATACTGGTCAGCTCTTCAAACATGAAAGACGAGACCTATTACAGATATAACTACAATGCAAGCAGCATATTCCTGGGAGTGAGTTATTCCTATGAATAAAGATAATCGGTAAAGGCAGAAAATCATTGATGGGCGTCATCTTGGCCTTAACCGAAATTTTAGGAGGTACGTAAAATGTTTAAAAAATTCCTGGTAGTAGCAATGGCGGTATGCATGGCAACCACTTTAACTTTTGCGGCAAGCAAGGGGACTTCGGGCGCGCAGTTTTTGAAGATTATCGCAGCACCTCGTCCGGCAGCCATGGGCGGAGCTTACGCTGCAATGAGCGACGACGTTAACAGCATAGTATTTAATCCTTCAGGGCTTGCGTTCCTGAAAAAGAAGGAGGCAGTGCTGGTCCAGAATTCCTGGATACAGGATATTAGTAACCAATACCTTGCATTTGGCATGCCCACAGAAAATATGGGAACTTTTGGATTAAGCGTAATTATGCTAAGCATTACAGATATTGACCATAGGGATAATTTGGCAAATGACCTGGGGAGCTATGATGCCAGGGATATGGCTGTTTCATTAGCGTATGCAAGATGCCTGAACGAACAATGGGGAGTAGGTTTAAATGCGAAGATAATCCAGTCGAAAATAGAAGACGAAAGCGCTTCCGCCTTTGCCGTGGATATCGGAGGCTTGTACAAAGTTTCGGAAAGAGTTGATTTGGGGCTTGTGATACAGAACCTGGGTACCGAGGTTAAGTTTATTAGCGAAGGAGATCCTTTACCAATGACAGTCAGGCTGGGAGGCGGGTATACTCCGATTAATGATTTGCTGCTGGGATTGGATGTAGTATATCCTAATGACAGCGATATATACGCAAGCATTGGAGGGGAGTATAACCTGAAAGTTATAGAGAAGTTCGAATTCCCCATAAGGGCAGGATACCGTTCTGGAATGGAAACAGGAGGGTTGTCTGGGCTTAACGCAGGCCTTGGGGTATTGTATAACAACTTCCTGGGAGTTGATTTCACCTGGACTCCGGTGGGAGATTTAGGGGATTCAATGAAGTTTGGATTAAGGCTTAAATTCTAAATATTATTTATTTGAACTCCATAACAAATTTTAAATTAATTCTTAGTCAATTTTAAAAAACTAGCAGCATAGGCCCCTGCTAGTTTTTTGTTATCTAAATGCATTGATTTATAGTGTATTTTTTAGTATAATTTTTTTATTAAATAAATAAATAATAATAAGAGGTAATTAAATTCATGGATAAGAAAAAACTTATAAGCCTGTTAATTTCCATTGGAGTTGGCTTGTTAATAACGGTTTTATGGTGGGTGGGCGGCCTTGAGGTATGGGAAAGCAAAGTCCTGGACTCCCAGTTTAAGCTTAGGGGGTCAATTGAGACCGTTCCTGACGTAATAATTATAGCAGTTGATGAAAAATCTATTAGAGAATTAGGGCGGTGGCCGTGGCAAAGAAGCGTTCATGGAAGGTTAGTTGATTTGCTTACAAAAGCGGGTGCTAAAACCATAATCTTTGATATTTTATTTACCGAACCTGACAGCAATAAACCCTGGGCAGACCAATATTTAGGCCGGGTTGCAAAGAAATCCGGAAAAGTTGTTTTCGGAAGTTTTTTCCAGATGGCCGAAGGATTGGCAGCAACCCCCTTGATGCCTATTAAGTCTTTAAGGGATAACGCATCAACAGGATTTACGAATATTTTTACGGAACTTGACGGAGTAAACAGAAGGATACCTCTTGAAATGGAATACCAGGGTAAAATGGTGCCATCTCTTTCAATGGCGGGATTAGAGCTGGTTTTAAACAAAACAGCAAAAGAGATAATAGAAGAAAGAGATATCTTTATTGACGAATACAATGAAATGATGATTAATTTTGCAGGCGGTTATGAGTCTTTCCCCTACTATTCTTTTTGCGATGTTTTAAATGAAAAAATTGCTGAAAATAAATTTAAAGATAAAATTATTTTGGTAGGAGGCACAGCAGCGGGGCTTTTTGATTTTAAGGCAATACCGTATGCGCCCATTTTTCCCGGAGTGGAAATACACGCTAATGCAATATCCAATATACTTCTGAATAACTATTTAAGGCCGTGGTCTCCTTTTTTTACCTTTGTTTTAATCTGGTTTTTTACCCTGTTGAGCGCGATGGTTTTAGGGCAGCTTGCACCATGGAAAGGAGGGGTATCTGCTTTAGGAGTTTTTATTGGTTATTTCTTTTTTGTACATATTTTGTTTGTCTGGGAATACATTGATGCAGCATTTGTGGCCCCGGCTTTAAGTTTATCCTTGGGTTATGTGGGGGTGTTATTTTACAGGTTCATGACAGAGGAAAAGGAAAAGCGCTGGATTAAAAAGAGCTTTAACCAGTATTTAAGTCCGCAAATACTTGACAATATATTAAACAATCCGGGCTCATTGAGGCTCGGAGGCGACAGGCAGAATCTTTCCATACTTTTTTCTGATATAAGAGGATTTACCACGATTTCCGAAAGCCTTAACCCCGAGGAAGTAGTGGAGTTATTGAACGAATACTTGACTAAAATGGTTGAAGTGGTTTTCAGAAATCAGGGGACCATGGATAAATTCATCGGAGATGCTGTCATGGCATTCTGGGGAGCTCCCGTACCTCAGGATAACCATTCGCAGCTTGCCGTAAATTGTGCCGTTGAGATGATCAAGGAGCTTGAAGTGCTGCAGAAAAAATGGGAGTCCGAAGGGAAAAAAATAATTAATATCGGAGTAGGGGTTAATTCCGGTGACGTGGTCGTAGGCAACATGGGTTCTCTTGAAAGGATGGACTATACTGTTATAGGCGATAATGTCAATTTGGCAAGCCGACTTGAGGGCCTGACAAAGGAATATAAATCACAGATAATTATTTCAGAGGCTACATATAACGAAGTGAAGGATTTAGTAGACGCAGAGCATCTAGGCGAGGTGAAGGTAAAGGGAAAGGCAAAAGCCGTGCATATTTACGGCGTACTGGGCAAGAAAGGAGAAGAGCATCTGAAGGTGCAGGCCGCTTATTTAGGTGAAGATAAAAAAGAAAAAGAGACTAAAAAACATAAAACAAACTCCAAATTTGACCCGAATGCACGAATAGAGATGCATAAATAAATGATATGAGAATATTTTGGCGTTTAGTTCTAGCGCATTTATTAACGGATTTTACTTTACAAACCAACTATATTGCACGCTGGAAAAGACAGAACGTGTGGGGAGGCATGGCCCATGCGTTGATATTTTTATTTAGCGCAGGAGCTTTATGTTATAATTATCTTACGGATATCTGGGTAATACTTGGCAACAACATTATTATCTACGGATGGATGGCCATACTTATTCTTACAATATTCCATTTTCTGGAGGATGAATGGCGTGTTTGGACAATCCAGAAATGGAACTCGCCTGATTCGTTTATATTTTTTGCGTGGGATCAGGTTATACATTTTGTTTTGATTTTTATTTTTGCGCCGCAGACAGAAGGCCTCTTCCCTGAAAAATGGGTTCTTCTGGGAACATTATTTATACTCACAACACATTTTTCAACAATATTAATTTATTATATTGAAAAGCAGTTTTTCGGGCAAGCGGAAATGCCGGTTGATAAAAAATATATATCAATGATTGAAAGGCTTGCGATAAGCTTTTCTTTGCTTTTGCCCGGGAAATGGGCGCTCAGCTTTATTTTTGTTTTTGTATTCAGCGAAGTAGTTCACAGGCAATGGAAAAAAAATAATTTTTCCTGGGTTAACACGGTAATCGGTAGTGTTTTGGCTATTATAGCCGGAATTTTGGCAAGAATAATATATTATTAATATAAAACCTTTTTACCTCGGGGATAAAATTAGATATTCAATATAATCTTCGGGGTTTGTTTTATATTGTTTAAGTTGACAAACTCAGGAAAATCGAATAAAATGTTAACAAATACACATACTAATTTAATATTCTGAAAATTGAATACAAATCAAATAAATATTAAATACATAAAAGCAGCATTAAAAGAAGCAAAGAAAGCATCAAAGATAAACGAAGTTCCCGTAGGTGCGGTTATCGTATATAACGGAAAAATAATCGGAAAAGGGTATAATAAAAATATAACCCTTAAGGATCCGTCTGCGCATGCAGAGATTATCGCGATTCGCCGGGCTGCAAAGAAACTTAAAAATTACCGGTTGAACGGAAGCAAACTGTACGTTACCATAGAGCCCTGTGCGATGTGCGCCGGAGCAAGCGTTTTATCAAGATTTAGCGAGATAATATTCGGTGCGTATGATTTAAAAGCAGGGGCCTGCGGCTCAGTTTTTAATGTTGCAAATAACAAAAAGCTTAATCATAGAATAAAAATCACGGGCGGCGTTTTAAATAAGGAATGCGCTGTGCTGCTGCAAAAGTTCTTTAAAAAAAGAAGATAAGCCATCGGGTTTGAGGGGGTGAAAAGGTCTCGACGGGGATGAGTGATGTACGGGTGGCAAGCACGAGTTGGCCGAAGGCTCGGTAAAAATCGGCCGCTAATAAACGACAAATTGAATTTGCCGTTTGGCATGTTCGGGATCCAGAAAATGGTTCCTGCAACACTGCCTTTGGCTGCTTAAGTCAGCCACGTTTCTCTTCTGACACCTACTAGGAAGAAGAGGCGTCGACAGTAGGTTAGTTCCGGTCTGCGAGTTTCGTCTGATCGGAGCGAAATAATAACGAAGCTGGTTTCAGGAGGATCCCGTTGGAAGGCAATCCTGAAATGAGAAAAAGTTCCAGCTAAGCTTGTAGGAACCTGGCTGAGACATCTTCGGACGCGGGTTCGATTCCCGCCACCTCCACCATTTAATTGAGAATGAGAAACAAATTTAAATTATTAATATCCTGCTTTATTTTTATAATAAGCTTTTCTCCGTATGCCCTCGGAAAATTAGAGGGAAGGAAGGTCAAGGTTATTTTAGACGGCAGGGTGGTTAGCAAAGATCTGGAAATTTACAACATAAAAGGCGATGAATATTTTGCCATACGGGAAGCAAGCAAGATATACGGGGCAAGGGTTGTCTGGCATCCCGTAACCGGCAAGGTTTCAGCTCTGATGCATAATGATAAACTTGATTTTTATATTAAAAGCACAAAAGTCGTTCACAATAAAAAGAAGATAAGCCTTGATACGCCGAATCATATTATATCAGGCAAATTATACGTTCCGGCTGATTTTATTTTTTCCGAACATTTTGCCGATTTTACCAAAACCGATTCTCACTGGAACGATGAAACAGGCATACTAACAATAGAGCATAGAAATAACATAAGCACTCCAAGGTTTTATTCCAGCATAGACTCAACCCGCATTGTTATTGAGTTAACCGAAAAAATCCCATACTATTTTGAAGAAAGTAATTCTAACAGGATTTTTATAACTTTTCACAGGGGTACGGCAGATAAAGAAAGGATCAAGGTTGACGATGGAGTGATAAAGGAAATAGTCGTTAAACCTAGAGGGCGCCAAGTTTTGGTGACAATATACAAGGCTCCCGGTGCAGGTAAAGTAAAAAAGAGCCTGAACGAAGATTCTTATAAACTGGAAATAGATATTGAAAGGACAGAGCTGGCCGGGGAGTTTGTAAAGCATGAGGTTTTATGCCCTGAGCCGGCAGCAGGCCTGGCTGCAACCTCGGCCCCGGTTTCGATATCCGGAATGGATGAAACAGAACTTCAAAATATTCCTGTTTTTACGGAACCGGATATTTCCGGAACAAAAAAGATAGTTGTTTTAGATGCGGGACATGGAGGGGAAGACCCGGGCGCTATAGGTAAAAACGGAACAAAAGAAAAAGATATCAATTTATCCATAGTAAAAGAGTTAAAACGTATTTTTGAAGAGGATAAATCCAATAACTATGAAGTTATTCTTACGCGGACGGATGATACTTTTATACCTCTTGTTGAGCGCACAAATTTTGCCAATGAAAAAAAGGCGGACCTTTTTGTTTCAGTCCACTGCAATGCGTCAATGAAGCCGAAATCAAACGGTTTTGAGATATATTTTTTATCGGAAAAAGCATCTGATTCAGACGCACACGCAACGGCAGTCCTGGAAAATTCCGTTGTAAGGCTGGAGGGGAAACCAAGCAAAAAACGTGCGCAGCTGCAGGAGTTATTGTGGTCAATGGTGGTAAATGAATTCATCAATGAGTCTTCCGAACTTTGTTGTTTTATTTCCCAGGAAGTGCCCAAGAGGATAGAAATAGAAAACCGTGGGGTTAAACAGGCGGGATTTCATGTTTTAAGAGGCGCGCAGATGCCGGCTGTTCTTGTAGAGTGTGCTTTTATAAGCAACCTGGAGGAAGAGGCAAAATTAAGGAGCGGAAAATTTAAAAAGAAAATTGCAGACGCAATTTATGAAGGTATAAAAGGATACGAAAGAAGAAAAAACATCTTGAATGCAAAGAAATGAAAAGGGTAGAACGATGAAGGATATGCCTATAGGGATTTTTGATTCGGGGCTGGGCGGATTAACTGTAATGTCTCAGATTATGAAGCTCATGCCTTGTGAGGATATAATCTACTTCGGAGATACCGCGAGGGTGCCGTACGGGTCAAAATCGCAGGAATCTATTATAAAATACTCCATGCAGATAGCGTCTTTTTTGCTGGAGAAGAAGGTAAAGATTATCGTGGTTGCCTGCAATACAGCATCCGCACTGGCTCTTCCGAGCTTGAGGAAGAAACTTAGCGTTCCGGTAATCGGAGTTATAGAACCCGGGGCAAAATATGCAGTAAACGCAACCAGAAACGGGCGCATCGGCATAATCGGCACAGAGGGGACTATTAATAGTTCTTCTTATGTAAAAGAGATTAAAAGAATTGACATAAAAAAGAAAGCTTTTACCCAGGCATGCCCGCTTTTTGTGCCCCTGGTTGAGGAAGGCTGGCTAAGCCATCCGATAACGTATCTGATAATAGAGGAGTATCTTAAAGCTTTAACAAAAAAGAATATCGATACTTTGATTTTAGGATGCACACATTACCCCCTGATTAAGAAAGCTATACAGAAAAAAGTCGGCAAAAAAACTGAATTGGTAGATTCCGCATCAGCTACTGCCGGCGAGGTTTTAAAAATATTAAAAAAAGACGGTTTAAAATCAGAAAGACAGCGAAAAGCCAGGTACCAGTTTTTCGTTAGCGACTCGCCTAAAAAATTTCAGCATGTGGGCCAGCGCTTTCTGGGAAAACTTCCGATGTGGGTCAAAAAAATCAATTTAGAAGAAAAATAAACAATGTATAAAATTTCTGTAGAAAAATTGTTTTCTGCTGCCCATGCATTAAGGGGATATAAGGGAAAATGCGAGGGCTTACACGGGCATAACTGGAAGGTCCAGGTAGTTATTTCCGGCAAAAAGTTAAATAAAATAGGCTTATTAGAGGATTTCAGGGAAGTAAAGAAAAACCTTAACAAAGTCTTGGAAAAACTCGACCATAAAAATCTAAAAAACATCCCGCCTTTTAATAGAATTAACCCTACGGCAGAAAACATAGCCTGTTACATATATGATAAGATGAAAAAATCTTTAAAATCGAAAAACTGCAAGATAAGTGAAGTTAAAGTCTGGGAAAGCGACACATCTTCAGCTTCTTTTAGCAAATAAATCCAATCCTTATAAAACTCCGCCATGATAGGAATGCATTTAATGAATAAAAATAGACATTTAAAAAAACCCATTAAAAGAAAAGCAGTGATTTTGCTTTCAGGAGGGCTTGATTCATCAACTGTCCTTTATTGGGCAAAGGAGCAGGGGTATAAGTGTTACTGCCTTATTTTTGATTACAATCAAAGGCATAAAAAAGAATTAGTATCTGCCAAAAAACTAGCTTCGATATCAGGCTGCCCGTATAAAGTAGTAAAAATTAAGCTGCCGTGGGATAAAAGTTCTCTTATAGACAAAAATAAAAAAATTCCGGTAAAATTACCTGCAAATAAAAAGGGAAAGCTACCTACGACATACATTCCAGGGAGAAACACAATATTCATATCTTTTGCCATCTCATATGCTGAAAGCATAGGGGCTTCCGCTGTTTTTATTGGTGCAAATGCAATAGATTATTCAGGATATCCTGATTGCCGGCCGAAATATTATAACGCATTAAACAGGGTCCTGAGGAATTTAGGGACAGGTTTAAGGATTAGAGCACCCCTTTTAAAATTAAAAAAATCCGGCATTATTCGCCTGGGTACAAGATTAAAAACACCTTATGCATTAACCTGGTCTTGTTATATGGGGGAAAAAACCCCTTGCGGAAAATGCGATTCATGTAAATTCCGGGAAAAAGGATTCAGGGAAGCAGGGATAAAAGACCCTTCATTAAAAAAACAATGATAAAAGCGCCTATATCTGAAATATTTTTTTCATACCAGGGAGAAGGTATTTATCTGGGCCAGCCGCAGATTTTTGTCCGTTTTTACGGGTGCAATCTTAAATGCGGTTATTGCGACACCCGGGGAAAAAGGCACAAACAATTTACAGTTAACAAAGCCTTAAAAAGAATAACGGATATTTCTAAAAAACATTTTCATAAGGCAAAAAAGGGGCAATTCAGAACAGTAAGCATTACAGGCGGAGAACCGCTGATATATGAGGATTTTTTGAAAGAGTTGTTGCCCGGATTAAAAAAACTGCGGTTTAAAATATATCTGGAGACAAACGGGACTCTGCCGGGAAATATGGCTAAATTAAAAAAGTGGGTTGATGTAGTCGCGATGGATATAAAGGCGCCTTCGGATTGCAGGGTATCTTTTTGGAAAAAACACGAAATGTTTTTACGGGAAGTAAAAGACGCAGTTTTCGTAAAAATGGTATTAACAAATAGAACTAAATTCAGCGAGATAAAAAAAGCAAGGTTTCTGGTAAACAAAATATCAAGAAAAATACCTTTTGTTTTTCAGCCTGCCACCCCCGTCTTAAGCTGTAAGACCATCGAAAATCCCAGGCTTTTTCAGTTAATAAATTGGGCTAAAAAGATGAATTATAGGACATTTACAATTCCTCAGATGCATAAAATCTGGAAAGTCAGATAAACCCCGGGATATTTGACAAAGGGAAGATAAATTGATATTATTGTTATAGCTCTTATCAAGAGTGGGTACCGTCCAATATAAAAAGGACGGCCTCGATCCAATATCGAGGAGGGAATTGGCCCTGCGAGCCCACGGCAACCCCGGCAAAAGCGGGGTGCCAAAGCCAGGTATAATAGAGCCGCGATAAGAGGAGAAAATAAAAAATTTTTTATGTCCCTTCTCCTCGGAAGGGATTTTTATTTTTAGGCGGCGCAATTAAGGAGAAATACGGATGAACAGGACTTACGCTGAGATTAACGAGAAAATCAAAAAAGGAAAAGCTGTTGTGTTGACAGCAGAAGAGGTTGTTGAGCTGGCTAGAACAAAAGGCGTTAAAAAAGTAGCGGAAGAAGTTGATGTGGTTACCACGGCTACATTCGGGCCTATGTGTTCAAGCGGGGTTATTCTTAATTTCGGACATTCTGATCCCCCGATAAAATTACAGAAAGTCTGGTTAAATAACGTTCCTGCGTACGGCGGAGTGGCGGCGGTGGATGTTTATTTAGGCGCGACCGAGCTTTCTGAAATTTCAGGATTAAAATACGGAGGGGCTCACGTAATAGAAGATTTGATCCGGGGAGAAGACATCAAGCTTAAATCAATTTCTGAAGGTACGGATTGTTATCCCAGAAAGGAGATTAACACAAGCATCAATTTGAAATCAATAAATCAGGCAATAATGATAAATCCCCGTAATGCATATCAGAATTATGCAGTTGCGGTGAATACTTCTGATAGTACAATATACACCTATATGGGAACTCTTTTGCCCCGCATGGGGAATGCAAATTATTGTAATGCAGGGCAGCTTTCACCTTTAATAAAGGACCCCTTATACAGGACCATAGGAATCGGGACAAGGATATTTTTCTGCGGCACGGTAGGTTACGTTGCGTGGGAGGGCACGCAGCATAACCCTTCAGCCGAGAGAGACCCCAGAACAAAAATACCTTACAGCCCCGCAGGAACACTCTGTTTAATCGGAGACTTAAAAAAGATGTCGACGAACTATCTGAGGGCTGCTTCTTTCTATGGATACGGAACCACGCTTTATATCGGGGTCGGGGTGCCTATCCCGGTGCTGGACGAGCAGATTGCAGAAGCTGTTTGTGTTTCCGATAAGGATATTTATGCGACAATCTTTGATTACAGCGTGCAAAAGCGCTCAAGGCCAAAACTCGGAAGGGTCAGCTATGAACAGCTGCGTTCCGGAGAGATAGAAATAAAAAATAAAACCGTAAAAACAGCTTCACTGTCAAGTTATGCAAAAGCAAATAATATATGCAAAGAACTGAAAAACTGGATAAAAAGCAGAAAATTTTATATTCAGGAACCTATTCAGCAGCTGCCTTTAGACCAAACGTTTAAACCGCTTGCTGAAACGAGGTAGTTTATTTTAGCCACCCTGACTTACGCATCCGGGGCGGCGCAGCAGGAGTAAAAAATGACAAAAAAAAGAGTTGTTCTAACTTTTCCGAAAGACCTGGTAAGCAGCCCGATAATTTATCATCTGGTAAAAGATTATGATTTAGTCACCAATATTTTGAGAGCCCAAATAATGCCTGATGAGGAAGGAAAGGTTGTTTTAGAGCTTGACGGAGATAAATCCAACATAGAAAAAGGGCTGAAGTTTTTAAAAAAGCAGTCAATCCATACTGAACTTTTGGGGCAGGATATTAAAATATACGATGACAAATGCATAAACTGCGGAGCCTGTACTTCGGTATGCTTATCCGAAGCATTGTCTTTGAACAAAAAAACGTTTGAACTGGAATTTGACCGTTCAAAATGTATTTTATGCGGGCTTTGCTTGAACACGTGTCCCGTCAAGGCAATTGAAATAACTTTTTAGAGCAAAGAGTAGAAAGTAGAGAGTAGAAAAAAATCAAAGCTGAATTTAGTTTTTATACTCTTTGCTCTCTACTTTATACTCTCTACTTTCTTATGTATCAGCCTCGTTTTTACAGAAATTGGATTAAAACCTCAGACCTTGTCAGCTTCAATGTGCAGGTTTCAGAATCAGACTTGAACGTACAGGCAAAAGAAGACCTTTCTGAAGTTATTAAAGAGCTGCTGCTTAAATACCGCGGCCAAATAGAGTCCCACATTCAGACGCATCCGGATTTCGCAAAGTCCCTGAAACCTTATCCAGCTGAACCTCTGGCGCCAAAAATTATCAGAGATATGTGTTTTTTCGGGGAAAAGGCAGGCGTGGGGCCTATGGCTGCTGTGGCAGGGGCTATTGCTGAGAATATAGGAACGGAAATATTAAGGAAACACGACACAGAATTAATAATCGAAAACGGCGGCGATATATTTCTGGCAAGCAAAAAGGAACGCAAGATAGGTATTTATTCGGGAAAAAGCATGCCGGCATTAAATGTTGAAATAAAACCTGAACAAATGCCGTGCGGCATCTGTACTTCAAGCGGAAAAATGGGGCACTCCATGAGCTTCGGCAAGGCAGACAGCGTTACTGTCCTTGCGAAATCCTGCACCCTGGCCGATGCGGTTGCAACTGCGGCATGCAATCAAGTGCAGTCCGAAGATGATATAAAAAAGTCAATAGAGTTTGCGATGAACATAGAAGAAGTGGAAGGCGTGGTAGTAGTAATAAATAGAAAGATAGGGATTAAAGGAAATCTCAAACTGACATAAGGACAGCGCCTATTTTTTTATTGTCGAAGAGCTGAAAATAATTCTGGGGTTTGGCCGGCCGGATTTTTCATAAACGTCAGCAAACTCTTTTTCCCTTAAAGCTTCTTTAGTATACCTGCAGGTAGGATCCCACAAAAGCCACTCGCCAATATCATTGTCATAACAGGCTTGAATTTGTTCCTTAACCTCTTTTGCCCTGTATTCATGTTTCAGGGAAAAGTCCTGAAGATAAGGGCGGAGTTTTGTGTATGAGCTGCCCATCCTTTTTTTAGCTCCGGATAAACTGATAAAAATAGTCGAATAAGGGTCTTTTTCCGGTACAGGTATGTTATAGGTTCCTTCCCTGTAGTGGGACGGATAAACCATGGGGCTGACAAAATCGACGCACTCTGACATCTCAACGATCCTTTGCCCGATTCCAAGATCGCCTTTATTAGTGGTTGCAAGCCCGAAAAGGTCGATAGAGATGTTTACACCGAGCGGTTCAAGCTGCCTTGAAGCTTCTTTTAAGAACTCCACCAATATAGCCGAACCGGTTATAGAGCTGTAAACCTGCTCGTAGCGGCACCGGCTTATATTGCCGTCTGAAGGAAAGCGTATATAATCAAACTGGATTTCATCGAACCCAAGCTCGACAGCCCGTTTTGCAATGGACAAATTGTAATTCCATGCTTCTCTGTTAAACGGGTCGACCCATGCCATTCCTGCTTTATCCTGCCAGATTGTCCCGGAGGAATCTTTTACTGCCCAGTCAGGTTTTATCCTTGCCGCCAGATCGTCTTTAAAGACTACTATGCGGGCGATAGTATAAACATTATTATCATTTAAATCTTTTAAATACTGCTCGATATTGGGTATGGCATATACATATGTAGAAAATTCTTCGGCCTGCTTGACTCCGGGAATATGTACCTCGCCCTTAACTTCTTTTATAGCAATAACGATTGTATTTAGTTCCGTATGATTAAGTAATTTATTTATCCTTTTTCTTGCCCTGTGAGAGCCTGCAGTCCACGGAGTTACGTGTATTCCACGGACGTATTTAGGCTTATTCGCGGAGCCGGTATTATTTTTTGCGTATTTTTTTTCGATGCTGCTCAAGGGGCCTTTAATTAACTTTTTTGTTGATTCTTTTGGCTGGTCAGCGCCTTTTGAAGCCTGAATGTTCAGAAGAAAAAGAAACAAAGAGATTGCTGCTATGTTTATAATGTAAAATTTTATGTTATTTTTCTCTTTCAATATTGAACCTCTCTGTTATTTGTGCCTTAGCATTGTATTCAAAAATGAATAATTTGTCAACCCTTAATAACGCAAAAGCCGGTTATGTTGACTTTTTGGAGAGAAAAAT
>JAFGIL010000067.1 GCA_016929635.1 Endomicrobiales bacterium
TCCTCCGAAGCTTTAGCGTAGGAGGGCTAGCGGTGCAATATATTGTCAAATTAGCAGAAATATGATTATATAAAATTATATAATATAATTCAAATTGATTTAAAAAAAATTATTTACTATTATATATAAAATTGAAGCATATTTTAGCAATGGAGGAATCTGAAATTAAATTCTTAAGGTCTCCTGCCACAAATCTTTACGGGTATCCTGTGTTCAGATATGTATTGCAATGCCTGGAACTTCATCCGGAAGACAGAGTCCTGGATGCCGGATGCGGCATAGGCATTATGGACTTTACGGCCGGGAAGGAAGTCAAAAAAATTACGGGAATTGACATTTCAGAGCCTGCGGTTAATTTCTTGAAAAGAAAATATCCCGGAAAGAACGGAAATTTCCATGCAGTCAATATCACTGAAGAAATCCCCGAAGAGCTTAAAGGGCAATTTGACAAAGTTGTATGCATAGATGTCCTGGAACACGTGAAGGGTCCCGATAAGGCGATGCGGTTTATTATAAAAGCGATGGCAGAAAAAGGCATGTCTGTTATAACATTTCCGATAAATACCGTAAATCACGGAAACACATTAACCCGGGAAGACGCAGAAAAATTAGCGGCGCAAATACCGCTTCAATACGAAATCATTTTTCTGGAAGAAAAAGATAATTTTTTGTCTTATATTTTCAGGATGGTCAGAAAATTATTCAAAGCATACAATACGGACAATTTCGAAGAGACTCTTTCCTACAAGGTTTTTGTTAAATACGCCGGGAACATTCCACTGCAGTTTTTTTTGCTGATATTAAGGCTGCCCCTTGTTATTTTAAGCAAATTCACGGGTAATAACCTGAGAAAAACACAAAACAACCCTACCCGGTGCACAATTATAATCAAAAATACATAAAACAACAATAAACCTTTATTGAAATTGGACGATTTATCCGTGGCAGGCAAAGATTTGCTGAATAAATACGGGCTCGAGGAGACTCGAACTCCTAGCCTGCTGATTCGAAGTCAGACGCTCTATCCAATTGAGCTACGAGCCCAGTTAAGTCAGTAAAATTCTACCAAAAATGTCAATAAAATACAATAATATCCTTAATCCTTAGATAGTACGCAGGGATTGACGAATAAAATATCACCGATAAGGTGTCTTTGCGAGGAGCAAAGCGACGAAGCAATCTTGTTTATAAATATGAGATTGCCACGCTCCCTACGGTCGCTCGCAATGACAGCATTTCTTATCTGAGGATTATGGGATATTATTTGACATATCCGTTAACTAACGATATAATAAATTAGCGATATAATAAAATAGCTGTCCAAATTAGCATGTAGGGCAAAGCTTTAGCTTTGCTTTATATTAGCAAGGCTGAAGCCTTGCCCTACGTAATCAAACCAAAATATAAATAGTGTTTGCCGTGGGAAAAATACTGCTAATTTGGACAGTTTGATATAATATAATTGTGATGAAAAATATTGAAACTATAAAAAAAAGCTGGATAAAAAAACGCGCCGAAATAAACAAAAGACTTTCGGAGTTTGAAGAAATATGGCGTTCCGGCACGGATATGGAAATCTTCTGCGAACTTGTTTTCTGCCTGTTTACGCCCCAGTCAAAGGCAAAAACGTGCTGGGCTGCCGTCAATAAACTAAAGGGTAAAAACCTGATAAACAGCTGCAGGCAAAACGAAACGGCAGATATCCTCGGAACAAGCGGCGTAAGGTTCAAGAATAACAAAACAAAATACCTTATAGAAGCAAAAAAACTTTTTACTTCTAATGGGAAGATGGCAATCAAACAAAAACTGGAAGGATTCCGGGATGTATTCGAACTAAGGGAATGGCTGGTCGAGAATATCAAAGGTTTGGGATACAAGGAAGCAAGCCATTTTTTAAGAAACCTTGGCTTTGGAAAGGATATTACGATTCTTGACAGGCACATACTGAAAAACCTGAAAGCTTTCGGAGTTATAAAAAAAATCCCGAAAACCATCACAAAGAATACATATATGGAAATAGAGGATAAAATGAGGAAGTTCGCTCATAAAATAAAAGTTCCGTTAAGCCACTTGGACCTTATATTTTGGTATAATGAAACAGGAGAAATATTTAAATAGGAGAAACCATGGATACAAAAACGCTTTATAAGATAAGTTACGGGCTGTATGTTGTCGCCTCAAAAAAGGACAAAAAGTTCAACGGACAGATTGCGAATACTGTATTTCAGACAACTGCCACCCCCCCGGTTATAGCCATCAGTATAAATAAGGATAACTTAACTCATGACTACCTGGTATCAAGCAAGCTTTTGACGGTATCCATATTGTCCCAGAATACCCCCATGGATTTTATCGGACATTTCGGATTTAAGACAGGAAAGAACTTCGATAAATTCAAAGACATTAAGTACAAGACTGCTAAAAACGGTATTCCCGTACTTACGGATCATACCATAGGTTATCTGGAAGCAGAGATAATGAACTCCATTGACGCCTTCACTCATACGGTTTTCCTGGCAAAAATAACAGAAGCCGAAATGTTCAATAACGAAGAGCCTCTGACATACTCCTACTACCATAATGTTATCAAAGGCAAATCCCCGAAAAACGCCCCAACTTATCTTAAAGAAGAGATAAAAGAAGAAAGGAGCGCGCAAAACATGAAAAAATACAAATGCAGCGTATGCGGCTACGAATACGACCCGGCTAAGGGCGACCCGGAACACAATGTAAAGCCCGGGACGGCTTTCGAAGCGCTTCCTGAGAAGTGGGTATGCCCCGTATGCGGAGCTGAGAAATCCAAATTTCAATCAATAAATTGATTCGCAGATGATCGCTGATTTAAAGCAGATTAACGCAGATAAAGAAAATCTGCGATCATCTGTATCTTTTAATCTGCGATAATCTGCGTTCAAAAAAATGAATAATAAAAAAGAACAAGCCGGCTGGTATTTTTACGACTGGGCAAACTCTGCTTTTTACACAACAGTCGTTACCGTGTTTTTAGGACCCTATCTTACAACAATCACAAAAAACGCCGCAGATATTTATGGTTTCGTATACCCCCTCGGCATAAAAGTTAAAGCAGGCTCATTTTTTCCCTTCACGGTATCAGTTGCGGTATTCCTCCAGGTGATATGCCTTCCGGTAATGGGAGCAATCGCAGATTACTCAAACAGAAAAAAACAGATGCTTGCCGTTTCCGCTTACCTGGGCGCATTCTCTACAATGTGCCTGTACTTTCTTCAGGGAACAAACTATCTTCTGGGAGGGCTGCTTTTTATAATAGCAAACCTCAGCTTCGGTGCATCGATTATCTTCTACAACGCGTTCCTGCCCGAAATATCAACCCCGGAAGAAAGAGATTCCGTTTCGTCAAAAGGGTGGGCGCTTGGATATCTTGGCGGAGGAGTGCTTCTGGCTCTGAACCTCATTTTATTCGCAAAAGCCGGGGATTTCGGTTTGACGATAAGCCAGGCTGTGCGCATAAGCCTGGCCTCTGCGGGAGCCTGGTGGGCCGCTTTTACATTAATACCTCTCATGGCATTAAAAAACCGGCAGTCTTTCAAAAAATTGAACCCCGGAGAACATTATCTGAACGTGGGATTCAGACAACTTAAAAATACTCTAAGTAAAGCAAAAAACTATCCTCAGACTTTTCTCTTCCTGATAGCATTCCTTTTATATAATGACGGCATACAATCGGTTATAGTCCTCTCCTCGCAGTTCGGGCAGGAGGAGCTCGGGCTTTCCATGGCTACTTTAACACGGGTAATTCTTATGGTACAGTTTGTTGCTTTCTTCGGTTCGATATTATTTAACCGTGTCGCAAAAATCTTCGGAACGAAAAAAGCCGTTGTTATAACTCTTTTAATATGGACTTTATCTTTGATATATGCTTTTGGGTTCCTTAAAACCACATTCCATTTCTACGTGCTGGCGTTCGTCATCGCCCTGATTATGGGAGGGAGCCAGGCATTGAGCCGCTCGCTGTATTCATTTATGATCCCCAAGGGCCAGGAGTCGGAATATTTCAGTTTATATGAGATAAGTGAAAGAGGCACAAGCTGGCTGGGGCCTTTATTGTTCGGGCTTGCACTGCAGTTTACAGGAAGTTACCGCATAAGCATCTTATCTCTGATAGTATTCTTTGTTTTTGGGCTTTTTCTTCTTTCCAGGGTTGATATCAGAAAAGCAGCTGTTGAGGCAGGCAACGAACTCCCCATTTAATACAACACCCGGTGTTGGATTAATTAATCAGGCGTAGGGGCAGATTTATCTGCCCTATATATATATTTCGGGCGACTAAAGTCGCCCCTACTTAATCCTGTAAATACTGATTTTTTCCAGAGGTTTCTTTGAAAAGGAATAAGGGAGGAGCCCGAAAAGGTTAAGATGAAACCCCGCCTGAGACATAGGATGAATCGTTCTTGCGGGATTTCTGGTGGTAAAATATTTTTCTTCTATTAATTCCAGCCTGTCAGCCGCTTTCTCATGGAGCTTCTGGGGCACGGGAATCACGCTTGATACAAAAAAAGATCCGCCGGGATAATCATCTTTATCCGAGACTACCGCAGTAAATCCGTTTTTCTCCATATAATACTGAAATCCCAGATATCCTGCAAAGAATACATCGCCTTTATAATTAGCTTTCACATATTCTGCCGACTTCTTGTAGGATGAAGCCCACATGTAATCAGAATGACCTATCAGCAAAGACAAAGCAACCCCCAAGAAAATTGTAGTTACAATCAGCCATCTTCTGTTCTGGTTCATGAATACAAAAAGCAGTATTGCAGCAGGAAGAAGGGGCATGAGGTACCTTACGGCAATTATTGACGAAATACCGGCAAAAAATACAAGATAAACAAAAAACCATGCAGAAAGAAATACAACTTCTTTCTGCTGTATGTATTTTATAAAATGCGATACAGCCATAAAAACAAAAAATATCCCGCAGCAAAACAGAAAAGACATCATTACACTCACTGATACCGAATATTTCAGCATGCTGAAAAAGACGTTTAATATTAAAAATAAAACCGCAAATGCATAAATATATTTTCTCTTTAGCGTTATTACGGTCAACAGGATACCCAGAGGCATTATCAGCGCACCTCCGATATAATTAATCAGAGGAATTTCTTTTACGAGCAGCGTATAAAAACCAACTGCCCCGGATTTTCCGAACAGCTGCGTTTCCCCGTAGAAAAACATGTTATGGACAGACCATAATATAACTACCAGTGACGGAATGACTACAGGAAAATAATATCTGGCCGGTTTTTTATTCAGATATAACCATAAAAAAACAGGCAAAACCGTAAAAACGGCTGAAAATTTTGTAAATATCGCGGCGCTTAAAACAATCCATCCAAAAATCATGCTCCCGAATAAATCCCTTTTTGCCCCGTATACGATTAATCCCGTACCGCAAAGGATAAACGAAAGCATCGGCACATCAAGCATAACATCCGCTGCGTTCACAAAAAAACAGGGCGATGCTATGAGAAGAAGCGAAGAGAAAAACGGGTTTATCCCCAGCTCGGCGGCTAACAAATAAATGCCAAGGACAGACAGCATCGTAAACAATAAAAATGCCAGATGAAATGACAGCTCTGACTCCCCGAACAGTTTTATGACTGACGCCATGATATAAGACCCGAAAGGAGGATTGTTGGCCACATCCCATGCATTATGAATTTTACCCGCTGTGTTTATCTCAAAATTAAACGGCCTTACGGGATCCCGGGTTATCTGCCTTGCCGTGTAGATATAAAAAATGGAATCGATTGAAATGGGTTTTTTAACAAATGGAAGGAAAAGTATCAGGGTAAGAAAAATTAATGATAATAAATTTAAATAATGATTTTTAAACATAAAAAAAACAGAGACAACACCTCAATGTTTATAAACCGAAACAATATTAAGATTGCTTCGCCTACGGCTCGCAATGACATTAAAAGTAAGTCATTGCGAGGAATCCCGCTCAGCGGGATGACGAAGCAATCTAATTAAAACCGTCAGGTCAGGAAATGTCCCTGTTTTTTTCATGCCCTATACCTGGCTGGAATATTTGCCTAAAATTATCCCGAAGGTTACTTTTATAATACAAGCCATCGGGATTGCAATCAGCATGCCTAAAATACCGTATATCTTTGCACCCGCCATTATCGAAAATATCATTGCAACCGGGCCAAGCTTAACTCCCTTGGAAACAATCAGGGGTTTAAGCACGTTATTATCAATAAACTGCACAATAGCAAAAACGATTATTATTCCGATAATCATGGTAATACTCTGGTATTTCAAAAAACCTACAAGAATTGCAGGGATAGCGCCTACAACCGGGCCGGCATACGGAATCATATTCAAAAGGCCTGCTACGATACCTATTATTATTGCGTAATCAATGTTTAATATCAGAAGGCCTATAATAGTCAGAATACCTACAACCGCAGACTCTGTTATCTGCCCTCTTATGTACTTACCCAGGATTTCGTCCGCTTCGCTTATCAATCCAAGCACGGTTTCAACGTGGCGGCTAGGTATTATGTCAAAAAACCTGTCAACGGTATCCCTGCCGCCAAGAAGCAAAAAGAACGTTACAAAGGGGATGAGAATAAAAAGAGAAAACAGCGAAAATATCTGCAGTATGTAAGAAGGAATTTCGGATATCTCTTTTTCCAAAAACTGCAGCACCTTCCTTGTGCCTGATTCGACTAATCCTTTTCTCCTGATTATCGGGAACCTGTTTTCAATACGCCTCTGGAAGTCGAATAAAATGTACTGGGTCTTTCTGACGTGATTCGGCAGGTTTCTTTTCAATCCGGCAGCCTCGTTTGCCACGCGGGGGATTATGGACATTATAACTCCGGCAGAGGTTAAAAGAAATAATGCAAACAGTATTACAACGGCTATTGTCCTTTTTATCCCGTAGGACTGGAGCCTTGTAATTAACGGCGAAAGAACGTACGCCAGAATCCCCGAGATTACGAATGGAACCAGTATATCGCTGACGATATAAAGAAACCATAAGCCTATCATGATAAAAACCAGCAAAAAAACTATTTTTGTGACTTTGACTTCCTGCATAATATCCCGCCGGGACTGTTATATTTTTTTCTTCGGGTCAAGGACTTCCGCAAACCCTTCGCTTGTGCTTCTTAAACGCGTGCATAAAATCTTGGAAAGGTTCTTCAGCACTTTTACCCCGACCGAAGGGTCGCTCTCCAGAAGGCCGTCAAACTTAACTTTATATATCAGTATGAGTTTACAATCAGAGAATGCTATTGCCTTTGCAGAACGCGGAACTTCCTCAAGCAGCGCCATCTCGCCGAGAAAATCGCCTTCGTTCAAAGTTGCGAGTTTTTTTTCGCCTTTAAGTATTGCAACCTCACCCGATTTTACGATATACAGGGCTTTCCCGACCTTCCCTTCCTCGAATATGACCTCATTGATACTGTAATTTCTTTCATAGGATATGCCCAGCACCATGCTCAAAGCTTTCCTGCTCAAACCCGAAAACAGCGAAACATTTCTTATAAAATTAATTTTTTCCTTGAACTCGTCGTCAATAACCAATTTTTTTAGAAGTGAATTTATACTCATATATGCTCCTCTGTATTGGAGAAATAGAATACTCCATTTCTTCTTATTTTCCTCTCCCCCTTTGGGGAGAGGGAATAGTATGAGATATCAATGACTATTAAATGCTTTTTACATACCCGGAAGCTTCAATCCTCCGGTTAAACTCTTTGCCTCTTCCTTCATCACGTCCTGGGACTGTTTTATGGCTTGCTGGATGACCCTAAGCATATCTTTCTCTGTTTTGCTTACATCCTGCTTAGCAACATCCTGTGAAAGCTTCAAATCAAGCACTTCGCTCTTTGCGTTTATTTTTATCCTGATACCGTTTTCTTCCACTTCTATAATCTTATCCCTAAGAGTTTTATCGATCTCGCTAAGCTTGCTTTTCATTGCCATCGCGTCTTTCATCATCTTAAACATATCCATATTTTATCTCCTTTATACACAGATGATCGCAGATTCAAAGCAGATGATCGCAGATACTTATCTATTTATTACCTGTATATATCAATCTTTTTACACCCAGTTTATCTGCTCCGAAATTTATAAGCAAAACCAATTGATATTTGGTTCCCTTAACATAATAATAAACCTGATCTTGCATAGCTTTTGTCATAGTCGGAGCTACTTTAATTTCAAGAATAACCTTATCTTCAATAAGAAAGTCCGGCCTATAGGAGCCAATCTTTTTGCCTTTGTAAATCACATCTATGGATTTTTCTTCATCAAATGTAATATTACTATTCTGAAATTCCATAGCTAAAGCTTTATGATAGATAACTTCTTTATGTAATGAACCTAATTCTTTATGCACTTCATAAGCACAGCCTATTATCTTATATGTTAAATCCTTATAGATATAATCCTCGCCCGTATCTTCTGCTATAATCTGTATCTGTTTATCTGCGATCATCTGCGTCTTTTCATCTGTGGCCATCTGCGTTTCACTTCCTCAATTTCATAACAAAGAGCTTGCCATGCACTATGTTTCTCAGTTTTCCGTTTATCTCAAACAGCATAGAATCTGCTATAGTTCCATGGATAAAGATGCTTATCTTTTCCCTGGTTACCTCCATGGAAATCCACTTGCCCCTGTGCTGGAATTTCAGCTTCAGGCTGTTCCAGAATTTCGGCAGATTGGGGTCAATCTGTATCCTGTCATTGACTATTCTTATTCCGGCAAATCCCCTCATCACAATGTCAATGGAACCGCCCATTACACCGCAATGGATCCCCTCGGGAGTAGTGCCTCCCTGGGTATCATGTATATCTGACTTCAACACTTCCCTGAACCAATGCCAGGCACCCTGTTTTTTGCCCAGATAGTATGCAATAAAACAATGCACTACCTTGCTTAGAGTGGAACCATGGCTGGTCCTTCTTAAATAATAATCGTAGTTTTTCCTTGGCATGTTCTTTGTCAGCTTATACCCAAGCCTTGTAAATATATCTCCAATTTCGGGAAGAGAAAAGAGATAAAAAATCATTAAAACATCAGCCTGTTTTGAAAGCTTATAAGAATCCGGAGAACGGCCCTCTGCTTTTAATATTCTGTCCAGCCGCTCTATTTTTCCGTATTCAGACCTGTATCCTTCCCAATCCAGCTCTTTGAGTTTCATATACCCCTTGAACTGGCTTATAACCCCTTCATCGTTTATTATCAGATTCATCTTTCTGGTTATCCGGTCCCATTTAATGAGCTCATCGGGAACAAGCTTTATTTTCTTTACGATGCGCCTTTTGTGCTTTTCAGAAAGCATCTTTAAAATGTCCTGCGCCCTTAGAAGAATCCAGGTAACCATAAAGTTCGTGTATGCGTTGTCCTCCACCCCGGCTTCCTTGGAGTTCGGGTATTTCTCGTGAAACTCATCCGGCCCCATCACGCCTTTTATATGATACCTGTTGTCCTTGGAGTTGTATTTCGCAAGGCTGGCACAGAACTGAGCAATGGAAAGTAAGACTTCCGCGCCGTATTTTTTAAGGAACTCGAAATCGTTAGTCCTTTCCCAGTGTTTCCATACGTTATGTGCAATCGCAAAATTTATATGCCTCTGGGCTGAGCTGTAATCCGGCCCCCATTTCCCGGACATGGGATTTAAATGGACTACCTGGGTCTCTTCCCTGCCGCTGGAACCGCTCTGCCACGGGAACATCGCGCCTTTATAACCGAACTTCTTTGCGTATTCCCTTGCTTTGCCAAGACGCCTGTACCTGTATAAAATAACTGACCTTGAAATATCCGGATTATGAAAATCATAAAAAGCCATGGTGTACATCTCGTCCCAGAAAATATGCCCGCGGTATGCTTCCCCGTGAAGCCCCCTTGCCGGTATGCCCGCATCAATATCCTTGTTGTGATGCGTTGCAACCTGAAGCAGATGAAACATATGCAGCCTTAAAACTTTCTGGGCAAAATTATCGCCCTCAATTATAATATCGAACTTCTTCCATCTCTCTTCCCAGACCTGCTGGTGCGTTTTTAAAAGCTCGCTGAACCTGGGCAGGTTTTTTGCCATTTTAATCGATTCTTTTTTCGGGTATCTTACGGAAAAATCCTGAGAGGTAAATATCGCCACGGTCTTTTCTATCTCGTAAGGCCTCCCGCATTTCGCATAAATTTTAAACTCCTGCCCGTTTCTTTCTTTATCCTTAACCAGGTGTTTTATTGTCGGTTTGATTTCCTTTTTATTGGAAAAAATCCTTATCTTCGAGGCTTCGCAGGCTTCGATTTTGGACTGGCTTGTTTTCATGCATAAAAAAATGCCGTTTTTGGCAAAAGTCCCGCCGGAAGAATACACCCAATGCCTGTTATTCAGCTGCCTGTACCTCTCCACCCCTGTATTTAAAACCGACCCGTTGATCATTGTTCTAACAGTAATCCAATCATCGTAATTTTCAGGCTTGACTACATACCTCATTGCACCTACGTGAGGATTCTGGATATGTACTATACGCTCCGTGATGACCTGGGTAATCTGGCCTCTTGAATTCTGGAAACGCAGGGCTCTCCTCAACATGCCTTTTTTCATATTAAGCTCCTGCTTATATGAAAGCAGTTTTGAAGTGGCAGGATAGAACCACTCGCTGTCTCCTATTTTGAAAGTAAGGCACAGCCAGTTTGGACAATTTACCAGGTCCTCATTGACTATATTTCTTCCCGCAATGTGGGTTGTAAGCCTGTTGTATAAACCGGCAATATAAGTACCCGGATAATGTATCTTTGTGGCGCCCGACTCCGGAGCAGCGCCCCGCGTGCCAAAATAGCCGTTCCCCAGGGTACAAAGCGCTTCCCTCAACCCCTCTTCCGTAGGCTCAAAATTATCATACGAAATTGACCATAAATTAGTGTCTTTCATTAATTATCCTTTCTATCAAACGCGCTCAAGAGGTCGCTTTTCTGCCTCGCCGGCAAGACGGTCGCTAAAGTCGCCGACGCTTCATAGCTTTGGCGACGAAGTGCTTCTGCGGACAGATGATGCCTTACTTCGATTTTAAAAGCTTCCTTCAATTCTGCCATCCGTAACTTTAGTGAAGGAAAGCGCGCTCAAGAGGATTCGAACCTCTAACCTTTTGATTCGTAGTCAAACGCTCTATCCAGTTGAGCTATGAGCGCATTTTTGCTGTTCCTATTGATTTTTATAACACTTTTTTAATTTCAGAAACTACCCTTGATCTCCGCTTTTTCAAAAGTTTGTCCAAAGTTTGTCTGTCCCCTGTCAAAGTCATCAAATTTTGAGAGTTTATTCAAATGCTCGATTTCTTCCTTTTTGAAGTTCGGAGATAGGTGTGCATAGTAGTTTTCTGTTACCTTTACGCTACTATGTCCAAGCCATTTGCAAACCTGATAAATGCTCACTCCTGCCATTGTTAAGTAACTTGCAAAGGTATGCCTTAGCAGATGAAACGTGAAATGCTTAATACCTAACCTGTTACAAAACTTTTCAAACCTGTGTGATATATAATCAGGGCTTAATTTGCCAAAGACATGATCCTCTTCGTTTATCCCCTTGCTGTACACCCCTATTAAATAATCATGGAGGGTGTTATTTATTGGAACATGCCTTTCCTTGCCTGATTTAGAACGCTTAATAAATATATTCCTTACGGGCAAAGACACATCTTTCCATTTCAAATTACATATCTCGCTTCGCCTCATTCCTGTATGCAAAGCACAAAGATAATAGGGATATATAATATCACCTTTCAGGTTTTCCTCAAGAAGCCTTACTTCTTCCTGAGACAAGTATCTGATATGCGCATTAGGCTCTCTTTTAAGTTTAACCCCGTTTGCTGGATTAAATCCCCTAAATCTGTCCCAGAAAATCATTTTATTGAATATAGCCTTTACTAGAGCATGATTCCTGTCAATACTTGAGGATTTCAACCCCTTTTGTTTAAGCTCATTACGCATATTTTGAATATCCAGAGCAGTGAAATCAACCAATTTTTTATCTCCGAAAAGAGTATTTAGATATTCAATTTCAGATAAATCAGATTTCCAAGAACGCTTATTCGGCTTGGAATGTTTCTCAAAGAACAATTGAGAGGCTTGCCTAAAAGTAATCTGCTCATTTTTAAAGGAATTAGCGTTGAATTCTAACCTTTTTTGAGCTTCCGCTTTTATTGCCTGCTCTTTGGACTTAAAACGCTTCCTTAAACGTTTTCCGAAATGCCAAAAATCATACGTCCAAGTCTTATTTGAGGTGCGAAGAATGGTCATATTTTATGCTCCTCGCCCTCTGCTGATTTTGCATTATAGCATTTTTTCATATCAAATGGAATATGTTCTCTGCTTTCAAGCCAAATTTCAATGTGTTCTTTATTAAATCTGACCAAATTCCCGACCTTAATGTACGGAATGCGACCTCTATATACCCAATCTCTTAAAGTATTCTTTTTAACGCTCAAGTATTCACATAATTGGTTAATGTTTAAAAGTTTTTGTTCCATATCTGGTTATTACATCCTGTTATTTTCCTGTTTTACCGGATTTAGATTTTATAGTTATTCATTGTTTTATAATGCATAAGCCTCTGTTCATTTATTGGGGTAATTTTTCCAAAAAAACATGTGATTTTGGACTTTTATTACCCTGCCTTAAATGTTAACTAGACTTTCAAATAAACTGATTCTTAATACAATCAAAAATGCAGGCAATCGCAAATACTTTTCTTGCTTTTTTTCCAAATTTATTTTAATCTAACTTTTTCATTGTAATTTTCGTGTTTTTTTAAAGTTTTTTGTGCATTATGCGTATTTACGTGTTTAAACTTAACTCTTCCTGGCATTTATTCCCCTTAAAAAGTATGCGAATGTCAGCAAAAAGCCTACAAATATCTAATATTCATACAAGTATGGTTTTTTTACAAAATAAGCCTTTGTTTTTTCTCAAATAAGACTTATTGTCCCCTGCTATTTAGGCACCCTGTTCGTTGAAATTTGAGCCTTAACACCCTCATTGTCGGGGGTATTCATACCCCTTGAATCTTTCATCTCAACCTTCTTTTCAACTCTACCCAGCCTGTAAGGGTATAAAGAGCAATTTAAATCCTTGCAAAACCTTACTGCCTCACTGCTACCACAAACACAATCAAGGCATTGCTTTCTAATGGCTCTCCATAACTCTTTTTTTGTTACTTTTACTTTTGGCATTTTAAACCTCTTTTTTTATGGACGCTCGAAACTCCCTTCAATTTGTCCCTTTTTTAAATGTCGCGAAACTCTTATTTTGTTACACAATATTGTGATACATATTTGTTACACATTTAGGTTATTATGGGTCTCTCTGGGTGCTTCCACTGTAGGAATCTGTATCCATTTGCCTTTCTCATGCCGAAAGTCCCAGATTGCCCTTTTTCTACTATTTCAATAATCCCTTCATCTACTAATAAAAGAACTAGACGCCGAATTTCCGCAGCTTCCGATATACACTGATAGCTGTCCCTTAGCATAGAACCTATCTCCCTAAATCCTATATAAATAATCTCCCCTGCATTCTTGTCAAATTGGGCTTTTCTCAGTGATTGCACAATATAGAACATTGCTTTACCTTTGGACTGAAAACGTATTACTAAAAACTTCTCTAGTTCCTGCAAATCAAACGGCAAAACAGAAATTTGTTTACTGTTTTTATTAGCTCTTTTAATATAGAAAATACATTTATCCTTACCTATACAAAAATCGTTCAATGCATTACACCCCATCTTGCTGTCTTTTTTTTCAAACCAATCCACATATTTAAGCAATTGGCTTCTTTGCTCACTAGGATTTAATGGCTTCTCACATCTTTTGTTCCATTCAAGCAATTCATCTTTAATTTGTGATGGACTTAATCCCAGCCTTTTTAACTCAGCAATTAAACCATGCCTCATTTTTTGGAATTCATAGCCTCGTTCACACCCATTTTCATAAGCATTTTTAACACAATCACGCATATTGTTAAATATCTTCATTTCCATTTTAATATTCCTAAATAATTAAGAGTTATAAAGCAAACTCCTTAAATCCTTATTCATTTTCATTACTCCGTTTTTTACATTATCAAATTGCTCTCATATATTAATAGCGAAAATTCAGCAAAACAAAAAAAGCATACCGAAATTTCGGCATGCTTATATATTAATTGATTCAAATTTATATTTTATACTATACTAAAGCAATGATGAAATATCACCAACACTAATTATATCAATGCTCCTTTGTAGGTTATATTAAACTTTGCCTTATATGATTTATTCTTTTTATATGAATAAAATGGGTCATCTTTTAAACCCATTACTAATTTAAGCCTTTTCCGTAATTCTTGGAATCTCTTTTGTGAATTTTCTCTTCCAGTATCCATTTTGAAAGAAAACTCCCCATTATTCTTAGCTAGACCTAGTAATGTTTCCCATTGAAAATCTGGCAAATCTTTTCTTTTATCCTTAAAACCAATTTGAGAATAATGATACTTTTTTTTCATTTCTTTTACTCTAATTTTTAGATTTTCTTCATCAATGAATGATATACATACTTCATTCCAATCTATTCCATCTGGAGTAGGGAACCTAGAAATAGGTTTTTCTTCTATTAAACATTTTATTTCTTTAAAGTATTTATTAAAATCTTTTCCAATGTCAACTATCTCGTCAACTACCTCGTCAGGATTACCGCCCTCTTTAACCAAATTTTCAGTTATCTGGATATTATCTATCACGCTTCTACCTGATTCCATTCCTTCAATAGAAATACCATTTATTATGCTCCTAATTTCTTTACTGCTTAATCCCTCCTTATTTAAGCTCCTTGCGATAAGTTCAAAACTTATATATCTTTGGTCGTGTCTACGCATTTCATAAGCTTGTTTAATAGCTTTTAATATTATATGTTCTTTCTCAAGATAGTCCATAAAATAATTCTTTATTTCTGTTTGTCCACTTTTATCTAGTTAAACGTCAATTTATGCCCCCCTTGGGATTTTTGTTTCAAAATCAGGCCAGAGCCAAAGAATGCTTCTTGTCTCTCAAGTTCAGAAATGATGATAAATAGGGACAGCGACTATTTATTCATTCTCTTTTTACATAATATAGAATATGACTCAATCTTTAACTGCTAATTTATCTTTATTAATCACTCTCCTGTCCCCTTATCGTTCCAATTTTTTATACACTCACATATATTTTTTAAATGACCTTCCAATTCTGTTTTTTTTAAAAAATTATCTGTTGTTAATGCGTCACATGCTTTTTTGGCAAATTCAATTCTTCTATGATATATTTCTTTATTTTCTTCATATATTTCATCTGGCAAATAACACTCTATTGTTAATTTGTTTTTAACTTCCACTTTGTCATCTTTTTTCGTTTCAACTGTCAATGGTGTCATGTTATCAGTCATCCAGAAATAAGCCCCTCTTCTATTTGCTAATTTATTTTTAATTCTAGTCCTTATATCTATATTTTTATCACGATTTTTTTCATAGAATTTATCAGCATCAACCAAAAACACACAATTAGGATTTAAGTCTGGCAGATTAACTATTTTCGTGGCTTCTTCTAAATCGCTCCAATCAAAATCCATATGATAAGCAAAATTAGGCCCGCCATACCACATAAATGCATAATTAATCCATTCTTGATATTTGACATATTCATCTTCACCTTTTTTATAAAGTTCCAACCATTTACGTAAATAAATAATATCCGAAGGTCCTTCAACCCAAATAATTCCATTTGCCTGCAAAACATCACTAGCTCTAACCCCCAATTCCCCATAAAGAAACTTCTTTAATTCATCATATTTATTATTTTCAAGCTGAACAACAGTAGAAATTTTCTTATCTTTCTTTGTTAATAAGAAAACCTTTGAGTTATCCACTTCTTCTAGTAAATTCGCATCAATAAAAACAGAAGAATGGGTAGTTAGAACAAATTGATAACCTTCCTTAGTCAAATCTACCAAATAACTCAGAAATAATCTTTGCATTCTTGGATGCATATGATTTTCTGGTTCTTCAATTAAAAATGTTTTTATCTCAGTTTTCCATTCCGATTTACTACGGATTTCCATTATAAGATACACAAATTCCTGTATTCCATTACCATGCTCTAATACGATATATTTATCTAATAATAGATCTTGACAATATACTGCTCGTCTTTCTCTTTCTTCTGGTGTTAGTTTAGATGGTTTTTTATCAATATTAAAACCTAAATATTTCTTAATATCATCTTTAATTATTTCCCAAGAATTATCTATTAAATCTGCATTATATATCGTGTTTCCGTTTTCTTCCTCTGCTTTATAAGAACCTAGTAAAGGGAGTAATCGTTTTGGTCCAATTGAAAATATTTCTTTTAAGGGATGACTGTTTTCATTTATACTAGTTTTCAATATATTGTTATCGGGGGAGGACTTAATGCTGCCATTTTCAAAATACTTCATTTCGTATGTTATATAAAATTCCCATTTATAATTCGCACTTTCAGTGATAACATTCATAATAAAAGGGCTATGCTTATCTATTAAATCATTGATTGAAAAGCTTAATCCAAGATTGCCAATATCTCTATCCATACCTTTTCTGCATATCATCCTTAATGCATGAACGAAATTACTTTTACCGGAAGAGTTAGGTCCTATCAAGACGTTTATTTTATCTAAGTTAAATTCTTTATTCTCAAAGGTTCTATAATTAACTATTTCTATTTTATTTATCATTTATTTCTCGATTCAATTATTTCTCATTTCTTGATTTAATGTATCAATAGTTGCAATTTATTCTAAAATGGTGAAAATCTACTATTTTTTACTATAGTTGCCTCATTTTGGATTTTCTGTTTAATTCTAACACAACTATCTATCTATTGTTTTTATAAAACTATAAGGAATCCAGTATGCTTCTCCGATTTGATAATCATCTGGACCATCTTTTACCCTTACCTTTCTTAATTTATACTTTTTATCTATTATAAGGACACTTGTACCCTTATATAACAGCATTGTTTTACCGTTTTTTATTAATTCTTCTACACCATAACTGTCAATAATATCTAATGCTTTTTCATATCTTTTGAAATCTTCTATTGTAATAGCTCCTACCACATCGTAACTTATTACTCCGCTCTTGCCAACCGAGGTTTTAAAATAATGTATACTATTCCATTTTTTGTATATATCTTTGTATAGTTCAGGGATACCTACTATAACAAGTAATATTGCCCCTATAAAGATTATTACTTTAAATATACTGCTTTCAAATAAAGGAGATAGCATGTTATTTACTTTATTTTCATAACTATTTAATTTCTTTATTACACCTGGGCCATATGTAACAAATATAAATATTATCGATATAAAACATATAGCAATTAATATAGCTAAAAGACTTTCCAAATTAATAATGTTTACATTTAGTTCTTTAAAATAACTTAGAATTTTATTCATATTAATGCATCCTTCCTACTTTATCTCAGCTGCACCATTCTAACACAATTTACGTTTTTTATTAATCAATATAATCAGTAATATTAAAGAAAATATTGATACATTTACACAAAAAGGTAAACCATGTTTTGCCATATCCACAGTTAGTTTATTCCAAAATTCGAAAAATGGGGACAGCTCACATTTATTCTATCACACATTAAAAATATTTCAATGCAAGACCTGACCCTATCTATATTCTTATTGTTTAAATAATCTTGTTCTATTTTTTGTTAAAGGTATTGGTAATTCTTCTCGCATTTCCGCAATTACTTCCGCGGCCTTGTTTGTAAGCAATTCATAATACTTATGAAATTTTGAAGGATAATCTGTTTTTTTGATGTCTTCTGATATGACTATATTCATTGCTTCATTATGCAATGTTTCAAGTTCTTTAAACTTATCATAAATAACTCTTGATTTAGCTCTTGAAAAATAAAGTGCAAAATCTAAATATACCTTTGATGAATATTCATAATTCATATTTATTGAATTCTGCAAGTCTCTCTCCAAACTAAACTTTTGACCATCTGACAATTTATCTTTTATTCTTAATTTGTGTAGTTGTTCTGCATTCCTCATTATACTTTGAGCATTTGCCACATACTTCACTAAAGAGTGGGCGATTTCTAATCTTTGATCAATGACTGCTTTTTTTTCAAGGTAATTATTCTGCAAATACCATATACCAAATGTTCCTAATAAGATAGATACAAAAGTTATGACTAATGGGTGTCTAAGTAAAGAATTATTAGTATTTTGGTTCATTGTCCTATTGTCTTTCATTTTTTTTCCTTATCAAATAATACAATTACCATTTTCAAACAAAAATCATATTTAATATTTCAATACTTTATTGAACACAACAAGTCATATTGCATCTTAATTCATATAGACAATTTATAGATATTGTCGCAATATCGAATTACTTACCACAACCACTACTTTATTGGTTATCTAACTTCCAATTCCAGTATTTGCTTATTGTGAGGATCGAAAAAATGTCCTCTTCTAATATCATTCTTTGTCTCTTGGCAATTCCTAGACAAACAAATAGAATAAGATAAATAATTCATTAATGATACTTGAGCGACAATAGATATACCATCTAAAGCCTTATTAACTGTTATTATATGCCCAGAACGTCGCATACCTGCTATAGGTTCATCACTTAAAATTGCTTTATCTTTTGGTATAACTAAGGGATAATTAGGTTTATTACCATAACGTATATAATTTCTTATTACGTCAAAATCTTTGCTCAAGCATATTGCTTTCCCTTTAAAATATATAAAATAATTAAATGCTATCTTTGCCATAACTTTAAATTTGTTTTCACCAATACATTCAGTAATTTCACAACTAATATCTGTCATTGTTGAATCAGGATCAATCATACCTTCTGTTTTAAAATACTTAAATCCTTTTTCAGCAAATTTCTTATTTATTTCTTCAAAATCAAATACACCAAATATTCTTGTACTCCCTTTCTTATCAGTTTGATATCCCCTTGCAACTAATTCTTCATTTGTTGGTATTTCACTCCAAAGAAAATAATCAAATATATTGTCTTTATTTAAAAAACCAGCCTGTGGAAGAGGAATGGCTTCAATTCTTTGAAGTTGTTCTGAATATCTAGCTTCAATGTATACTCCTTTAAATGGTTCTTCATGTGCTTTTTCAATTAATCTCTTATTTTTGGTTAATGCCTTAAACTCTTCTTCTGATTTAATATTTTCTTTGAACCTTAATCGTCCTTCAATAGAATCACGTCCTAAAGATAATTCCAAATCTTTGGAGAAATACTCATTACATGCACTACATACTTCATTATGATTTAAAACAAAAGTATTACTACCAAATGTACCAAATGATTGAGGAATAACATGTTCTCTATTGAAACTGTTTTTTTCCTTTAAACAATAAACACACTTTTCATTCATTTTTGTTGTGTTAATCTAATTGATTGTCTTAATATTCACGTCTTATTTTATCTTATTTCAATATTAACTTTCGTTTGTACATTTACACCCAGTTAAACCTTAATCTACCCCCCCCCTTAGGGGTCTTGTTTCAAAATTAAAACAAGGCCAAAGAATGCTTTTTACTTTTCAAGTTCCGATAATATCAATTATGGTGATTTATTGAGAAACTGATTATCTATTGTATTTTCAATATGTTTTACCAAATTCCTTTCCTAACATGAAGTATAATTGATATTTTTTTGTCACTTTTTTATTCTTAGCACTCTCAATTTTGTCAGAATCTGCGTTTGTTTGTTCATTTTAAATTATTAAATCATTTTAAAGTTACTAATTTATAATATTAGAATTAATACTTATGATTTTCTTATTTCAAATCAATTTTTGGTATTTTTTCAATATCCTCCTTAATCTCTTTTATTATCTCACTTTTATCTTGGTTTGTGCTAATATTTGATGCTTTATTTTCATTACTATTTTTCTCTTGACTATAAAAACAAAAATTATAATTGAATAATACACTAATTCCACCAAGTCCGACTTTACTCCAGTCGGAGTTTGTATTAACATTACTGTATTTTAATGTGAAACCAACACTTTCATTCGAAATTGATGTTAATAGCTGAATTCCAAAAAATGTCTCTTGCATAGTACTTTTATATCTATCAAAGTATAATTGCCTATTCGCTGGCACAAATCCAATGCCACAACCATAATGTAGATATTTCCAAAAAGTATTTTTTTGCAATAAAGAAATCCATACTGGAATTATTAACATGGTTTCCTTAATATCATATCTCCCTATATATACTGAATTGCTATATAGTGCAACATTGTTTTCTTTATATGTATCACGATATCTCTCAACTTCCAATCTGATTCCTAATTCTTTTTTCCAAATAGTTGTATCAATTCCAAATAAAATATCAACACCATGATATTTCGAAACAACACTATCTACTAAAGAAAAGATGCCCATTTTTGGACTTATTACCATATAAGTGTCTTTATTACTTATATTACTTAGTTTAGTATTATCTGCATTTAGAGAGAAAAAAGGACATATCAGAATTAGAAAACATATTAAAATATTTTTCATAGTATTTTTTCCCAAATAATATAACCACACTGAACTAGTCAATGTGGCTATATTATATCCCCTCTATTGATGCTGATATTCCCCTTATATGCATATTCATCCCGACTAAATTCTATATCTTTTTAAAAAACAAATCAAATAGTATATCTTCTCTAATTTTAAAATAAAAAAGCCCGTAGAGTGCATGTCCATACCTTTACTGGGCTAAGATTAGTACTTGATTAATACTTCAATGAAATCATAAAGCCCGAGGTGTTGCTTGAATCAGCGTCATCCCCGGTCAATGTTATCAAAATACCCTGAAGACCAACACCCACATCTATCCTGCTTAATGAATATACCAGTCCAACGTTATAAGGAACGGTTATTCCGTCAGAATAGACTGAAGCAACGCTTTTTGCTTCCAGTTTCCATTTAGGCGAGAATTCATATCTTCCTGCTAATCCGACTCCCGGGGCTGTTGTAAATCCCGTTGAATCAGCTTCATATTCAAGCTTTGAAAACGTAACTCCAAGTATCAAATCGCTGCTGAATCCGTATTTCTCGTAGAATTTGTTTTGGGTATAAACCGAGCCGTAATAATTGCGCTCCGCTGTCCAGGTATCCTGAAAATTAAAAACAGAGATGTCCAATCCAAAATCAAAAAAATTGTCATTCTGCTTTAATAATGAAACAAATCCAGAATTGTAACCATTTCCAACAGATACCCCGCCATTCAACATAATTTGAGATGCAAAAATGTTTATATTTAAAGCCATCAGGAACAACATCGAAAAAAGCATTCTATACATAGTGAATCTCCCCAAGGTTATTAGTTTAAAAATCTGGTCGGCCTTGCTGTGATGGCAAATGTCCACCCTGTAAGGTTACTCGCAGTTGTAGTGCCAACAGGCATATCAAGCACTTTGATATCTAAAACTATATAAGTTTCTGAACCATTTTCTACATTAAAAGCATTAAGATATCCGTTAGCAGTTGAAAGTGTTATTGTTTCACTTGTCTCAACTATTTGAATAGTTTTGGAAATACTTTTTATTACCCCTACAGAGTTAGGCATTTTATTGAATGTTTTACTTGTCCCGTCACTAAATAAAAAAGTTACTTTCGGCTGAATGTGTATCCTGATACCCTCATACTGTCCCGCAGAAACATTTACAGGATCAGTGATGCGAATCGGAGTTGGGTCTGTAGTAATAGTAATTTCCTGCAAAGTATTTAAAACAGTTTCCCACTCCTCTCCGGTTTTTGAAATTGCAATTTCATCAATAAATACTGTTACCGACTCTATTCTCCCGCTCTGATAACTATCTAAAGTTTTTCTGCTGATGGCTGAACTGCTCCCAGGCTGTTCACCGCTATAAAATGAAATAGCGCCATAGTTTGTTCCCAGCGGGTCAGCCGGGCTGGAAGCCCTTTTTGAAGAAGTATAAGGATTTTTCTCACAGCTTGCGGCAAAAAACAACAATAAAACACCAAATAACGCAAATTTTTTCATATTTACCCCCTTATTTATTTTCTAGTACGATCAATCGCTGCTCTAAATCTTCTATTTTTGTTTGTTGTCCTTTTATGACCTCTAATAATATAACCGATAATTTACTGTATGCAATAGATTTATAGCCATCTCTATCTGTATAGACAAGTTCCGGGAATTGCTCCTCTAATTCCTGGGCATTTAAACCGACCTGTTCTCTATCACAAAAACTCAAGTCTCTTTTTTCTACTTCTGCAAGTATTTTAGCTTCTTTTTCTGCCTTTACATCTTTCTCTAAGTTCAATTCCTTTAGTTTTTCTACTCTTGCCGAATATTCTATATCCTTAAGTTTATTTTTATTAAATTTATATTTTATCGCTGATAACTGCATTACCCTGCTCTTGATATCACCGGATAGATTCTCAACCTGCTCTTTCAGTCTTATATCTGAATCTTCGTAACATTGTATACATTGGATATAACCCTGAACATCAAAATGAATTCCTGGATTTGTTTTATTAACACCTATATCTCCACTAGTAGCAAACCACATCCTTGTACCGCCGTTTACGTAAATATCAAGGGGGTATTCACCCAATGTACCCATCTGAACTATATTGTCAGGATAACCTGCTGCCTGCATAAATCCTACCGCCTCATTGTCATCCTCTAACCTAATCGTAGGGCTGTTTGCACTGTATACGTGAAGTTCTGCACTCGGATTATCTGTGCCTATTCCTACTTTACCGTTCGGCTGTATCCTCATTCTTGAGGCGCTATTCAAATAAAAATCCAGGCCTTGATTGCCCAGCGTCCCTATCTGCAGTAAATTATCACTGGGACCTACTGCCTGCATAAATCCAATTACTTCATCATCATCTTGCACATATAATGAAGGATTGTTGCCGTACACATGCAATTTTGCAGATGCAGTAGTTGTTCCTATGGCAACATTTTCTAATACTGTAAGATCCTTCTTTACATTAAAATCCGACACACTCCCTAAAGCATAACCAGATGCCCCTATGGCCTGCTTTGGAGTCATCTCATTTTCGCTGTCTATTGCTATTCCCACTTCATATTCTGCATTAAAGTCCAACCCATCTAAATTAGCAGTGTCAGCTCCAAGTGTTACATTAAATAACCCATCATCTCCGATTGTAACTCCATGATTCTCTGTCTGACCCCACAACGCCTCACTACTGCTTTTGTCATAAAGCATGAACTTCAATACATGATACCCTGTAACCGGATCACCCAAACTGTCAGTCAGTTTACCCTGCAGATTGATTTTCTTCTCGCCTGCATAAACTCTTGATACCATAAGTAATAGAAACATTACCGCTACTACCCTTACAATTTTTGTGTACATTTTCTGTACCTCCTTAAGATTATTTTGCAAAATCCATTCTAAATCCATTTCTAAGATAGTAAAGGATTAGCCTTCTAACTATCTTTATTTATAGCTATTTTATAATATTAGTATTTTTACTTTTTTCAATTTTATACTTGATATCTGTGACAAAATGTTCATGAAATAATTTACCATTATCGTATTCCTGCTGTTTCACAATCCAATGATTAGGCGCAAAATAATATATATTTTCCTGCAATCCCCGAACATCCGCAGCATTAGCAATATATGAATCCTTTATTACAATACAGTCCTTAAATATTTTTGCCGGCGTTTCTACAGTTGCAGTTGTTCCCAACACTTCATATGTATGCTCATCATCCCTTAAAATGTGCTTCCACTTCTTACCCTTTTTTAATGGCAATTCAAGATATATCCATTTTTCTTTAGACCATCCAAGAATAAAGAATATTTCATCTTTATTTATAACAAGCTTTTCATCACTAGGTGAAATATCACCATAGACATGAACATTATAGTTATTGTCGTTATCTTTCTTAAACTCATAAATTTCATCTTTGAATGTTTCTGTTCCTTTATAATAAAGGACGAGTTCTTTGCCCATATCAAAAAATTGCTTCGTCATTTTTTTGTCTCCTGGGTCATTCACTTTTTTTTGTATGTTCTTAGCATCACATGCTGAAAAGCATAAACATAGAACTACTAATAAAAATATTGATTTGACAGTCATCGTTTTTCTCATACTTATGCCTCCTTATTTTATTATTATATCAGGATAATAACCGTTATTGGATTTAAAACTCTGCAAATGACCTATTAATGAATTTATATCCTGGTTTTGCATTCGGGCACAGCCCCGTGTATTCATCAATTGATGTTTTGGCGCCCAAGGATTAGCAAGTTTACTGCCACCACCATGTATATCTTTTCCACCACTACCCTTTAAACCAATATATCCAGTTCCATACGCACTGCCGTCAGGACTATAGTTGGAGTTTACTATTGGTTTTGATTTTGATCCTTTTAACACATGGTCAATTTCATAAACACCTTTTTCCTGTGTCCCATATTTCGCTTCAGCAGAGAAGACTTCATTATTGTTATTATCATACATTTTAATAGTATTCCCAGCCTGGTCATATTCAACCCTAGCAGCAGAAGCTGACCGATCAACACCTAAAGCATCCTGAGCCTGAGCTACCTGTTCCTCCTGTTGTTGAACATTATTCCCTGTAGAAGCGTTTGCTACAGCATTCACTCCATACGCAAGCATGCTCATTCCAAAAGCAGTAAGAAATGCTTCCCCTTCTTTTCCTTTTTCCGCCCCGCTCATAGCCATAAGTCCAGATAGACCCGCACTTCCCATAGTACCCCATATCCCACCACTCATTCCATCTGCAACTCCTGCCATAACAAAACTAGAACCAAAGCTTAATATTCCTTGTCCCACCATATCCATATTCCCACTCATCAGACCTGCCATTGCCTGTGTGCCGCTCATCATCATATTTGCCGTACTGTAAACCTCCATAGCCGTAGCAATAAATTTAGCTGCATAGATTAAACCAATCCAAATATGGCCTGATGGATCTGTATATATTATGGGATTATTCCTGCAATATGCATACCTGTTTAAACTTTGTGGATCATACGGGCTTTGAATAATCGTATCAGGGGTTAAGAAAATACCAAGAGCAGGGTCATAGTATCGAGCTCCGTAATAATATAATCCAGTATTATCATCTAAACGCTGCCCTGTGAATTTATGTTCATTGTCGGGTGAGCCTGATTCATAACATACAGCCCCAAATGGTAAATAATCCGTATTTTTTACTATATCACTGCCGTTTGATATACTCCTAACGCTTCCAAGATGATCATGGTGAAAATAATACAATCCTGTTTTTGTACTATCAATTGCAACACGTTGGTCACCTGCATATATATAATTTATTTGTTCATCCAAAATGCTGTTAATATAAGTTTCCTCATAGATTGTTCCAATATAGACAGTTGACTGGATTGCCGATTGCCCGGGAATGACAGAAGAAATGGTTTTTTTCACACGTTGTCCTTGCCAGTCATATGTGAATTCAACTACCTGACCTTCTGCAGTTACTATCTTTATAGGCTGGTTATTAACATTATAAAATATTCTCCTTCCATTAAGCACATCCATGTTTCCATTCCCATCTTTGTGCATTGTATACATATGCTGTTTTAGGCCATCTGCTATTTCCTGCTCTTGGCTAGAGCTGTAACCCAACAGTTCTTCTTCCGTAATCTCATCCTTATCAGGAGTTGATGCCTCTTCCCCACCCTCATCCTCAGAAGGTGGAATATAAAATGAATTAATATCACACACTCCGCCTTGATATCCCCATACACATACTGTTGCGCTGCTTATACTTTTACCAACCGTATTCTCAGCTATTGTCTGAACCGCATCCTTGTTCCCACCTGAACTTATACCGCCGTTCCATCCTACACGCAAAGGACCTGATATATTCGCATCTAACTGATTGTATATATTCACAACTAATTCGGGACTCCATTCCGATTCGTTGCTGTTTTCATCTACTGCTTTTACTTTAACAAGATAAATATAATCTGTTGTCCATGTATGAGTTGCAATTATCTGCTCCCCGCTAGTATAAAAACCTGTTTCTTCAAGCCCAGAACCGTCATCCCAATCTATAACATACTTCATCTGGTCATAATCCATATCAACTGCTTTAAATTTAAAACTATAAGACACATTCTTTTGACCATAAAAATCGCCAGGACCTGACACTGATTCAGGCATGTATGGCTGATTTGGATTTAAATTCGGCGCAGACTCATATAAGCTTGTTATCTCCGTTGAGCTTAATGCTACACTGTAAATGTTCACTTCGTCCATTATTCCCGTGAGTCCTGTTCCCAAGATAACAGGTTCCTGCGTCGTATCTATTGTTCCGCTTGCAGACACTTCTGCTTCCAGTTCACCATTAAAATAGAGCCTCATATTTGAGCCATCGTACGTCATTGCAAGATGCATCCAAGTATTCAATCTGGCATCTATGTCTTTAGTTATATTTGCTGTCTTAATGCCTCCTGATAAATATAGCTTTCCTTCAACACTGCTACCTGTGATTTTTCCAAATCTGAATGAATTGCTTTTTGAAATAACATAATCACTACTGTTTGACTGGGGACGCACCCAGAACTCTACAGTTATCTGTTCTTTCGGGCTTAATGTTTTCGAATTTTTAATTTCAGCTGTCGAGCTTCCGTTAAATAATAATCCTTTACCTATTTTTCCATTATCATACTGTTGTGTTCCGCCATAAAAATTTAAATCCGACGTATCTTCGAAACCTCCGAAATATATATCCTGGCAATCAGTTTCCTTAGTAATATTGCCCAGAGTATCATAAGAATACGTTTTTGTGCCGTAACCGTAAATGTCCTGTGCCTGTGTAAGCCTGTATAAATCATCATATGTAAAATCCTGGTGAGTTGAGGCAAGATTGTCTGTTATCCTTGTGATGTTCCCAACATTATCATACTGATATTCATAATCCATATATTTTGTTTCGGATGCATTCTTGGTTATTAACCTGGTTAACATTAAAGTGTCTGAATTATATGTATATGTGGTTCTAATACCATTGCCATATAGCAACTCAGCTAGCTTACCTGGTAGAGTTGTACTGGGGTCAAGGGCTGCATAAGTAAAAGTACCTTGGGGATTTTTTACGGCTGAAAGGGTACTCTTATTATAATCAAATTTTATGGTTTTTCCCGTGTCATCTGCTTTAGGATACGTCAAAGTTTTTTCTCTACCCACAGCATCGTACGTATTGCTTGAAATATACACTATACCGTCTATTGTGCGGGTTTTTCTTATATTGTTTCCAAGATTGTCATATTCAAACTCAGTTACTCCAGCTAAATCCTCAACTTTCACAAGCCTTCCAGTAGAATACTCCACAGAAAAGTCATCGTAATAATAAGTAGTATTCCCGTCAAGCGTAGATTTGATAACCAGCCTGTTTAATCTGTCATAAGTCATAGTTGTTTCCTGATCTTTCTCGTCTTCCTGCCATATAAGGTTCCCGTTTGAATCATAATCATATTCCCAAGTACCCATTTGTAGATCTGTCATCGATATTTTTCTTCCAAGATTGTCATATGTTATAGTTGTTTCCTGATTCTGAGAGTTTGTTATTTCTATAAGATTACCTAAGACGTCGTATTCATATGTGGTTGTATATTTATCATAATTATCATTATTGTATTCATCTACTTGTACAATATTCCCATATGCGCCTCTATGAAATGATTTCTGGTTTCCGTTCTCATCCGTTATTGTTTCTTCCCATCCATAGTACACAGTTGTAGAATACGTGCTGTCAGGGTTTGTTACTTTTGTCACTCTTCCCAGTGCGTCATATTCTGTTGTTGTTTTTGGTTTACCTGTTGGGGGTGTTTCATAGCCAGTTGAAAAGTCATCAACATATGGCAAATAAGCATTTTCTATTAATCCCCTACAATTATAAACTACATCCCCTGTTACAATCTGATGGTTATCAAAATTCGGAGACCTGGTCTGCATAGTCCTTCCTAAACCATCTAAAAATTTATATGTATCCAAGGTTTCATTTGAATTGTGATATACTTTCTGTTTAGTTACTATCCTATGAGGCGGAGTTCCGATATTATATGTATAGCTTAACGTAGGGACAAAGTAGGTATCCTGATCATTTGGACCCCTTAATTCTATAACTCTGCCAAAATTGTCATATTCGTAAGTAGTCTTCTGGCCATTTGGATCAATATACTCATTTACAAGCCAGGTAAAAGTCCCATTATAAGTGTAGTATTTACTATGACCAAGTACGTTTGTTACTGTGGATACAAACTGATGATATGTTTCATCATAATCTTTGTGAATATAGTTTCCATCCGTACCGCTGGAATTAACCCATTTAGGATCATACTCATCCGTAATGTTGCCATATTTATCATATTTGAATATTGCAGTAGAAAATACAGTCGAATAAATCCACCTTTGTATTTCAGTAAGATTAGTTTTACCATCATTTATATCTTCATATACGTATAACGTTTCCTGTTCCTTATTCTGCCCTACAACTAAACCTTCATATACAACTTCACGTGTTTTTAAACCTACAATATAATCATCTTCATTAGTGCTGAATTCCCTATATACAGTTTTTTCATCATTATCAGTCCTTACTTCACCGTAATTTTGTATTACTGTAACATTACCGTAATTATCATAAGTATATTCAACGCACGTTTCCTTTTCTATTTCCTGGTTTGCATAAACATAACTTTCAGTGCGAATAAGTTCAGGTAAGTATACTGCATAAAGAGTGCCGCACGGCTGACTGGAATCATATGTATTTTTAGCACGTGTTAACAACACTGCGCTTGAATTATACTTTGAAACTTCATCCACTTTTCCTTTAAAAATATTAATGTCATCTTCGGGATCATCATCTTGCAAGAATTTGGTTATGGTATAGTTACCCTCTGCTTCTATTGTCTTTACCTCGCCAAATCCCAAGAACTCTTTACTTTGCCAGGGGTTTCTGTCATATAAACCATTAGAATACTCATAGTTAACTGTAACACAATTATCCATTCCGTCATTTGTAGCAATTGAGGTTGCTATATGCGCTACAAAGGGTAGTCCCTCACAATCATCTTTATTATAAACAGAATAATTAATATCTGTTGTACTTCCTAGTGAATTTTCCACTTGATCCATTAGGTTTATTGCAGGGCCATCTGTTATTAATCCCCATGTCTCATTATAATATGTCTGTCCACCTTTCTTTCCATAGCCATAATATGCAATGTCTTTTTTCCCATCTCCGTTAAAATCACCAGCACTCCACGAATAATTATGTTCAGCCCATGTAGTTGTATCAAGTTCAGCCCAGTCTGAAAATTCAAAATAACCATTTTTATTTATGCCAATAGATAATTTATGATAATGTCCACTCAACCCATTATTGTAACTTGAAACATCTAGTAGCCCATCTCCGTTGAAATCTCCCAGGAGAACATAGTTCCATATTTGATATTCTGACCAACTGGTTTTTTCAAATGTATTATCACCTTTATTTAACCCTATCCAATGTTTGTCAACATCGGATCTATAATAATATATATCGCTTAAGCCATCTGAATTGAAATCTGCCACTGCCCAATACCATTGTGAATCTCCTCCAAGTGGCGGGGCACTCCCAAAATCTGTCCCTGTCGGGTTTATCCAACTGAAACTATTCTGTCCATTACTTACACCTACGCATAAAGTATTATCTTTATAAAAAAAGATATCACTGGCACCGTCCCCATTTATATCTCCCACACTCCATGTTCCTGTATTAAAAGGAGCATCACCCAATGATACCGATTCACTCCATGAGCTAAATGTAAAACTCTCATCACCGTTATTGATTCCTACTTCCGTTACATAAAGAAAATGCCCTGTATAAGGAGGGTTTGGCGGGCCAGGGACCCATACTTTAGAATAAAAACAAATATCACTATATCCGTCATTGTTAAAATCACCAACTCTAAATGTCTTTGATATTTCAGTCCAATAAGAGCTAAAACTCGAATCAGTATACCATACACTGAAAGTAAATGTATCGCTTCCATTACTTAAACCAACGTATATATCACCTGTATTATTGTTCATAAAACATATATCATATCTTCCATTTTTATTAAAATCACCTACACTAAAACTCTCTGAATTATATACAGCTTGATTGGCCCAATTTGTAAAGCTCATAGTTCCATTACTGTATTCTCCAACAAGAATTTTTGTTTCTGCAGCTCTATAGAAACACACCTCATCTATGCCATCTCCATCAAAGTCTGCTGTTTTCCATGTGCGATTGAACGGATCGCTGCCAAAATCATCTGTGTTCCAGTTACCAAATGTCATTGTTTCAGGTATATCCTGATAACTAAATTGTGTTTCGGGTAAAGAATTATCATCATTCAATCCAATTCTTTTAATTGATGAAAGCATTGATAAACCAGCGGAGTTTGTAATGTAACTAAATTCATATTTAGATATTAAAGCAGCGGGTGATTGAAGTTTATAAATCTCTATTGATTTTAGACGTTTATCTATTCTTTGCTCAATACCGGGGTTATATTTCGTTATAACATCTGGACGAGCAGATGCCTCTAGATAAAATTCAATTTTATATTTTGGATTTTCATCAATATCTTTATTATCATTTAAATAACGACCAGTATATTTTATAATATCTGAGAGCACAGGTTCTCCTTCCCCACCACCCCCAGAAGTGCTTGATGTCCTTGGAGAATAATATACAACTGTGTTTGTTTCTTCGCTGTATATGTTTTCAAAAGTCATATAGTTACGATTGGTATCTTCTATTTCTGATAATCCCCAGTGAAATACCTGGTATGTGCTTGAGTCTATCGTTTTTGTGCTGATTTTAAGAAACGTGTATTTCTTTCCTGTTTTATCTTTTGCCTCCCATGTCTTATCATCAGGATAGTACTTAAATTCCATAAAAGAACCTTCTATCTGAGTCCTATATTCCCAGTAATCATCCGCTGTTCCGTTAATCCTTACCAGTTCGCTACTTTGTCCTCCAAAATTAACAATAAACGTATCTGAGGTTCCATTTGAATCATCATCATATTTTGGAACGCCATTGGATGTTTTTCTTTGAATAGAACCCATTGACAAACTCCATCCCTGACCACATATCCCATTTCCTGATTGGGAGTTATAAATAAGTTGTAAATTCGGTTGTATACCGTTGCGACCAGAGGGTACTTCTATAGGATATGAATAGGTGAATGCTCCTGTATACAGTGAAACGCTGTTTGAACCTGTAGGAGCAAGGTTTCCTGGATTTGGACCTGCTGATTCAACTGCAAATGCTATGTTAGTGATTATTGTTAATGCAAGTACTAAATAGAAAACAAAAAGGAAGGTTTTGAGGATTGGCTTCTTTATTTTCATGTTACACCCCTATATTGTGTATTATGGGTAGTCTGGATACAGGATAGATAAAGCGTTCCTATTCTATCTAATTAACCTGAAAATGTCAAATAAATTTTTTCTACATTTTTTGGCACAATTTTACTAAAAATAATGCCCCTAAGCCCCTCTGTTTTCACCAATCCTTGCGCTTACATATAATATGACAAACGAATGTTGATTTTCTTCCCTCATTGTAAAAAAATCTCCCCTTATTCTAAGTGGGGGAGATAGTAAAAGAGGCTTAATTTCGGAGGTATCCCTGAGAAATAATTTCCCTGATAATACTTAAAAAAGAAAATATCAAACAAAAAAACCACATCTCTTTCAAGATATGGTTTTATTAATTGATTTTTCAATATTTTTTGTTAACAGGTCCCTTAATAGACGATTTTATAATTATGCCTTATGATAGCATATGCATAAATCAAACAGCAAATTACCTGCAAATATCATAGAGGAAAGTTAGCGAAAGGATAAATTACTAATTTAATTAGGTTTAATACCATTCTATTGTAGCAGTATATGCACCTATGCCAGGATTCCAGTTTGTGATACCTATATACAATTCACCAGGCATGACATTATTTGTTATAAATTCATCTCCAATTCCATAACCTGTAGTTTTAGAGGAAGATATCTTAAAAACAAGAGATTGACAAGGACGTTGACCATCAAACCATGAATAGGCAATATGTGTATCACTAGTATCACCTTCGGGACCAGTTGTTCCATAATATGAAGAAGTAACTTGTCCTGTACCAGTCATCTTTATTTTATCCCCTATCTGTATATATAAATGTGTATTGGTTGGATCTGCTGCCTGTACAAACGGTATATAAAAGGATTGTAATAGTCCAATATTACTTTTTTTTACTTCTCCATATACAGTTATTACTTTCAGCTCTCCTGGTCTTATACCTGATGAGGGCAACGTAAAAGTGATTGAAGTATCACTCCAAGAAGTAATAGCTGTTAACTCAATGTCGTTAAGATACAATTTGCTACTTCCTTGTGAATCCCCAAAATTTTCACCTGTAATGGTTACAGATTCGCCCATAACCATAGGACTTGGAGAAACACTGTTGATACCAGCATTATCATTCGATGCACCAGTAATCATTCTATTTATTAGCGGACGCTGCTCGCATCCTAAAAATAACAATATAATAATTAACACAAAATATTTCTTCATTCTATTACCAATTATATGATAATCCGCCGTTTATTGTAATTCCTGTCAAATCAGTTTCTTTCATTAAATAATGGTTATAAAGTATTTCAATCTGAAACCCTAAATTATAACTTTGTGTTAAATCCAGACCTATTCCAACCTTCATTAATGGGTCAAAAGAGATTTCAGATACAGTTTTATTTAACATACTGGATGAAACAGCGCTTTTTCCATATGACATTCCTAAACCAGTTTTGCTATATATTTCAAAAACAAATGGAAGAGATAAATAGTGCTGTATATTGAAAGAAGAGGGTATGTATTCTATTTTATAATCTGATTGACTATTAGAGTCTTTAGTTCTTTCAATTGTAAAATAACCAATTTCTAGTTCTGTATAAGTATTGTCTATTTTAATAAACGGCATTCCTTGCTTTCTAAATGAAATGTTATAATTTAATGAGTTTGAATCTACGTTTTTTATACCTCCTAAAAAAATAAAACTTCCTATATTAGTTCTTATACAGTTTTTTGTTATTCTTCTTCTAGAATGTTTTCTGGATTCTGTTTTCTTTTTAGTCATAGACTCTGCTATTAATATGGCTAAATCATTTGCTTTATTTGGTAACTCTTCCTGACTCTTACAACTCACTTTTTCTGAATGAACTATTTTGCCCGTTTCTATATCAACAACACTGGCGGTTATATAGTACTGTTTTGCAAATACTGTTAAATTACCAATAATCATTTTTTGAACATTCAGCAACTTTCCCATTTTTACAGCACATTTATAATCCGTGCATCCGCTTAATTGAAAGTTTTGTTCGGCTAGTACTATATCCATATTACCGCGTTCCAGCACATTGAAAAGATTGGTATTTACTAGACCTGTACGAAAGAAATTACTAATTGTTACCGCATCTGATAAAGGCACATTTTCCGCAGAAAACTCAGCAACACCAACATTCAGAACGTCATCAGCTGCAATAACTTTATTTGTAACTGCTAAAATAGATATTAAAACTATTAAGATTAATTTTCTCATTTGTTTTAGATTATATCATATTAGCTATAAATCTCAAAACCTCTTAAAAATTATCTTTTTGAAGTTTAAAAAGCACGATTTATAATTAACATGGAAGGGTAAGGCTGGGTGTCAAGCATTCCCCATACTATACTATATAAGCTCTATTTGAATTCCCCCCATAGGGGGTGGTAAAAAAGTTTGTCTAAAGTTTGTCTATGTATAGCCAGAAATACACATAAACAGCCAGTAAATCAACTTTTTAAGCCTTGTTATATAAGATTAGGTTTTATGGTATGTTTCCGTCTTAAAAGAAGTGTTAAGCAGAGGGCTTTTTGTTGGTTTATGGTTTGGGCTCGGATAGGATTCGAACCTCTAACCTTTTGATTCGTAGTCAAACGCTCTATCCAGTTGAGCTATGAGCGCATTTTTGCTGCAGAATTTGCTTTATTTCAGGGTGTCAATTATACAAAAAAATGAAAATCTTTTCAATTATCAGCAAGAATTTGTAATATTAATACTATTCTTTATTTATTGTATTTTCAATACTTTCTGATTTGACGAGTCTTATAATTATGTAATCTTATATTTAGTCAGCAACCTGTACAATTTAGCTCTGCTTAAGCCCAAAGACTTTGCGGTGTCCACTTTGTTCTGCTTGAACTCATTTAATGTTTCAATTAAAACGTTTTTTTCGAAATCTTCAACCAGTTTTTTCATGCTCTTTTTGTCAACCGGGGAAAAAGCTGTCTTTGGCTGGGAACTAAACTCCAAAGGAAGGTCCTGCGGCATGATTGTTTCGCCTGATGATATGATTATGGCACGCTCGATTATGTTTGCAAGCTCCCTGATATTGCCGGGCCAGTCATATTTCATTAAAATGTCAATTGATTCTTTTTTTACTTTCTTCTTTGTTGTGGTTGTTACCTTACTGTTTGCAATAAAATGGTTAACCAAAATGGGTATATCCTCTCTTCTTTCCCTTAAAGGCGGCAGATGAACCGGAAAGACATTAAGCCTGTAGAAAAGGTCTTTCCTGAAACTTCCCTTGCTCACCTCTTCCTTTAAATCCCTGTTGGTAGCGGCAATAATCCGAACGTCAACCTTAATCTCCTTGTTGCTTCCCAGCCTCCTGAAATTCTGAGTCTCTATAATACGCAATAACTTTGACTGAAGAGACATTGGCATCTCTCCAATCTCATCAATGAACAACGTGCCTCCGTCAGCCACTTCGAACAATCCTCTTTTTACCGTCGAAGCGTCCGTATATGCACCTTTTTCATGGCCGAAAAGTTCGTTCTCCAGCAGGTTCTCGGGGATGGATGCACAGTCAACTATCAGGAACGATTTATCGGACCTTAAACTGCCTTTATGGATTGCGCGCGCTGCAAGCTCTTTACCTGTACCGCTTTCCCCTGTTATAAGCACAAGTGAAGGCGTTTTTGCGACTTTTTCTATCAGGCCAAAAATCTGTTTTATCTTATCGCTTTTTCCCACCATCTCAAAATATTTGTCTTTCAGCTGCAGCTCTTCTTTTAAAAATATGTTTTCTTTGTTGATAAGCTTTTTTTCGTAAGCTTTATGGATAATAACTTCCAGCTCATCAAGGCTTATCGGCTTGGTCAGATAATCGTAACATCCTGTCTTCATGGATTCGATTGCGGTAGGCACGTCAGCCTGGCCCGTAAGTATAATAAACTCGGAAAGGGTGTTGTGCTGTTTTAATTTTTTCAGCAGCTCAAGCCCGTTAATGTCCGGCAACCCTATGTCAATAACGCCAACGTCAAACTCCTTATGCTCAACAGCGCGGATTACGTCTTTTCCTTTTTCAAACAGTTCAACGTCGTATTTCTCGACCGGAAAGGATTTTTTCATAAGCTTAAGGAACTGGGTCTCGTCATCAACTATAAAGAGAGATATTTTCTTAGCCATTAGTATCTCCTGTCAGTTTTTTTATTTTTTCGTCAACCTCATCCATGGTAAAAGGCTTCTCCAGAAACTCATACTGGCTTTCCTTCTTAAAAGCTTTTATAATTTCGCTGTTTTCTATGCCAGTACTGATAATAATCTTGGTATGAGGCGAATGTGTTTTGATTTCATCTATCACTTCCGTACCCTTTACTCCGGGCATAATGTAATCGAGAAACACTATATGATAAATCTCATTCTTTATCATTTTAAGGGCTTCTTTTGCCGATTCGGAATCCTTAACTTTATAGCCTTTCTTTTCAAGATGTTTAACCAGCAGTTTTCTTATGTTTACCTCATCATCAACGACAAGGATGTTCAGCGGCCCGGGCCCCAGGATTTCTTTCTTCTTCCTTGCTTCGTTTTTTCCTTCCTCACTCCTTGTTTCATCCTTTTTAACCTCGGGTAAAAAAATCCTGACCGTACTACCATGCCCCTGCTTGCTGGCAAATTCAATTCTTCCGCCCTGATTCTGCACGATTCCATAGACTACAAACAAACCCAGTCCTCTTCCCTCTACGGAACCTTCCCCCAAAGAGCCTTTCGTTGTATAAAAAGGCTCAAAAATCCTGGGCAGGTCTTCCTTTGGGATGCCTTTTCCGGTATCAGCAAAGCTTATCTCAATATTATCGTGATCTTTCTTTACAGATACGGTCAAAGCCCCTCCGTCCGGCAGCAACGCATCACGGGCGTTCATTATTATATGTAAAAATGCCTGCTGCATCTCTGCCTTGTTTACAAAAGCAAACTGGTCCTTTTCGTATTTTCTCTTTATCTCGATATTCCTTTTAGTAAACTGCCTCTCCATAAGGACTAATACGCTGTCTGCCAAATCACTTACAATACATAACTCTTTCTCTTTTTTATCCTGTTTTGAAAAAGCCAGCAGGTTCTTTACGATTTTAGAAGCTTCTGCCGTAGTTTCCAGGATTATTTCCAGAGCCTCCCGTATATCTTCGGGCTTATTGGTTTTATTTGCATGTTTTGCGTACCCGTCTATTATCTGAAGCATGTTGTTAAACTCATGAGCCACACCGCTTGCCAGGGTCCCTATACCGGCCATTTTTTCGTTTTGAATCAAACGTATTCTATAGAGTTCTTTTTCCTTCTGTGCAAATTTTCTCTGTTCTTCGACATTAATCGCCAAAGAAATGATATCCAGCGCTCTCTTGTCTTCTTCGCTGAGAGAACTGTCTTTCTTATAAAAAACACCCAAAACCCCCGGGCTTTTATCGGGATGCTTCACTTTAACTCCGGCAAAAGCATTAAAATTATTCTCTTTGATAAAAACATCGTTCTTTACATATGATGTTTTAGAAAGATTATTAATTACCTGTATCGTTTCGGTTTTTGATTTTATTAAATTATTAAAAATATTGTTATCGGTATCGAACCGGCATGTAAAACCTTTAGGAAGATTCCAGTGTGCCTGCAAATTAAGAGTATTCCCGTTTGGGTGCAGGTATAAAGAACAATCACTCTTAAGCAACTCCCCGCATAAACCAACCAGGGTGTTTATGTTTTTATCCGGGTTAGCTCCAAGAGTTACCAGGCATTCGTTTATTTTATGAATTTTATCCTGTATGACTGTTTTCCCCATATGAAGTATATATTATTAGTTATATTTGTATATAGAATTAAACCAAAAAAATAGGAAAAAGGCAAATTGCTTTGGTTGACAAAGTATATCCTATTTAATAAAATTTAAAGGCTTATTTGGAGGTCCGGGTGGAGTTTAGAAATAGATTAAGCAACAAACTTAAAACAAAGCAATCCTTTTACATTAAAATGGCTAATGTGATTGCTTTAAACGAGCATGATTTCAGCGAGCTTATAAAAAACATCGAACTTGACCCCCTCTTCGAAAAACTCCGGAGCTTAGGCGTTCTTAAACGACAGAAACACCGCAACTCTAGAATAGCCTCGGATTTCCTTGAATTTGACGACAACATCTTTCATCAGGGATCCGGCGACTCCGATATCAGCGAATTCATAGAAAAAAACAAGGATATCATTCCCGTAATAAAAAAGATGGGGATCGAGAAGTTCAAGAATTTGTTCTTATACAATGAAAATCCGGACATTGAAGAAATATCAAAAAACTGCAGCATCCCGGTCCCGATTGTTAAAAGAATAATGGGCCTTGTAAATAACGTTTTTGTAATCTCGGAGTTTTTTCATCCCTCAAAGATTGTCACACCGAATATTGCATATACGAAAGTGGCAAAAATAGAAATAGACAAAAACCAGCTGTTCTGCGCATATTATATAACCCATATGGCCCAGGGAGGATATCTGGTAGATAGCGAAAAACTAAAAAAATTAAAACAAACATTAAAAACCGAAGACAAGCAACATCTTGAAAAAATTATTTCATCAATAAACCTGGCCAACCAGAGAAAATCCGTACTTCACAATATGATTTCTCTGCTTTCAGACAAACAGAAGGAGTTTTTTACAAAAGGTAGCATATCCGAACTTAAGGTTTTCACGGAAAAGGAGCTCGCGGAACAACTTGAGATTTCCAGAAGCTCTGTCTGCAGGACTTTGTACGCAAAGAGCATAGTAACGCCTCAAAACAAGGAAATCCCCATAAAGATGCTGCTGCCGAGCAAGAAAAGCCTTATTAAACATATACTGCGTGATGTTTTACGGGATAATTCCAAACATACTGATACACAGCTCAAGGAAAAGTTATTAAAGGAATACAACATCAGCGCGTCCAGGCGGCTTGTCTGCCAGTGCAGAAATGAAATTGGTTAAAGATTAAAAATAAAACTACAGGAGACACAGATGAAAGTAAAATTATTAGACACACTAATCAACTATCTGAAAACAATAGTCCTAAATGCTCCAAAAATATTCGGCATAATACTACTTATTGCAATCGTACATTATGCTGCAAAATTTATTTTGCATAAAGTTGAAGGATACCTTATAGAAAAAGCCAAAGAAAAAGGGAAGCTTCCCAGGGAACAGGAAAAAAGGATACAGACAATAACAGGTATTCTTAATAAGTTTATTTATCTGTCCATATGGTTTGTGGGATTTTTAATAATCCTGGGTGAAATCGGCATTAATATCGGCCCCATTCTTGCAAGCGTAGGGGTGCTGGGGCTGGCACTGAGCTTCGGAGCGCAAAACCTGGTAAGAGATTTAATAAGCGGCATCTTTATGCTATTAGAAAACCAGGTAAGGGTGGGAGACGTTGCCATTATTAACGGCACCGGCGGTTTGGTAGAAAATATTAATTTAAGGACAATCATCCTAAGAGACCTTGCAGGAGTCGTACATGTTTTTCCCAACGGGAGCATAAACACATTATCAAACATGACCAAGGACTGGTCAGGATGGGTATTTGATATCGGAGTAGCATACAAAGAGAATACCGATAAAGTAATCGACATCATAAAAAAAGTCGGCAAAGAGATGGAGGAAGATAAAGTGTTTGGAAGCAAAATCATCGAACCTCTGGAAATATTCGGACTTGATAAATTCGATGATTCTGCCATCGTTATTAAAGGGCGGCTGAAAACCTTGCCCATCGAACAATGGAACGTAGGCAGGGAGTTTAACAAAAGAATAAAAAATGTTTTCGATGAAAAAAATATCGAAATACCTTTCCCTCACAGGAGTGTATATTTCGGGGAAGCGTCCAAGCCTATTGAAGTACTGCTGAAAAAGAAATAATTGAGGAATATGAAAAAACAGATAAAAGCGCCCTGCGGTTCATGGAAATCCCCTTTTACAGGAGAAAGCATAGTAAAAAAATCTATCGGTTTAAGCGAGATAAGAATCGATAACGGCTACCTTTACTGGCTGGAAATGAGGCCGACCGAAGGCGGAAGATACGTTATAGTAAAAAGCGACATAAAAGGGCAGACGCAAGATGCGATCCCGGAAGATTTTAACGCACGCACAAGAGTCCATGAATACGGCGGCGGCTCTTATTTAGTAAATAGGGAAATTATATACTTCTCCAATTTTAAAGACCAGCGCGTCTACAGGCTCTCGCCGAACAAAACACCCGTACCTATTACTCCTGACAAAAAGCTCCGTTATGCAGACGGGGTCTTTGACACCCTGCGAAACAAGATAATTTTCGTCAGGGAAGACCACACAAAGGCCGGCCGCGAGCCTGTTAACACCCTCGTAAGTTTAAATCCTGAAGAAGAAAATGCAGGTGATATTATCGCAGAAGGCAACGACTTCTATTCTTCCCCCCGCATAGACCGGACATGTACTCATATTGCATGGCTGACATGGAAGCACCCAAACATGCCGTGGGACAGCACTGAGCTTTGGGCCGGAACATTGAACATGGATGGTTCCCTGAAAGAAAAAACGCTTGTTGCCGGAGGAAATAACGAATCTGTTTTCCAGCCCGGATGGTCGCATGATGGTGTGTTATACTTTATATCCGATAGAAGCGGATGGTGGAATCTGTACCGCTGGAAAAACGGCACAGTGGAGCCGTTATTTACAATAGACTGCGAGTTCGGAGTCCCTCAATGGATTTTCGGAATGAATACTTATTCATTTGTAAAAAAAGACAACATCATCTGCACTTACTACAAAGACGGCGCATGGAGGCTCGGGCTTCTTGATCTGGTCTTTAAAAGGCTTAAAGACATTAAAGTCCCTTATACCAGCATTTCCTATCCCTGCTCCCTGGAGAACGATATATATTTTATCGGAGGTTCACCTGTAAAAAGCCCATCCATAGTACAGCTTCACCTGGGCACTCTGGGACATAAAACCCTAAGAAGTTCGTTAAATATAAAACTCAGCAAGCAGTCTATTTCCCAGCCGGAAGAAATCAGGTTCCCGACAAGCGACGGTGATATAGCCTTTGCTTATTTTTATAAACCAAGGAACGAAAAATATCTGCCGAAAAATAATGAAAAACCACCTCTAATCGTAAAATCTCACGGAGGGCCTACCTCATGCGCAAGAACTTCCCTATCGCTTGAAACCCAGTACTGGACAAGCCGCGGTTTTGCTGTTGTTGATGTAAACTACAGAGGAAGCACATCATTCGGCAGAAAGTACCGGAATCTTCTTCAAAAAAAATGGGGAGTTTACGATGTGGATGACTGCATTAATGCTGCAAAATACCTTGTTAGTAAAGGTTTAGCGGATAAAAACCGGCTCATTATCAGGGGCGGCAGTGCGGGCGGCTACACCACTTTGTGCGCACTTACGTTTCATGATGTCTTCAAAGCCGGAGCAAGCTACTACGGGGTCAGTGACCTGGAAATTCTTGTAAGAGATACCCACAAATTCGAGTCCAGATACCTTGATAAGCTAATCGGGCCGTATCCTGAAAAGAAAAAGCTGTATCATGAACGTTCTCCAATATATCATACAGATAAATTGTCCTGCCCTTTGATTATACTCCAGGGCATTGAAGATAAAATAGTGCCGGTAAACCAGGCAGAGTTAATCTACAAGGCTGTTCTGAAAAAAGGCCTGCCTGTAGCCTATATTACCTTCGAAGGCGAGCAGCACGGATTCAGGCAAGCAAAAAACATAAAACAGGCAATCGAATCAGAATTGTATTTTTACTCAAGGATATTTAAATTTAAAAGTCCGGATAAATTAAGCCCGATAGAAATAAAGAATATTTAAAGAGCGGGGTGTGTATATGCCAAAAGATCCAATTTGCGGAATGGAAGTAAGTGAATCTACAAACCTAAAAGTAGAAAAAGATTCAAAAACTTACTATTTCTGCAGCCGGCACTGCCTTGAAAAATTTATACAGCAGGAACATATAGAATACAAAAAGCCTGAAACAGAAACATGTCCTACCTGCGAGGTTCATGCAAATAAATGGTATAAGAATAAAACATTTACAGTAACGGCTATCCTTGTTTTTCTGGTTATCCTGTCCTATTTTTTTAACTTCCTAAAACCTTTCCGCATGTCATTATGGATGTACTTTAAAACCATATGGTGGGCGGTATTTTTGGGGCTTATTCTTGGAGGAATAATCGATTATTTTATCCCCAGGGAGTATATCTCTAAAATTCTGTCAAAACCCAAAAAGCGGACTATTTTTTATTCCGTATTTCTGGGATTTTTAATGAGCGCCTGCAGCCACGGAATTCTTGCCCTTACAATTCAACTATATAAAAAAGGCGCATCAACACCGGCCGTGGTAAGCTTCTTGCTGGCAAGCCCGTGGGCAAACCTGCCCCTAACTTTGATAATGTTCGGATTTTTTGGATTTAAAGCATTTTTTATCATAATATCTGCTATAATAATTGCCGTAATCACGGGTTTACTGTTTCAACTTCTGGACAGCAGGAGTTTAATTGAGAAAAATCCTTATACTGTTGCGGTAAAAGAGGATTTTTCAATCATCGGCGACATGAAAGAAAGAACAGCAGCCTATAAATTTTCTTTTGCCCGGACCGTAAAAGACATCAAAGGCATAATTGACGGGAGTATTGCTTTATCAGATATGGTACTCTGGTGGATACTCATAGGTATGGGCCTTGCAAGCTTAGCAGCCGCTTACATACCTCAAAATGTATTTCAGCAGTACATGGGCCCGACTTTACTCGGCATCTGTATTACTTTGTTTGTGGCAACAATCCTTGAAGTCTGTTCTGAAGGAACAGCGCCGTTGGCTTTTGAAATATTCAGGCAAACGGGCGCTCTGGGAAACAGCTTTGTCTTTCTTATGGCCGGCGTTGTAACCGATTATACGGAGATTGGGCTTTTATGGGCAAATATAGGAAGAAAAACCGCGATATGGATGCCGTTGATTACGGTGCCCCAGGTAATACTTCTGGGCATACTGGCTAATTTTTTATTTTAATAAATTGAAAGGAGCAATGACGACAAATGAAAACTTTTATTCTTGACACAAATGTTCTGATTCATGACCCGAACTCTATTTCCTCGTTTTCCGACAACCTTGTAATAATTCCCATGGCTGTAATCGAAGAACTTGACGGGCTTAAACGTTCCCGCGACGAACGAGGACGGAGCGTAAGACTGGTTATCAGAAAACTTAACGAACTCCGGGCGAAAGGCAGATTCTCAGAAGGAATAAAACTTGATAACGGCGGTATACTAAAAATAGAACTCGACTATCACGAGAGGCTGCCGTACGAGTTTATTACATCAAAGATGGACCATCGCATTTTAGGCACGGGATTAAAATTACAGGAAAAAAACGGCAAAGTAATACTTATTACCAAAGATATAAACCTTCGTATAAAAGCAGAAGCCCTTAGGCTTGAGACCCAGGATTATGAAAAACTGAAGGTCAAAGTTGAAACCCTTTATAACGGCTGGCGCGAGATAACAATGAAAACAGACCAGATCGACGACTTTTATAAAAACAAAAAGCTGGCAGTCAAAGATGATTTCATTGCTAACGAGGGCGTATCCATAAGGGATGAATCAGGAAGTTCTAAGAGTGCACTTGCAAAATATAATCCGGACGACAAGACCCTGATACCCCTTACATACATAAATGCACATCCATGGAACATAAAACCGCTTAACATCGAACAGCGGTTCGCGGTTGAACTTCTGCTGGATGACAGCATAGCACTGGTAACTCTAATCGGAGTGCCCGGTGCAGGAAAGACGCTTTTATCGCTTGCATGCGGCCTGCAAAAGACCATTGAAGAGAACATATTTCGCCGCTTGTTCATTGCACGCCCCATCGTGCCAATGGGCAGGGACATAGGATTTCTTCCAGGCACTAAAGAAGAAAAACTTACGTCCTGGATGGGTGCTATTTACGATAACCTGGAGTTTCTTTTGAACCGTTTCGACCCCAAACAAAAAAGCGAAGAGACAATCCAGTATCTGACTGATACTAAAAAAATCGAAATCGAAGCGCTTACATTCATACGCGGCAGGTCATTGCCAAAGCAGTATATCATTATCGATGACGCCCAGAACCTTACGCCGCATGAAATTAAAACAATTATCTCGCGCGCAGGGCTTGGCACAAAGATAGTCCTCACGGGAGATCCTTACCAGATAGACAACCCGTACCTTGACGTAGCTTCGAACGGACTTACTTATCTGGTTGAAAATTTCAAAGGCCAAAAAACATTCGGGCATATAAATTTCAAAAAGAGCGAGCGCAGCAACCTGGCTGCATTGGCTTCAGAACTGTTATAACTGCACTAGAAAAATACGAAATGCACTCTACTTTAGACTCCATATACGATGTAATCGTTGTAGGCGGCGGCGCTTCCGGCATGATGGCAGCAGGGCACGCGGCTGAAAACGGTGCAAAAGCCCTCCTCCTGGAAAAAAACAATAAACTCGGAAGCAAACTCCTTATTACCGGCAAGGGAAGATGCAACATAACCAACATCGGAGAAATAAATGATTTCATAGAAAGTTACGGCAAAAACGGCAGGTTCCTTTACAGGGCTTTTCAAACTTATTTTAACTACGACTTAATGGGTTTCTTTGAGAAGTACGGCATTAAGACAAAAACAGAAAGAGGCGGAAGGGTTTTTCCCGTAAGTGACGAATCCGGAAGTATCGTTTATGCATTAAAGCAGTACTTAAATAAAAATAACGTAAACGTCAAATTAAACCTGGGTGTTAAAAAAATAAATACTGAAAAAAACAGCGTAGCAAGCGTAGTCCTTCATAATAATCAAGTCATAAAAACAAAAAACGCAATACTTGCAACGGGAGGGCTTTCCTACCCAAAAACAGGCTCTACGGGAGACGGGTACAGATTTGCAAAAGAACTCGGCCATACAATCGAACCGTTAAGGCCCGCCCTGGTCCCCCTGGAAACAAAAGAAAATTTCGTAAAAAAACTCCAGGGGCTTTCTTTAAGAAACGTGCTTATTACTGTTTTTGCCGATGATAAAGAGATAGCCTCGGAATTCGGGGAGATGCTGTTTACGCATTTCGGCGTATCTGGGCCGATAATCCTAAAAATAAGCGGAGACGTTGTTGACAGGCTGAGAAAGAATGAAAATGTATCAATATCAATCAACCTTAAACCCGCCTTGGACAGCCAGATGCTTGATAACAGAATATCCAGAGAAATCAGGAACAATAACCGTAAATCAATAAAGAACATGCTTAAAAATATGCTGCCGAGCAGTTTAATTCCCGTTTTTTTGAATCTTGCCGGCATTCCGGAGCATAAAAAATGCAATCAGATTAATCAAAAAGAATTAAAAAAAATCAGAAATTTGATTTTTTCTTTCAAAATTACTATAATTAAATCTAGAAGCATTGATGAAGCAATAATCACACGAGGAGGAATATCATTGGATCAGATCAATCCCTACACCATGGAGTCAAAGATAGTCAAGGGATTGTATTTTTGCGGCGAACTAATCGACATCGACGGAATAACAGGCGGATTCAACCTGCAAGCCGCATTTTCAACTGGATATTTAGCTGGTAATAACAAATTTCGTTAGAGTACTTAATGAATATCAAGTTTTCCAATCCAAAAACATACGTTTTTTTATTAGTTTTAATAATCGGAATCCTTTTCTCTCTTCTATCCTGCACCAGCCACAAAATCGTTAAACCACAAATCATTAAAAGCCACTTTATATGGCACTGGCACGATAATACATACCTTGAGGAACATGACGCTAAACAATTAAAGAATTACAATATTAAAGGCGTATTCTTCCAGATAGGCAATTTCTCCTATTACAAGAACAAGATGCAGTTTGACGGATTTAATTTCAAAACCGACACCTTTCAGAGGCTGCGCAACCTTAATGAATTCCAGACTCATTTAGTTTTTACGTTTGCAAATGAAGGAAGATTCCCGTTCGTAAGACATTTCAATCATAATACGGATGATGCAATTGATTTTATAGTAAGAAAAATCGAGTCGCAGCTAAATATCTGCAGGCACGAAAACCTGGAGATAAAAGGCATTCAGCTGGATATGGAAGGCAGGCTCAACTTCAGCAAATACAAGAAGCTCATAGACAGGATTATTAATAAATTCGGCGAAAAATATTTAGTATCCATCTGCGTGCAATCTTACTGGATCAAACAAAACGGCTTCAGTTCATTAATAGAAGACGTTGATTTCATCGTGCCTATGCTTTATGACTATCAGGTCGGATTCACAAAAGAAGAAAGCATGAAAGTTACGAACATTTCATGGATCAACAGGATGATAGATAAGTATAAAAAGGTAAACAAACCTTTTTATGTCGGCATACCTGCTTACAGCTACAGTAAAATTTACGACCATAACGGCAAAAAAGTAGAGATGTGGGCCGGATTATCGGTCGAAGACCTTTCCGAAAATCCTGATTTCAGGCTGGTGAAAACTAAAGCAAACAGAAGTAAAAAATCCAAACACTACAAGGGTGACAATGACTATGTGTTTAAGGCAATACGCGATACCAGCCTTATTAACTACAAACTGAAAAAAGGAGCCGTGGTTAAATTCAATATATTGACTGTAGATGCGTTAAAAAATTACATAAAAGTCGTAAATGAGAATAAAACCGAAAACCTGCTTGGTATTTCCATATTCAGATTCGGATACCCATGGGAAGACCTTATTATAAGCAACGGCGAGCTTGGCGAAACCCTGGGTTTGAAAAAAACAGACGGAAGCATACCCAAAATAGAGGTATTAATTGATTACGATAATTATTCAAAAATTTATGATAGCGACTATGTAAACCTGAACATCAAACTGCAGAATATCGGTTGTAAAGGAAGCTTCCTGTCCAAAAGAGCCAACAGAGTAAATCTTGAGGTGGAACACGGCTGGATAACAGACTATGACCGCGGCGGTTTTGACAATGTCAGAAGAATTAAAAATACTTTGATCTTCGAAGAATACCATTTAGAAAAAAGTGAAGTCCTGTATTCCGGCATAATAAGAATCCTAAACAGGGTTAAAACTCCCCCCCTTGTTATAAAGGTTAACGCCAGTTCCCTTCAGCTAAACGGAAAAACAGAATTAAACAGCAATACAATAATCGTAAAAATAGATGAGAAAGACATAAAAATAAAAAATACAGATATTGACTCTCCCAAAAAAATAAGTTATAAATAGCATTGACCAGCCTTTAACAAAAATATACAATATTATAACCTATTAATTAATGCGCAGCTTGAAAGCTGCCTTCTTAATTTAATCTCAGGTTTTATGGGGGAATATATGAAGACGAAAAGAAAAAGAAAAGTACAATTTGCAGAACTTCTTGATATGGACAATCCTGCCGTTGTTTTTGAAGAAGTAAAATATAACTTTATTAATCATTATCCTGTTGAAGAGTTCCTCATAGTAAGAAAAACATTTAAAGATTTTAATGATTTATATGATGGCAAATATCCCGGGTATTGTGCATGCAACACAAAATACCACGACAAGATACATACTACAGATGCACTATTGACAATCTCCAGACTGATAGACGGTTACAACCTCTCAAATACCAACAAACTCCCCACAGATAAAGTTGTAATTGCTTTAATATCCACCATCCTGCATGATACGGGCTATATACAGAACAAAAGGGATACAAAGGGCACCGGGGCAAAATACACGCTCAATCACGTGGAAAGAAGCGTTGAATTCCTGAAAAAGTATTTCAAAAGAAACGGCCTCAGCAAAAAAGATTTTATTTCTGGCATGAACATGATAAGATGTACCGGCCTGTTTACTAACCTCAGTAATATACCTTTCACCGGCAAAGAAGAAAAAACACTGGGGCTAATGCTTGGTACATCCGATTTGCTGGGACAGATGGCTTCCAGGACATATCTTGAACGCTTAATATACCTGTACCGTGAATTTAAGGAAGGACACGTAAAGGGATACACTTCTGAATTAAATCTGCTAAAAAAAACCCTGTCATTTTATGATTCAATAAAAATAAGGCTGAAAACAGATCTCGAAAGCGTAAACAAATACGCAAGAATACACTTTAAGGAAAGATATGGAATAAATAAAGACATGTATGAAGAGTCTATTACAGACCAGATTAGATATTTGAAGTATATACTCAAGCGCAGGCCAGAAACTTACAGAAGCAAGCTAAAACGTAAAATAGTAATACACTAAAGACTTTTTTTATTGACTTGCCAGATTAATAGCAAGCTGTTTTGCAGCAAGCTCAAGCCCTTTTTCAACAATTGATTTTTTATCAACAGATTTTCCTAATTTAGCAAACCAGAAAGCCACCCAATTTCTCTGTTTTACATAACTCGAAGCTTTACCTGAAGATATCAGTTCACCAGTTTCAACATCTATTAATCTGGCATCAACCGAAACCTCGACTTTTTTACCCTCAGTATACATAATGACTATTGTCTGCTTATTTTTTGAATATTTTACAGATGAAAGGCTCCCAAATAATAAGGCATCTACCCCCAACTGGTTGCCGACTTCTTTTGCCCTCATTGGATCAATAAGGCCTGTCATGTTAAGCTTTAACTCATCCAATATTGCCTGCAGCCTGTTCCTTTCAACCAATCTAAATTTCCTGGTCTTATGTATTTCATCTATCAGGATCCCCGTAATGCTCTTGGCTGAACTGTCATAATCCGGGTCTCCCGTTTTATTGTCAAAATCTACCACAGCTATAACCAGGCGTTTGTCTTTATTCGTTTCAGATATCGGCATCTCCTTAATCTTACTTGCAGAAAAACAACCATTTAATAAAAACACAAAACTAATAAGATATAATTCTTTCAGCTTCATTTTCCCCTCCGATTACCGGTAAATTTATAATAACATATAAAATATTATGAACTAAGTCAAGCAGTTTTTTATATGATATTGATAAAAGTAGTAAAAAAATATAAAATAGTATGAAGCTATGAATGAAAAACTGCAGTTTAATGCAATTTTAAGAGCTCTAATTAAACTTTTTTATCTAAACGGCATTTTTCTTTTATTAATGTCATTATACCGCCTTTTTTTCTTTTCGTATTTTGCAAACCTATCTGATTTCAAAGGTTTATACAGCTATCTTATAAAAGCATTTATTCTGGGCATGCGCTATGACCTGGCGATCATCGCATATATAAACCTGCCCGTAACACTTACCATAATAATTATCCTAATTTTAAATAGAAAGGCTTATTTTAAGAATTTACTAAAACCCATAACATATTACTACTCAACCATGTATTCCCTGGTATCCATCCTTTTGATAACCGATTTCGGATTTTTCTTGTACTTTAAAAATCATATCAACATCCTGATATTCGGCATTATCGAAGATGATACCGGAGCGCTTATATCCACAATATATGAAAACTATCCCATAATTAAGGCGGTGATAGGTTTTTCGGTTTTTGTAGTTCTGATATATTTTATTTGCAAATATGTGATTTCACTGATAGAATCAGACACAAAGGAAATCAAGCCTTATTCCGTATTTGTCAAGACGGGTTTTGCTCTTTTTCTTGTAACCGCAAACGTACTTGCTGCCAGAGGTTCCCTGGGGCTTTTTCCCCTGGGAGTCATGGATGCAGAAATATCCCCCAACTCCTTTATCAATAAACTGGCAATAACAGGTATTCATACATTCCAGCAGGCAATCGAATTCAGAATGAAAGAAACCAAGGATTATAATTTAACAAAGGAAATGGGATACGAGAACAATATTGAACAGGCTTTCATGGATTTCCTTGACGTAGATGCCTCCAGGCTTAACGGTAAAGAGATAGGGCTTTCTTTGGTAAGGAAGACAAGAAAGAACATATTATTGCAAGATGCTAAACCAAATGTAATAGTAATTATGATGGAGGGATTCGGCGCGGACCTGATGAAATACAACTCCGAGGAATTTGACGTGCTGGGTGATTTAAAGAAGCATTTTGCTTCAGATTATTTTTTCCCAAATTTTCTCTCAGGGGATGTCGGCACTATAGGAAGCATAGAATCAGTATGTTTTAACATCCCCAAGAGGCCGCAATCCAAACCTTTAACCCAGTCTAAATACGCATATAACGATTATGCTTTTGCAGGTGCAAAACCTTATAAAAAAGCAGGATATGAGACTATTTTTATGTACGGTGGGAATGCAAACTGGAGAAATATGCTCTCCATTATGCCCAAGGTTGGTTTTGATTTCATTGAAGGACAGGGCTCTATGAAGCCCGAATACTTAAAAAACCAGTGGGGCGTATACGACGAATTTCTATTTGACCATATATATGAAAGAATCTCCGTTAAAAACGGAAAACCGAAATTCATATTTGTGATGACAACAAGCAACCATCCCCCGTACTCGCTGCCGCCGACTTACAAAAAACTTCCTCTTAACATATCCGAGGCACTAAATGACCGGATTACAGGGAACAAAGACCTGGCCAAGATGAGATTTCAGACATATCAGTATTCAAACCAAAGGCTTGCAGAATTTATCACAAGGATTAAAAACTCTGAGTTTGCCGAAAACACAATTATAGCAGTTACCGGAGACCATAACTTCTGGGATGTTTTTGATTATAAAACCGAGGAGCTTATTGATTTATACAGTGTCCCGTTTTACATTTATATTCCTAAAAAACTTAAGCCGGAAACCTCAGACACCGGCACTTTCGGCTGCCATATCGACATACTGCCTACACTTTACAACCTGTCTTTATCAGATGCAAAATATATATCAATAGGAACCAATTTGTTTGACTTAAGCATCCCGCACATTGCTTTTAACGTTGACGGGCTGATAATGTCAAGCGATGCGGTGGCAACTTATTCCTCTATCAATAAAAGCACTTCATACTACAGATTGAACGACAACAGGAAACTGTCCCCGTCAAATCAAACAGATAAACACAACATGATACTTAAACACTACAAATCCGCACTCGCAGTTACGGAATATTTGATTAAAAACCCTTTTGACATAAAATAATTGCAGGCATCAGGGATAACACCTTCAGATTTAGCCCCCTAAAACCTTCGATATTACCCCTTTAGCCTGCAATTTTCTCCACTCTATTACACCTAAATATCAGGAACCATAGACAGGGAATGGATTGACATTTGTATTCAAATAACGCGGTTTCTGTTCTTTGTCCCACATATTCTTTCTTTTAACTATCTTAATCCCGTACATGTTATCATCAGCTAATTTAAAAAGCTCCTTTTCATTTTTCAGATTGGAGTGGTATTCCGCTACACCTATACTTATCGAAAATGATATTTTTTGGTCCTCGCCTTCCACGTTAAACCACTTGTCCATGATCTCATCCATCACCCTGTCCATTGCACGTTTTGCCTGCGCCTCATCGGATTCTGGAAAGATAACGCTAAACTCATCACCGCCGTATCTTGAAATTATATCTGACCTTCTTAAAGTCTTCTCCATGATGGAACTAAACTTCTTTAAAACATAATCGCCCACTGTATGACCGTACGAGTCATTTATGTTTTTCAGATTATCAACATCTATGACTGCAAGCGAGAATCTCTGTTTATACCTCTTTGCCATGTTATAAAAAAGACTTAACTGCTTTTTAAAGTAGTGGACATTATAAAGGCCTGTAAGCCCGTCTGTCATAGCTATTTTTTCATAATAGACCCTTCTTAACAAAGCAGATTCAATCCTTGCCAATAGCTCATCCATGTCACAAGGCTTGGTTATATAGTCATCCACGCCCAGCTTGAGGCCTTTGACTTTATCCCCCGTTGCATTCAATGCAGTTAAGAATATAACCGGGATACCTGCTGTTATTATGTCATCATTGAGTTTTACCCTGGCTTCTCTTCCTCCCATATGCGGCATCATTATATCCAGCAGGATTAAATCCGGTACAACCTTCTTAGCCAGCTTCAACACTTCATACCCGTTACTTGCCTTAAAAACCTCATAACCCGCTTCCGTTAGTATTTTTTCCAGAAGTTTCAGAATATTCTTTTCATCATCTGCAATCAATATCTTTTTTTTGTCCATATTATTCCTCCCCGTAAATTGTTTTATTTCTAAACAACGCATTTGCCAATAGTCTCAACTAACTGGCTGAGTTCAAATGATTTTAAAATATACCCTTTAACCTCTCTTTTCATAGTAACATCCTTCAGGTTCAGCTCCATTTTAGCCGAAAGTATTATAATAGGTATTTTGCTTATCTCATCAATGTGCTCTGCTAATGCTTTTTTACCCTGCAGCGCGTGAAATATTCCGCCGTTATAGCTTTTATGCATTGCTATATCTACTATGATTAAATCCGGTTTTTCCGCATGGATTTTAGATAATGTTTTTTTCTCGTCACTTAAATAAACAACTTCATAATTATTTTCAGTCAGCATTCTTTCAAGAACATGATAAATTCCTATTTCGTTCCCTACAATAAGCACTTTATGCTTCTTCATACTTCCCCCTTTATCTGGCACTGCTATTATTTATTTCCATTTTCGATAAACTGCTTTTACTGTCTTCGTGAATATATTCGGTAATTACATTACTGCTTTTGCCTATCAGTTTGGGGGTCTGCTCGCGCCCGTATAAGCGCCTTGCCAGGTAAGAAACTTCGGCAATCACATAATCCTCAAGTTCCTTAAAAGTCAGCACATCGTTACTGTCAGTGTTAGCATCTCCGTGTAATCCCTTTAAAAAAAAGTAAGTAAACAAGGAATGCTGTTTTTCCGGATACCACGACGTGAGTTCGGTATCAGAACATCCCGTGAAAACATTTATCCCTTTTGGTATCTTGGATCTGTAAACCATGGCCAGAGGACTTGCGCCTTTCACCAGCGTACCGCTTTCTGAATTTCCCGAGAAGCACGCATCCAGTACAACCGTCATATTTTTCGCGGGCAATTTGCTGATGTTATAATAAAACTGGTCCAGAGAATAACCGCTTAATTCAACATAGTTAGAATGGCAGTCCGAAGGCACAAAGTATGTTGCTTTCGAATTAACCCCGGGCGCGCCGTGCCCCGTATAGTAAATGAAGACGTCGGATTTCCCGGATTTTATATAGTTGAATAACTGTCCTTTATGGTTATCCCTGGTCCCGAAAATTCTTTCAAAATCGGCTTTTGTCGGATTTTCAGCAAATATTATATTGCCTTCCCTGTAACCCAGAGTCTTAACAAGGTATTGCTTTACCATATAAGCATCATTTAAGGCATACTTAACCCTGGGAACTGACTCATTCGTATACTCCTGTACTCCGATTACAACAGCGACTGCATCCGGATTCACCTTTCCTTTGGGAATATCCTCGTTGATTTCTGATTGGTAACTGACTATCTCCGAACCAGCTGATTTAGCGTCAAGCACCAGGGCAAGCTCTTCAATCATTTCCTGGTATGTCCTGGATTGTTTTTCTTCAACAACGTTTTTGGCTATCCAACCGCCGCCTTCAAGGTAATACCAGCTTCCCTTTTCTCCTATTGCTATCAGGATTGCTTCCTCTTTTACGGAAGCTACTTTATTGGATGATTTATCCGGTTTTTCCGCGATAGATGCGTCTTTTTTAGCCTTGAGATATACATATTTCGGGGTATAATCAACAACCGGTTCTCTAATATTAAAAGGAATATCGATGCTTTTTGCGGAGGTATCCGTGACTTTCAATACAAGCTCCGTTTCAGGCGTTATCATTATCTTGGATTCAAACGGATATGCATCCGTATAAACATTATCAGCTTTGTTAAAGCTGAATTTCTTCCTTAATAATTCCATATTGCCTATTTTCACGCTTGATATTTTCTTGTCATCATATGCAACACCTTTTATATAAAGGTACGGTTCTTCAAAATGCTTTTCATATATTTCCACAGCGGGCTTCATCAGGTCCGGCTTCTCAAAAGATATGTTATCTGCAGATATCCAGCCTTTCAGGGTTTTGCCGACTTTTACATACAGGCTATTACCTTTCTGTGCCATAACCTCGACTCTTGTCATAACAGGAAGCCTGGTTAATACTTTTCCTGTTGAGCTGAAAAGCCCAGCTTCATCTTTTGTTGTGTAAACATATTTGTCTAACGGGTTCTTCCATAAAGTAATTTTTTTATCACCGCCGCCCGTAGCAATATATTTCCCGTCATGAGAAAATGCGGCAGAATAAACATAAGATGAGCCATTATCAAACTCTTCCAGGCATTCGCCTGTAACAAGCGACCATATCCTTATTTGCTGATCGCTGGACCCTGAAACTACACATTTCCCGTACGGAGCCATGGATACAGAATAAACCTGCCCGGAGCCGTTTTTCAGCGTCTTGATACACTCTCCAGAATCCAGCGACCAGACTTTTATGGTCTTGTCGTCGCTGCCAGATAACAAATAGTTTCCCTCACTCGAGAACGAGACCGAATTTACATAATCCAGATGCCCTTTAAAAGTCCTCACCAGATACCCGTCACTAATTCTCCAGACTTTTACTATATTACTCATGCCCCCGGACGCAATATACTCTCCATTTGGAGAAATCGCAATTGACAGAACCCATCCGACCACCAGCCTGAAACTCCTTATGCATTTCCCTGTATCAACTGACCATATCCTTAATGATTTATCCGCGCTGCCGGATGCGATATACTTCCCGTCAGGTGAAAAACATACAGCATGAACCCACCCCGTATGCCCCTGGAAAGTCTTAACACATTCCCCTGTTTCAACAGACCACAATTTTATGGTGTTATCTTCACTGCCGGAAGCAAGGTATTTGCTGTCAGGTGAAAAAACTACCGACCACACACCTCCTGTATGCCCTTTAAAAGTATTCATACAGGTACCGCTTTTCACGTGCCACAGCTTTACCGAATTATCAAAACTCCCGGAGGCAAGATATTTGCCGTCTTTTGAAAAAGACACGGATCTTACCAGCTGCGCATGATCTTCCAGGATTTTTAACTTGTAATCCTGCTTTGCAGCGGCAAAACTGCTTAGAACCAGGATTAAAATTGTAATAATTAAATAAATTGCTTTTTTAATCATTTTTACACCCTATTGCTGCCTCTCTTTTATACCGTAAGGCAATATGACCATTGCCCATTGAGAACGCTCCAGTTCAGCCAACCTCTTGAATATTTTGGATGCATCGCCCAAATATAACTGGGAACAGCCGCAAATCTCAACTTCATCAACATCCATTACGTCAAATAATGGCTTGTCTTTTGTAATTATTATGTGCAGAAACTCCTGCGTTTCCTTTTTATTTTCGGGCAAATACGTTTTAAGGGATATATTTGTATAATCCGGCGTACAGCTCGGGAAATCAAAAATCTCGCCTGCATTCACGTAATTTACCTTATCATACCAATTCGGATATAAAAGCGATGCATTCTTATCTTCATCTATTACGATAAGATGTACGTATGAGTTCTTTGTTGCCCAGAAAGAAACATTAAAATTGTCCCCGTTATAATAAAGAGGCTGATTCAACCCGAGCTTTTTATTTTTATAATCCAGCTTTATCTCATATGACGGGTCTCTCTGGCCCTTTGAAATAATTTCTCCTTTTATTTTTACGTAACACTTAATCCCGCCTTCTTTCAGGTTCTCATACACAGGAGCCTCAACTTGTTTGTAATCAACAATAGCATTGCTCCATAAAAGCACATAGTTGGATACGAAACTGTAGCTTTTCTTATTGGACTCTAACATGTAATCCTGAAACACACTTTGAACGTCAATACCGTTTTTCTTCAATGCCTTGTTCAGGGCATCCTCTTCCGCTCTTTTTTCAGCATCAAAAGCGCGCTCAAACTTGGACGCCGCACCTTCGCCCACTTCTTCAAATCTAATCACTCTCTCCTGTATCCTTTTATCTGTATCTGTATTATCTGACAGCACGGGCAATCCCAGGGCACCGGAAGAGACTTTATTGTATTTATCTATATGCCTGTCAAGTTCTGAAAATGAATCATTAGCCCTGTTTCTAATGCAATTTATGGAAGAGGGCTTCTTTGCCGCACATGCACACAAGGATAAGTAACATCCAATAGCAATAAAAATGCATACATTGCTTTTACCGCAGAAAATGCTTTTTAAGTTGTAATATACTTTTGTGTAGAGTATTTTGTATTTCAGATTGAATTTGATATTGTAAATTGCCATATTTATGTTATGTACTAAAACCGAATATTTCCAGGAAACGTATTTCATTCTCAGATAATGCTTTAGTCTATTGTAACGGCTTTCTAAACTGTATAATTTGTAAATTGACTTGTTTCTTATATATTTCCTCATCATACAATCCTCCATTCAATCCCCATTTGTAATAACTGCAATTTTTATTCCATAATTTCCGTTAGTAACTATTTCAAAAAACTATTCTTTTTTGAATTGTTTTCCGGTATTCCTAAAATCAAATCCTATCAATGATGTCTCAGAAGTGATACAGTAAACTTTACGATAACAAAACTTATTGAAATTTTATGCCATTTTTAAATCTTATTTTTAATACAATGGAGTTACAATGTAACCTCATATTTTGTACAGAGTCTTTTATTGTAAGATTCAAAGTTGCTTTCCAGAATTATTGTAACGCATGCATCTACGGCATCGGGATCGTAAAGAACGCCTCTATTTTGAACTACTTCCTGAATTGCATCTAATACGTTTTGACTTGATTTATCAAACATAATGGAATCAACAACATCAGCAACTGCTAATATTTTTGCCTCAGTCCATATCTCATTTCCGCTCAATCCAAATGGATATCCGGAGCCGTTGATACGTTCATGGTGCTGCGCAACCACTTCACCAATTGGCCATGAAAAACCGGCGGTTTTTAATATTTCGCTGCTGATTGTTGAATGCGTTTTGACTATATCAAACTCATGGTCGTTTAATTTATTGGGTAAAGTTGTAACCTCTTCCGGTATGAACATCAGGCCAACATCATGAAGCAGGCCTGCAATACGAATTATATTGATTCTTTTCTCGGAAAGCCCTATTCTTCTTCCTATTTTACATGCCAGAAGCGATACCCTGCGCTGGTGTTTTTCAAGATCAGTGTCTATTTTTTCGCTAATGTTTATTGAATTATACAAGGATTCGTTAATTACCCAGTTTGTTTCTTTAACCCTCTGCCTTAATTCATTCTCAAATCTAAATAAATTCAACTGCACCAATCCTGCCAAATGCCTGAATTTTTCCTCATTTTCCAGCAAATTAACTAAGTTATGATTTGTATTCATTGTCTTCCTCCTTTTTTTACTCTTCCCAACAATTCTTACTGCAATTTATATGCCAAATTAAGGGTGTATATAAAAAAAACCACATTGTTATAACTAAACAATGTGGCTTTTAGACTTATATTGTCTATTCAATTAAATTGAATAGATATTATTCTCTGTAATTATTTGGCGAATAATTCGATAATTTTATCCCTTATTCCTCTGGGTGTCAGCATAAAATCAACTTTTTTTGTTGCAATAGCAGCTTTCGGCATATAGTGAAGAGCGCAGCTGTTATATTCCTGGGCTATTGTAACCCCCCCGATTTCCTTAATGTGGCTGATACCTGCTGCACCGTCTTTACCCATACCGGTGAGAATGATTCCCGTAAAATGATAGCCTTGTATTTTCTGCATCGATTGCATTGCTACATCTATTGAGGGCATAACAAAATTAACAAAATTGCCGCACTCAAGCCGTATTTTTTCATTTAGAACCACTTTCAAATGGATTTTGCTTGGCGCAATGTATACCGTTTCATTCTGAAGATACTCGTTGTTATCGGGTATCTTCACATTCATATCTGTTTTTGCGCCCAGCTCCCTCCTGAGTGATTCATTTATGCACAGGGGCATATGCTGGACTATAATAACAGAAGCATTTATTTTTGGCATCCCGGAAAATATCGCATCAAGGGCTCTCGGCCCCCCTGCTGATGCTCCTATTATTATGATGTTTTTAGAAAACGATACTCTCATATGTTTTATTTATTAAGATACGAACTGTACTTCTGCACTATATCAACTAACTCATCGGAATCAAAAGGTTTCGTTACGTAATCTATTACGTACTCCTTTACGCTTTCCATCTTTTCGCTCGGCTGCTCCACTGCTGTCAGCATAATAATGACTATATCTTTCCACAGCCCCTTGTCAATAATCTGTTTTACGGTATCCCAGCCGTCAATTCCGGGCATCATAATATCCAATATTATTACTCCCTTAAATCCTTTTTCCAGTTCCTCAATACACTCTTTTCCATTGCTTGCAGTGACTACTTCATAGCCATTATGCTCAAAAAGGACTCTAATTGTAGTTAAAATATCCGGTTCATCATCAACTACCATTAATTTTTTTATCATAAACCTTATCCTCCCTGATTATGAACTAGTATTAAGTTTAAAAAGCTAATTTGATTAATCCCTGAACGCCGAAGTCGCCAACGCTTTCCTTTTGTGAGCCGTATTCGCTTGAGCTGTCACCAAAAACCGCAAAAGGAAGTATCGCTATTTCAATTATGTCATTATAAAAATAGTCGGCCACGCTGCCTATAATGGTCGAACTGTCATTAAGATTTGAGAATACAAAACCGGTTATTGTCAGTTTCTCGCTAAACAGATAACTGGCTGACGGAACAATATAATCAACCCCCAGAGTCCTGCCTTTAAACAATAAATTGACGTCATAATTTGCCTTATTTTTTGAACCAAAGCCATTGTAATAATACTCGCAGTTAAAAGTCCATCTGTCATAAATATATTCAAGGCCCGTCACGAATTCGTCTTTTTCCTGATCATTGAATCTTGCTGCTTCCAGCCATATGCCCCAGTCTATTTTTGGGATTGACCCCTTAATCGATACACCAAATACATTATCGTCATTATCTGTGTATTCTGTCCCATTTACCTCAAACTCTCTCTCTCCTAATTTCGTATAAGAAAGCGCTATGTCGAAATCAGATACATTCTTTTTTATCCGCAGGCCAAAATCTTCCTTTCCTGTTTCGTCTATAGTAATATCAGAGCTTACCTCATTCTCTATGGAATATCCGGCAGCATAAACAAAATCTGTCATTGCCCCAAAATGATATGAAGTTAAAGTAACAGCATCTCTCCCTGTCTTATAATATACAGGGTCAAATGCAGCCCCCAGCGGCTTTGAGTTGAAAATATCGGTAGGATTAAAGTTATACCCGCTTCCCCATGCCATCAGCTGCCTTCCGACAACCAAATCAAACTTACCCTTTAGAAACTTTACATAAGCAACGTTCAACCTGTGTTTGCTGTCCTCGTACTGATAATGAATATCGCTTACGATATTCTTCTTATCCAGCAGTTTAAGAAATATCCTGCCAGAGATATCAGACGATGCCTCGGATTTCTTTGCTGAAACAGCGCTTAGAATAACCTCTGAAGTTAAATCCACTGCATAACAAGGAAGGACAAAAAATGAAAAGATATAAACCGCTAAAATATATTTCAATTTAACCATTTGCACATATTTGCTGTCTGCTATTTTTTAAGGTATCTCTCAGAGAACAATTTATCATCCAGTCTCAGGTCAAACTCGGCAGAATCCTCTTTCATTTCAAAATTTGTTATTTTCTGTGAGCCGATTTCTTTCATGGACACGAAAAGTGCTACCAGATGTCCGCCAATATTCACAATATCTTTCGATATAAGTTCTTTGTATTTAAGGTCGTTTTTATTATAATACTCAACTTTTGTGGCAATAAAATCATCCTTCCGGACATCAGCCAGCAGATATTTATAGGTTTTGTCTTTATCTTTAGGGATTATCTTAAGCACATATTCCTTATCCGTCTCTTTTTCGATTTCAGCCGTATAGTCATCCACGTAATTCATGTCCATATCTTCGTAACTGAAGCTTGAACCCATCATGCTGCCTTTTTTGGCTGATTTTGAAAGAAGGCGCACCCTGTTTGTCCTGTTATTATAATACCAGATATTGTCACCTACGGTAAGTATTGCGGTTCCTTTGAGCCTTGCAGGTTCAGTAAACCGCATCAGGCTCATGTCTTCTTCTTCTCCGGTTTTTTCATAAGAAATCAGTGACATGCTGGTTGTATGCCCGTCCCTGTTGATAATTTTCATAGTAGCATTCATCTTTGCGGTTTTATAATCCCTTACGTCATCCATTTTATCGAGTATCTCATCCGCCGTTAATGCGAACAGTAAAGTCCTGCAAAAAATGACTATAAATGATATAAATATTTTTCTCACTTAAACCTCCAAATTATCATTCACTAGCTTTTTCTGTTACTTTTATCAGACTGCTTAATAATAGAACTGTCAGAAGAAAAGCCCAGCCGATTCCGATTATCAAAAGCTTCCCGAATGAACCGAACCCCTGGTATTTGCTAACTATCATTGTTCCGAATGCTGCCATAGTTGTTAGGGTAGTCAATAAAATTGCCCGCCCGGTACTCTTCATGGCTATAACGATATTTCTTTCAATTAAATACCTGTGAATCAGATGCACTCCGTCATCCACTCCTATACCGATAATAATCGGCAATGCGATTATATTAACATAATCGAATTTCATCCCTGTCCATACCATAACGCCAACTAACAGAACCAGAGTAAAAGCCATCGGCATCATTGCGAAAGTCGCAAACTTTAGACTCCTGAAATCTATAAGAAGAATAATAAATATCGCACATACAACCAACAAAAGAACTTTCTTTCCTTCACTTGCTGCTATATTCATAACCTCAATGCTTAAAAGAGAAGAGCCGGTCAGGGGCATATCCAGAGACTGTATTTCTGCCACATAAAGAGGCTGAAACTCGTTTGTCCAAACATCTTCCTTGGGATAAATAGTGGTTAGGAACGTGCCGTCTTTGCCGATGTAGTTTTCTTTTATGGTTCTAGGTATATCTTCCAAAGTTATTTTTTTGCTGCTGTTAGCATTCAGGACCGTTTTTTTTATGTTCTTTATGAACAGTTTCTGTATTTTAACAAGATTATCGGCATTACCATCCAGGCTGTCTTTAGTCTCCTGTATTAGATTGCTATTAACCAATTTATCTATTTTTTCAACTATCTTTGTTTCTCCTCCGATATATGCAAGGTCGCTCAACTCTATTAAATTCGCCTCAAGCCTCATGATCTCATCTTTCAGCTGTTCCAGGTGGAGCCCTGAATCTGCTTCCGGCTTAATTCTTTTCTTTATACCGGCAAGAAGCTTCATGCGTTTCTGCTGTTCCTTTTGCACAGGAATATAATTTGCGATAGACTGTACCATGCCTACCGTATCAAGGTCTTCTGCCTGGTCCTTGATTTTATGCGCCTCTTCGATTGTTTTTGTTATCCCAAGCGTTATATCATTGCTAAAATCGAACTTTTCTATCATCTTATCGTTTATCTCAAGTGATTCAAGGCCTTTTGCCTCGATATCTTTTAAATTCCTCGAAAACTCTATATCTTTAAATCTTACCGCGCTTAAAATCAGAAGTACAGCAATAAAGATTATAACAAGCGAAGGCCTTTTAACAACCGTACTTTCATATAACTTTATTGCAACTGATTCTTCTTCCATTCTTTTTACTTCTTTTCTTCCAAAAATCAAAAGCAGGGAAGGAAGTATGAATATCGAAGCTAAAAGAGTGCAGATTATACCTATTCCAAGGGTAAATCCGAACTCCCTGAACGCGGGAAAAGTACTTATTACGAACATCATAAAACCAATCGAGGTCGTTATAGATCCCGTAATAATACCTTTCACGCTCTTCTCGTATACCTTGGTAATGGAATCTTCAACGCTGGTTCCCTTGTGGCGCTCTTCGGTATACAGTGCAATAATATGTATCGCGTAATCTATTCCAAGCCCTATAAGAATTGCACCCATCATAGCAGTAAAAGAATTAAGCCATCCTACAAATATATATGTCAATCCCATAGACCATATAATCCCGATAATTAAAGGGATAATTGCAAGTATAGTATATCGTATCAGCTTGAATCCTATTAAAAATATCAGGAATATAAAAATAATCGATAAAATCGAAGATACTTTCATATCGCGCATGCTCGTATTCATTTCATCGCGTTGAAGCACCAGGAACCCGCCAATACCGGCTTTTACGTTATGAGCTTTCTGGTTATCCTTTATTACACCTTCGAGTTTATCTATAAAAGGGACCAATACCATAACTTCTGTTATAGGTATATCTGTCTTAACAAACATAAGACCCATAGACCTGTCAGACGAAATCATGTACTTTGGCCCGGCCAGGAATTCATCAGACAGCTTTTTTACTTTATTTTTGTCGACTTCTGGGGCTTTCAGAGTATTTAAAAAATCTTCAATAGTGTTAAATACTCCAAGCATTTCCTGCCTGTCTTTCCTCATTTTATCCGAATCCTCACCGGCAATGTATTCTTTTTCGAAATTATCGTTTAACCCGCCGACAAAATCCTTTAGGCTGGATGCAGTGAGCATTCCCTCGATAGATTCCAGCTCCCTTTCTTTAAGCAGTAAAAAACCGTGTTTCTTGATAAAATCCGTTTCCGATTTATATATAACCTCATCAACGTTATCCAGCTTGGATACTTTATGCCTGGTATCCTCTATGTAACTGATAATATCTTCTTCTCTGCCTTCAATAGCCACATTGATTAAATCAATACCTACAAAATTATCCAGGGCATTCTGGTATGCAACAACCGTAGGCTGGTTCTTCGGAAGCATATCCTCCATCCTCATATTCAGCTCCAGCTTACTGATCCACCATATGCACAGCGCCGTAAATAAAAATGATACAGCCAAAATTATTTTATAGCGTTTTTTTATTAACTCAGCGATTTTTATTAACATCTTTTTCTCACTTTCAGATTAATACTAATCTTCATTTATTTTATTTATTTAATAATGTATTTTTATTCAAAGGTAAGCTGTCTGCTCTTGTATTTAAAAAATCATAGGCAACATTTTCAACAACGGTATGAGATTTAAAATTACTCTTTTTAAAGTGGTGGGTTATACCTATTTCCTCTTGCGCCTATCGTTTATTATCCGCCTCTCGGTTCCGTCTCTCCTTTCGCCCATTAACCTTCTTTCTTTTCCAACAGAAACATTATTCTTTCTTCTTTGAGCACCGCTTCTTCTATCTCTATCGGACCTTCGTTCTTTATCTGATCTTTTCTCTCTAAAATCCAATAAACTCACCCCCGCACAAACTACCTTCTATCTAATATGATTTCTCCTTTATCAAAATCCATCTTAACACTAAAATTTCTGATATAATTCAGGCCTATCACTCCGTCAACATATCTTTCTTTCGGAAAGTTATAGCAATAAACCTCCAGATCCTCAATCGGCTCGTTTCCTATAGAAAATTCTCTGAGCCTTACCATAGGCACGCTCTCTATATTATCAACAGTTATCATCTTCGCGGTTTCCTGGCTCTGGCCAGGCTCATAGCCCAGATACTTTACCATATCATAAGATATAGTCGTAACTGCTGCTCCGGTATCAAATGCAAGTTTAATTAAAAATTCCTGATCATTCTCTTTTCCAACCAGGATAGCTTCAACCACAATCAGGCTTTTATCCGGGTCAAACTTTATTTTTCCCATTTAATCAACCCGCTCTTTTCCGGAATCTCTCCGATATACCTTAACGCTACCTTCCCTTTATAATCCCTAAACTCCTGCAGCCTAACAGATACCTCATCTCTGCTGTTTGTATGAAAAGCTACCTGGCCTGAGCTTAACTCGCCGTTATCGCTGAACTGGCAGTCGATCATAAATACCCATTGCTCTTTATACTTTTTCTCCACTTCTTTTGCAGTTAAAACCTGGGCTGACATTTTACTCACCTCCGTTTAAACATTGCTTCAGCAAGTTAGATGAAATGCACCGACAACCTTTTTACCTTTGCTTAAATAATCATTAAATATTTTTACCGCTTCATCTGTGCTTCTATCGATAATTTTTATATTTAAATCTTCCAGCTTCTTTTTAGTAGAATAAGGAACGTCCATAACACCGGAAGCCCCCTTGCCAATAATTAAAAACTCGGGTTTATATGCTATTACTATTTTTAAATCATCTATATTTAACGAGTGCCCTTCTTTTCTCCACCAGCTATTTATTACTTTATCAGGAAAAATTATTATGTCTCGATTATATGACTTGCCATTAACTTTAATAAAGCCAAAGGAATACTCATCGATTTCCATAATTTTCAACAAATATCATTAACTTATAATAAATCCCGCTACTTCTTTATTGGTGTAGTTGTCTTCCTGAGCGTCGGTTTTGTTGTTGTCTTATTCGTGGTTGATTTTTTTGTTGCTGGGGTTGTCTTCTTTTTTGTGGTTGTTCTCCTCTTCGGGGTTGTTTTTTTAACCGGCTTTACCAGTTGTTTCTTTGTTTTTAAATAAAAATCCACATCCTTCTGGAATTGATGCACGCTTTTTGCCCAGTCTTCAAGAAGAATATTTTCCTGCTCTATATAATTGTTTGAAAGAGGCTGATCATCTTCATCAATCATCTCGGTTTTTAGCCTTTCCTGCCTTTTTAACCATCTCTGGTACATGCTGCGTGTCTTTTTTACCCAATTTAAGGATATTACTACATTTTTTCTAGCTTCAGCAACCACCGATTTTTTCAAGTCCGTTTCTTTGACTTCAAAATCCAACAAATCCTTAGGTTCCGAATAAACACATACACTGCAGGTTAAAAACAACAAAAAACTGACAAACAACTTCCTCATAAACAGCCTCCTTTGTTTTTAATAAAATCTGGCTCTAATATATTATATTTATATTGTACAACACTATAAACTTACAGTCAAGGCATTCTATAAGCTAGCTAAAAATAATTCCTTGTGCAGATATAAGGTAAAATACTCATATTTATTCTGATTTCTTAAATATTTCCATGATAGTTGAAGGATCTGATGCTTTGCATATCTCTTCCCGGAATGAAACGTTTCTCAACAGGCGTGTTAATTGTGCAAGGATTACCAGGTATGTATTAATCTCTGATTTCGGGGTCCCAATTAAAAATATTATTTTGACTTTTTTGCCGTCTAAAGAATCAAAATTAATCCCCTGAGCCGATACCCCCAGGGAAATTTTTATTTTATTAACTGCATCAGTCCGGGCGTGCGGAATGGCGACCTCATTTCCTATGCCCGTTGTTGCTATCTTTTCGCGTTCAAGCACATCGGTAATAAACAAAGGATAATCAAGCATGCCATCGCTGTTTTTCATCAACCCAACCAGCTTCTTTATAGCCTCATCCTTGTGATCTGCTTTTAAGTCAATCGCAATTAAATGCTTATCCAGGTAATCTGAAATTCTCATTCTTTTTATCCTCCTAGAAAAATCCAGCGATTGTTTGCATATACTTCTATTGTATAAATGCAACCTCATTATAGCATTTTTTTATATGGGTTTTGCAAATATAAATTAAATAACCTTTAATTATAATGGCATTAAAAAAACAAGCACCCGCATACTGTAACGTAAGCGGATGCCTAATTTTTTTATTTATTTCAACAATCAACTATTCATCCATAGGCCTGTCATCCATAGAACCATCACCCATAGGGCCATGATCCCTCATTTTATTTCTCATGTGCTTTTTATTCCCTTTTCCCTTTTTCATCATTTTTTTATGCTTTTTTTCCATATTTTCAGATAATTTCTCATATTGTTTTGGGGTTAAAACATCCTTCATCTCAAGCACTTTCTCAACGCGCAAATCTATCATCTTTGCGTTCAAGGACTTAAGCTCACCTACTATTTTGTCCACTTTCGCTTTATCTGTTTTGGTTTTGTCAAGTTCCTTCTTCAATTCTTCTCTCTTTTCTTTAACTTCTTTATACAACTCTTTTCTTTTTTCCATGTGGTTTTTATGATTTTCCTTGATTTTCTTTTGCTGTTCTTCGTTTAAATCAAGGTCTTTGGCAAGCTCGTCGCAAAACCTGTCAAAACGCTCTTCGTGCCTCGGCCCGCATTTATCATCATCCTCAGGGTATCTTTTGGCATAAACATCCGAAGATAATAACAAGAATATAGACATTACTGCCATAAAAAACATTTTCTTCATCATATTCATTACCTCCTTTATTTGCGGCAAATCCGCAATTTCCTTTTCTGAAAAATTAGACAAAACATAACCTGTAAAAGTTCCATGAACATTTACAGGAATGTCTCTTCGATAATTGTTTCGAAGTTATCTTCATATAACATTGAATCGTTTTCTGCCACATCAAAAGACTGATAGAATTCATCCTGGACATCCGAGTACGTTACTTCCTGCTTCTGTTCTGCAACATATATCCCTACCTCAGAGTCTCTGGAGATATAAAAATAGGAAACACTGACAACAACAAACAGAACAATAGAAGCAGCAACTGCTATTCTTGGAAAAACAAGAATACCAATTAACTTCTTCCTGAATTTTTCCAGGATTGTCTCCTTTTCTTCTCTCTGGATTGATGCTTTGACACTCTGCCATAATTCTTCTGGAATGACCGCATCCTTAGAATTTCTGAAAGGTTCTACAGAAACTTTATAAACGTTCTGATAAAATTCCCTGCACTTGACGCATGACTCTAAATGCTTTTCTATCTCTTTTTTGCTGTTTGAATCAAGCTCATTATCTATGTAATCAGTTATTAAGAGTTCCTGTATGGTCTTACAATTCATTTTAAATCCCCTCCTGACTTCCTGTAATTGGAAATCAATGATTCTCTGGCCCTTTTTAACCTTGAACGAACCGTGTTGATGTTGATTTTAAGTGTTTCTGCTATCTCTTTATAGTTTAATCCCTCAAACTCCCTTAATATTAAACACGCTTTTTGATCGCTGTTCAAAGAGTCAATGAGGCTGCTGATTTCTGTATTTGAAAAAGTTTTATGGCCTTCTGCGGTATTCATGTTCTTTATAGCATCGTTATACTCAGCTTGATGGAATCTTAATCTTGAAGCTTTTTTCCTGGCATTTATTGACTCGTTTACAGATATCCTGTATAACCAGGTTTTAAAAGACGATTTAAACCGGAAATTTTTCAATTCCTTGAATATCTTAATAAAAACACTCTGGCTGACTTCCCGGGCATCTTCACTATTTCCCATTACTCTTAAACACAGATTATATATGAATCCTGAGTAGGTTATATATATATCTTCAAATGCATTAATATCGCCTTTTGAGGCTAGGACAATAGTTTCCCTTGGAATCTCAATCATAGTCTCTTTTTAATAAATTAGACAAAAAAAATCAAGTAAAAGTTCCCTTTCTTTGAATTAAATATTGAATTCAATTTGATTTAATCAGATGCTGTAACTAAAAAAAATAAGATAACAGTTAAAAAATGCATGATATTTCAACTATTTATTGATGAATTAAGGGGGGTTAATACCTTCTGCTTTTGGCAAAAAATCTGTCCTGGGGTTTGTTTCGGGCTCTTTTTACTATAATCTTTTTCTCTTTTACTTCCTTTCCGTTAAGTTCGTTTATGGCATTAAAACCTTTGGCCTTGCCTTCCACTTCCAGAAAGGCAAAACCTTTTGGTTGACCTGTAGATTTATCCTTTATAATATTTATGTTTGATACGATGCCAAAGGGCTCGAATAATCCTTTTAACTCGTCTTCCAATACTTCTTGTGATAGATTTCCAATATATATTTTCATAATGATGTCTCCTTTTTTGTCAAATAACCTGCTAATTATGCTAAAAATCCGTTATTCTACAGACTGAACCTTAACATCAAATGTAAGATCCTCGCCTGCCAACGGATGATTCAAGTCAAGCTTAAGATTATCCTGCGTAACACTTACTATCGTTGCCATGAATACTTTGCCGTCCTGGTTTTTTAGCTTTAACGCAACGCCGACTTTAGGCTCAAAATCCTTGGGAAATTTACTGGCAGGAAAATCTATTACTAGATCTTCTCTTTTGTTCCCATAAGCATCTTCTGCTTTTATAGTAAAGCTCTTTTCTTCATTTATATTCATGCCTTCTATTTCTCTATCAAAACCGGATATTACCTGGCCTGTGCCAACCGTAAACTCCAGAGGTTTTTGTTCTTGAGATTTGTCAAAAACATTTCCATTGCTGAGTTTTCCAACGTACTGAATCTTAACTTTATCGCCCTTTTTTATCGCCATTTTTTAACCTCCCTGGATTTACGGCTTTCTAATAGCCAGATTTAGCACACACTAAAGTATAATACTGAATTACCGATTCTTCAAGCTTCTGCAGATTTATTTTTTAATACCTGTCAAATCCTCTGCTTCTTCCGCTTCTGTTTCTGTCTCTTCCCCTGCCGCCACTGCCACCAAATCTATCCCTGCTGCCATGGCTATGTTTCTTTTCCCTGCGAGGGCGGGCTTCATTTACGGTTAATGCCCTGTTTCTCAACTCTTTGCCGTTTAAAGATTGTATGGCGGCCTTTGCTTCTTCTTCATTAGGCATTTCAACAAAACCAAAACCTCTTGGCTGGCCTGAAAACTTATCTTTAATTACCGATGCAGAACTTACCTGCCCATAAGCTTCAAAAGCTGCCCTTAACTCATCCTCAGTAAGCTCCCAAGAAAGATTTCCTACATAGATGTTCATCTTAACGTTGCCTCCTAAATGACATAAAGTCTTACAATTTTAAAATAGTAAGATTATATTTTAAAATTACTATTTTATCTTTTCTTGGATTTACTTGAAAATATCAGGAATGAATGTGCGGCAAGCGAGTATAAGATGTGCTGAAATTGACAGAACCCATTAAATCAAGACGTTTTAAAATAATAATTTATTAGACATATTCTAGCTTATATTTACCATTCTGTCAAACACGGAAAATATTTACACTTTTTTCTAAGTATTCAAAATTTTTAACAGTGCAACTATAAATGGCAGAGAAACCATGGCAAAAGAATATAATATGAAGGCCCTCATTTTCTTCAAGACTTCAAATGACATTTTTCCTTTTATTACAAAAACCGCAAGTATTACAACCACATTAAACAAACCCATATAAAATATTATACGCACTAAAAATAAACCCAGGGCTTCATTCAAATATAGGTTAAAAGTATTAAAAAACGACATGATTTTTTCTCGATATGCCAATTTAGCCCGGGTTGTTAGTCCCCGGTTATTTCATTCAGGGTGTTTTCTCTTTTCTTCAGTTTCTTATTGACTTCATCTGCTTTCTCTTTTGCGCTCTGCAGCATATCAGCATAACTGTCTGTCTTTATTCCCTGGTCAGCCAGCTCCTTTTTAATAGACCTGCCGCTTTCAGACTTAACCATGTATACTTTAAAAAAGTACCAGCTTAACAGTGCGATAATAACGGTTGAAATAAGAAAACCTATTATTGAAAACCCCTTATTGTTTCTTACTTTCATTTTATTCTCCTGATATTCAATTGGTTGTAGTGTAGGGCTTTATGCCCGTAATAAATGAAGTTAAATGTAACCTGTAAATCCTAATATTTTTTTACGGCCACAAGGGCCTACACTACAATTCTCATAGGACCTTATTCTCTCCCCGAATTGTATTTGTAGAGTTTATACCTGGCCGGATTTTTTTTATAGAAATCCTGATGATAATCCTCCGCTTTATAGAATTTACCAGCTTTAATTATTTGAGTTACAATGGGCCTTTTATATTTTCCCGACTTCTGCAGCTCCGATTTTGATTTCTCCGCTGCTTTCCTCTGCTCTTCATTATGATAGAAAATAGACGTCCTGTACTGCGGGCCTTTATCAACGAACTGGCCAGTATCATCGGTAGGATCAATCTGGGTCCAGAACACCTTTAAAAGCTCTTCATATGTTATTCTTTTAGGATCATACATAATCTGTATTGCTTCCACGTGACCGGTTTTACCGCTTGAGACTTCTTTATAAGTCGGGTCTTCTTTTGCACCTCCTGTATACCCAACTACCGATTCAATTACTCCGTCCAGTTTATCATACGGAGGCTCCATGCACCAGAAACATCCGCCGGCAAACGTGGCTAATTGATATTTCTTCATTGCTTTCTTCTTAACAGGAACCGCTTCATCCTTCACAAAGTCCAGCGCAACTGAATTAATGCAGTAACGCTTGTTTGTAGGCGGGGGCCCGTCATCAAAAACATGGCCCAGATGCGCATCGCAGCGCGCACATAAGACTTCCGTACGTACCATAAAATGGCTTTTATCTTCATGCAATTTAATGTTTAAATCAGATACCGGCTCAAAGAAACTCGGCCATCCTGTTCCGGACTCAAACTTGGTTTTGGATACAAACAAATCCGTCCCGCAGCATACACACTTATATATTCCGCTGTCTTTGTTTTTATAATGCTCGCCCGAACACGCCAGCTCCGTTCCTTTTTTCCTGGTTATTTTATATTGCTCGGGAGTAAGGATTTTCTTCCATTCTTCGTCACTTTTAACGACTTTATCAACAAGCAGCTTTTTCCCAAGCTTTACATCATAAATATAAATCTTATCTTCTTTTCCCATTTTATCCTCTCTGCTTTCCGAATTTATGGCATAGAATCCCGAAAGTACAATATAAAGTAATAGATATATCAAAAAGTATTTCTTTTTCATCATCATTATCACTGAATTATATAACTTTATCACCTGATTTACAAATAAAATAACACGCCCTTTCAAGCGTGTTGTCAGTTATCCGTAGGGGCGACTTTATTCGCCCGATTCAATTGAAATACAGGTTGGATAAATCCACCCCTACAATTTAAATAAACATTACCCTGCCGCGGTTATTGCCATACTGCCTCCAACGTTGACTCCGAATTCAAGCCCGCGCTGTAAATTATCAAGAAACTCCGGCAATCTCCTTTCATATATCTCAAAGTTAAACATCATGCCTGCCAATACTTCATATATATTTCTTCCTGACGCCAGGTCAAACTCGCCTGTTACCCCGTTATTAACCAAAACCGCAGTATCATTGACCCTGCCGGTCTCTATTACTTCCCTGCAAACCGCCAATAAATCCCTTGAGTTATATCTCTTTCCGATATATTTCCCGTATGCATCCGCATTATCCTTTGGTATGCCTCTTTCATCACCCAGCATGTTAAGCTTGACTATAACATAAGCCTGCCATACTTCATCACCTAAATCAAACATCATATCACGCGCAAGCTCTTCGCCTGCAGCTGAAACCAAAACGCCTTTCATATACCGCACGCAGTTATCTATACTCGATATAACTGCATCCGACCTTTCCTGCATATTCGCAAGCCTTTCGGCAGCTCCGAGCATCTGCTGATACTGGGCAACCGAATCTCTGAATAAAACTAATTCTTCATCACTTTCGGCCACCTGAGTTAACGCCGAAAATGCATCCATCAGTGCGTTAAACATGGCTTTCTTTACTTCCAGCTCACCTTCATCAAAATCAAAATCTCTGACAGATGCCCATAAAGCTTTGAATTCAGCGCTTTCAAGGTTTAAATCCGGTTTTCGAGCGTTATCATATAAATGCAGCCCCTGCCTGTAGGAACGCATCTTTTCCTTTTTGTTGTCTTCCGCGGCTTTCTTCTTAATATCAGAAACTATCTTTTCCCAAGGTGTAGCTGTATGTGTATCTTTCTGATAAACATCAATAACTCTGTTATCAAACTCAACAACACGCACTCCGGATTCATAAGCCAGCTTTATGGCTTTCTTGAGGTCATCCAGGCTCATGCTGTCTGCACTCCAGTCATCAGGAAGTGTTACTCTTAAATATGTTACATCTCCTGTTACTCTCGGAGCATTATCCGGGCTGATATCCCAGGCCATTCCTACATCGAATCCTGCATCCCTTACAACCCTGCCCTTGCCCATTAAAGAAAGGGTTTCTGATAACTCGATTGTCACGTCAAAATCACCGGGTATCCCGGCCGACTTCAGCTCATTTACAAATTCATCAAACCTTGCGCTGAGCTGTTCGAAGTATTCATTAACTGCCTGTTCCGGCTCCCCTGCAGCCTGAAGTTTCAGTTTTGAATATATCTCATCCCTGCTGCCAATAACAGAAAGGTCTATTTTTATGCCTTTGTTTCCAAGCTCACGGGACCTTTGTACTATATGCATAAGGATGTCAAAATCCAATACATCCCTGACTACAAATTCATCGACGCTATTTATCCTTGCTTGGTCTTCTTCGCTCTTAAGCTGTCCCTGCAGCTTTGTATATGCCAAATACTGCGTATAATAAACATATTCCAGGGCGAATTTCTCACCCCTGCTGAATCCATCTATAAGCCCTTTCTCAGCTTTATTCCTTTCGATTTCAGATGAAATTCCCAGCAACCTGAACGCTTCTTCCTGCACTTCAAACTCCATTCTCCGGCGCACCGCACTGTCTCTTGGTAATCCCAAATATTTATTCTTGAATTCCTGGAATCCTTCATCGTGCTGTGCAACTATAGTCGCTCTTCTCATTGCCTGTACCCTTGCCCCTCTGTCTCCAGACAGATCCTGAACCCCGAGGCTTTCAGCATTAAGCAACAAAGAGCTTCTATATACCCCGACAAGGACAACCCGCGATACAAATCCCCACACCTCTCTTGCCCTTTCCAAAAGGCCTTTGGGCCCTTCTTCCATGAAAACATCCGAAAGGGTTACGTCATCTTTAATATTCGTCTCCGATTCATTTACCGCTACAGCATCCTGGGATTGTTTGACCAATGAGCTGTGTAATTTGCCGGCAAGTCCCTGCGGCTTAGCGCGTTCACCTGCATCCAACTGAACGCTTACCCTGCCTTCTGCGATTTCTCTCCATATTCTCTGGGCGTTTTGAGCATTACCCGCAGCATCCGGATTTGCGATAATGACTCCCATCGACTCATCACCTCTGTCTATCAAACTCTGCGCCTCTCCGAAATCTACTCCTATGTCCGTGCCAGGAACAAGATGCCCAAAACCTTTAACATCCACGAAATGATTATTGAACCTCACGTACCTTTGCCTGCCGAAAGTTGCAACAACGCCGAACATCTCCTCAGCGATCACCTGTCCGACTGTTTTTCCCTCTTCAACGTTATGCTTTGCAAGCTGATAAGAAGCCTGGCTGAAAATAAGTTTTTCCATCTTTTCTTTTTCCGTTATTTGTTCCGGCATCACTTTTACCTGGCTGTATTCTGCCGGTTCTTCAACACAATAAATCAATCCCGGCCTGCTGCTGGAAGGATTTGCGTTCATAACCCATACTTTTAAAGGTTTACCGTTATGGTCAACAATGTGCAATGACTGGTTACTGCCCCGGGCTGTCAACTCCTTAAGCCCGAGAGCGCCAGCCCTTGCTTCCGTAATAGTCGCAATACCAATTCCTATTCCTCCTCCGTTGGATATCTCATTTAAAAACCCAATATCAGGATTATTACTTATATCCTGATTCAAATCTATATCAAAACAATTCATCAGATACACCGCATTTCCCAGTCCATACCCTTCAAGCCAGCCCTCATTCTGTAATCCTAACAAACTTTCAGTACCTGTCCTTGCTATTCTGTGCGATAAAACCGTCTCCCTTGCTTTTTGTATCGCTTTTTCTGCTCCCATTCTTGCAGATATGGCTGCTGTTTTGGCATCAAGGTTCCTAAAACCTCCCATCGATTTTAAAACAGACGGCAACATGGCGAAAATATCTCCCAGGGAAACTGTGAACTCTATCCACATATGCTGTATCCATGTACGCTTTAAAGCATAAACCTCTATGTCAGATAAATTTAAAGTTGCCACTAGCTCTCTGTGTTTGTTAATTCCTTCATAAACAACCCTGTGAAATTCAGCAAGCGCCTTCCCATTTTCAGAAAGGGCACGCACATTTGTATTACTCATTATTTCCTGTACCGGGTTAAATACATTATCTCTGAAATCATTTGCAATCGCTGCTATTAAAGTATCCGCGCCTCTGGATGCAAGCTGGTCATACATCACTCTCATGTCCCGATTCATCCTGTTAATCTCGCCTGTCACGAAAGATATCTGCTCCCGCATGAAAATGTCATCAACCGGCATATCAGATTTGATACTATTCTCTAATGACTCCAATCCTTGATTTATTACATTCGTCCAGGGCAATACTCTGGCTCGAACTTCACCCAGCATGTTCTTCTGTGCCTGAACATCCTGGCTTATATGCCGCAATTCATGTGCAATTATAAGGCGTATCTGCCACATAGGCATGCGGGTCACTAATCTTTCATTAAGCAGAACGACATATTTGCCGTCCCTGACTTCATAACGCGCAGGATCGTAAGTATTTTCATTAATCAATTGAACATCTATATTAACACTTGGATTATTAGTTTTTACGTAACTCTCATTTATTTGTTTTCTTGCCAGATAATCCAAATCTACAGGCCCAAGTGATCTATCATATATTTTCGACTTCGCCATCAGGATGTTGAATATCTGTATTAAAAACGGCAGGAATCCCAAACCAAGACCAGCAAGCCCCAAGCCCAAATGATTAAATGCTATACCGAGTGCCAAGCCAACAGCAGCCCCGACTATTGTACCTACTACAACACGGTTAGCAAGGGAATACTTCGTATCGGCAGACGGTGAAATCTCTTTATCTTTTTCTATTTGGGATATAATCTCATCATCATCTTTGGTTCTTATTATTATTTCCCCAGGTTCTTCTAACAATGCATCAAGCACTTTTTCATTTGTTAATATTGATGTCCCTGTCTGATTGGTAATAGGCACCTCTTGTTGGCGAAGAACTATTTCTTCATCTTTGGACAATCTTCTTGCAACATTTGCAACAATCACCTGCCCTATCTCATCATTTGATATTTTATCCCCAGCTCCAAACGAAGCAAGTAACATCGCGAAATCACCAAATAATTTATAAAGAGAAGGAAGATTCGGAGTATCAAATGTTTGTGGTTCATATCCAGATAAATAACTTCTTAAATAATATAAGATATTATCATACTTTGTTCTATCTAACCTTTTTGTATAATCCAATCTGTCTAAATCAACTTCATCAAAAGTCTTTTGTTCAATATAATAAGACGTGAGAATAAAACCCCACAAATGATAGTAAACATCTTCCCAAGTAACCCACCCAATACCAATATTCATCCCATCAGGTATTGAATCATTCCCATCAGCATCGATATCACGATAAACCCATGTTACAGGCATTCCATATTCATCACAAATAGCTTTATTTCTTGCATCAATAGCAGGAATAAATAATCCTGCAAAAGAACGATTAAGTAAATAGGTAAAACCTTCTTCTCCTCTTGTTTCCGGACCACCATCAATAATATCAGGCCTGCGTGCCATAGCTTTGGTGAAATGCCCGATTGTAGCGAATGTTCCAAATAAATCAGTTTCATTTCCTTCAGTATGCAATTTTACCGCCTCTCTTATAAGTTCTTCCTGAGTAACCATGTGTCCTGCTGAATTTGACGGATCTGTGTTTGATTCAAACCATTGTAAAAGTTCATATCCTTTATTACCTTCATAAAAACTTACACCAGCATCAAAATCTGGCCAATAATCAATTAAACTTGCTACTTCTGAGGCATTCACACTTTCTTTTGTAGGCATAACAGGGGAAGCTCCTTCTTCCTTAATAGCATCCCAGATTGCATTATATAATTCTTCTTCAAATTCAGTTTGTGTAAACGCAATAACAGGTCTGTCGCTTAGTGGACCTTCAGGCAATGTGGATGCTCTTAAACGGTTTATTTCTGCCCTGGCCTCATCCTGCGTCATACCCGGATTATTATCCATTAACTCATCACGCAGTAAATCCCATATAGGTACTCCCGTTTTACGGTTTTCACTTATACGTGATTCAAGTTCCTGTTGCGTTATTAAGCCTTCATCTATCATCCTCTGTGCATATGCAGGCCAGAACCTGTTTGCCATCCATGCCATGTTTTCATATAAGTTATGCAGGCTCTCTGACTGGATTTCAAGTTCCTGATATTCCTGAACTGACATCAATGATGTAATCATATCCGCACGCTCTAAGAACTCCTTATCGCCGCGCAATCTGTGATAATACTCATTCCACACCTGCTGACGCGTACCAGGTTTCAACGTCTGGAACTGTCTCGAAAACTCCAGTTGTTCCTCATCTGACAGCTGTGATAACTCATATAATCCCTGATATAATACTTCAGGATGCACTCTTAATCCGTTAAATAAATCATCTAACGGAAATACCTGCCAGCCATTTGCATCCCCGCCTTCTCTTAAGGCGTCCAGAGTCTTTAAATTTAACACCACAGATAATGGCACAAACTCAGGATACTCTCCAAACAGATCTTGCCAGAACTCTCTGTCTGATCTGTCATCAGATGCCATCTCTTCAAATAAATCTAAACGCTCCTGTTCAGTATCCACATCATCTGCGTCTATGTCTCTACCCAGATTATCGCTTAAACCTTCAGCCAATAGATCTTCGAAGTCGTCCATATCTGCTTCTCTTACTTCCCTGCCGTTCATGTACCATTTGCCGTCTTTATCCTGTATGACTTCAGGCATATTCTCCGGTATCCTGCCAAAATAAGTTAAACTGGCCAGCCTTGTTCCTAACAATGCCTCAAAAAAGCTGCCTACACGTGCTCCTAATCCTGTTATGCCATACCCTCCATCTACTAGCCTTGCTGACCTTTGTAAATATACATTCCCGGTCCAATCTACCGCATTCATACCCATCTGCATCTGTATGTCTGCACTCCAGATGTTCCATGTAGGCACTACAACTAATTTTATCAATCCTTTAAATATACGCCATGGTATGGAAAATACGAATAAACCTATCGTCCTAATCATGGCTCCCAGAATACTCCTCTGCCACCACCTTGCTATTCTTCTTTGTGAAGTAGGTTCCTGTCTTCTCGACTTCCATATATCCTTTACTTCGACACCCAGAGCTTTCAACGCCTTTGGTGCATTTGCCGCTGCTCTAGCATAAGCCGGCAGACTCATTGAAAATGCAAGGAAAAATGACGATGCCATTTTTCTTACCGATGTATTTATGATTAATAATTTTGATGTTTCAGGTCCTGCAAGCCTGCCGGCAAATCCCAGCGGAATTGCTATCTGGCCGGGTATCCATGGCCCTAATACTGACATTTCAAGAGTTATCAAAGGAAGGTTAAGCAATAATCCGGTTCCCAACGAACCTAGTATCCAGGTGTGCATTCTTTTTGTCAACAATTCAGACAATCCCCTCAAAAATACGTTCTCGCTCCATACACCTGCAACGGTCCGAAATAACGACCACCTCCATAACAGGTTTGATACTCTTATTTTAATATTCTGCACCCATGGCTTTATGTTTGAAAATAATATTTTTATGTCTATCCATAATGTTTTCGGAATCTGCGTAATACCCTTACCCCTAAATGACTCAAAGGGCTTCACAGCTTTCAATGACTGGGCGCCGTCATTGCTATCCGAGTATTTGCTGATAACACTAAAGCCCGCTGCCATCGATAAAACGTGAACCTTGCCGAAATACTCCGTTGCCATGCCTCCCCAAAAATACCTGCCAGCATAGCTGAACATTATTGAAGGCAAATTGAAAAACCAGTTTATAACCTTAACTACTATAGGGCCCAGCACGGGTATCCTGTTTATTATCGGTATCGGTATCTGTCTTAACTTTGCCCCTGCTTCCTGTACGATTTGTTCTCTTTCTTTTGCCCTAATATCATATAGCATCCTTTCCAGCTTACTCTCGCTTACGTCTTCACCCATAACCTCGGAATTAATTGATGACCTTTGTATATCTATCAATGCCAGAATCTGAGAAATCCCTAACTCCTCATCATCAGCTAAAACCCTTCCCTGGACAGATTGTATATATTCCAATAAACCCGGGGCTTCACTATTTATCACCTCTACATTTATCTTATCGCCCAGACGCGATTGTGCTTTTAAAAACTCCTCTTCTTTTTCCAAGAAGTTTACTCTCTTTACTATCTCCTGCTGCAGTTCTTCCTTTGTTAATTTGCCTTCTCCTCTTATTCTTCCATATACCTGAAACACAAATTCCACAAGCCCCGTGCTTAACAAAATCAAGAATAAAGGCATTGAAGAAAACGGCACTAAATGCGCTACCAATGCTGTCGGAAGAGGCAATACTGCCGTCATCTGTGCTATCATCTGCCCTAACCATAAACCGGGAACGCCGATTACAGGCAGCCCTATTGCAGCGCTTATACCCAGGACAAGCGTAAGCATCACTGCCACTCTTTTTACAATTTGGTATGTAGACCTACTTTTTCGCGTTGTAAATAGATTTTTGATAGTCCCAGAAGCAGATTCCCTGTTTTTTACAATATATTCTGTATATATTTTCCTTAATTTAACTATTAATGAATGTTCTCTCTCCGTATCAGACGTTCCAATACAGCTCGTTATCATAGTCTTCATACAGGTTACAGCATCTCTTAAATCAACTAATACAGGATGCATTTCATAAGGCCGCTGGGCATCACGCAATTGAGGAATTGTTTCTTCCGGCCTCGGTACTATTGTTCCCGCCGTAGCCAGGTCACACAGATTCCCCCGCGCTGTAATATTATGAAAAGAAATCATCGCATGAGCTAACCCCTGCCCATGCCAAAATGCAAGCTGCTTTCCAAAATTTTCAGTTATATAATCAAGATAAGCCTGTATGACTGTTTCTTCATGCTCCTGTCCAGCTACCGGCTGCACTTTAATCCCATCCTGTTCTAATATCATACTTATGGCTTTTACCCTCATTGCTTTAGGCATATCAGATATATCCCCGATTGTCAGCACATCACCAAGGCGCTGAGGCTTATATTTTATCTGCACGGCAGTCTTCCAGTCGTCATTAACTTTTCCTGATACTTTAGCGCCATATAAATCTCTTAATTGATCCTCGCTTAAACCGCGAAGTTCATCAAGTGATACTTCTCTGTGATGTATTGCAGACCATAAAAGATGGATTGGATTACTGGAATCTATTTCAGGAACATAGGCTTGTGAAGCCGGGCTTGTTTCCGGAGCACTTCCTAATATTTCAGCTACTCTTACCCGGACATCATTTTCATCCTGTGACACAAATCCCGATACTTCTTCACCTATCGCGAAATTATCACTACCTGCGTCACGGTCTTCATAAGATGGAGTGATACCTATTCCAAGATACTTAACAAACTGGATAGAACCGTCAACTAAGACCGGATATACCATCGACCTGCCGTTAAATCCCTTAATACTTCCTGCTTCCCCTTCCTCAACAAGAGCTGTTTCAAACAAAACAGAAACCGTATGGCCCTGATTAAGCGCCCTTTCAGCTTCTGCTGTATCAGGAGATATAACAGTGTATGTCATCTCTCCGGTTTTCGAAGACCTATGAGATATAACGTAGACCGGATTGTACCACGGGTACTGCTTTTGGACCAAATCCCCGAAGTCGATTAATTCCTGCAGCGACACTCTGTTTTCAGCCAAAAGAGGCTGATTGTTTGATTTAGTCAAAATATCCGAAATTTGCTCTATATCTCCGGTTTCCCATTCTTCTTCAAATTCCTCTGACCCTAGTCTATCGAGCACCTCCTCATAACTATCCAAGTTTTTAATAAGTTCATCTTTTATTGATTCCCACAAATCACTTCTGTCCCTTCTGATACTGAAATCCAATCTTGACTTGGGCATACTAACCCTATTTCCGGAATAATGCCCTAATTCTTTGTATAGGCTTACTAATCCGGCATCAAAAGAATGATTCATTAATGTTACGCTGGCGGAAAGAATTTCTTCAAATAACTTACTGATTCTTTCAAGCCTTGTTTTCACATTAGGATTTTCTATATCATAATCTTCTGCAAGTGCCCTGTCTACTTCTTCCACCAGCACTTTAACCTGCTCTCCATTATGTTTTAATAAGCTCAGCAACTTCTTAAATTCGTTCAGAACATCCGAACGGCTTAATATGTTTCGCGAATCTGCCAGGAATATATTTTCATACATCCTGCTTAAAGGAAGAAGGTTTCCTCTTAAGATATGCTCATCTGTTGTATGTAATGTCCTGAATGCACCCAAGCCTAAAATTGCCACAGCTTTGACTTTTTGTCCTATCGGCATAGCTGCATTGAGGAATTTCGCATCCGAGCCGGCAAAAAATGTATTTCTGGGTGACATCAGCAATCCCGTGCTTTGGCTTGCTGAATCAAGAATATCATTTGCATCCTGGGTATTGTAATCTAACGGACCTGTGTAGTCCCTTTCTTCTCCACCCTGCTGCCCGAACTCAAACATTTGCTTATTTACAATACCTTCAATTTCGTCTTTTATGGTACCGGCGTCTTCGCAGGCAAAACGGCAATCAATCTGCATATAAGGAAGCAAGGTAGTATCAGTTATTTGTGCATCACTAAATGCTTCCTCAAGGTTTGCCATCAGCCATCCTGCTAAAATATGCGCATTAATGCCTCTTGTTGCACCGAAACCCGCGTGCCCTTCTTCTCCGCGTATTTCAACGGCAATTTCACCATCATCCCGTATATTAACCGCGATTACGTCCGGTTTCTGATTAACTACACCTAAGAATGAAAGACATTGTGTCTGGACCAATTTCTGCAGCCCTTGAAGTACATCTTGCGATTGCGCGCTGGCGCTTCTAAAAGTAAAGCCGGCAAAGCCCGGCGTTTTATTGTATGTGTGTTTTTCCTCGCCCCTAGAACGGAAAGAAAGGGTTAAACTCGTCCCTTCCATCACATGCCCTTTCTCTGTTTGTTTCCGGGACAGCTGTTCGTATATTTGGTATGCAGTTTTAGCTGTTTCTACAACCTGCGTGATATTAGATTCAGAAGCTAATTGATTCTGCGGCCTGACGTACGCTGTAAATTTTCCCCTTTCTGCTGTTGAAAGGCTGAAAGCAAAAGCAACTTCTTCGGCTTTTGCCAGTTTTTCCGAAAAATTACCCTTATCAAGGCGCAGCCTGGTAAGTTCATCTAAAAGGTTTTCTGCATCAGCTATTACTCTGCTGAATAATCCAATATTCGCACTGTACTCTGTTAACAACTCTGCTTTCTTCAAGACTTCTAATGCTCTTCTTGACTCCGGAATAAGTACAGATATACGCTCCCGTTCAGACATGAGAAGTGAATCCCGTAATAAGCTAAAAGAAGCCTGCGCCATTTCTAAAGCTCTTCTATTGCTTTCTATTAACCAGTCATCCTGAATCAGCTGAAGAGTGTTTAAGCGGTTAAACGCGGTTTGAGAGGATTCACCGATAACAACTAAATCAATATCCCTGTTTAATCCGTTTAAATAGTTGAAAACTGCCTGGGTCCCCTGTTCGCGTTCCCTTGCTATCTCTTCTATCCAGGTAAGTGTAAGGAAGCGGCTTCCCTGAAACGCATTTGGCTGCGCCTGGCATAACCTTAAAAACGCCTGCATTGCAGATGCATTTGCCCCGTTCATATCAGCGACACCGCGGTCATAAATTGTCCTGCCCTTCCAGTCCTTCTTGCTTTCTGAGCCGTCATCAATGACATCTACATGCCCGTTATAAACCATAACAGGACCCTGTTCCGAAGCGCGCAGTTCCAGTATTAAATTCTCGCTCGGATTAACCCCATCCTGCTTATGAACAATAAGCTCCATACCGTTAGGCAGTCTATAAACCAAATTGTCTTCACCCGGTATATCTACTAATTGCCCTCCGATACTTTCTATCTGCCGCAGCATATAACTTTCACATGACACAATTACTTCCTTGGACTGAGGGCCGGCAACCGCTTTTTCTTTTAATAGAACTTCCTGCATTATTTCTATGATTTGTCTTTCATCTTTTTTCTGGGAGGTTCTTATTTTGTAAAAATCTTTAGGTAAATCAATAAGTTCGTTAAATATAGTTTTAAGGATAGACAAAAACTCCCGAATACTATTTACCACAGAACTTCTTTTATCAAAACCGCTGATGCGGGTTTTACTTACTACGTAAAAAGCGGGATCGTGCAATGTAAAGTCACTCAAATCCTCAATCTCACTAACCAACTTAAAAGCTATCGGCAACTCTGTACATCCCATTACAACATTATTAATTCCTGCTTCCCTTAATTTGGATACAAACACACCTGTAATAACTTTTATATGATCTTCCTGAACACCCCTTTCAGCTCCAGATAATCCTTCAAGAGCTTTAACCTGCCAGATTATTTGTTGAGCTATATCTTGCAGGTTATCGTAACCCAAACTATCCAGAGTAGGGAAACTATCCTTTACAATATTACTTTGCCTTGTTAACGGTGAGGTACCCAGCCATACAGGCATCTCAGAATCCTGGGCTTCTGCAGAAATGAATTCTTTTGTTGTTTCTATTGTATTTAAGATAGTTATATCTTCTCTTACATTAGACGGAAGATAAGCCATAGCTTCTGGCAACCAGTGGTGAAGGGTGTTACACGCAATTGCCATAACCTTGTATCCCTTTTCGTATTGATTCATAATACTGTACGCAAGCTCTCTTGCAACAGCGGGATTATCTGAAAGCTGGTCAGCATAAGTCGCACCGGGTGATTTTACAACTCTTGGAGGTATATCAATATATTCAATATCCGCAAAAATACCATCTTTTTTTACTTCAGCTGCAAAATCATCACCTGATAACTTGTCAGGCGCAAGCACAATTAATCTGTTCTTTCTTGTTTCTTTTCTCCAAACTCTGCCGAGGGTTGCGGATTTATTTTCAACGAAAAGGCTGGATATTTCTATAAAAGGCATGGCAAAAATGTACAGAGGGTTTGAAATAAGGTGGAGTGCTGCGTCGTTTCTTCCAAGCACCCTGAGCCATTCATGATTAATTACTATTGGCAGCAGCAAAGCCCTCAAGATTCTGAACCTGGCGGTTGAATGCGCTATACCGGCTGTCATGTAACTGACTAATGTGATTTCCGTTGAATCACTGGTTGTCTGGGCAATCCAGTTAGGCGGCAGATAATTCTCATCTGCAATGCTAAACCTCTTTAAGGTGCCTTGCATGTTATTTTTTTCTTCTCTTTCCTTCAGCAATTTTATTTTCCTGGTTAGAGCTATAAAATTAAATAACTCCATTACCTGTACTTTGCTTATGCCTAAAGCAGCGCTTAATTTCCCTGCAACCCAGGCCTCATCAATCTCATCAGCTGATACTTCATCCAATTCTTCAATACTTACCTTTCCGTTGCTTTCAGGAACCAAGCTGGCTAGTGAAAATTCCGGTTTAAACATTTCATTAACAGACGTAATACCCCTGTAAACAATAAATACACTTGCTATTGCGAGGCCAATAATACTTACTACTATTCCAAAACCTGTAAAGAATGTTGCAATAGATCCGATACCTAGAACTGCAGCGCCAATAGCTGTCCCAATTTTAGACGCCCTTCTAACCTCATAAGCTGAATACGGCTTAACTTTTTTAATTTCATTCAATTTAGTAGATTCTTTATTGCTTAAAGGACGTGTCATATCCATGCCCGACAAATGGGCTTTTGCTTTATCTTTTAATATGCTTATATAAACATCTAACTCATCTACTATTCTTGTCATAAACAGATCAACATCTTGTTCTATGTTATGTGAATCCAAGCATATTGTTATGCCTACATCGAACAAAGCCAATTTATTTCCTGTTATGTGTGCTATTAAATCCCTCATGTATTTAAGCCCTAAACTTGTCGCAGTATTTTCTAACGCTTTAGCTTGTATTGCAAGGGCATCTTTAGAAGATAATAAAGTTTCAAGTTCTTCCTGGGTATTTGCTCCTCCGGCTTTTATTCTTTCAATAGAGGCAACCAAATCATCCCTTAATTTTTCCGCACCACTAATCAAAGCTTCATATTCATGTTCGTAAGCTTCCCGATTTAAATCTTCTATGCTCGTAAGAGGAGTGCGTTTTTCCGGAGGTTTTTTTCTGTTTTCTATATTAAACTTTATATGAGGGATTACTGTTGATAAACGCGCCATTGCCCAATAGTATGCATACTTGATAGTGTCAAGCCTGCCTGCAACTTCCATGCTCATATACAGGCCTGTATAGGTGAGTGCGTTTCTTGTAATATAATCAACAAGGCCTTCGTAAAACCAGTTTACCCTGTCTTCATCAACAAGCCACTCATATTTGCCTGTGAATTCATTAAACCTTGCATATCCGTGCCTTATACCCAACTCAAAAATAGTATTATCCAAAGCCTCTTTTTTATCCTCAAAAACATCGGCATCAATCGAATCTACGGAAATGTACTCAGCATAGCTTTCCAGAAATTGTGAAAACATGCCCAGCTCCAGCACCGGAGCAAATACTATTTCATCAACGGCAGTGACTGCATTTCTGATAGCCCGTGGCAGCTGACTAAAGCTGAATTTACCAACGCTTACAATCCTAAGGACTACATCAAGCAACCTTTGAATGATTCTCGGTGGCAAAAATACGGGACCTTTTCCTTCAACAGGAATCCGTTCAAGATAATCAGTATAAGCAGCCGAAAGCACATCATTGCTTTTCTCAAGAGCACTCCTTGCCTGATTAAGAATATTGTCTAATACCGGATTTTGCGGACTGCGCGGATCTGAATATAATCTCTTTTGAATTTTCTCTAGTTGCTTTACCAGCTCTTTTAAATAAGGATAAATTATCTTTATAGCTTCAACATCCTGCCCGGCTTCGACTATAAGCAACTCAAATGAGTTGATAAGGAATAAACCTATAATGCCATCCTGCCTGGTTAGTTCGCTGAATTGGAGTTCCAACCTGAGATTATTGTCCTGAGTCCAGACGTTTGGTTCTTCATTAAAATAGCTTGCAGCACTTACGGCTAACTTTCCCTGCAGATCAATCTTCTTTAATTCAATATCCCTCACCTTTGCCTTTCTTTCTCTCTCCTCTTCATCTAATCTAAAGGCAGCAGGCTTCTGGGATAAATTGTAAGCTTGTTCCAACTCCTCATACAGACTTATTCCGATATATCCCAATTCTTCGGCAATCTCTATGCCTCTTTCCATTCTTTCGATCGCCAAGTATAAAGACATATAGGACTTAGTGTCATCCCTTAGAATTGCTTCTGCAAAATATGTGAGAGCTAATCCGCTATTCCTGCATAATACGCCTTCCTGCTGCAACCATCTCTGTTCACTTAGTTTTGTAGCTATATCCAATAACCGCAATCCATCCTCTGCATATCTATGCATTGATAGAAAAGTATCGTCAGGATATTTTTCATTTCCGTGCGCCAGCATTATAATTGATTCAACAGTGCCGTTTATTACTTCCAGAATAAAGGCCTGGTCAACTTTTTCGAAAGAATCAGGATTACTTATCCAATACCTTATCTCTTCCTTTAAACTATTTACCCTGTTTTGCCTCCTCCATATATCACTTGCTTCTGTATAATCATTAAAAGCTAGTTCCCATTCTTCCATAAAAAGGTATATATTTGCCCGCTTGCTGTGTATAATATAAGACAACGGATTATTATCATCTATATATTCTAAAGCTGCTGTAAACTGCCTCTCTGCCAAAATGCTGGCATTGATTTGGTCATCCCTGCTGCCCGATGCACTCTCATTCAATAAAACCAATGCGTAATAATAATGCAGCTGGCCCTGATCGATATCAGAAGGAAGCGTAGTATGGCTGAGTAGCTCTTCGAAATAACCCCTTGCTTCCCGATATTGTCCAATTGTAGCAAGAACTCTAGCCAGCTTTGATTTTATTACTACTTCGTCATTGCTTCCCAAAGGCCTTTGCAATAACGACCTCAGTATTCTTTCTGCAACTTCATAATCGCTATGCACTATTGCACTATTAGCAATATCAAGCAACTCATTGATAGTTATATTACTAGGCAGAGGAGGCAGTCTCTCTTCTGATAATGGGCTGACGATTAAATCGCTGAGCCTGGTTATTTCTCCTATATAAGGTAAAATATTCGGAAGGTTTTCTTTTATAACAAAGTTTATTCTCGCTGCTATATCAGCAGGGAGTGTAAATTTCAATAAATAGTCTTCTGCTTTCCTGACAACTGCTGCATCTGGAGTGTTTTCTTCTTTTAGGAATGTATGGTAGTGCTCTATAAAATCATCGGAGGGTAAGTCTTGTGCCCTTGCTTTTATTCCCTTATCCCTAAGATATGCATTAAATCTAACGTTTTGCCCTGACCTTGCTTTAAGTTCATTGAGCTCGTGAATAATAACCAGCCTTTTTTCCTCATCATTGTTAAATTCATCCCAGAATCCTTCGGTAACTATAAGCCTTATCGGATTATTGTTGGCATCGGTTAAAAGCGTTGCAAATCTGTATACTTTATCGCTTACTTTAAGTAATTTTCCTTTACACGTGCTTACTTCAATCTTTCCGGTCGGCGCCCGTGCCTGCCCATCATATACCTGAGATAACAATCTTTCCAGATCCTGCTCTCTTTTCTTATATTTGTTTCCCTGGACATGCTGGATTTCATCGGCAGTCTGAGAAAGCAATGCAGCTTCAATCTCTTCTGCAATCTGAATTGAAACGTCTTCCAAAAACATATCTCCAACTGTAAACAAGCATGCATTTATCGATCCCCTTAACAACCCCTCAACAACATTTCTTACATTAAACCCTAATGCCTGAGGTTCGGGCTTATCTGTTATTTTATCTAAAAGAGGAGACATGATTAGTTTGAATATTTTTGGTACTCTTAAGGTAGAATTTAGTATTGATGTTCTTTTTACGGCATTTACATTTTCCTCAAGCCAGTCTCTGTCAGAATCTCTCATTTCATTTTTTGCTTCTACAATCACGCGCATTTTTTCAAGATCCATTGGTATATTTTCTAATAACATCTGCATAAAGTCTCTATTTGGGACAACTCCGTCTACTTCATTAAATATCGGAACTTCCTCTCCTTTATCATCCATGTTACTTAATACCGCTGTTTGTATCCTTATATTCATTCTTTTTGCCCATGCAAAAACATCTTCTAACTGGTCTTTAGTCCAATCCTCTATATTTTCACCATATCCGATAGGCATTGATCTAGCAAAGTTTGCCGTATTAACAGCAACAGTTAAGTATTTTCTGATTTTTTTTGGGCTTATATCCCGCGCAGCCAAACCTGCAATAGTTGCATTCAATAAATCCACAAACTCACCTGCTTCATGATATCTTCCTTCTCCTCTGATAATACCATTCTCTATAGTTACTTCAACCTTATTCTTTATGGCATAATCAATAATTTCCAGAAAATCTTCTATATCACCCTTATGGCTGAAATTAACGATAACATTAGAGGCTCCTATTGTTTTTGCCATATCAATTGTTTGTTTGTAATACATTACAACCATATCTGAATTGTATGCAAAACCAGGCTCATTATAATAACTTGGACCACGTATGGTAACTTCAGTCTTTGATTTTTTAATAGCATGTCTCATAGTACCAATCATACCATCAGTTAATTCGTCAGGCATAAACACAGTCCCTATTGCTGGATTATGGTCAACGCTTAGCTCAAAATACTTATCGCCTCTTACTGCAGCACGGAACACAGCTGATACAGGCCCTAAAAACTCTGCTGATACATGTTTATGATTAGAAAAACCATATTGATTGTGTTTTAGCGCAAACCTGATACCTCTTAATTCACGATCAATAGACCTTTTTTGAATCTTACTATTCAATAAAATCTGAGCCAAATAATTTAATGCGTCAGTCTCGCGTGTTTCTCCAAATTGAAGCATTGATTCATCCGCTTGATAAATAACAGCAAGTTTATATAGAATAAACAAGATACTTTCTATATCAGGATGAAGATCTTTTAACATTTGTACTATATAACGGTTTCGTTTCAATAACTCATCTATAACTTCTAACGTTTCTGGCTCAATCTTATATCCAAATCTTTTCTCTGCAAATTCTACTAATCTATTATCAATCGGGAGGTTATGTTGATGACTGCCGTACATCTCTTTCTCAACATTTTGCAACGTTGTTTCAGCTAGCAACTGTCCATTAGATCGATCAGTAACAGTCAAAGCATCCTTGCTATCTTCAGCAGCTAACTCATACAAAATTAGTTCGTACTTTGTAGCGCTAATTCTTTTTTTGCTTTCTTCATTTTTTAATCGTTCCAGATAGTCTTGCATATAATCTTGATTGCTTAATGCAAAAATATAGTGAAGAGAAAGCATTGAAGCTAACTGGGGATCTTCCTCCATCGCACGCATCATATCCCTGTAATCTATACGTAAAAGAGTTGCCCCGTTTTCTCCTGCACATACCCTTGCACTGCGGCGCCTGTTAGCTGCCAGCAATCCAAACTCTCCCACCATATTTCCTGTCCCTTTTCTGATTGTTGTAAATCCTCCTACATTTTTATTTAACTGCTTTCCGGTTATGTCAACTTCTCCATCAAGAATGATGTACATTGAGTAACCCATATCTCCTTCTTCAATAAACGGCACTCCTGCTGGGACTTTCACAATAGTCCCGCTAACGGAATGCTTATGTTTTGAAGCCAATGGCCTTCTTATACCCATACGAGTCAGCAATAATTGTGAGACAATATCATAAAGATCAACTTCCTCCGTACCTCCTATTGTAAACTGTGATTTTACTGCAGTTCTTCCCATTTCCAACTGATAAGCCACACTTTCTTTTCTTCGCTCCCAGTTTCTGTACCAACTTTCTCCTTCTTTTGTAACACCTGCGGCTTTGGAAAAATGTTCCATTAATTTCATAAAATTTCTTTTAAATGGAGTTGGCAGCAGCTTAGTGACTAGCATTGTTGTTGAGTCATTTAACAACATTGGAAGAAAGAAATAAGGATAATTACCCGGCACATTTGCCTGCGCTTTTCCTATCTCCGTCTGTAAAGCAGGCACTAATTCATGTTCATATGTTTCCGGGCTTAGCAGCCATGTGCCTGCTGATTGGTCTGCTCCTTTCTCAGTAATAATTGCCATGCGATGCAAAATAGCACGCCGTTTTGTATCGCCATCTATTCTCTGCATTGCTTCCAGATAATTACGCGTTAGAGACAAAATACGCAGTTCAGCTTCGAGCAAATATTGAAGAATAGCTTTTTCAGTGTAAATACTTAGCTGTTTCCGTAAATCTGGATTCGGATCCGTATGCAATGTTGTAATTAAATCACTTCTTTCACCGCGGTCAATAAGTGCTAAATCTTTCCTGACTATCCCCTGAATCTCCTGGGCACGATTATCAATCTCTTCAATCATACTTTCTAAATCATCAACTGTAATACTTCCGCTTTCACTTGCAAGATTATCCAGTTTTGAACGTATCTTTGATACAAGTATATTTGTATTAGGAGTAATTAGAAACCTTTTAACATCGCTTGGGAAATCTGTTTTACGTATAATTACTTCTATTTCCTTAAAAACCCCTTCCAAATTATGTTCTGCCCCAAATTGCTCTTTGTTGATACCGGCTATTTTATATATTAAATCAATAATTTCTTCCCTTCGGCCGTCTGCCATATAATGATAGTACTGCAGGCGGTCCTGCAATTCAGTCATAAGCCCGTACATCTGATTTATGGCATCCAGGCTGTACATTAAAGGCTCGGAAATATCCCTCAATTCAACTAATCTACCTTCTAAATATCTATAATCCTGGGAATCTGCCTCATCTAATGCTTTTTCAATATTTTCTACCATCCGTTCTAAAACACTATTAGACATTAAATCCGGATTCCTCCTTATATCTTCAACCAAATCTCTAGTGCCCTGTTTAACTTTTTCATATTGCTGCGGGTCTACCCTGCTTCTTCTCCTTGCCTCTTTAAGATCATAAAAACTTGACAGCATTTCTTCGGCTTTTGTAAATATGCCTGTAATATCAACCACTTTTTCAAACCCTGCATCCAATAGTTCCATTGACTTCTCACGCTGCGTAACATCTGCCGGATCTGCATCAATGGATGCTTTAATAACATCAAACAAATCTTTTAATTGAGGATCTTTTTCCAAATCCTTGTATTTCCTTAAAAACAATTCTGATTTTTTTACTACTATGAAAGGATCCTCTTGTCCTCTCATTGCATTAAGCTGCTGTATTGTAATAGGCACAAATGCCGGGCGGTTTCTTCCGGTTTTCCTTGTAAACGCATTCTCAACTTCCCGGAAATGAAGGTCATGGAAAAATCCCGCAAGAAAAGCCAACCGGACATCCTCAGGCTTACACCAGGATGAACGCGAAACAAGAAGAACACACGCATAAGCTACCATAAGTGCGTGGGCAAAGCTATGGTAAACTCTGGTAAGTATATTCATTCCGGCTGCACCATGCATATCCTTCATTATTTCCATCAGACGCATAGATGCATCTAATTGCTCTGAATCCATATATGGCTTCATTGTTTTTATTATACGTCTCGGCAAATCAGTGACAACCTCCGCAATGGAATTTATAACAGTTTGTGTAAAAGATTCTATTATCATTGTAGGAAAATCAAATACATAATTTTTTAAACTAATCAAATATTCTTCTACAAACCATAATGATTTTGGAAGCTCATAATTTTTTTGTTGAAATTTTACATGATCAGCTATATGGGCATATATCATCCTCCTGTTATTTCCATGAAACTTTCCGATAAGCGATGCATTAATAACTACATCTTTTCCTTCTCTAACAGTATCAGTTATAAAACGCATTTCCTTAGGATTGCCTAAAGTTACTTTCACATCACTAATTTCTTGCTGGAGCAAAAAGTGCTCAAGTTCTATTAGAATATCATTATCGGGAATTAAAGGCAGTTCTGATGATTCTTGTTTTCTTACTATCTGGATAAAATCAGCAAATGCCGGAATTATAGGCAGGGCTATAACGATGTAGCCTAAAAAATTGTTTAAAGGTAATGAAAAATTTTCAAAAACCAGTGAAATCAGCACCAATACGACTAGATTTACAAATATTGCCGTAACAACTGTTACTAAATGCATTAAAACAAATCCCAGCCTGTTTGACGCTGACATTTTTCTTCCGGAAGGGTCATCAGCTGCCTCATCATCAGCGATAGCTATTTCATCTTCGGAATCTACTACCCTGCTCAAGGTCTTGGACTCGGCATCCTGCACATAGTTCAAAGGCACTGTTTCTTCGCCATAAACCACCAGGATAGTATATTCGCCTTCGGCTGTCTGGACAAACTCAATCCTGCCGACTTTATTGCCGAAAAGCTCAGCGCTAAAAACCTCGTTTAATGCCTGGCTTATTGCATCAGCGGAAAAGCTGTTTAAAAGTTTTATTCCAGTATCGCCCCCGAATAACTCATCGATTATGCCTGTTACCTGGTCAATATTCGTTACTTCATAGTATTGCGACGAAGCCAGGAATTTACGTATCTCCATAGCTTCCAGGCTTCCGATAAAACCATCCTGCATCTCTAAATCTAAAGAAAACTGTTTTTGCGGATTAATATACTTTGATATTACTTCGGAATGTTTTTTAAGTATTCTTTTATACTCAACTTCTGCAAAATTAGTATCCTGCGTAACATTCGGCGTGATGACTATATAAGGGATGTTTCTCTCCTTCATAATCTCGACAAGGCCTGGTGTATGGAAACCTCCGGTCACCAATACTATTATTTCCCCTGCATTTTCCAACAAGTCTTCACTGGTTACTTTGTGTTCTTGACTGCTTTCATTGTTAGAATTCAGAAGCCAGGATTCAGAATTCAGAGGTTTGTCTTTTTCTTCATCTTTTCTGACTTCTGACTCCTGAATTCTGAATTCTTTATTAATCATACAATTAGAAAGCATGCATGAATTTCTTTTAATGTTTACGCAATAATAGTCATCAAGTATCTCTATATCACCTGAAATCGCATCAAGCTTATCGTTGCCTACATACAGAGCCCATAACATTTTAAACCTAGGAAGATTTTTTCCTATATATTCGCAGTCATCAGCAGATATCTTGTAAGCCAGGTAATCTTCAAGATACCTTGTAAATTCTATAAGGAAAATAACATCCCGCTCGTTCTCCCCGCAGGCGGAACGCAGGCGAATCTCATTTAGAAGTTTCTGTTCTTCCTTTATCAGCTGCAGGGGATTAATCTCCTGGTTTAGCTTTTGCTGTCTGAAAAAGATACTCAGGTTTGGATAGCCTTCAACAAGGCGGGGGTACTCATCTGCTATTCTGCCAAGTAAAACGTATAACTTGTTTACCTGCGTAAAATTCGCAGTATTATTGAGCAACATACTGTAGGCATCATACGGGAGATTCTTTTTTAGAGTAGAAATAAAACCTTGAAGTTCCTTGCCTACTTTCTTTATATCAAGGTTTTTTGCGGATGCAAAAGCATTTGTATATTCAATTACATTTTGATAATAGCCGGCATCGATATCAAGTTTTTCTGCTTTCTTTAAAAGCTTTTTATAAAACTTCCTTGGGTCTAATTTACCTTCCTTGTTTTTCTGCACAAGCTTATCCAGGATTTTATTTTCGGAACAATAATACCTGTGCATCAGAATATTCAGGTCATCCTGCAGGTCGCTAATAATACTCTTGAATTCCTTCTGTTTTCTTAGAATGCTGTTTAAGCGCAGGACGTTTTCTGTGTGCAGCTTCTTATTATCAACACCTATCAGCAAATCCGTTTTCTCTGATTTTAAGGAATAGTATTCAGGTCCTGTAAGCTTACCGCTTTCTATCAGCGAATCATATATCTTTTTCTTTAGTTCTTTATTGCTGACACGGGTAAGCCATGAGCTGTCTATCGGACCATAAGCACCTTCAACATAGACATGCTTTAAATCATACTTTGCATCCAGGATTTCTATTATTTTGGAAATGTTTTTCTGGACTTCCGGATGGCAGTGAAGGTCCTGGATATTTATTACAACCGTATCTCGTGAAGCGCCGCTCGTATCTCGTATTTCATTTTCCTCTATTCCGAGATACGATTCACGAGATGCGAGATACGATTCCGTTACTCTGCCATAGGTCGGAGGTATTGTGAGTTCTTCGAATATCTTCTTAAAACGGCTGACTTCCTTGCTCTTCTCCAGCGAAGCATGTAATGGCTGGCTAAGAACGAAAGTGAATATGAAACAGCCGCATGTTATGATTGATATAATCTTTTTTATGTTCATAATTTTCTCTATAAAAATGAAAAACCCGGTTTGAATTTAAACAAACCGGGTTCTACACGCCTCTATTCAGATTTAAAATAAAGCTATAGTCAATTGCACCTCTTGGCAATAAATAAAACAATATCAGAAACAACAGAAATACCCCAAGCAGATACCTCAACCTCTGCAATATCTGAAAGTCAATAATACCGGAAGTATATGCAGTAATATTGCATTTTACAAGATTGGCAGAACTCCATGACAGGTTACTGCTATTTCTTAAGCTGCTATTGGTTATTCCCGGCATTGACAGGTCAGATTTAGATTTGCTTGATTTTTTAGATGTTTTTTGTTCCAAAGGTATTGGTGCAGAAGCTTCATCTGCGATCGATTCCATTATTATCTTAGAGAGAGCTGCCATATGGTGCGAAATCGTAAAACTTTTTGCGATATGCAAATTAGCCTTAAAAGAAGAATCCCCCTCCAGATCTATCATGGAAGACAAACCTAAAAGTGGATGAATTATCAAGCAGATTATGATAGCAAAAACTATTTTAATTTTCATATATTTTTTAATTGACCTCTATATATTAATAATGGAAAATATCTCAAAAGTCAAGGTCTTTTTAATATATATTTTAAATTTAATATATAATATATATTAAAATAATTTTGTAAAAAAAATATGAAAAACTATGAATATTTTTGTGAAACTTGAATAGATTTGCAGATTGCAGATTAAAGCTTGCTTTTGATTTTTCCAAGCATGAACGACTGTATCCTTGAAGCAAGAAGAAAAATAGCAGGTATTAAGACGAAAGTGAAAAATATTGAGGCAAGGACCCCCCCAACAATTACCGCACCTATGGATGCTTTTGCAACGAATATATCAAAAACCTGTGGAATAGCACCGAAAACAATAGCAAGGGATGTCATAAGTATTGCCCGGAACTTATAGGATGCACCCATCCACAGGGCTTTGACTGTATCCATTCCTTTTTCGATACGCCGGAGCGCGAAATCAAGCATAAGGATAGCATTATTAACAACAAGCCCGACTAACATGACTATTGCCATCATAGAACCTATGTTTATAGAAAATTCAAAGAAAAACAAGCACAGTATGACACCAAGCATGGATGTAGCAATCGATGAAACTATTACAAAAGGATACGTAAACGAGTTCATAATTGCAACAAGCAGCATATAAGTTAATATAACTGCAAGTAAAAATGCCTTGAATATCTCCCTGAATGTCTCCTCCTGAAACTCGGCATGGCCTGCATATTTATAACCATACCCTTCAGGAAATTTTATTTGTTTAAACTTTTTATCAAGAAGAACCTGAACCTGGCCTGCTGTGGATTTTGACAGATATCCGTTTATCTGGATTACCCTCACCTTATCCCTTCTTTTAATGGTTGAATACCCTCTTGACTTTACAACTTTGCCTAGCTGTGAGAGTGTGACAAGCCCGTCTTTTGAAGTTACTGTGATTTCGCCAACATCTTCGGGTGTTTGTTTATAGTGGGGATCAAGCTCTACATTAATCGTATACTCCTCGCCTTTTTCCTTATAAACATTCCTGTCATTTCCCTGTATGGCATCTCTTACAAGATCCCCGACTTGGGCATTGAATACTCCGTACTGCATCATTTTTTCGTCGTCCGGTATAAAACGTATCTCATCCTTTGGGACTTTATATGAAGACTCAACCGACCTGAAATAGCCCGTATCTTCCATAATACCAATCATCTGATTAGAAATGCTTATGATAGTATCATAATCTATACCTGCCACATTAATAGCAATATCAGCTTCACCCGGGCCCATGCCTCCGCGGTTAAGGGCAATAAAAGCTCCGGGAATTTTTGCAACTTCAGGGATTAAGCTGTTTATAATATCCAAATCGCTTCTTTCACGCTCCCTTGAGGGCTTGAGAGAAAGAGTAATGGTGGCGTTTTCAGAACCGTCTATGCCTACATAAGATAAACAATTCTTTGCTTCCGGCAGATCAATAACAAGTTTTTCTATGTCTTTAACGACATCAAGAGTTCTTTCAAGCGGGGAACCTTGCGGCAACTCAACAGTGATTCCTATTTTATCTTCGTCACTGGGCGAGAAAAATTCGTTCCCTATATATTTTGCAGGATAAATACCTCCTAAAAGCAACAATACACAAAATAATATTGTTAAAAAAGGGTGATGTATATTAAAGTCAAATATATATTTGTATTCCGAAACAAGATAAGAGTTTGCTCTCCGGGATAAATCCTCGAGTTTATCAAGGAAACTTTTGCCTTTTTCCAGTTCGTTTTTCTTTTTCTGTTTAAGCAAAAGGCCGCAAAGCATGGGCGTCAGGCTGAATGAAGCAAGGATTGAAAATATTGTAGCATATACAACCGTTAATCCGAACTGCTTCATAAACTGTCCTACTATACCGCCCATAAATGCAATCGGAGTAAAAACAACAAGGTTTGTCCCGGCTGAGGAGAATACTGCTACTGCCGCCTCTTTTGTGCCTTCAACTGCCGCGGTTTTTGCATCCTTACCCTCCTGCAGTTCCTGTTCAACACTTTCAATAACGACAAGAGCGTTTGCGATTAAAGTTCCCAAAGACGTTGCTATTGCAAGAAGCGTAATAAAATTAATAGTGAAACCCGAAAAATCCATAAGAAAGAACGCAGACATAATAGATGAGGGTATAACTATAGCAGCAATAAAAGTGACGCGTATGTCAGCAAGAAAAACAAAAAGAATTATAATGGTGAGCAGAACTCCATAAATTATATTTTTTACTGTTGCAGCAGTATCATCCAGAATAAACGTCGTGGAATCGTACGCAACGATTAACTCCATTCCTTCCGGCAGGTCTTTCCTGAGTTTAGGAAGGTCTTTAAAGATTCTCCTCACTATTGAAACAGCGTCTCCGTCTGAAAGCTTTTTTACGGACAATCCTACGGCACTTTTGCCGTTAAACCTGGTGTAGGTTTCCACTTTCTTATGGCTGTCTCTGATAGTTGCTATATCTGAAAGAAGTATTTTCCTCCCCTCTCTTGATACGAGGGAAAGGTTCCTTATATCTTCAACGCTTTCAAACTCGCCTATCAATCTGACAGTTTGTTTTGAGTCATACCTTTCAATAGAACCGCCGGGTTTGTTTACGTTCCTTGCTCCCAAAGATGCTATTACGTCTTCGATGGAGGTGTAATACTTCTTCATCAGCATAGGGTCAAGATAAATGTTTATCTGCCTTTCTTTCCCGCCGTATACGTCAACTGAAGCAACGCCTCCTATAGCATTCAACTTATCTCTCAATTTTTTGTCGGCATATTCAAAAAGAGTGCGGTCATCAACAGTATCACCGATTAAAACAAGGTCTACAATCGGCTGGATCAAGGGGTCAAATTTAGAGATAACAGGCTTGTCTGCTGCCTGAGGGAATTCATTTGCAACAGCGTCTACTTTATCTTTAACTTCAATTGCTTTTATATTGACGTCTGAGCCCATTTCAAACTCAATCATTATAAAACCAAAGCCTTCATAAGACTCGGATTCTATTTTTTTCATCTGGGATATTTCGGAAACCGCATCTTCCACTTTCTTTATCATCTGGGATTCTATCTCTTCAGGAGATGCACCGTTATACCTAACATTGACAGACACCAAAGGAAACTCAAGACGCGGCGTCTGCTCTATAATCAGATTAAAAGATGAAACTATGCCGAGCACGACAAAAACCATTACAAACATAACAGTCATTGCAGGCCGTTTTACAAAGGTACTTATCATTACAATGTCTCCGTTTTTCTTATGCGCACTGCGGAACCTTCTTCCAGTTCTTCAATGCCGTTTACACAAACCGCGTCTCCGATATTTAATCCGCTGACAACCTGGACATAACTTCCGTTTGAAATTCCGGTTTTGATAAATTTCTTCTTTACGATGCTGTCTTTAACTACCCAACAAAACTTTCCTCCATTATTGATAACCACCGCCGATTTCGGCATATATATTACATTAGAGTATTTTCCTATAACCACTTGTGCAACAACAATGGCCCCCTTGTTAATTTTTACTCCTTGATTAATCTTTACCCTGACTTTATACAACCCGGAAATTAAATCCCTGGTTCCTGAAACATAAACAATTTCTCCCTCACAGCCTTTTTCGCCTATACAGGTTAATATTTTCTGGCCAACTTCTAATTTCGCAGCAATTTCTCCGTCAACATCGGCTTCAATCACATTATCATATTTCAAAACACCGGAAATGTTCTGCCTCACATACAAGTCGCCTCTTTTAACACTAAACACATCCACAGGTTTGCCATACTTCGCCCATTCAGAGTTTATGTTTATTATTTCTTTTTTATCCTTTTCTCTGATAATGCCTGCTTTAATAATCACACCCAAAACACAAATCAGCAATACACTTAAATAAATTATCTTCCTCATAACGCCTCTTTCTGGACTATAAGCTTTTCAATTTTGGCAATCAATACATTTATTTTGTATAAACTGCTTAAGGTTTCGAGTTTTGTTGAAGTAAGCCCCAGTTCGACATCATTAAGCACAGACTGTGAAACCGAACCGGATTTAAAACTGGAAAGAGTTATATCGTATGATTCCTGGGCAAGCCCCTGCGCCCGTTTATTAGCCTTGTACGTCTCTATTTCTGAATAGTATTCGGTGAGAGTTGCTTCAAGCTCTGCTTCAAGGCTCTGTTTTTGCTTATTATACTCCATCTCTGCAATTTTTTTATCACTGACTGCCTGTTTGTACTGGTGTTTTAACGCACCATAATCAAAAATAGTACAATTAAGCATAACGCCTGCAACTACTTCTGTATACATTGCATCAGAAGGCACTACATCATTTGAGTTCCCCGTGTAGTTATAGTTCATGAATCCGGCTAAGGTTGGATAATAACCGACCTTTTTAAGCTTTACCATACTCTCCTGCAGACTGACTCTTCTGCGTAGAATCATAAGCATCGGCTCTTTTTCAAACATCTCTTTCCGAAGAGCCTGCAGTTCAAAATCAGGAAAATCCTCCGTAAAAGAGTCACTGAGGGCTATTTTTTCGTCTTTCTCTATGTTTAGGATTTCCTTAAAACGTATGGTGATTGTATCCAGGGATGTTTTCGCTTTTAAAACCATGGGAATTCTGACTGCAACATCTGCTTCCATTTTTACGTTATTAACTCTGGAGACTCTTCCGCCCTGATAGCGTTCTTTTAAAGCTTTCTGGTTGCGCAGGGCGTTTTCGTGGGATTTTTCTGCAATCCTCAAGGTTTCTTCTGCAAGGAGAATCGAATAATAGGCCTGTTTTATCCCAAAAACCAGTTCGTTTTCCGCGGTTTCGAGCATAAGCTGTTCAAGGTCCATGGCTTTATGTGCAATCTCTATGGCTGTAAATAACCTGCCAAAAGCACAAAGCACCTGGGTTAAAGTCATGCCTGCACTCATTTCCCAATCCTGTTTTAATTTGAATGTCTGGGAGCCCATACCCATGTCCACGCTTAAAACAGGAGATTCAAGATACCTGGTCCAGGAGAATGAACCTGTTACCTGAGGAAAAACCGATGCGCGCACTTCTTTGTAAGTGGAATTTATTTTATCAATGCTTTCTTTTCTAATCTTTATATCTTCGCTATTCTTTATGCCCCTATTAATGGCATCATTCATAGAAAGAGCCGTAATTTTTTCCCCGGTCATGCTGTCCTGGGCATACAAAGACATTGTAAATAAAGTTATAATGGTTAAAAATATATATTTTTTCATATTTCAAAAATGTATATAAAAATCCACACCTTTTAAAAGATGTGGAATAACATATAATATAAAAAATTAAAACTTATTTCAAGCTATTTTTGAGCTTTTATACTTTTTAAAACCTTACTGAGTTTTTCAGGCACGTAAGGCTTCCCCAAAAACTCTTTAAATCCCAAATTTTTGTGTTCCGCTGCAGTAGAATCATCAGAGTATCCGCTTGATGCAACTGCTTTTACATTCGGGTCTATTTTCAATAATTCGGATATTGCCAGCTTACCTCCCATGCCTGCCCGGACCGTTAAATCAAGTATTACAGCATCAAAAGGCTTTCCTGAGTTCATTGACTCCTTATATACTTTTATGGCTTCCTTCCCGTCATTTGTAGAAACAACTTCGTAACCAATATGTTTTAACATCCTTGATAATACATTCAGCACTGCCTTATCGTCATCCATTATCAGTACTCTTCCCGAATCCTTTTCAATTATATTTTCCTCTTTTACCGGTTTTTCAATTTTGCCTTTATAAGCAGGTATGTAAATACAAAACTCGGTGCCCTTTCCTGATTCAGACTGGACCGTAATATGCCCGTTATGCTTTTTTATGATAGAATAAACCGTCGATAATCCCAGCCCGCTCCCCTCGTTTTTAGTAGTAAAGTACGGGTCAAATATTTTGTTTAAGTTTTCCTTCGGAATGCCGACTCCACTATCTCTTATACATATCTTTATATATTCGCCTTTTTCCAACGGAAGTATTAGCTCTTCATCGACTATATAGCTGCTAATAGAAATTTTCACCACTCCGCCTTCACGCATTGCTTGTTTTGCATTTATTACCAGATTATCAATAACCTGCCCGATTTGCCCCGGATCAACCCTTGCCAGCCAAATACCTTTGTCGATTGAAAATTCACATCTGCAAGATGAACCCCTCAATACAAAAGTAGCCGAATCCTTCACTATATCCTTTATAAAACATATTTCTTTTATAGGCTCCCCTCCTTTTGCAAATGTAAGCAGCTGCCTTGTTAGAGATGTAGCCTGAAAACCGCCTTTCTCGGCGTCATCTAAAATTTTATATATTTTACCTTCCTTGTCTGTTAGATGTTTTGCTATATCTATATTTCCAAGAATATGGGTCAAAATATTATTAAAATCATGTGCAATCCCACCTGCTAAAACACTTAATGACTCTATTTTCTGGGATTTTATTATTTCATCTTCTTTCTTCTTTCGGTCAGTTATATCTCTGCCTATTCCCATTATCACCGATTCTCCATGTATTTTAACAGGATATGCAGTTGTTTCGATTGGGACCAGACTGCCATCCTTACGTTTCAAAACAACATCAATAGGCCCTCCTTGTTTTCCAACGATAGTACTTGCCAAAATCTTGGTAACTTTTTGTATCTGATTAAACGGGAATATGCCTGCAGTTAACATATTTTTGCCTATCAATTCTTCTCTTTTATATCCTATGATTTCTTCGGCTTTCCTATTACCGTCTATAATATTCCCCTTTGAATCGTACAAATAGATTGCGTCAGGGGCATTTTCATAAAGTATTTTTAGCCTTTCCTCGCTGTTTTTGATTTCCTCTTCAACCTTTCTTTGCTCTGTGATATCACGTGCGCTAGACAAAGATCCTATAACATTACCATTTTTATCCTTAAGAACCCTGCACCACCAGGCCAGCAAACGTTTCTCCCCGTCTTTCCGTCTCTGCCAGCTTTCTACATATATTGTACTTTCGTCTCCATTAAATAAAGGGTTAACAACCTCATAGGTTTTTTGTTCACCTTCAAAAAAATATGCAGCTTCTTTTCCGATTACATCATCCCCAAAAAAGTCATATCCGGATTTATTTGCCCATGTGTATACCTTGTTTTTATCCACCTCCATTATTATATCTGTAACAGATGCCAGAATTGCCTCATTCTTAAGCTGCAACACATTAAATGCTTCCCGTGATTTCATATATTCTGTTATATCAGTCCCATACATATTTATATACCCTTGACCTTTTATAGGGACAATAGCAAATAAATACTTTTTATCATCCTGATTTATATCAATAGTCTTATTTTTACCCGAAATATAGCTTTCTTTTATCGATGGCACAATATGTCCCGGTAATAACGTATTTATTTTACATTTCCATGCCTTTAATAAGTAACTGCTGGACCGATTTGCATATATAAGCTTACCCTGTTCTGTAACCCGCATAACTGGATTAACGTTCTGGGACGGGAATTTAGAAAGTATGCCCAACTCTTTCTCTTTCTCTTTTATTTCTGTAATATCCTGCCCTATTGCCATAACACCGATTGGTCTGTTATTGAAATCCAGAATTCTATTAACATTCCAGGCTAAAACTTTTTTTGTTCCGTCTTTTGTAATAATTTCATTTTCAAAATTCCTGGTGGGTAATCCTGATAACACTTTTTTGATATCTTTAGCTATTATTTCTCTAATATCTTTAGAAATAAATAAATCGAGATAATTTTTGCCCATTATATCTTCCCGCTTTTTGCCATAAAGTTTTTCCGCCTCTTCATTAAATTCAATAATTTTATGGTTTGGGTCCAAGAATACAATAACATTAGGAGCTGATTCAATAAGGGAACGAAACCGCCTTTCGTTTTCTACTAACAACTCTTCCATTTTTTTACGAACGGTAATATCATGGATTATTCCTAATCCCCCTATAATCTCCCCCTCTTCATTGCGAATTGGGGAATAACGACCTTCAAAAAAACCTTCCTGCCCGGTCTCCGGGACCTTATAAATCCTGTCCTTTGTAATAACTGATTTTCCTGACAAGGCTTCACGGAAAACTTTATCTTCGCCGGTTTCTTTAAGGAAAGGAAAAACATCGAATGCATATTTTCCTATAACTTTATCTTTACTGAGCCCGCTAATACGCTCCATGCCAGTATTCCATACAGTGTACCTGCATTCATTATCAAAAGCCAGAATTCCGTCAAAACTGCTGTTAATAAGATATTCCGACAGCAATCTTTCCTGCAAAACATCCGCTTTAAATTTCTTAATATCCTTTTTATTGCTTTTTTTCCCTTGTTTTTTAGATTTCATTACATGCCCCTAAATAAAAAAAATGCATTACAACTTTTTATAAAAAATGTTGTTAAATGCATTTAATGATTATCATTACTATCCCCCCAATATTAAAATATCAGAGCAATTTTGGAGGAGCTTTAATTATATTATACATTTTTAACAGGAATAAGCAAATTATAAATAATATTAATATCATCAAGATTTATGTTCTATCGGAAGGGTTAGATTAAATGTGCTTCCCTCCCCAATTTTGCTTTCAACCCATATTTTCCCGCCATGTGACTCTACTATTTGTTTTACCAGGGCCAAGCCTAACCCAACACCTCTTACCTGGCCGGTCTGGTCTTCATCTATCTGATAAAATTTCTGGAATATTTTTTTAAACTCTTCGGGTGGAATCCCCGGTCCGTTGTCGCTAATTCTTATTACAATGAATTGGCCTTCTCCTCGGTGGCCGGTGATTTTTACTGTTTTATTCTTCTTATTGTTAAACTTAATTGCATTTTCTATCAAATTCTGGATTACTTCAACTATTTTCATACTGTCAACATGTACGTAAGGCATTTTTTCCATTTCAGGATCTATGGATACTTCAGTTGGATTAGTTGCAAGAAAGCCGGAAATCCCCCTCTTGCATATATCAAGTATATTCATAATACTGCATCTCTCCATTGTATACTTCGTGTATTCAGATTCCAGCAGTGTAAACCTGAGCAGGCTGTCAACAAGCTCATTAAGTAAATTACCCTGGCTCCTGATTGCCTGCAAAGCAAAAGCCATCTTTTCATCTTTATCCTTTATCTTTTCCATAAGCAGTGTCGAAAACCCGTTTATTGTAGTCAGGGGAGTCTTAAGTTTGTGCGTCATAATCGAAAGAAAATCCATTTTGATTTTTCCTTCCCTCTTTTGATCGGTAATATTTCTCATCATCATAATATGGCCTCTGAGGTTATTCTCGTTATCGAATATTTTCGTGGCAAGCACACTTAAGTACAAAGATTTTCCGTCTCTCCTGACCAACTCATATCTGATTATCTGCTCGGGTTGATTCTTGATTTCGTCCCAGGATATAGAAGGCTCAAAATCCTTTATAACGTCATAATAATTCTTGCTCAGGCTCTCTTTTTGCTGGAAACCCAACAGTTCTTCTGCTGAACGGTTCATCCTGATTATATTAAACGAAGTATCTGTTGCTATTGACCCGTCTGCCATATTCGTAAAAATAATATCTAACTCCTCTTTTTCTTTCTCAAGGTTGTTGAATAGATTAGTATTTTCAATTGCGATTGCTGCCTCGACTGCAAAAATTGACAAAAGCCGCCTGTCTCTCTCATTGAATTGGATGTCATCTTCCCTGCGGTTTAAACAGATTACGCCTAAAAGCCTTCCCTTTCTTTGCAAAGGTGCGGTTATGCTTGATTTGATATTGTCAAAAGAAACCAGGTTGGAAAATCTCGGGTCATCCTTAATGTTTCCATGAATAGATATCATCTGTTCATTTTTTGCAGCATACCCGGCAACCCTGCCACCCAGTGCAATCCTCTGGCCAATAACATTATCCTTCCTTGAACCCGAAGCCACTTTAACCACTAATTCATGCGTTTCAGATTCGTACAGCATTATTGAACCGCCTTCTGCTGAAAGCGTATCACAAACCAGCATAAGTATGAGGTTTAATAGCTCATCTATACCCATCAGAGAACTCATGGCTTTACTTACCTCATACAGATTAACAAGCTCTTTTAGTTCCCTTACCTCGGCAGATAATCTCTGTTTTTCCAGGCACCTGTCAAGCAGTAATTTCAGTTCTGAAAGGTCAAAATTCTTTGTAATATAATCATAAGCGCCCAGCCTCATGGCCTCTACCGCGTTTTCAATTGTTCCGTGAGCCGTAACTATAATGATATCTGTTTTTGGATAGTTCTTCTTTACATGTTTAAGGACTTCTATTCCGTCTATGCCGGGCATTTTCAAATCACTGATGATAATCTCGAAAGCGGAGCTCTCAAGAATCTCTATACCTTTTTCGCCGCAATCAGCCGTCGAAACCTCAAAGCCCTCGGAACGCAAAAACTCCGCGCTTGCATTTCTAATGTTTTTATCATCATCAATAATCAGTATTTTTTCTTTTGCCATAATGTTTTTAACCTATAAGAGGTAAATTAAACGTAAATTTACTACCTTTATTCAATTCGCTCTCCACCCAAATCGTGCCGCCCTGCGCTTCCATCAAACCTTTTATGATTGCAAGCCCAAGCCCTGTTCCTTTTGGGCCTGAAACGTTTTTCCTGGCTCCTTTAACCTGTTCAAATTTATTAAATATTGAATTCAATTGGTCTTTAGGTATTCCCATCCCCGTATCACTTACCGATATCTCCAGCATTTTGGTGGAATCGTTTTTACGCGCTTCTATGGCAATTGTGCCGCCTTCGGGAGTAAATTTAACTGCGTTGCTTAAAAGATTGGTAAGCACCTGCTGGGTCCTGACAGAATCTGCGGTTACACGGGGAAGTTTTTCCGGCATAACAACGTTTAATTTAATCTTCTTCTGGTTAACCTGCGGTTCAAAAAGCTGCGCTGTTTCCTTTATTACAGGAGACAAATCCGTAGACTGGAGAGTTACCTCCATTTTTCCGCGCTCTATTTTTGCCATATCCAGCAGGTCGTCGATAAATCGGCTCAGGCGGAATGCCCCGTCTTTCATTACCTGCAGGTACTCTTTCTGTTTATCATTGACTTCCCCTGCGGCTCCCTTATTAAAAAGGTCTATATACATCCTCAAAGAAAGCAGGGGTGACCTCAACTCATGGGTAACGCTTGATACAAAATCGCTTTTCATCTGGTCAAGCTCCTTTAATTTGTCGCTCATCTTATTGAACTCTGCAGCCAAATCACCTAACTCATCTTTGCTTTTTACTGCAATTTGATGATCAAGTTTTCCCTGACCGATGATTTGAGCGCCCTGGGCAATCTTGTTTATCGGGCCTGTCATCATACCTGTTAAAATAACAGCGCCCAGAAGGCCTACTATTAAAGCAGCAACTGCAACCATGAAGATTCTTCTTCGGGTCACAGCCAAAGCCTCTTGCACTGCTTTATTTAAGGCAATCTGGGAAAATCCTATACGTGCAATGCCAGTATTTTTATCATCGACATATACAGGAAACGCCAAATCCAGTATAGGGGTCGCCTTATCCATGTCATATTTCTGAATGAGTAGCCCATCGGTTTTTTTCGCTTTCAGACTAATATCATCGGTTAGTTTATCTCCGAGAAAATTGAGGTCGGTGTGTGCAATAACATTGTTTGATGTGTCTGTTACCAAAGCATAGACAAGTCCGTTAGTATTTTTTATGAGTTTAAGATAATTTAAAAGCAGAATATCATCTTTTACTATCAGTGATTCCTTGGCAACCTGTGCCAGGCTTTCAATCATTTTTGTGCGGCTCTTCTCCATTTCCTTGATTAAAAACCTGCTTTCGGCGATTAAAAGAAAAATGGTCACGCCAAGCACAATTATAACCACAAGAAGACTGATAAGTAAGCTGAATTTGGTTTTAAGTCTCATTCTATTTGGTCCTCTTCTTTTTCAACTCTTCTTTTGCACGGTTTAGATTATTTTTAATTTTTGCATTTTCAGGGTCAAATGACAATGCTTTTTCCCACAACTCAACCGCTTCCTTCAGGTTGCCAAGCCCGTACTCTTTTAATCCCTTCTGCCCCAGTTCGTTTGCCTTAGTTTTATTTATTTCCGCAAGTTCCTCCTGAGTTTTGGTTAGGGCATCCTTAATCTCCTTATCTCCGGAATTAATTTTTGTCGCTTTCTCCAATATTGCTATAGCTTCTTTCAAATCTTTCTTTTCGTAGAGTTTTAAACCTTTGTCATAATATTGACGGGAGAGCTTAACCTTGGTTTTACTCAAATAATCCTTTGTTTCTTTCTTTTCCGGATTGAGTTTCTTGGCTTCCTCAAACATTTCCATTGCGTTTTCCCAATCAGAATCATTATAGTACTTAACACCTTTATTAATTAAATCCGCAGCTTTTTTAATATTTAACTCATGTTCCTTTTGCTTTTTCTGTGCCGCAATATTTACAAGCTCCTTTTTAGCAAGATTAATATACTCTTTTGCCCGTGCATGCTCGGGATTGACTAGCAGCACTTTCTCCCACAGGCTTATGGCATCGTTATAATTTTTGTTTTCGTAAAACTCCATACCCTGCTTGAACATGGATTCTATTCTCATGGTTTTCTGCTGCTGGAAGACAACTTCTATCCTTTCCTGAAACTCCTTCACTTTCGGGGAATCCGGGAAAAGAACCAGGACTTTATCAATCAACTGTTTCGCTTCAATCAGTTTATCCTGTTCCAGGTATGTCTTTACCTGCATTAAATATTTATCCACCTTGGTTTCATCTATCTCCGAATTTATCTTTACCATATACTCTTTTGCCTGTTCATTAACAGGGTCAATCAATAAAATGTTGCTGAAATAATGGTAAGCGTTCACAAGGTCCTTTTTGTAATAATATTTTTTTGCGGTTTTAAGCTGTTTCTTAATCTTTACCTCAACCAGATCTTCGTTATAAGCGCGCCCGAACCTCATGTTTAAACCGATCCTGTGCGTTTCACCGAGTACGCCGTAAGGCACAAAAGCATAATCTACTGTTACAAACTCATTACCCAATCCAATTCCTCCCACAAGATCCGGTTGGACACTGTGCTCGGGATTATTCGACTGGAATTTATATCCGCCCCTTAACGCTACCCAATCCGTTATCTTGTATTCGATTCCGGAGTTTATGTAGTAATCGTTGTCCTTGGGTAAATTTACATCGCATGCTATTGTCAGACTGTTATAAAAGAAATCCTGGGATATTCCCAACCGATAATTTAAAGGCAGCGGGTCTTCTTTCTGGATAAACTTAACATCAGGGCCCATGTTCTGTAATCCCAAAGCTATCTTAAACTCCTGTCCTATTTTATCTTTCATCCAACTTCTTAAAAAAGTTGTATTCAATTTATATAAAATCCCCGCATCCAAAGCATATGCGCTTGCGGATACGTCGTCCAGTTTTTCCTGGATGAACTTTATCGTAAGACCGTAATCGAGTTTTGTGGAGCTTCTTCCGTATGAGAGAGCAAAAGCCATGTCTGAAACACCGATATCGCCGTTCAATCTAGCGCCATTGTTATCATAAGATGGAATATCTCCTACAGAAAGATAGTAAATACTTGCTCCCAGAGTCCCCAGATTATTAACAGGATGAACATAAGAAAGAAACTGATAATTAATGCCTTCAAACCAGCTCAGGTGCATGATTGATAACTGTTTGTAATCAAGATTAGCCAGGCCTGCAGGATTCCAGTATACCGCGCTTGCGTCGTCACAGACAGCGCTGAACGCACCGCCCATAGCTGATGATTTTGCCCCAACCTCAATCTTGAGAAAATTCAGACCGGTAGTTCCCGGGTTATTCGAGGCAAAGATATTAGGCATTCTTATTAGATTTAAAATTAGTAATATAAAAAATACTCTTTTCATAAAAATCATTTAATTACCCCTCACCTTTAATCCTCTCCCCACAGGGAAGAGGAAATAGGTGAGGGGATAAATTATCTTATAATCACCAGTTTCCCGGTTTTATGTTCCTTCGAATTTTTAATGTAATAAATATACGCTCCGCTTGCTGCAAACTCTCCTTTACTGTTCTTCCCGTCCCAGGTCATCTGTTCCTCACCTGAGGCATACTGGTATTCCAGTGCCCTGACAAGCTCGCCGGATAAAGTGTAAATACATATCGTTGCTTCGGAACCCAGATTCGTAAAAGTAATACCGTCCTGAATAGTCCCTGTGTCGTCTTTCCCGTCAAACGGCTTCCACGGTACAGGGTAAGCATAAGCTCCGGATAAATCCGTGTCACTTCCTCCAAGCAATGCAAACAATGAGAAATGACTGACTTGAGCAGTAACCGTATTTGCTGATGTATCCACCTGTGAATTAGGTATTCTAACCCAAAGGTTCCTGTCTTCATCAAGCCAGTATACTTTTAAAGAGTTTTCCTTAACCAGGTATCCGCTGTCGTCCTGGATCATGCCGTTTATAGTCTCTGTATAAGGTATAACAATGTTCACGCCCTGCTGGAAGTTTCCTGTAAACTGCCCTCCGGTCTTATACGCTGTGATTTTTCTTAAAGAATTATTGACCGGAGAGTGGAAAGAACCTTTTATTCCCTTGATTTTTTCGTTTGCGTTAAGGATTTTTGTATTAATTGTTTGTTCGGAGGCAGGATTTGTATCTATCGAAACATAGTAGTCTTCATCAAGGCTTTCAGGCTGGAAAACCACCTTGGTCCCGTCTTCCTCGATAAAAGAATTTTCGATTGTGTAGTCCATTATAGCGGTAAACACCCATGTTTTCGGGGTAAGCATGTTGTTTCCGTATAAATCCTGGGCAACTGTAGAGATGGTTACCTGGTATGTGTAACCTTTGGACCATGAAGCCAAAAACGTTAATGTTTTATTGGAGTATTCGGTAGTTCCGGAAACAAGGTTTTGCGAAGTGAGCGTAACACTTTGATTGTTTTTTATGGCTTTTACGGAAATAGACTGCCTTGCAGATTCGGCATCCATATCTTCACTGAATGTGACTGATACGGGAGCTGTTACGTCTATTCCCTTTGCATTCCCTGCAGGGGTTATGTCCCCCACAATTGTTGGATTAGTTAATAGTACCTCTATACTCTTTGATGCAGCATTGTTATTTTCAAGAGACTCCTGTATTATATCTATGGAATCTATATTAATGTAAATATTATGGCTTCCATAATCAGATGTCCAGTTGAAAAAAACGGTTTCGCTTCCATTACTTGATACAGGAATGTGAATAGACTCTGTGCCGATAAGCTCTCCCTGATCATCAGGATCCCCTTTATAGCACGAAACTATTGTATCTGTACATTTATATACCTTATAGTACGATATCCTTTCACCTGCAATATTCGCCCAGGACGAACCATTGTTCGTGCTTGCTGAAAGCATATCTGTCGGGGTTCCGGTGTCGATGAGCCACCTGTATCCGCTGAGCTCATCTGCGCTTGAGTTTTCCGCGCAAATCCAATATGTAGCTCCCGCAGCAAGTAACGGATTTGATTCAAATACAAAATCCGTCCATCCATACGATGTAAAGGTGCTTGTTACGGATTTATAAACAATAACGTCATCGCTTGATGTGCTTGGCTTAAGCTCGTATCCTGCATCATTGCGGATTCTAACCGTAAGCGAATCAGACGTGCCCCCCATATTGCGCATCAACAGACTTACTTTTCCCAGATACTGGTCATTCTCTACAGTAAAATACTGCGCGTACCAGCTGTTGTTGTAAACAGGCGCGAAACTCGTTATACCCGAGCTGGAATCATGTTTTACCGACGGAGTATTATCAACATAAAGAGCTCCGTTATTATGGATAGTTGCAGATATGGTTATCTCCTGTCCTGTTTCCGGAGAACTGTTGCTGAATACTATATCGGAGTTTTCTATGGTTAAATCAGGAAGCGTCGCGGAAACGCTCATCGCTGCAGATGATGGTATTACACTAATATTTTTGTAAGCAAAATTGTTACTGTCGGAATTTTCAGGAATGATATTTTCGTAATCCGCTGTCCAATAAATGTCATTGCTGCCTTCCTGTGCCGTCCAGTTAAACGAAAGTGTTTCACTTCCGTTAGGTAAAATCGGTGTGTTATAAGTGGTTGACCCAATTAAAACTCCCCCGCTTCCGGGATCTCCGTTGTAACATGTAATAACTGTGTTTGTACATTTATAAACTTCATAAAAAGCAATAAGATTCCCCGGCACACTTGTAAAATCATACCACTCAAAACCCTGATTAGTACTTGCCACTATCATATCTACAGAGGTTCCTACATCAAACCATATATAATAAGCATTAGGATACGAAACATAATTCTCCATACATATCCAGTAAGTTGTACCTGCAGAAAGAACAGGAGCTGTATCAAAATTAAATTCCTGCCAACCATATGATGTAAATGTACTAACAACCGATTGAGAAGTTAACAGGTTTTCATTCCCGGTGGCTGGGCCCGGCTCATAACCTTTATCCTTACGGATTTCTACTTTTAATAAGTCATCCATAGCTCCAACATTCTTTAAGTATAAACTAACCTTTCCTAAATAGATATCACTACTTGGCATAAAGTATTGTGCATACCATTGGGTGGAGCAAACGACCGCATAATCACTTGAAGAACCTGTCTGAGAAGAATGATAAATGTACCCCATATCTGAAGTGTAGTATGAACCGTTATTATGTATGGTTGCTGTAATTGTAATGACTTCGCCTGATTCAGGCGAGTCGTTGCTGAAAATGATATCTGAGTTTGTTATGGAAAGGTCCGGCAGTCCGGCACATATTCCTTCTAGAAATAAGGTAGAAAGAAGGACTGCCAGTATAGCGGGTATTTTTATGAATTTTCCAATTTTTCTAATTTTCATTCTGACGCTTTATATTTACAGAATTTTAAAATAAGTATATCAGAAATGTCTTAAAATTACAAGACTTTTTTAACTATTGCTTTTCATGAATTCCAGCCCCTTTTAGGTACCTTTTTAAGTGGGATGTAGCGGATAAAAACAGCCAGAAGCCGGTTTTTTGGCGAAAAACCCGGTTTTCCGTCTGTGACTTTAGTCACAAATGCGGGATTTTGGCATAAAAATATATATTGACACATACTATTATACCTGCTATATTATAGTAGGAAGTAAGTAAAAAAACCTGGGGATGGCTGTTTCAAAATTATATTGAAAATTGAATGAAAAAGGCAAATTCTAACGAAAGTTAGAATACGCAAAGCTACGGAGCTAAAGGCCAGAATTAATTCGGCATATGCTAGCCGGGTTGCCATTTCGACGTTAAGATTCTGGTCCATGCTTGGCTAAATCTGCTACCCCAGCAGGTGAGTCAAATGGACAGAAATAAAATTTTCAAAATAATTCCAATACTTTCCTTAATTTTATTAATCTCTGTTATACCTATCCATAGTGAAATAATCATTATTGAACCTGATGATCCTGTTATTGATCCTATTGGCTCCGGAAAAATAGGAGCTGAGATAGATCTGGATCCTGATATCTTAATCCAGGGACAGAGTTACGATCATTTAATAGCACATATCGAATTACCCAACGGTTATGATGTTAATACAATAAAAATTGATACAGTAAAAATATCAACAATTAATGCACAGGGAATCACACCTGTCTTTGCTTTGGAATCTCCTACAGCAATCGGTGATTACGATTCAGACCAAATCGCTGACTTAACAGTAAATTTTGATTACAGTGCCCTGGAACCCCTGTTCCCTTTAGGAAGCATAACGATAAACATAAACGGAGAACTGGAGGACGGAACAATCTTCCTGGGTGAAGACACTATAGAGCTGCAGGAACCTTCCCAGATTGACTGCATCGTGGATTTAACTCCGGATTCTGTAGTTATTTCTCAAAACTATGATTTTGTTACTGCATACATTGAACTGCCCGAAGGTTACAACGTTAACTCGATAAAAGCGGATAGCGTAATAGTTTATTCGATAAACGGCCAGGCAATTACTCCGATTGCAGCGCTCGGCTCTCCAACAGCAATCGGAGACTACGATGATGACCAGGCCGCAGACCTGATGATTAAATTTGAGTATGCATCAATCAAACCTTTACTATCACTTGGCAGCGTCCAAATCCAGATAAAAGGAGAACTCACTGACCTGACAAAATTTTCCGGAGATGACACTCTGCTTGTAGAGGAAACTCCGTCACCTGTAAGTGCAACCATAGATATCGATCCGAACGTAATTAATTTACAAAGCAACGGCAATTTTATTACGGCGTACATAGAGCTGTCCGATGGTTATGACGTTAATCAAATAAAAATCGATACTGTAAAGATTTCAAAAATAGAGTCGCAGGAAATAACTCCTATCAATGCACTTGCCTCGCCTACAGCAGTAGGAGACTATGACTCAGATTCCGACCCGGACCTGATGGTAAAGTTCGACTTCCCCACACTTAAGCCGCTGCTCCAGGCTGGAGAAGCAACCATAGAGATAAAAGGAAACCTCATGGATAATACGGAGTTTACAGGAACGGATATCGTAACAATACAGGAATCCGGGTCAGACCCGATACCGGAAGACCCGCCAGAAGAAGAGCCTCCTTCTGGTGAAATAGTAATTACGATTACTTTCGATTTCACGGCCCACAACTTTAATGATTTCATGGAGATAGATATAAATCTGCCGGAAGGTTACGAAGATGACACTGTTGAGATTAATGCCATTAAATTCATAGTTATCCGAAGGAACAAAAAAGTTTATTCTAAAACCATTATTCTCCCTGAACCCATTCTTGTATCCGCATCGGTTGATGAATTTGACATGAATCAAATTGCCTGGCTGGTTTTCAGGTCAAAATACAACCTCAACCCGTTTTTATTTTCAAGGAGAGCCAGAATAAGAATACACAGGAAATGGCATAGAAAAAGATATACCAGACATTTCGATTTCTGCGGGAGAGATATAGTAGACTGCTACAAAAATAAAATAAAACACAGAAAATATAGCAGGAGATGCTGGGGTATGAGTACGGCATCTGCCAGTTCTTCATCAGGACTGCAGTATAACTTCTCTTTAACCAAACATGTCTCTGACAATATAAGGATAACAAAAGCACTATTATGGCTTAAATCCAATGATGTAGGCAATTCGTGGTATGCATGGTTCCGCAAAGCTTTGAAAACATGGGATGAAATCCCGGGAAATTTCGGAAAGCTTAATTATTCTAATTTAAAAAGAGGAAACGGCTACGAATGGGACCTTACAGATAAAGTGCAAGGCAACTGGGAAAACGGAATTACTACTGTTTCAGTAAAACTGGACGAAAAAGATTTTGACAAAAGCCCGCTTCTTGTTGTAAGCTATGAGTTAAATGGTACCGAGCAAACCGTTATAATAGAAAAGAAAGAAGAAGCCAAAAAAGAACAGAATTTAAAATCAATCGGACAGGTAATTAATCTTGCTAAAGAGAGCGATGCGGCTATCGAAAGCGACGTAATAACTCTTTCCTATTCAGACAGCAATCTTGATGAAGTCAAAGAAGAGGAACTTGGAGTATATTACTGGGATGAAGCGGGCAGTAAATGGGAGCCTGTCCCTGACAGTGTGGTAGACACCGAAAATAACTGTGTTACATGCTCCATAGACCGTAAAACATCTTATCAGATCATGGCTCCAAAACTATCGCCAAATATTTCAGCCCCTGTAGTACAAAACGTGCCTAATCAATTAGGGCAGAACTACCCAAATCCGTTTAACCCGGCAACTACAATAGAATATTCAATAGCAAATGACTGTCATGTAACTTTAAAACTATACAATGCTGCAGGGGAGTTAGTAGCCACTGTAGTAAATGAGTTCCAGCTTGCCGGCAATCACTCGGTTTATTTCGACGGCGGTGAATCATTGCCGCGCGGCATATATTTCTATCAACTTGTTGCAGGAGGCTTTGTAGATACAAAAAGAATGGTAGTACTTAAATAAAAAACCTCTTTCCTTTTATTTTTTAAATAAAGTTTAAAAAATTAGCGAAGGGGTTTTTAATTTTGTATAATTAAATCTAATATGAAAAATACATTTTTTATTACTTTATTAATATTATTTGGTTTATCCCCTCTATCACATGCGGTAACCACGGGTGCGGATTTTTTAAAACTCAGTATTGGTGCAAGAGCAACAGGCATAGGCGAATCATATGTGAGTATTTGCCCTGATGCTACTGCAAGCTACTGGAATCCCGCAGGACTTGCAAAAATACAAAAACCAGAGTTGTTTATCATGCACAGCGAAGCAGTAACCGATGCTTCGCTGGAATTTGTGGGTTTTGCCTATCCGACATCAAAATACGGCACTGTCTGCCTCAGCGGAATCTTTTATATCATAAAACCAATACCCGTTACCCTGCAAACAGGTCAGGTACTGGGTGAACTGAACTGGACGGATAATGCGTTTATATTATCTTACGGAAAAAAGGTAATTGAAGATGTATCCTTAGGAGTTGGTATAAAATATATTCATAGATCAGAAAGCGACCCTATATTTGGTTCAAGCAAGGGTAATGCATATGCTATTGATCTAGGTATCATTTATAAAACACCAATAGAAGGTCTTAACACAGGATTATCTGTATTAAATACGGGAAATAAAATAAGAATGTCAGGTGAAACCAAAGAAGACGTGCTTCCCCAGACCACAAGATTCGGATTATCTTATGAATACAAACTAAACGACCGTATATCTACAATCTTTGCAAATGATTATCACAAAATACTGAACAGCAGCTGGTATGCCAGCGGCGGGGCTGAATTGAACTTTCAGGATACTCTGTTTTTCAGGATGGGTTACTATAAAAAAGAAGGAAATATTCAGGGTACAACATACGGATTAGGATTTAAAATAAAACAATTCCAGATTGACTACAGTAATATACCTGCAAGTGAAATGGTAGGATACACCCGCAACAATAAGCTTTCATTCCTTATACAATTTTAAATCTATTCTTCCTCAAGAAATGCGCTGAAGTACTTTTTCATATCGTTAAATATTTCTTTATCAATGATAGAATACGATATGTACCCGGCAAAACAGTCGAGTTTTACAAGTGCGTTAATGCTGGCATCTTTCAGGATGGCATCCATCAACCGGCTGGAAAACTTTTTGTTTATAATCCTCACTTCGCTGTATAAGTTATATAATTTCTCTAAATCCCAATCAGGCGTTTTTCCTGATTTATACAATAGATATTGCCCTACTAAATACATTGCAACCGCCCTGTATTGTGTTTCTTCAACGTTTGCGAAAGGCAGATGATACCTGACCATAGGCCTTAACTTATCAAGAACAGGACAACCGCTTGTTACCATGTATATGCCGACTAAAGAACTTATCCCGTCTTCCAGAGAGGTTTCCTTGGAATATTCCCTTGCCTGGCTGTATATGCTGAGTTTAACATTGTCATAAGAATTATGGCCTGTAAACAAATCAACTATATCAAGAAGGTTTCTTGCCACAGGGCAATACTCGGTTCTTTCTTCCAAGAGCCTGCAATTGGGACATTTTTTATATTTTAAGTAAACCCAGTCCGGACATTTTTTTTCTTTGTGTTTACTGACCATACTAAGGGTTTTTGAATCAAGCTCAACATCTATTTTTATCTCAATATTATCAGAAAACCTGAAGCAGTACAAATAGCGGATATTTCCATCGGTGTGTTTTTTATTAATTTTTTAAGCTCCCCTGTATAGAAACATGCTGGGATTATATATATTTTCTAGAATAACATCAAACACCCATATAAAACATTTTCTTATTTCTCGGAAATTTTTCTATGGCGTAACGAAGCATTGTCCTGGGCATCTTTTTATAATGTTTTTTCAGGAACTTCTCTTCTGACTTTATGTCTCTTTTCCCAATCTCCCTCAACATCCAGCCGACAGCTTTATGTATAAGGTCATGCCCGTCGTTTAAAAGCATCTCCGATATCTTGAATGCATCTTCAAAATCATTATTTCTTATAAAATAAAACGCTGATAGTATTGATATCCTCCGCTCCCAGAGGTTTTTTGATCCAGCAAAGCCATATAATATGCTTCTGTCTTGGCCGTTAAGATATTGCCCTAGTATTTTTGGTGCAGACAAGTCAACTAAATCCCAGTTATTAATATATGACCTATTTGAAAGGTAAAATTCTGCTATCTTATATTTGTTCTGCTTATCTGATTTCTGGTATCTTTCAACCAAAATCAAAACTGCAACCATCCTGTGTTCATGTATCCTGCTTTTTATTAACTCTTCTAGACTTTTAAGACTTATATCTTTATAACGCTTGGCAATTTCTCTCAGTTGAGGAATTTGTATCCCTAGAAAAATATCCCCTTCACCGTATTCCCCTTTTCCGGTCTTAAAAAACCTGGATAAGATTTTGGCTCTGCCGGGGTTTTTTAATCTATGAAGTTCATGCTTAATTTTTTCTAACATAAATTCTCATGAAAATTAATTATTTATTCAATATAACAAACGATAGGTTTAAAAAAGCTGCAAAAGTTGTCCACAAAATGTACGGGATTAGTAAATAAAAAGACAGTTTTGAAATAGGATAAAATAAATACATTGCGTATAATATTAGAATAACAAGGACTAAAATAACCATTAAACCAAAAATAGGTGACCGCATTCCAAAAAAGGCGAAAGACCATAAAGCATTTACAATAAGATGAATAGTAAATACTATCAATGCATTGCGAACGTTATTATTCTGCCAGCCTTTTTCCCAAATAATGAAAAATGACACACCCATCAATGTATACAAAGTAAGCCAGACAGGAGCAAATATCCAGCTAGGCGGGGTGAAAGAAGGTTTATTTATTGTTTTGTACCAAGTAGAAACTGAACTTCTGGTAAAAATAGAGCCTATAAAACCAGCACTATGACATATAAGCAAACTTAATGATAGTTTTAAGATTTTATGAACCATATTTTTCTTTTAAACTTGAATTTTTATATTTAACCCCATATTTTTTAGAAATCATATTGGACGAAATTCTTCCTGATTCGTAAATAGTAGGCAATCCGCTCCCGGGATGTGTCCCTCCGCCAACAATATAAAGATTATCCAGCTCTTCAAACTTATTATGCGGCCTGAAATAAAGCATCTGAAACAGTCCATGTGCCAGATTGAAGGTGGCACCGAAGAATATATTGTAATCATCCTGCCACTCGTCAGGGGTAATCACTTTTTCAAACTTGATGTGGTTTTCAATATCCTTCATTTCTGTTCTTCTAACTATTTCATTAATGATTTTATCCCTATAAACCTTCTTTTCTTTATCCCAGTCAATATTGCTGTCCATATTTGCCACAGGCACAAGAACATATATTGTAGAACATCCATTTGGTGCAAGGGTAGAGTCTGATACACACGCATTTTGTATGTAGAAAGACATATCATCGGAAAGTTTTTTTCTGTTGAATATATCTTCAATATTGCTCCTGTAATCTTTTGCAAAAAATATGTTGTGATGAGGTATATCATATTTTTTATCAACCCCCAGATAAAGCATAAAAGTAGAACAAGAATATTTCTTTCTTTTTAAGTTTTTAATACTATACTTTTTTAATACACCATCCCTGACCATGTTAGCCATTGCATACGCAAAATCTGCATTAACAACAACTTCATCCGCTGAAACTTTTTCGCCATTCTCCAAAACTACTCCTCTGGTTTTATTACTCTCAATTAATAATTCTCTAACCCTTGCATTTAAAACCACTTTCCCGCCTTCTTCCTCAATAACTCTTTTCATTGCCTGGGATATCTGATTCAAGCCTCCGATAACATGATATATCCCATAAGTATGTTCAATATATGGGATAAGAGTAAAAGCTGCAGGGCACTCCCAGGGAGACATCCCTAAATATTTAGATTGAAATGTAAAAGATAATTTGAGCTTCTCTTTATTGAAATACTTCCCAAGATTATTAAAAAGTGATTGTCCCAAAGACAAATATGGCAGTGCTTTTAATAAATTTGGATGAAAGAATTTATAAATATAGGAATAATCAAGCTGCAGGCATGGGTACATCTTTTCAAAACGTACTTTCTCTTTCTCATGAAACTTATCCAGACCATTTTCATTTCCAGGGAATAGTGATTTTATACGTTTTTTCATGGTCTCTTTGTTGTTTGTGGGCAGAAACTCAAAATCATCAAATTTTAATCTATACATGGGGTCAAGCTTGACGATTTTGATGTAATCACTAGCTTTCCTATTGGTCATTTCAAATATCTCTTCAAGTATAAACTGCATCATTAAAAATGTGGGTCCAGTATCAAATGTATATCCTTCTGACTTGATGGATCTGTTACGCCCCCCAACATCATCTTCTCTCTCAAAGACTGTAACATCAAAGCCTCTGCTTGCTAAAAGCATCCCTGCAGTTAATCCGCCAGGCCCTGCTCCAACAATTACTATTTTTTTCTTTTGCATAAACCTCAACCCCATACTAATAAAATATTCATTTGCCTTTATAATTCTAGATTATATATTTTCGCAATGAACTTTTCAAATCAAGAATTTCCAGGCACAAAAGTACTGATTCTTAAAATAATTAATAATATTTCTAATATAGGTATAATAAAAGCGGGCATTTGCTGATTAATTTTGGCATGAGGATAAAATAAATGAAAAAGAGTATGTTATAACTCCAACATTTAATATCAATTTTCCTTACTTTCCGTAAATTTGGATAAAACTATATCAATAATCTCTTCAACACTGTTTTCCCCTAACTCCTTTTTCATTTCTTTTACGGTGTTGCAGATTTTGTTAACTAATTTGTACTTTCCTTCTTTTGGATCAAGAAATAACCTGTCTAATAGCGTTATTGTATTTTCTTTCATCTTGTCAGACTCCATAATAGTAGAAATATTTTATTCTTCTATTTTTCAATATACTTCATATCTTATGTTATTCTTCCCATCATTTTTTACTTTATACATAACTACATCTGATATTTTTATCATCTCCTCAACGTTTATAGGCCTGTTTACAAATGTAACTACTCCTATACTGAATGTTACAGGCCAGCCATTATTAAGCATTTCATTATTGAGAAAACCCTGCAACCGCTTTATAATCAGTTTAGCTCCATTCTGATCTGTCTCCGGAAATAAAATCACAAATTCATCCCCGCCGAACCTGGCAACTGTATCTAATTTTCTAATAGATCTTTGCATAATCTGCGCTATCACGCCAAGCGCTTTATTACCTACAATATGACCGAATTTGTCATTCACTGACTTGAAATTATCCAAATCCATATAAGCAACGGAAAACGGGTGTTGATATCTATACGAACGCTCAAGCTCAATATCTGCTACTTCATTAAATTTCCTCATATTGGATATACCTACAGAACAATCTATTCTGGCAAGTTCTTTTTCACGAACAAGGGAGTCTTTAACTCTCGCTAATAAATAAGTAATGAGCAGGAAATACGTCAGTCTTATAAATGCATTCCAATACGGGACCAGTGGATGTTGATAAACAGTTCTTGAAAGATAATCAGCAATTATCCATACTATTGCGCTAAATACTGAAACGATAATCCCATGTTTCAAGCTGTTATAATATGTAATTAAAATAATCGGCAACAAATAAAATATGGAAAAGCCCCATTTATATCCTGTATAATAATCCAGGAATCCTATAGCAATAACCAA
>JAFGIL010000068.1 GCA_016929635.1 Endomicrobiales bacterium
AACACGCGGATTCAGGGACGTTGTCAGGGAAAAAGGCAGAATAAATCTTACGGAAGAAAGAAGGCTTGCTGCGGAAAGCTGGCTCGGCATAGACAGTAACTGGCTTGAGTACGTAAAGAGCAGGGGCCCGCGGTTTGCCAGGCTGGTGTTTTTAACAAATAAAGACCGTTGGGCAGCAAACATTGCATATGAGCTTGCAGCGCCCTACAGGGCAGTTGACGCATTATTGTTTGAGAAAGGCGGGCGCGTGCTGGATGAGATAGCCGTGAAAGAAAGCGAGGAAGCGCGTTTAGGAAAAGGCCAGCTGCTCGATAAGATAGAAGAACAGATAAGCAGGCTCACGTCGCAGGGCGTTGAAAGGGAAATAGAAATAATAAAGATAGTGCAGGACGAGGTGGTCGAATATTTTGAAAAGGGATTGTCATCGGAGTACATGGAGTTTGACCAGTCTTTTATAGACGAGGCAGAAGCGCTCGGCATCGCTCCTGAAGTTTTATCCAACCTGTATGAAATCTCACCGACAAAAATTTTGCAGAACGAACATATGGCCTGCACTTTTCAAAATATATTCTGCGGCAGGATACTGCAAAAGCATTTAGGGAAGGTTTATGCGGTTAACGTATCGGAAACGGTTGACGGTGACCAGGAACTTCACTTTGACGTACTTTGCAGGTTAAGCAACGGTTCATATTACCTGGCTGATGCCGCATACAGCAAAGGTTCGGGGCAGGTGCCGGCTGAATTGCTGAAACCCGGTGAGGTTGAAAGTGTTTTAAGCGAGAGCTCTGTACTGTCAAAAAACCTCGATAAAAGCAGGACAAGCGTCCATCCGGGACTGAGAATAACGAATTTTAGTAACGGGTCAATGTGTTCGATCTGGAACAGCTTCGGGAAGTTCTACGATGCGGTTGGCGAACGTGACAAGTCCCTGGAAGCGTTTAATAGAGCACTCCGGTTCAATCCAAAACATGCGCTAGTATACCTTAACCGCGGGATTAATTACCTTTATAGAAACGAATTTAACGCAGCGGAGCAGAATTTTATAGGGGCGCTTGCCATAAATCCCGGGTATGTAAGCGCATGGGAAAATTTAAAAGTTACGTACGAACTATCAAAACAAAATAAAAAAGCGGAAAAAGCCAATAAATATATGCAGATGGCGCAGCGCGGCGAACCTGTAAATCTCCGGACAGCGCTTGCAGACATTAAAGCAGAGGAACCCGGACAGGAGATGCCGCTAACCCCGGCTATGCTCGAGGGTTATGTGCTATTTCAATACGGCCAGGATAAATGGGACAACTGGAACCAGCTGGAACCTATAGAGCGCCAAAAGATTGAAGCTGAAGCAGCTGCCTGGTACGCACCTGCCGGCCAGGAGCAGCTCACAACCCGGGAAACGCTTAAAGACCGCATGAGAGTTACAGGATTTCCTGAATCTATTCAGGAGTATTACAGAAACGCAAATACGATATCTTTATCTCAGCTTGCAAATTTATTAACAGCATCGATTAGCATAAAGACGGGAGAAAAAAGCTTACTTGAGTTAATAGAAGAGATGTTAACCGATTTTACTGGATACCCACTTGAAGTAGATGTAGAGCAAGATTCTTCTAAATACATTGTATTTTTAAGATGTACTTCTCAGCAAGTTCCTGAATGGATCGAACCGAATACGTATATACTTGCAGAACCATATCCTTCTGACATTATTAAACCGGTGCACTATCATGGTACGTCACATGTATTAGAAATACTTTCCAGCGGAAAATTAGCCTATAGGGATAAAATTCATCCGATTTTCTTCACAAGGAGAGGGGAACCTCGAAGGACTGCTTATTCATTTGCAACACGTAATGATAGACGAAGATCAGATAAAATAAAAGACTGGGTTAAAGAAGTTACTGAAATTGGAGATTTTGCCAGTTTTTGGGAATCATGTTCTGATGAGAGAAGAAATGAAATCGCCGATACTATTCAGTCAGTTTCCTGTTTAACACTTGCCAACGAAGATTGTTCACCCTTTTCTGCTGTTTTAGGTTTTACTTCGATTCCTGATATTTCAGAACGAGGAACTATTGAAAGGGACCATGATATTGAAAACGGTTATGAGGGGCATGGCCGCATGACAGAGATTAGTTTTCAAACGCAAAATGATATGGAATTATTTCTAACAGTTCTTACTGAACGTAATATTGCACTGCCAAGAAATATTGTGTTACGAATAAGAAATGATGAAGGGGATCGGTATGTTGCCAGCGATAAATTTAAAATTGAAATAGAAGCAGCAAAAGGCAGAAAACGACAATTAACAGAGTTTGAACAATTCCGCAATAATGTATTATTATCGCTAAACACTGGAAAAGAGGGACAACGCACGGTTTCCGGCCAGGGCCGGCTTACAACCCGGGATACACTTAAAGATTATGTAATAAAAGTATACGGACAGAAAGAATGGGACGCATGGGATGAATTGGCTCCAGAAGAGAGGGAAAGGATAGAGAAGGAAGCAGCTGAGTTGTATGCGCCTATTGTGGAAATGTCGGAAATATCGATACTAATGTGGTTTAGGAACCGTGCTTCCTGGCCGATTATTGGTTTTATATTCAAATTAGCTGGCGACTGGCTCATAAAGAGATTTCTGGATGCACATGGCATAGGCAACAACGAAGCACGCAGGAAAGGACTGAATTTCATTGAAGAGAGGATGCAGGCGCCATCTTTAGTATACAATCTCGAAGATTTGGCAATGGTTATTTCAATATCGCTTACAGGAACCGAAAGTCTCAGAGAAAAGTGGGGTGTAAGCGAAGATATTCTCGATAGTCTGGTTTCGCAGCATAGACAAAGCGCTGATGAATCAGCTACCAGAGTATTGGCAAGACTTATAGTTGAAAACGTAACAGTAGGTGTGGATCTATTCCCTGATTTAACACTTAAAACTTTAACCATAAAACAACTAACCAACATCTGCGCCCACGCAGCGTGGAACCTCACCCACGGGCCCGAGGAAAGACTTTCGGGAACAAATGTAAAACAAATAAGATCAACAGAAGAAGATATCAAGAGCCTGCCGATAATAGATTCAACGTATCCGGATTATAAACCATTTAATCTGCCTGATGTCCTTGCTGATTTCAGGGAAGGCAGGATAAGCGGCGCCGTATTGTTTAATAGATTGCAGCACGACTTTGCGGCTTTTACGCTCGATGCAGGGTTATCGAACGATTTGGAGAGTGCATGGAGCTTATGGCTGAAAAGAATAGAAGATGCCACTGAGCAAGCCAATGAGGGGATTCAGGATAAAAAATTCGTGTTGGGCACTGCCACGGAAGAACCCAGGTTAATACTCGGCGAGCAGACGATATGGCTGTTGAACCGCCATATTGCCACAGACCCGCGTATGCGCATGGCTGAGTATTATTTAAAGGATGTCAGATATAAAACCTCTCAAGAAGAGCAGGATTTCCTTCTGGGCCAGCTCAACGGGCAATTCGGAATACAGTCTAACCGCAAGCAGAGCAGGACTGTCTGGTGCTCATGGAACTGCGGTTTTTGCGGCACAAGAACAAAGTTTATGCAAAATGTGCTTAAGGTTACGACTCCCATGAAAACCGAGGAAATGAAGGGAATAATCAGACAAGCTCATAAAAGCGGTTATGTAAAAGATGTGTATTTATTGGGCGAAGAAACACTGGATGACAGGGAATCGCTCTTTGAGATTGTAGATGCCTGTAATGAACTCGGGCTTGGTGTGACTTTAACCAGCAACGGAGTGTATTTCCTGCAAGACGCCGAGAGAACCCGTGAATTTATCAGAGAACTAAGGGGAAGGGCATTAAATTGTGTCCCGTCTTATATGACCGATGATGAAAAAGCAGATATGAAGCAGGAAGGGTATTCTATGGTTAAATTCAGATTCAGCTGGGACATGGCATTTGTCGAACGTGTAAAGGGATGGGATACGTTCAAACCAACCGAAGATGATTATGAAAGATTTGATACGACAGATGAAAATGAGGTAAGAATAGAACTGGTATTGGAAAGAATGCTGGAAATTATTGATATAGTCAACGAAGAGCAGGGGATTCACGAGCACCAGATTTTAGTAACAATAGTGTCGCATGATATGGAAGACGATGGAAATGTCAATTATAATTTCTCCGCGAGCCTATATGCACTATACAGGCCAAGAAATCCCCGGTTTAATTTTGATGTTTTACCGCTGGGTATTTATACACATGATTCAATAAAATTCTTTGGCAGTGATGTCGAGACATTGCCTTTTGAGAAGGTTGTCCGGCTGACTGCTCTTGAGGAATTCTCTGAATGTGATTATAATCCTACCCTTGATGTGGCTACCGGGCAGTTATCTTCCTGCAATACAAGAAGAGAGTTCGGGCTTAGAGCGGTTAATCCGGATAATTTCATGGATGTTCTCACTGAACCGCTTACCAACCCTCATCAAAGGCACCTTTATCTGTCTGAAATGCTCGGGGAAAAGACAGGGTATAACGAATTAGGCCTGCACAGGGCAAGATTTTTCCGTTTAGCCGGGTATTTTTCGCCTTCACTGCGAGAGCTGCAGGTACCTACAGGCGTGCCTTACAGTTATCTTGAATCCATCATCTTTGCCGATGACGAGTTGATGACAAAGATAAATCTAGTGTTTCTTTTAGGAGACCTCCTGGATTATCACTCAGGCAATATTAAAGATTCATTTGAATTAGAGTCTATTCCTGCCCAGCTTCTGGATGTCTTATTTTCGGATGAGATTCTTGATGCCTATATATATGACAGCCAGTCTGCCTCAAGACGTTCAGCTACCACTACCGAAGAAACAGAAGATGGCCCCGCTCAGGAAACACAACCTGTGGCAGCCGGAGATATTGCCATAAAAACGGCTTTAAATTCTGAAATGGCCAAAGAGGGGCCTGCCGATACAAGTGTATATTACTTCGGAAATTATAAAGAAGAAATTGAAGATTTTCCGGAAGACAGCAGGAGGGTGGCTGAATCACTTCTTGATCAGAGTATTAATCCTGATAAACGAAAATTTATTGCTCAATGGGAAAGAGATTATGCACAAATACTCTCTGATATGACAGAATCACAACTAGAGAGTGAATGGGCAAGATTGACCAAACTTCTTGCGGGGCATGAAAAAAATCCGTTGAGCACACTTACAGCAAAAGAACTCTTAGGAGATTCTATGCAGGTAATGTATCCTTATGGTTTTCCTGAATATAATATGGTTATTGATACGCGAAAGAAGACAGATAGTTATGACTCAGCAGCTGCAACAAAAGACATAATTTTGACAGTGGCTTTAACTAATATCTGTATGGAATGGATAGCCAGACATTGGTCGTCAGAAAAACATGAGAGTATAGCAGGTCAAATACCAAAAACAATCCAGCCTAATAGAAACCATGTACAAACATTTTTCCCAAATACTGATGATCACAAACATATATATGACATTTTAGGTTCAATATCAGAAATGCAGATTCAAGAAATATTTGAACTAATCACAGATACGGATCCCAGTTCCAGGGATCAGGATAATGCTGTAAGATCAGTTGAAATCCAGACATTAGATGATTTAGTTGCTGAAACAGGACACTCGAGACAGTATCTAGAAAGTCAGTTGGAAGAGATGTGCGAAACTTCGGGTTATGTATGGTCTGATGATCAATATGACATTTCTCAAACAGCAAAGTATAAAATGGATAGTAAATCGTTGAAAAAGTCATTTTTATTATCTCCTGAGAACGAAATCGTTGGTTTTTTAATATATTATTACACCGCAAATACCTGTAATGCTAATCTGATTATAATAAATGAAGACTTTAGAAGACGCGGGTATGCAACGAAACTTTTACTTGAAGCTGCGGATGTTGCAATACAAGAAGGTCTTGGAATTTTGGAGTTGCAAGTCGATTCCTTTGATGATGATGTATTAGAATTTTATAGATCTTTTGAGCAGAGGTATTATCCAAATACCGGAGATTCTATACACTATCATATTAAACGTTTTATTAATCTCAAATTTGACCTTACAAGTCCTCGTGCATCAGAGGGAGAGCGCCCAAGTTCTGAACTCACTGCCTCAGCTGCAGATTCTGCTATAACAAACATCACAAAACAAAGCGCTCTGGTGCAAAGCATGAAAGAAGAAAGAATACGTGGGTATTTAGGTGAGAATCCATTAGAACGTATAGATGACATTAAAATATTAAGCGCTAACAGGTTAAGGGATAACGATGTTGAGGCTATTGAGGCATATGAAGTTAGTACAACAAGAGGCTCTTACATGATTATTATGGAAGACGGTGATATCAAAACAATAGCACTATCCTGCACATTGATTGACGTACCGGAAATGCCGTCAATTTCCATTGATTTATCCGCAGAAGATTACTATGAGAAATTGAAAGAATCTCTCCTTGAGAAATTTTCTGCCTTTACTGCACAAAAAACCACTCTACCTGAAAAGAAGGGGAAGATATTTTCACCAATTGTCCACTCTGAAGAAACCAAGGAAAAATTCCGCACAATGGCAACGGACAGCCACTTCCTCAGGCATCTGATACAAAACCCGGCAGTTGCCGAAGCCGGAATAAGCGTGGCAGGCGTTTATTATTTTAAACAAGATGACAATCTTAGAGAACGTGGTGCATGGGTACACCTAGCATTCTTCCCTCAAATACTTGAAACTTTATCCATATCATACTTCCAGGCTTCGTTAAGATGGGATGATATGGCCCATGAAATTGTACACGCCATGTTTTCACACGTTTTCTCCGGACAGCAGATTGACCAAATACGAGCATGGCTTAACGCAAATCACGGGAATTTTTTACAGGAAGTCGTTGTTGAAAAATATTATCCTCATTTAGCCGGATATCTGGAGTATGAAGATGTACAGATGCAAATAGCCAGCGAGGGGCTTACAATGACTTATGATTCATTCATTAAACCAAGTTTTGATTCCTCCGGAAATGCAACTATACGTCTGGATAACTACTACATCACAGCTGACGATGTTAATCATTTGATAGAATTAGGCCTTGTCCCGGAAAGATTTTCACCAGCAAGGTTCGGTTATCAGCCCGAGTCTATAATAGATTTCGCTTACTATAAAGCTGCCCTGGGAGAAATGGCCAAAGACGGATTAGGAAAAGAGGCTTTGGTTATTGCAGGTTCGGTCAGCTCATCAATAACAAATCATATAGATATTATAAGACAGGCCTTACAGTCACATATTGAACAGGAAGGGCAACCTCAAATCGATGTGGATGAAGGTGATGCAGCGGCAACTATTCCTTTTGTTGCTAATGTGCTTAAAGCAGTATATAAACTTCTTTATAGAATCGGAATTAAAGGTGTACCTGAATCTGAAAGCCAAGAAGCCATGGATGCTATAATTTTCAAGTGGGCGCCGATAGTGGAGTCCGGATTGTTCGGTATTTTCTATCTTGCCTCTGTTGCCGCACTTTCTTTACTGGGAGGCAATACGGTTCTGTCACAGATATTAATCAATGCTGCGCAGGTCGGTTCTTATTTCGTACTTAACCTCATTTTCGGAGCTATGCACACAAGCGTGTACAGGTTTGCAGTGGTCCCCGGCACCGAAGAAAGAATTTATCCAAGCTTTGCATGGCAGAAAATACCTGCAAGCTGGCAGGTAAGAATGAAAACAGCTTTTGAAGGCATGAAAATGCACGCGCCTTATCTTATTCCCGGTGTCGGCCTTTCATTTATGTTTTCCATGTCCCAGCTATCAAATATAATTCCTTTGCTGACGAATGCTGGAGTACTGCAGTTTATAGGAACCGGAGCAGTCATATTGACAGGGATCGCGGGTGTTCTTTCCGGAGTAAAAAGCGTAAGAAAGCACATGGTTTATAACTTCAACCAGAAACTGGACAGCATTGCCTCAGCACCCCTGGTTTATGAATTAAACAAAATAAAAGATTATTTCGAAAAACTTCATGAAGAAAGTTTAACCATTCTAGATTTAGCTAAAAGATATGAAGGAATGGAAGAGTTTGTTCAGGAATTAATCAAAGGTATGGCAGCGCTCGAAAACTCTGTAAATGAAGTCAATTACTTCATAGAGTGCATATCCAACGGTGTTTGTCCGAAACAAATGTATGAAATAGGTTCATTCATCATTGAAGAGCATACTATTAAATCCATATTCGAAGAAATCCCTTTGCCGTGGAAAGGCAATATCTCAATTGAAGTTGACAGCAAGGACGACTCTCAATCAATCAGGACAAAAATAAACTCCCATGTAGTAAGAAACGTAATCTTGAAAGAGCTCTTTACAAACACTTTAAAGTATGCGGAAAGCAACATTGATATTTCTGTAAACGTCGATAATACAGGGCAAGTTGTTATCACTATATCGAACGATATTAAGAAAGATATTGATTTCTCAACGATTACAAGCGGCGAGGTGGGTTTACCTTTAACCGGAAGAGCTGTTGAATTAGTAGGCGGAGATTTTTCAGTCACGCAAGATGAAAATAGATTTACTGCAACTGTTACCCTACCTGCAAAATCTAAAATGAGATTAACACCTCAAACCCAACCCGTTTTACTCGACATTTTAATTCACGACTGGATGCACAAGATAAGAAATACAACGTTAACAGTTCCTTACGGTTCAACTCAACTTATCAAGATGAATCTGGAAGCAGATGCCGGAAAATTAGAAAAACTTCCAGCAACAAAAATCGAAGAAGTAGCCGAAAGCGACCTGTGGAAAAAATCTATGCCTGAAATAATTGAAGATGTTGAAAAATTACGGAAACCGCTTTATGAAGCTTCAACGAACTTAAGGGAACAGACAGTCCTAAAACAACAGAACGAAACAGATATAATAAATTCTATTCTGGCAGAAAGGTTGAAACTAGCTGCCCGATTAACCTTTGATACAATAGCTGTTGCGATGAATCTGGTTATGCAGTATTTTGGAAATAGATTTAAATTACTAAATCAATTCGGGCTTGCAGGAGAAACATTATATCGAACTGTTGACCTTAACAATCCGAATGAAGTCAAGGCAATAGAAAAACTTGCAAAAGAAGAGGCCGGGATGGGGCTTAATTCTGTCAACATAGGATTCATCTCCGCTGATGAAACAGATCCTAAGTTGTTCGAAGAATTGACAACGGATTCGGATCTTGATTCTCTGCCCGACGTGCCGCGGGTTACAATAAACATAGAAGGTGAACTTAAAGCGGTAATGCCGAAAATCTGGCTTAAGAAAGACAGCGGTATTTTATACGTGGAAGACCCCGTAACTTTATTGGGAATTGAAGCTGAAAACACTGCCTTGTGCGAGCTTGCAAGAGCCCTGGTTGCCCAGCAGCTGATGTATACCATAGCAATCGATGAACAAAATCAGGCATCACTATCTTTAGGCAGCAAGATAATAGAGAAACTGAACCTTCCTGGAAACAAAGATAACAGGCTTCTGCCGAAACTTCTTGTTACTGATAATCCATTTATGATACCGGGAACCGTTAATGCAACGGACGATAACAGCGTCGTAATCAGTATAAACGGAAAAAGATGCAGGTTCCCGTACGTGGGAATGGCCCAGGAAAATTATAATACTTTAGTAACCGGAGTATTGCATGATGAAGCGGATGCCCTGCAAATGAGTGACGAAATTGCAGGAGTCGTAAATCGTGACGGTTTTCAATTCAGTGATGAACGCACGATTGATGTAAACGGGACAATTAGCAGCTCCGGGAAAGTCAATGAAACCCTGGCTCAGAACTATTATGAATCCGGTGCAGAACAACTAGTTAAAACAACTATCGGCCCTGCATTTGTGTCTGATTCAATAGAAGGAGTAATTACTGGTCAGGAGCCTGACAGTATCGTTGAAATCGGAATTATACAGGAAACCAAAATAGAGGAATTATCATTAATAGCGGAACAACAGCTTGCAAACTTCCCTAAAGAGCTGGAAAAATCACCGGTTGTCAGGATTACAGGTTTAAATAAAGCGAGCCGCGAAGGTATTGAGCCCGTCAGTTTGGAAAAATGGAAAACCATGGTAGAAGGCGAAGCTGCAAATATGTATCTTAACGAACATCCCGAACATGCGGGCTGGAGCAATGAGGAAATAAACAGGTTTACGCTTCCTATTTCAAACCTGCTGTATGCAGCGCTTGGGGAAACGGAAAAAATGAAAGCAAAAGGCTACGACGTGGAATGGGGTTATCATGCCGCAAACACCAGAGCATTAGATGCTATTCCAAGGCTTTTAACAAATGCAGTAAATGCAGGAATAAGCAGATTTTATGTCGATTTGAATGATTTTGCATCTTTATCCGAAGATGATTTCGATGAATGGTTCAGAAGCATGAAAGATATTCATGAAAAACATCCGGATGTTACGATTACGTTCGCATTGCCAGAAACTCTTAAAGGCAGAGATAAAGATGTAAGAGACGTAAGGGGATTCTTTGTTGAGTATGCCTACATACCAGGAAGCCTTGTGCCTGTACTGGAAGCAGGGTACGTGCTGAAGGTTCCCAGGGATATTCCGCAAAGCGAGGCGGCAAAGCTCTCAGAGTCAGGCGCCATGGGTTATGTGTTCAGCGGCGTGGAAAACTGGGGAAGAATCATGCAGGAAATCATAGAAAAGGTTTTTGAAAATACAAGGTCAGCTGATCCCAAGGTACGTTATACGAATGCCTACAGGTATGGATTAAACTTCTTCAAAAAACGCCTTACAAAACAGGATGTTCCTCAACTGGATAATACAAGCCTCAGGGAGCTTGCAGAATCAATTACTTCACAAGATAGAGCATCTTTAATGGATAGGATTAGTGCAAACGCTCAATTTGATGAAGGGCAGCTTTACAGGGCTAAAAGAAAGCTTCAGCGCTATTTTGACCAGAACCTAACAAATGAATTTGATGCGTTTGCCCGGGGAATCTGGGAAGCGATGTATAAGGAATCATCGCCCCAGGTAAGGTTTGCGACAGAAAGCTGTGATAATGCATATGCTACGATGATGATTAGCGCCTACTCTCATTCTCCTGAAAATAAAATAGATGACGTTCCCATGCTGCTTGCAAGAGGAGATTACAATACTGCTTTATCCATACTTCAGAATAATGCCTATAAGATCGATTTAGATATCACTGCAGAAAAAATTCCTGATGAAAGCTGGCTGAGGTTTGTTGAAATGGCATGGCTTATAGATGAGTACAGCTCAAGAGAAGAGGATTTCAGCATACCCAGGCAAACCCAAAAGCAGATTCAATCAACAGCATTAAAGATACTTGAAATAGCAGCTGCCAATAAATATAATTTTCCGGAACAATTACAGGCTCTTTTATACAGCTCCCTGATTTTCGGAGCAAGGCTGGACAGGAAAAAAGCAAACGAATGGGAAAAACTTGCAGAACAAATACGCCCGGCACTGCGGAATAAAATCGGGCAGCTCAGGGAAGGAAAATGCAGCAAGGAAGATTTAAAATATTTCTCGGCTTACATGGACTTGTACCTGCCCACGCTGCAGCAGGGGGTCAACTTCCAGCTTGATATAGAAAGAATAATCCAGCCAAGGCTTGAAGAACTCAAAGAAAATCCCGCTGCGTTTGACGGCTGGGCCCTGAACGAGCTCCTGATAGTAATGGCTGTATACGAAAGGAAGCCTCCGGATACAATTCTCGAGCAGTTAAAGAACGCGGCAAACCCGGAAACATTCCAAAGCGCACTCTTCCTTGCAGTCCAGCACGCCGCCTAACCCTTTGCACACCCCCTTTGCACACCCCCGCGGTGTGAATATGGTTGAATTTTGTAGGAGTTTTTTTTGATTTTTTCATTAATTTGAAGTATAATTATCAAATGATAAACAGTGAAAAACTCCTTGTCATTAACAACAAAACAACCGCCGTAAAAACCTATATTGCAGATACACATTCAAAAAGATTCCTCGGATTAATGGGGAAAAAATCATTTGAAAACAAAGCCCTGCTCCTTTCGCCATGCAGCAGTATCCACACCTTTTTCATGCGTTTCAATATAGATGTAATCTTCCTTGATTCACAGAATAAAATAATAAAGATAGCAAATAACATTCCGCCGTGGAGGATACTCCTTCCTGTAATACGTGCAAAAAGTGTTTTGGAACTATCTACGCAAACGGCCAGGCGGCTGACTCTAAAAACCGGGGATGAGATAAGCTTTAATTGAATTTTATTTATGATTATTATATAATGGGTACACCCCTTAGAAACAACAGGAACTCAATTACTACAATCTTACAAATAGGAGGATTAACTCCATGCTAAGAAAAACTTTTTTTATGGCAGTTATATTAGGTTTGGCATCTAACCCGGTACTTTGTGAAGATTTAAACAGCATTATCAAAAATGCAAAAAGCAGGTATGCAGATTTCAGCAAGGATATACAAGACATGACATTAATCCAGGAAACTGATATGTCCATGCTTCCGGGTTCGATTGGTTCAGGCGAATCAAACACGCTTAAAACAATCACTTACAAGAAAGGCAAGAAATACAGAATAGAAAGCGATACAATGATGGGCAAATCCATATCCATATATGACGGGAAAACATTCCACATAATAGACCCTTTCGGCAATGTCACCGGTGAAGAGATGGAAGAAGATAAATACTCCGACACTATGCTGTGGTATGAGGAAATATCGAAAAATTTAAAGCTAACCGGAAGCGAAAAAGTGGGAAGCAAAGACTGCTATAAAGTTGAAAAAAACGACGGGGATATCCTTTGGATCGACAAAAAAACTTTGACCCTTGTAAAACTTAAAACAAAAGTTATTGATGAAAAAGGAATATCCCAGGAAATGACCACGGAATTGTCTGATTTCAAAAAAATTAAGGGTGAGTGGGAAATGCCATATAAGATTAAGGCTTTCATAAACGAAAAGCTCGTATCAACATCGAAAACCGAATCCATTAAAATCAACCAGGGGTTATCGGACGACATGTTTGACATAAATAAAGTCAAAATTGACAAAAAACAGCAGCCAAAAGGAATGCCCGGTATGAACACGATGCAAAACGGATGCCCCACGCCCGAGCAGTTAAAAGAGATGCAGGAAAAATACCAGAAGATGTTTGAAGAAAATGAAAAATAAACAATATGATTTAATTATTCTGGGAGGCGGGCCCGCGGGTTACAGCGCTGCAATAAAAGCGGCCCAGATGGGCGCCTCGGCACTTATAATGGAAAAGGAAAGTTTAGGCGGTACCTGTCTTAACAGGGGCTGCGTGCCCACAAAGTTCTTATGGGAAACGTTAAACATAGCTAAAAAAATCAGGAAATCTTCATCCTTCGGGATAACTGCAAGCATTGAAAAAATAGATTTTGCAGCCGTACAGCAGCGCAAGGCAAAAACAACCGAAACTCTGCTGTCCGGATTAAAAAAGCTGGTGGAAAGTTATTCGATTGATATTGTGGAAGGTCCGGGCAGGTTCTGCGACAAAAATAATATCGAGATAACAACCAGAAACAATGAAACTTTAAAAATAAAAGCTAAAAATATTATTATCGCAACCGGCTCCTCGCCAAAAAGCCTCAAGAACCTCAACATAGGCCATAAAAAAATAATTGATTCAACCGATGCCCTTAACTTACGGGAGATTCCAAAATCCCTTTTAGTTGTCGGCGGAGGCGTAATTGGGATAGAGCTTGCAACCATTATGGCAGGCTTTGGAAGCCAGGTTCAGATTGTAGAAAAAGAAAGCCAGGTGCTTCCGGGCGAAGACTCGGAACTTGCACAGGAAGCGAAAAAAATCCTTGAAAGGCAGGGAATAAACGTTCAAACAAGTGTGGATAAACTCGATGATTACATTAATAAATCAGAAAAAATTCTGGTTGCAGTGGGAAGGAAGCCGAACATAGAATCTCTCGCTCTTGAAAAAGCAGGAATCAAATATAGCCAAAAAGGAATAGAGGTAACATCCCATTTTGAAACAACCCAGCCCGGTATATACGCGTGCGGCGATGTTACGGGCAACAGCTATCTGGCATACACCGCACAGGCCGAAGGAATACTTGCAGCAGAAAATGCTTTGGGCAATAAAGCTGTTTCCGAATACCCACCGATTGTGCGCGTTGTGTTCAGTTTCCCGCCCATAGCAAGCGTAGGTGCCGGGGAAAACTACCGCTCCGGGAACACAGTTTCAGCAGGGCGTTTTCCTTTTGCCTCAAACTCCAAGGCATTTATCCTGGGGGAAAGAACCGGTTGGGTAAAAGTTATCGCTGATAAGAAGACAGGAAGGATATTTGCAGGACAGATTATCGGGCCGGAAGCCGGAAACCTTATATCCGTGATAGCGCTTGCAATAAAGCACAAGATGACTGTAAAAGATTTAAGCAGGGAGATGTTCTTTCATCCGGCGCTTTCTGAAACCATACACGGGGCATGTGAGGACTTTCTAAACAGAAGCGTAGAGCTGCCAAAAAAATGACTATCCTAGAAAATAAAATTACCAGCAAAGATTTAACGGAAAAATATTTGAATTTTTTTTCCTCCATGATAAAAGCTGTTGTGGACATCGAAAAAGAAATAATTGCCTTAGATGCCGGGCTGCATGCTGACTTGGAAACCGAGCTTATCGATAACGGATCAGAACAGGAAAACCTGTGGGGGATCAATTTATTCCCCGATAATGAGAAAAATAAATTTATAGAATACATCGCACTGATAAATATCCGCCCTCACCAAGACAATAATTCCATGGAAATAGAAAATCCGGAAATACGAAAAAAAATAGAAATTATCCTGAATAAATGGATAAACCATGCAGCTTAAATATCACAAGACGCTAACTTTAGATAAATGGGCCGCATTTCCTCTTTCTAAAAGAATATTGATGATTGGAAGCGAGATTCAAAGAGCCGGAAGCCGAATTTCAAAAAATGATTTTGAAGAGGTTAACAACTGTTATGCAAGGGCTTTCGAACTAATTGACTTAACAGTAAAATCTATTTCAAAAAAAACATTACGCAAGGAACTATTGAGGTTCAGAGAATTACTGGCCCGGGAATATATGAATAAACAAAAAGATATCGTTATGAATCAAAAACTGTTTGACGTATTGATATCTCTTAATAAAGACAGCTATGGAGTGTTAAATGCAAAAAACGGAAAAAAAACTTAAACAAACCCCGCTTTACCACGAACACAAAAAATTGAACGCCAGATTCGTTGATTTCGGCGGGTGGGACATGCCTGTTATATTCACGAGTATCCTGGACGAACATAATACCGTGCGGAACAACTGCGGCTTATTTGATGCTTCCCACATGGGCGAGTTCATTGTATCGGGCAAAAATTCAGCTGATTTCCTGAATAAACTAACAACCGCAAATATACCCGGGCTAAAAACCGGTGAAGCAAAGTACACATTATTCCTGAATGAAAACGGCGGTATAATCGACGACCTCATTGTTTACAGGCGCGAGAATGATTTTTTTGTGGTGGTGAATGCCGCAAACCTGGAAAAGGATTTCAGCTGGCTCCAAAAACATAAAAGCGAAGGGGTAAACCTGGAAAATATCAGCGATAAGACCTCCCTTATAGCTTTTCAGGGCCCGAACGCGGAAAAAATTCTTCAGCCTCTGCTGAAAGAAGACCTGAAAAAACTGAATTATTTCAATTTTTTAAAACCAAGCTTTAATTTTATTTCACCTCAATTTGCGATACTGGCAAGGACCGGTTATACGGGAGAAGACGGATTTGAAATATTCGTATCAAACGATTCCGCGGTTCAGATATGGCAAAAGCTTTTATCTCTCGGAGCCAAGGCCTGCGGCCTGGGCGCAAGGGACTCTTTAAGGCTCGAGGCTGCCATGTCCCTTCACGGCCATGACATAACAGAAAATACAACACCCATAGAAGCAGGCCTGTCATGGACAATATACTGGGATAAGGATTTCATCGGTAAAAATGTTATAAAGGAGCAGAAAGAAAAAGGCCCGGCAAGATTTCTCAAGGCTTTTATTCTGGAAACTGGAATTCCAAGGGAAAATTGTGATATAATATTAGACTCAAAAATAATCGGCAAGGTAACAAGCGGGACTTTTTCGCCAACCTTAAAAAAAGGTATCTGTCTGGGATATATAAATCAGAAGCTGGATACGGGAAAAGAAGTTAAAATAATGGTGCATAACCAGCCCAGAGCCGCAAAAGTTGTAAAAAAACCATTTTATAAAAGGCACAGATAAACACAAATAAAAAGCAGATGAACACTTAATCTGCGGCTATCTGCTAAGAATCTGCGATAATCATCATATTAGGAGGAGAAATGAGCAACATCCCAAAAGACCTGCGTTATACAAAAACCCATGAATGGGCCAAGAAAGAAAACGGAAAAATAAGAGTCGGCATAACAGACCATGCCCAGCATGAAATCACAGATGTAGTCCACGTGGAACTGCCTCAGGTCGGCAAAAGCGTGGAAAAAGGAGCTTCTGCCTGCGTTATCGAATCGGTAAAATCAGCTTTTGATATATACAGCCCTGTTTCAGGAAAAATAGCCCAGGTAAACGATACTGTAACAAACAGCCCCGAGCTGGTAAACAGCTCTCCGTACGAACAGGGATATTTATTCGTTATTGAACCATCTAAGCCTGAAGAGTTTGAACAGCTGTTATCAGGTGAAGATTATGAACAAACAGTTAAAAACCAATAATGAAAAGCCGGATATCACAAAGTTTTATAACAGCGATCTGGCTGAACGCCTGATTGATTTTGAGATAAATGTTGTAAGGCTGGTTGATAAACTGCCAAAAACCGTAATCGGAAATCATATCGGGGAACAGCTTCTGAACTCAGCAACTTCGCCCGGCTCCGATTACGAAGAAGCACGCAGGTCTAATAGTAAAGACGACTTCATACATAAGTTAAAAGAAGTTTTTGAAGAGATAAAAGAATCACGTTTATTCCTAAAAATTATAGAAAGGGCCAAATTGCTAAGTGCCAAGGACTTATTGTCACTTACAAAACTGACAAGTGAATGCGATGATTTGTTTGTTATTGTTGCGAAAAATATTTCTGCAATAATCTGACTACGGATTCACATCCTTAAGCGGCATCTTCATATGGACTACATACCAATCACTGAAAAAGAAAAACAGGAAATGCTTGAACGCATAGGTGTCAAATGCGCAGATGAGCTTTTTGCGGCCATACCACAATCCAGAAAGGTAAAGGAGCTTAACCTGCCTAAAGGCATATCCGAGCAATCTCTAATTAAAAGATATGAAAAATCAAGCAATAATAATAAATCATTAAATAATAACTTGAACTTTTTGGGTGCTGGAATATATGAACATTTTATCCCGTCTTTGGTTGAGGAAATCACCGGCCGCTCAGAGTTCTCCACTGCTTATACCCCGTATCAGCCGGAAGCAAGCCAGGGTACGCTGCAAAGCATATTTGAGTACCAGAGTTTAGTAGTAGAGCTAACCGGTATGGAAGTAACCAATGCCTCTCTATACGATGGGGCAAGTGCGGTTGCTGAGGCTGCACTGCTTGCAATCAGGTCAAAAGGATTAAAAAAAATACTGGTTTCAGAAGCCCTGCATCCGGAGTATCAGCAGGTATTAGGAACCTACTTGCAGGGGATTGACGTTAACATTGTGCCCGTACCGATAGAAAACGGGACAACATCAATAAGCAAAGCAAAAGAACTTGTCAGCAGCGATTGCGCTGCATTAATACTCCAATCTCCGAACTTTCTGGGAACAATCGAAGATATTCAAGAATTTAAAAATATTATTGAAAAATCAGGTGTTTTACTGATAAACGTGGTTAATCCCATATCTCTCGGTATTTTAAAATCTCCGGGAGAGGCAGGGGCTGATATTGCAGTAGGCGAGGGCCAGGTTTTGGGAAATGCAAGCGGTTTCGGAGGTTTTACTTTTGGTTTTCTTGCCTGCAAAAAAGCATTCTCATGGAAAATGCCCGGCCGTATTGTCGGCCAAACTACTGATTCAAAAGGAAGGCGGGGATACGTTCTAACGCTGCAATCAAGGGAACAGCATATCAGACGCGAAAAAGCAACGTCAAACATCTGTACAAACTCAGCCCTCAACGCCCTTGCGGGATGCGTTTATCTTGCAGGCTGGGGAAAAAACGGGATCAGGGAACTGGCAAAAACGAACCTGCAGAAATCCCACTACGCTTTTGATAAAATAACGAAAATCCCGGGGTTTGAGCCGGCATTCAAAAATCAATCATTTTTCAATGAGTTTGCAGTAAAAACAAAAAAAGACATCAAAGAAATACAGAAAAAGCTGCTCAGCGGGAATATCATAGGCCCTTTTGAGCTTTCCAGATTTTACAAGGAGTATTCGGACTGCCTCCTTTTCTGCGTTACGGAAACAAAAACAAAGGAAGACATTGATAAATTAATCGAGGTTTTAAAAGGCTGTTAAATGGAAAAACTTTTGAACGAACTATCGCATCAGGGACAAACAGGTTATTCGGTTCCGGAAACAGACGTTCCTGAAAAGGATTTAACAGAGCTTATCCCTGAAAAATATCAGAGGAAAAGCGAATTGAATCTGCCCGAATTGAGCGAGCCCGTTCTGCGCAGGCATTTTACCAGGCTTTCACAGCTCAACTATGCCCAGAGCACCAATTTTTACCCGCTGGGTTCCTGCACGATGAAATATAACCCTCCTATAAACGAAAAAATCTCTTCGTTACCGGGACTTAAAAACCTTCATCCTTATCAGCCTCAGGGGACAGTACAGGGCCTGCTTGAAATTATGCATACCCTGGAAAAGAATTTATGCGAAATTTGCGGAATGGACAGCTTTACTTTACAGCCCGCAGCAGGTGCGCACGGCGAGTTTACAGGGCTTCTGATAATACGCGCATATTTTAACTCAAGAAATGAAAAACGCCATAAGATTATCGTGCCTGATTCGGCACACGGGACCAATCCTGCATCCGCGGCGCTTGCGGGTTTTGAAATACTACCCGTAAAATCCGAACAGAACGGAATCCTCAGCCTGCAAAAAATAAAAGAGCTGTTAACCCAGGATGTGGCTGCACTTATGCTTACCGTACCCAACACTTTGGGCGTTTTCGAGAAAGACATATTGGAAATAGCAGACGCTGCACATAAAAACGGGACTCTTCTGTACTATGACGGGGCTAATCTGAACGCCCTGATGGGAATAACAAGGCCCGGCGACCTGGGTTTTGATCTCATGCACATAAACCTTCATAAAACTTTTTCCACACCACACGGGGGCGGAGGCCCGGGCTCAGGGCCAATCGGAGTAAAAAAGCCTCTTGAACCTTTTCTCCCTGTACCAGGAATTGAAAAGAACAATAAAAACGAATTTCGTTTCAACTACGAAAAACCCCAGACCATAGGAAAGGTGCGTTCCTTTTATGGAAACGTGCCCGTAATACTCAAAGCTGCCGCATATGTTGAATCTCTGGGCAGAGAAGGGCTGAAAAAAACAAGCGAACAGGCTGTAATTAACGCAAATTACCTGCTATCGATATTAAAAGAAAAACTGCCGGCACCAGCGGGAAACAGATGTTTCCATGAGTTCGTTTTGTCGGGAAAGCCTCTTGTTGAGAATAACGTAAGGACTCTGGACGTTGCAAAACGCCTCCTTGATTATGGATTCTACGCGCCCACAATTTATTTTCCTTTAATAGTGGAAGAAGCTTTAATGATAGAGCCGACAGAAACGGAAACGAAAGCAGCATTGGACGATTTTGTGAAAATTTTATTTAAAATCATCGAAGAAGCCCAGAATGACCCGGGACTTTTAAAAAATGCGCCTCAAAATACTCCGGTTAGCCGCCTTAATGAAGTGGAAGCAGCACGAAAACCTATCTTGCACTGGTAATAAAAAAAATTTATGCTTTGTTTTGAAATCTTCAAATGAGCCCTGCCTTGACGACTTAATAAGAATTTAATATACTACATAATACTAAATATAATTAATATATATTTATGGAAAAAGAAAAATTATTCTTTAATAAACTGGTTGAAATTATTCATGAAAGCACCGGGCTGGATTGCAAGCAGTATAATGAGTTATACATAAAAAGACGTATAAACTCGCGGATACTTGCCAATAATCTAAAACAGCACGATTATTTTGGATATATTAAACTGCTTGAAAACAGCCTTTATGAGATAAGGGAACTTTTCAATGCCCTGACCATTAATGTAACCAAATTTTTCCGCGACATTACTTTCTGGGAAACACTTAAAAAAGACGTTATCCAGAGAATGATAAAAGAAAAAACAGATAATAAAAACAAGAGCATTTACCTCTGGTCGTGCGGATGTTCCAGCGGAGAAGAAGCCTATTCTATTGCAATATTATTAAGGGAAGCACTGAAAGACACACAAATTAGAGCAAGAATAATTGCCACTGATATTGACGAGGTTTCCTTAAAGAAAGCCGAGGCCGGGATATATGATTCGCATTCGTTATGCGATGTATCCAACGATTATATCCTGAAATATTTCCATAATATAAACGCAAAAGACAAACAATTATACGAAATTGATAAATCATTAAGGCCCATGATAACTTTTCAGCGCCACAACTTCTTAAGCGAAAATCCGCCCGGTGACAATTTTGATGCTATATTCTGCAGAAACGTTATTATATACTTTAAACCGAACGTGAAAGACGGCGTGATAAATCTTTTTCACAGTTCCCTTGTTCACCACGGCTGGCTGATGGTTGGAAAAGCAGAAATGCTGTTTATAAAGCACCTGAAGGAAAAATTTTACCTGTATAATGACATTGAAAGGATTTATAGAAGGGAAAGAAGAGTGGTTCCTAGGGGGATAAAACATCCCGAGAGAAGGCAGAACTGGTGGTTTGGTTATGATGTCGGCTCTAATAAAAAGAATTAATTTTATGTTTAACTTAAAAAAATTACTAATTATCATACTGACAGCCTTGATTATAATGCCAAATAGTGTTTGTTATGCCAGAAGAAGAAGGGGCGGAAGAATAGGCAAGAAAATATCGTTTGTAACTAAAGACGGAATAGTTATAAACGGGCTTTACCAAAAACCTTCCAGCGCCCGAAGAAAAGTTTTTATACTTCTTCACGGGTTGGGCAGTAATCAGGAAGAATGGCAGGGATTTATTAAAAGATTGATAAAATATGGCAATGGGTTTCTCTCTTATGATGCAAGGGGGCACGGCAACAGCACGCAAAAGGAAGACGGACAAACCATCAATTACCAGAATTTCGGAGCTTCAGGGCAGAATACACACTGGGAAAAAATGGTATCTGACCTGGAAGAAGCCGTAAAGTACCTAGAAACTAAAAGGGCTATACGGGAAAACAGGATAGGTTTAATAGGTGCAAGTTTAGGTGCTAATGTTTGCCTTATATATGCTTCGAAAAACGAAAAAATAATGCCCGTGGTTTTACTATCACCCGGATTAAACTATGCAGGCCTAGATACAAGGGAAGCGATATCTGCTTTTAAAATTTCCGAAGAAAATAAAAAGGGCCGCCCCCTGGCAATTGTATCTTCACCGAATGACACTTACGCATATCAAAGCTCTTACCTTCTTTACAACCAAGTCAAAGCAAACAAACGGGTTCTTTTTGTTCAAGGTAACAATTCCAGCCATGGAGTACAGATGTTAAATAAATCAATATCCTACAAAATTGTAAACTGGATACAAAGATACTAGTTATTCTGTGTTCGAAAATTAATTTTTACCGGACCATATAATGCAATTTGCCGTAAACCCCAAAAAAATTGAATTGCTTAAAACACGCATGCTGAAATTCGGCATACATGAAAAAGACCTAATTGAGAAGTTCATCCGTTCAGGCGGTAAAGGCGGGCAAAATGTAAATAAGCTTTCCACCTGCGTTTATTTAAAACACATCCCGACAGGGATAGAGGTAAAATGCCAGAGGGAACGCCAGCAGTCAACAAACAGGTACATCGCAAGGTGCTGGCTGGTTGATAAAATAGAAGCAATGATACTCGGGAAACAAAGCGTAAAACAGCAGGAAATAGAAAAAATACGCAGGCAAAAACGGAAAAGGTCAAAACGCGCAAAAGAAAAGCTATTAAGGCTTAAGAAAATACAATCAGAAAAGAAAAAACTCAGGGCGCCTATCAAAGCACATAATACAGATTTTTAATTATTAAAAGAACACTAATCATGGATTTAAAAATTTATCTGAAAAACAACACGTTCAAGGGATTATTTTTGTCCCTTACCGGGACTTTCCTGATGTCTTTTAATTTTGTAACCGCAAAATACGGACTGATGGGATTTAATGTAACGACTTTTACGCTGCTTTGGGCGCTGTCTGCTTCAATATGTTCTTTCTGTATAATAGTATTGTCGGGTAATATAAATAAAATAATTCTGCCTCAGGGTTCGATTTTTAAAATAATTTTACTGGGAGTTACTTCCGGGATGACTATGATATTTTCATGGAAGGGTTTGTACTATTTGGATCCTTTGTTCAGCTCCTTCCTCTGGAGATTTGCGCCCGTATTTACCGTACTTATGGGTGTAATATTCCTTAAAGAAAAATTGCTATTTAAAGAATTACTGTGCCTTTTAGTAATGATTCTGGGGGGATTATTCAGTGCGGTCGGAAGATGGAAAATTGTGGGAAAAGGAATTTTCTTTACGCTTCTTGCATGCCTTATTTCTGCTTTTCCCATGGTACTGGCAAAAATGAAAGTGAAAGAGGTTCCTTCCAGTGTCCTTATATTCTACAGGGCTGCAATAGCATCTATGATGATGCTAATATGGGCGCTTATCTCCGGAAATTTGTCTTTCAGCGCAGAACACCGATACTGGTTAGTTGTATTTTTAGGCGCCTTGATAGGGCCTACTATAAGCTTTTTGTTATTATTTAAATCTTATTCATACTGGGATTTATCACACTCAACAATTGTTACTACGCTGCAGCCTATATTTGTATTCCCGATATCTTTTATTTTTCTAGGGAAGCTGCCAGTAACAAGGGAATTACTGGGCGGTTTTATTATATTGACAGGGGCTTTTTGGTTTATCTGGATGCATTTTTCCGAATTAAAGAAGTCAAAGACGTAAATTAGGGTAAATATAATGGAAAACGTTATTGTTAGACAATTAAGGAATAACGAAGAGAAATTCGTATCTGATATCGCAAAATCGGTATTTATGGACTCCGTTGCGCCTTACTGTAAAAGCTATGGGGTCAGCAAATTTCTGGATTATGTCCGTCCTGAAAAAATAAAAGAAAGATTTTCAAACAATCACATAGTCTTTGTTGCCGAAAATAAAATCACCCGCAGGATAATAGGAATGATCGAGGTGAAGAATTTCAGCCATATATCAATGTTTTTTGTAGAAAAGCCGTATCAGGACAAGCACGTAGGCAGAAAGCTGATTTTCAACTTTATCAGTTATTGCAGGAAAAATGTCTGTGAAGTCAAGAGATTAACCGCAGATGTTCCGCCAAACTCAGTAAAGAAATACGAAAAAATGGGCTTCTGGAAAGCAGGCAAACAAACGGAGCAAAACGGCATTCGTTTTACTCCTATGGTGCTGGTTATCATATGATTAATACACCTGATTACATAGGGCATCGCAAAAGAATCAAGGATAAATATTTATCCGCCGGGCTGGACGGCTGGCATGACTATGAGATCCTCGAATATGCCTTGGGTTATGCGATTCCCAGAAGAGACATTAAACCCATAGCCAAAAAATTAATTGAGAAATTTAAGACAATTGACAAAGTCCTGAATGCAGACACAAAGGAGCTGAAAACAATCAAAGGTATTTCCGACCATACTGCCCTGTTTTTGCGCTTTTTAAAAGACATATCAATAATATACTTTAAAAATGAGCTGCTTAATAAAGACCTGCTTTCCTCACCGGGCCTGGTTGTAAACTATTTAAAAGTATACCTCAAAGGTTCAGCAAACGAAGAGTTCAATGCGTTGTTCCTGAATAAAGGCAATAAATTAATCTCCCTGGAAACAATACAGAAAGGCACAATTGACAGGTCCGCGGTTTATCCGAGAAAAATTGTTGAACGCGCCCTTTATCATCACGCTGTAAACGTGATAGTTGCACATAACCATCCAGGAGAATCAATAAAGCCTTCCAAGAACGATATTGAGGTGACAAAAGCCATTGCCGATGCGTTGAATACAATTGATATAAAGCTACTGGATCATATAATAATCGGAGGAAATAACTACTTCAGTTTTAAAGAGCATAATTTAATTTAAAACCTGCTTAACTTAGGAAATTATACAGGTTTAACGGAGGAAAAAATGAGCGGAATTTTCGGAGTAGCATCAAAAGGGGATTGCTGTCAGACTTTATTTTACGGCACTGACTATCATTCGCATCTGGGTACCGGTTTTGGAGGCATAGCAGTCCTTGGCGATGATTTTAAAAGGCAGATTCATAATATAAGCCAGACACAGTTTAAGTCAAAATTTTTCGAAGATTTCAAGAATATAGAAGGCAACAAGGGAATAGGCGTTATAAGTTCGTATGATGAACAACCTATATTTATTAATTCAAAGTTCGGTTCTTTCTGTATAGTAACAACAGGCTTACTGGAAAATAAGGAACAACTCACATCAATGCTTCTGGATAAAGGCATTTCTTTCAGCGAAGTAAGTAACGGGGTGGTAAATACCACGGAACTTATAGCCAAGCTGATTATTATGGGGGACAATCTGCTTGACGGCATTGAAAAAATGTACGACCAGATAGAAGGTTCCTGTTCGCTGCTGATACTGAATAAAGAAGGAATATATGCGGCAAGAGACAGGTACGGCTACACCCCCTTAACCGTAGGCCAGAGGGAAGACGCTTTGGCGGTTTCTCTTGAAACCAGCGCATTTCCCAATCTCGGATTCAAGATTGTAAAATATCTTGAGCCCGGGGAGATTATTTTGCTCAATGAAGACGGAATGGTGCAAAAAGTTTCGGGAAAAAGCACGAATCAAATATGTGCCTTCCTGTGGATATATACGGGATTTCCTGCATCAAGTTATGAGGGAATAAACGTAGAAACCGTAAGGGAAAGGTCAGGCAGGTTCCTTGCAAAACGCGATAAAGACATAGAAATCGACCTTGCTTCCGGCGTTCCTGACTCGGGCACTTCCCATGCTCTTGGATATGCACAAGAATCAAAGAAACCTTTTAGGAGACCTCTGATAAAATATACCCCAGGGTACGGGCGAAGCTACACTCCGCCGTCGCAATCGACAAGGGATTTAATTGCAAAAATGAAACTTATACCTGTAAAAGATATCATTAAAGATAATCGAATCGTGATATGCGATGACTCGATTGTCAGGGGCACGCAGCTCAAGAATTTTACTATAAAAAAGTTATGGAATGACGGGGCAAAGGAAATACACGCCAGAATTCCCTGCCCTCCTTTGATGTTCCCGTGTATATTCAACCTTTCAACCCGCAGCATTTCCGAGCTTGCGGCCAGGCGCGCCATTCGAAGCCTCGAAGGTCATGACATAGAAAATGTTTCTGAATACATAGACAGCAATTCACAAAAATACAAAGAGATGGTTGAATGGATAAGAAAGGATATTGAAGTGACAACTTTAAAATACCAGACAGTTGATGACATGGTTTCTGCCATTGGCCTGCCCAAGGAAAAACTCTGCCTTTACTGCTGGACGGGAAACTGCCCGGTAAATAAAATGCAGAATTTAGAAAAAATCTTGGCAGAGTCAAAGTAAAGGCTTAAAAATATCAAGGATAAAGGACAATGAGAAAAAGATTAGTTATAGGCATATTAAGGGAAACCAAAGAGTTTGAAAAAAGAGCACCTCTTACACCGCATGATGTAAGCTGGCTGATTAAAAAGGGGATAGAGGTTGAGGTAGAATCCAGTGCTTCAAGGATCTATCCGGACAGCCAATATAAAAAAGCAGGCGCAAAAATAGTAAATAGGTTCAATAAAGCAAACCTCTTAATAGGCATCAAAGAACCTAAGATTAAAGATTTGTATGCCGACAAACTTTATATGATATTTTCACATACAGCTAAGGGGCAGCGCCACAACATACCTCTTTTAAAAGCATGTTTTAAAAACAAAATAACATTAATCGATTATGAAAAAATAACGGATATTCACGGCAAGCGGCTTGTCTATTTCGGCAGGTTTGCGGGAATATGCGGCATTATAGACAGCCTTTATTATTTCGGAAAAAAACTTGAATGGAGGAATATAAAAAACCCTTTTTTCTCAATCAAGCCTTCCAGGGAGTACAAATCACTTAAAGAAGTTAAGGCTTCATTCGCAAAAACAGATTATTACATAAGAAATAAAGGTTTCGACAAAAGACTGTCTCCTTTTATTATTGGAATCACGGGGCATGGGAACGTATCAAGGGGGGTGCAGGAAATTCTGTCCCTGTTGAATCCTACGGAGATCCATCCGAGGGATATAGTCAGGTTTGTAAAACATCAGAAAGGTATACGAAATAAATTATACAAAATTGTTTTCTTCAGGGAAGAAAAATTCAGGTCTAAAAAAAGGACCGGTTTTTATTTTGAGGAGTACCTCTCCGACCCGCAAAACTTCGAATCCAATATGGATGTTTATCTGCCTTATTTAAACATGCTTGTTCATACTAGCTACTGGGACAAAAGGTATCCAAAGATTGTGACTTATTCAATGATTAATAAATTATATAAATCCAGGCCGTTTCGCATGGATTTCATCGGGGACTTGTCATGCGATGTTAACGGCTCCGTAGAGCTGACCTGCAAAGCTACAAATCCGGAAACTCCTACTTTTACCTACAGCCCGAAAAACAAGCGTTTTGTTGACGGATATAATTCAGAAGGTATTACGGTATTGGCCGTGGACAACCTTCCTGCGGAATTGCCGCTCAACGCCTCAATCGATTTCAGTTCGTTAATTAAAGAATACGTTTACCAGATCGCGGAACACGGCGTTTTTGATATAACAAACCATACAGCCCTGCCAAAAGAAATAAGAAATGCAACCATCCTCCAGAACGGCAAAATTACAAAAAATTATGAATATTTGAAGAAGTCCTTATAGGCCCCAATTTTTTCAGTTACCTGCACCTCGCCAATTATCCATTTATCAATTAAAATTTATGAAAAAACAATACTTTAGTCAAACCAGATTCTGATTTGTCATATTGCTCATTTTTTAGTAAAATTGACGATACATCTATTATTAATATTAATTTATATAAACAAAATGAATACATCCCGTCATCAACAAAGTGAAAAAATCGTATCGCTTTTAACCCAGGGAAGCATCCTGAAAAGCATACTTTCTATTGCTATTCCCATGATTATTTCCAATCTCTTCGGGATAGCGCTTGAATTAACCGATGCTTTTTTTGTGGGAAAGCTTGGTTCTGATGCGCTTGCTGCCGTTTCCCTTGGAAGTGTAGTAATTTTTTTCCTGGCTACTTTCGGAGTAGGTTTGGGATTTGGCATAGTAGCTTTAATATCACGCTCTTTCGGGGAACGAAATTTCGATGAGGCTGACAGAGTTGTAATCCAGTCCTTTTATCTGGGTATTATTATATCCCTGGCTATCGGAATCATAGGATTTTTGGCATCACCCAAAATATTGGAATTGCTCGGAGCTGAAGGAAACGTGCTTGCTACGGGGATGTCATACCTCAAGATACTTTTTGCAGGCATAATAACAATGTTTTTCATGTTTTTAAGCAACGCAGTATTCCAGGGCATCGGCGACACAACCACCCCTATGAAAATATGGGGATTTTCAGTGATATTAAACATAATACTTGACCCCATTATGATATTCGGTATGCTTGGTTTCCCAAGATTGGGGGTTTCTGGGGCCGCACTTGCTACTGTCATATCAAGGACCATAGGAAGCATTCTGATGGTTTACATGCTTCTGCACGGCAAAAAACTCATTCATATATCAAAGAAACATCTGCCCGTTAACCTTGAAATAATCAAAAAAATATTCAACATAGGCTTACCTGGATCAATCCAGATGCTTTTACGAAGTTTCTCAATGATAGTCCTTATCAAAATAACCGCCCTTTTCGGGACCGTAGTTGTTGCTGCGTACGGAGTAGGCGGAAGGCTGTTTCATGTTTTCCTGTTTCCCGGATTCGGGCTCGGGGGAGCAACCGCAACCCTTTCGGGCCAGAACCTGGGCGCAAAAAACCCAAAAAGAGCCGTTAACATAGCAATGATATCAACTATCATTTATCTCGGATTTCTTTTAATAAGCGGGACAATTGTTTTTATATTTGCAAAAGAAATAGCCGCGCTCTTCAATCCGGAGCCAGAATTTATTAATATTGCCAGCATTTTTTTCAGGTATCTGGCCGTAGGGTCATTATTTCTTTCAACAAGCATAATTCTGTCCCGCGCGCTTCAGGGTGCGGGCAATACAGTAAAACCAATGATTGTAACGGCATTAACCCTGTATATTCTCCAAATACCGCTAGCTCTAATATTATCAAATCATATGGGTATGAAAGAAATAGGCATCTGGATGGCAGGCCTTGCAGGAACCGCAATACACGGAATCATAATGCTTTTTGTTTTTTTTACCAGTAAGGAATTCGAGGTTGAAGATAATGAATGATCAAGAGCTTGTTGAGATATTCAGGTCATGGAGCCCGTTTGAAACCGGATTTATAGAGTCACTGCTTGAATCCAGCAACATACAATACTTTGTCCAGGGAAAATACTACTCTTCCATAGTCCCTGCAGGAAGCGGCGCTGTCCCCATCAGAATCATGGTTGCCAAAAAAGACGAAGAAGCTGCAAAGGAAATTATAGAACAATACTTCAGAGACCAGAAATAGCCATATAAAAAACACCATAATCATGAATTTAAAAGAATTGGGATGGAATCAATTTTTTGAAGAATCCTTTAAAAATGGGAAATATCACGAAGACCTTTTTCCTGCAAGGGTAGCTACAGCGCAGAGAGAAATATACCTGATTCTGGGCGAGTCCGGTGAATACAGGGCCGAACTATCAGGCAAGCTGCGTTTCAATTCCGAATCAATGGGGGATTTCCCTGTTGTGGGAGACTGGGTAATGGCGCGGTTGTCTCCCGAAGGAAGCCTGGCTGTAATTGAGGAAATTCTTCCGAGAAATACTAAATTCTCAAGGAAAGCAGCCGGCAGTATAACGGATGAACAGGTTCTGGTTTCAAACATAGATATCGTATTTCTGGTAAACGGGCTTGACGGTGATTACAGCCCAAGGCGAATAGAACGATACCTTACCCTTACCGGTGACAGCAATGTAAAATTTGTCATTTTGTTGAATAAAACAGACTTATGTTCCAGCCTCCAGCAAAGAATAGAAGAAGTAAAGTCCATCTCATTAGGATTTCCTATTCATACTCTAAGCGCCTTAAATAACAAGGGAGTGGAAGACTTAATGAAATACATTCAAAAAGGGACCACGATAGCGTTTCTGGGGTCTTCGGGTGTGGGAAAATCAACAATAATTAACCGCCTGCTGGGAGAGGAAAGGCTTAAAGTAGGGGCTGTGCGTGAATCCGACAGCAAGGGAAAACACATAACGACCCACAGGGAGTTGATACTTCTTCCGGGAGGAGGAATCGTTATCGATAACCCGGGTTTGCGCGAACTTCAGCTGTGGGCAGATGAAGACAGCCTTGAAAATACTTTTTCGGATATAAAATATCTTGCAGATAAATGCAAATTCAGGGACTGTACGCATACGGATGAACCCGGATGCGCGGTCAAAAGCGCCATAGAAAAAGGCGAGCTGGATTCCAAAAGGTTCCAGAACTATCTTAAACTCAAAAAAGAACTCAGGTATCTGGCAACCCGCAAGGAAAAAGTAAAATTCCGGAATGAAAAAGTGGTCTGGGAGAAGAAAATAAGCAAACTGTCCAAGCAAATACAGAAACATAAAAGAAAATATAAATTTTAGTGGTAAGCTATAGCGGACATAGAATGGCATTAGGGCAATGATAAACAAAAGTAAAATATTACCAATAATTTTTGGAATTCTTTTTTTTACTTCTGTCGATGCTACAGCGGTAGGAACATTAATACCCATTTCTTCCGCTACTTATAATGATGGCATGGGTTACGGCATAGCTGTAGACAGCCTCGATAATATAATCATTGCAGGAAAAAGATGGAACGGAACAAACCATGATTACTGCACAATAAAATACAATTCAGATTTAACACAGGTATTAGCCGTAGCTACGTATGATGGCGGCAATACTGACCAGGCAAATGCCGTCGCAATAGACAGTTCAGATAACATTATAGTCACGGGATATAGTGATAACGGCTCAAACAACGATTATTTTACGATAAAATACGATAATAATCTTGTAGTGCTTTCTTCTGTAACTTTTGACAGTGGCGGCGATGATACAGCAGAAGCAATAGCAATTGATACCAAGGACAATATAGTGGTAACAGGGCAAAATTACATAGTAAAATATGACAATTATCTGAATTTAATCACTTCGAAATCCTACAACGCCGCAGTAGGCGTTGCCACAGACAGCCAGGATAACATAATAACCATAAAAAATAATCAGTATTATGTCATTAAACGCAGTTCAGCCATCGAGGAGTTATCTTCGGCATTTTACAGTTATTACTACAATGACGGCGTTTATAAAACTCTTAATAATGAGGGATATGGCTTTGATATAGCCACAGACAGCCAGGATAATACAATAGCCATAGGATATGTCATAATGGACTACTATATTTGTTCCGGGCCTGACATGGGGCCAGGTGGAATTACAAGCCTGCTAATATTCAAATACGATACGAATCTTGTGGTTATTTCATCCGTCGCACCTGTGCTGCCGGATCTGGAGCGGCCTGACATCTATAAAGGCCATTCAATAGCTGTTGACGGTTCGGATAATATTATAGTTACAGGGATGAAGAACTGCACAGGTAATACTTATATTGTTGTTAAATGTAACCCCAATCTTGTAGTGCTCTCTTCCGCAAATTATACTGCCAGCGCTGATGATACCGCAAATGCTGTTGCAACGGACTCTGAAGGAAACATAATTGTCACAGGGTACAGGAAGGACGGCTCGGATAATGATATTTATACGGTAAAATATCTGGGGGTTCCACCTGCAATAACTTCCGTTTCCCTATCATCTGTTATACAGGGGGAAAGTTACAATTTGATTATTACAGGTGAAAACTTCTATAACGGACTGCAGATAACGTGCAGCGGAACAGGCGTCAGCGCAAGTTCAATTACTGTTAACTCAACAAGCCAGGTTGCAGCTGTTTTGTCCGTATCGAGCGGCGCAGCATTGGGGCTAAGGGATATTACAGTAACCAACATAGACGAACAATCCGGCACGAAATCAAATACCGTAGAGATTATAGGTGTGGAAACAAATGCCGTTACGCCATCCGCAGGACGCATAGGCGACACTATAGACATAACAATATCAGGAAAAAACTTTATATCAACTCCAACAGCAACTTTCAGCGGCGAAGGTATAAATGTAAACAGCGTAATTTACGTAAGCTCAACCACACTAACCGCAAATATTACTATTTCAACCAGTGCGGCAGCCGGCGTTTGGGATATAATTATCACTAATCCCAGCGGGGCA